>JBJMKZ010000038.1:0-47041 GCA_045805565.1 Solirubrobacteraceae bacterium | reverse complement strand
TGCTGGGCGGCGATCGACCGGGGTCTGCGACTCGCCAGGGAGTCCGGTCATCGAGCGCCGGTACGGCGCTGGCAGCGCGCACGGCGCGAGATCCGGGCGGCCGTCGAGCGGGACGGCTACGACTCCGGCCGTGGAGTCTTCGTCCAGGCCCTCGGGCGGCGCGAGCTGGATACCGCACTCCTGCTGCTGCCGGTCACCGGGTTCGTCGATTGGGAGGACGAGCGGATGGTGCGCACGACCGACGCGGTCCGGGAGCAGCTCGCCAACGATGGGCTGCTGCGACGCTACGTCGAGGACGAGCTCGAGGGAAGCGAGGGGGCGTTCCTGGCATGCTCGTTCTGGCTGGCCGAGTGCCTCGCGCGCCAGGACCGTCGGCAAGAGGCGCGGCGCGTCTTCGACCGCGCCTCCTCGACCGCCAATGACGTCGGACTGTTCTCCGAGCAGTTCGACACCGGCCGCGATGAGATGCTCGGAAACCTTTCCCACATCGCCGCGGCGGTCGCCCTGGCGAGAGCAGAGGGCGACTGAACCTGGGGCTGTGGGCCAATCGTGGCCCTCAGGCACAGGAACCCCCGCCGGAGCGGGCTTTCTCACACTCGCCTGTTAGTGGAAGATCGCACGCGGCCAAGCAACCGACGAGGGAGACCAGCTCGATGAACGACCTAGCAGCGACTTTCGACGCCCACGTGACGGCAGAGTTCGAAGACCTCGATCTCGAGGCGACGATGGCCACGATGACCGGCGATCCCTACGTCCAGCACGTGCCGACGATAACCGGCGGCAACGGCACCACCGGCGTGCGCGACTTCTACGGCCACCACTTCATCGGCCAGTGGCCCGACGACACGCAAACGCGACAGATCTCGCGGACGGTGGGCGGAAACCAGGTTGTCGACGAGCTGCTGATCACCTTCACCCACAATCGCGCGCTCGACATCATGCTTCCCGGGATTCCGCCGACGGGCCGCCGGATAGCGGTCCCGCTAGTCGTCGTGGTCGGCTTCGAAGACGGCAAGGTCAGCCACGAGCACATCTACTGGGACCAGGCCACCGTGCTGGTTCAAGCGGGCCTGCTTGATTCAAGCGGTCTGCCCGTCGTCGGCGCAGAACAGGCCGAGGCGCTGCTCGATCAGGACCGCCCCAAGAACGAGTTGTTCGGCAATGCCTGAGCCGGGCCGCTGCGACTCAGATGCTCCCATCCACAAGAAAACCCCGCCGTAACGGGGCTTTCTCGCACTCGCCTGTTAGTGGGCGATCCTGGACTCGAACCAGGGACCTCCTCCTTATCAGAGAGGCGCTCTGACCGACTGAGCTAATCGCCCTCCGGCGGGCGATTCTAGCGCGCGCCCGGAGGGCCGCTCGAAGCGTCAGTGCGGGTGCGCAGGCGGCTCGCGGCGCAGCCGCGAGACCACCTCCAGCGCCTCCTCGAGCGACTCGAAGTCGAGTGTCGCACGGTAGCCGTCGCCATGGGGGCGCACGGTGACGTCGCGTGCCAACAGGGAGCCGAGCGCCTCCGAGAGGCGCGCGACGGCCTCCTCCTGGTCGGGGTGCGCCACGTCGGGACGGCGCGTTCGTCTCGGGCCGGCGCCGCCCCGGCCGGCCCGCGCCTCCAGCTCGCGGACCGACCAGCCGTGCTCGGCGGCCGCCCGGGCGAGCCGCCGGCGCTCGCCGTGATCGGGCGCCAGCAGGAGCGCCCGGCCGTGGCCCTCGGACAGGGCACCGGACTCCAGCAGGGCGAGCGCCTCGTCGGGGAGGTCGAGCAGCCGCAGCAGATTGGAGATCGCCACCCGGCTGCGTCCCACCCGCAGCCCCACCGCCTCGCGGGTGAGGCCGAGCTCCTCGACCAGGGCCGTGCAGGCCCGCGCCTGGTCGACCGGGTTGAGGTCCTCGCGTGCCATGTTCTCGATCAGCGCGAGCTCGAGCGAGGCGGCGTCGTCGGGGGTGCGGACGATCGCCGGAAGTGCCTCCAGGCCGGCGAGACGGGCGGCCCGCCAGCGCCGCTCGCCGGCGATCAGCTCGTAGCGCCCGGCGCCCGCGGCGCGGACGATAACCGGCTGCAGGACGCCGCGCTCGCGCAAGGAGGCCGCCAGCGACGCCAGGCCGTCCTCGCCGAAGCTTCGCCGCGGTTGATCAGGATTAGGTGATATTGCATCCACCGGGATCGACCGCAGCTCGTCCGGCGGTGACCCACTGGGGACCGAGAGGATCGCCGCCAGGCCGCGGCCCATGCCCCGAGCCCGGTCAGCCACGCGCCGCCACCTCGCGTGCGAAGGCGAGATAGGCACCGGATCCGGCGCAGTCGGGATCGTGGTGGATGACCGGCCGCCCGAAGCTCGGTGCCTCGCCGACGCGGACGTTGCGCGGGATGACGGTGTCGAAGACCAGCTCGGGGAAGTGGTCGCGCACCTCGCGCTCGACGTCCTGGGCCAGCCGGGTGCGCCCGTCGTGCATCGTCAGCAGCATTCCCGCCACGGTCAGCCCCGGGTTCAGCTCGCGCTGGATCAGGCCGACGGTGTCGAGCAGCCCCGCCAGGCCCTCGAGCGCGAAGTACTCGGTCTGGACGGGGACGATCACCCGGTCGGCGGCCACCAGCGCCCCGACGGTGAGCGGCCCCAGCGATGGGGGGCAGTCGAGAAAGCAGAACGCGAACCGGTCGCGCTCGGGCTGGATTGCGTCCCGCAGCCGAGTCTCCGAACCGGGAAGGCGGGGCAGCTCGACCGCGGCTCCCGCGAGATCAGGATGCGACGGCACCAGTTCGAGGCCGTCCACCGGCGTCGGTCGGACCGCTTCCGAGAGAGCGCAGTCGCCTGCCAGGACGCCGTAGACGTTCGGGCTCAGGTCCTTCGGTAGGCCCAGCCCAACGGTGGCGTTGCACTGGGGATCGAGATCCACGAGGAGGGTCGGATGGCCGCCGTCGGCGACACAGGCCGCGGCGTTGACGGCGGTGGTCGTCTTGCCCACGCCGCCCTTCTGGTTCGCGATGGCGTAGATGGTTCCCATCGGCCCGGCGCTGGAAGCTAGCGCCGGAAGCGGTCGAACGAGGCCGGCGTCAGGTCAAATCTTCGCTACGTGCGCGCAACGGGCGTTTGCGCGCCATGCCGGCCCGCCGTGGGAACCGCGCGGGAGTCGGGGCCGCCTTGCGCAGGATGTGGAGATGGCGGTCTCGCGACTCCGCGTAGGGGCGGACGGGCACGACCCGCGCGGGCTCCAGGCCGAGCGCACCGGCTGCCGCGGCGGCGGCGCGCTCCTCCTCCGCGTCGCGGCGGCCCTTCCACGCCACCAGCGATCCACCCACCCGCAGCAGCGGAGCGGCGTACTCGGCGACCACCGCGAGGGGGCCGAGCGCGCGGGCGGTGACGACGTCGCAGGCCTCCCGTCCGTCGCCCCATTCCTCGACCCGCGCGCATACGACATTCACGCTCGCAAGGCTCGCCTCGGTCACCGCGCGGGTGAGGAAGGCGCACTTGCGGCGCGAGCTCTCGACCAGCGAGACGGACGCGTGCGGGAGGGCGACCGCCAGGGCCAGGCCCGGGAAGCCCGCACCCGAGCCGAGGTCCGCCAACACGGCTGCCGCACGGACCTCCGGGATCTCGAGCGCGACGAGCGAGTCCGCGGCATGGACGTCGAGTGCCGAGCGCCGAGCGGTGATCGAGGTGGGGGCCTCGGGGTCGCGCTCCACGAGGTCCAGGATCGCTCCAAGCTGCCTCGCCGCGGTGGCGGAAAGCTCGAACCGCGTCGCGAGGTCGCTCAGGGCTTCCGTGGGGCTCACGCGCCGCCGCCGGAGGCCACGCGACCGATATAGCTCGCGTACCGCTCCTGCATCTGGGCCAGGCGCAGCGCCGCGTGGCCGTCCACGTCGGGGCGCAGCTCCTCCTGGAGGATCGGCAGCAGCTCCATGACCAGCGGGCGCCCGCGGACCATCCACTGGTAATAGGCGCGGCCGCCGTGGTGATAGGGCCCGTACAGGCGGCTGCCGGGCACTCGCTCCACCAGCCACTCGAACAGCGCCTGGTGACGCACGTGCATCCTGAGCGTGATCTGGGGCTGCTTGCCGTCGCCGCCGAAATGGCCCTCGCCGATCAGTACGCCCACCAGCAGGCCACGCTCGAAATCGCTCAGAGCGAGCATGCGTTCATTGTTTCACCGTCAAGAAAAACGTGAAACGGTGGCGAGCCTCTGCGGAGAGGGGGTCTCACCCAGGCCGGCACCGCCCCCGTCCGGGCGGCCCGAGAGGCGAACCCCATCGCGGACACTCAGGCGCAACCTGAGCCTTAGTGCCGGCAGGGACGCCCGCGTCCCTAGGACACCACCGGCGCGACCACGAGGTGTCGGTGGGGCTCCTCCCCCTCGCTGTACGTCTCGATCTCCGCGCGGTCGCGCAGGTACTCGTGGACCAGGCGCCGCTCGGCGGCCGACATCGCCTCCAGGGCAACCGGCCGACCGAAGCGCGCCGCCTCGGTCACCGCCCGGTCGGCCTGGCGGTGCAGGACCGCCGCGCGGCGGTCGCGATAGCCCGCCGCGTCCACGATCACCCGCTTGCGCGGCTCGGTGTCCCGGTAGGCGACCCGGAACGCCAGGTGCTGGAGCGCGTCGATCGTCTGACCGTGCCTTCCGATCAGGAGCCCGAGGTCGTCCCCGCGGATCGTCGCCCGCAGCGATTCCTCGTCCTCGCTGACCTCGACCGAGCCGCTCACCGCGCAAGCCTCCACCACCCGGGTCAGGAGCTCGCGCAGGCGCGTCGCGGGGTCGTCGCCGGCGCTCACCGCCGTCGCCCCGAGCGCTTGCGCGAGCGCTTGCGGGGCGGTGGGGGTGGCGGCGCCGAGCCGGCCTCGACCTGCCCGCCCGATGCGCCCGCCTTCGCGGCCGCGGGCTCGGCCGCCGCCGGCGGCGGGCGTAAGGGTCCGACGCGGTGGCGCACTATGTAGCCCTGCGCGATCGTCCAGATGTTCGTGGTGATCCAGTAGACGATCAGGCCGGCTGGAAACTGGGCGACGAAGGTCACGAAGACCAGTGGCAGCAGCACGATCAGCCGGCGCTGGTTCTTGTCCGCGCTGACCGACATGACCAGGCTCGAGAACAGCTGAGAGCTGACGTAGAGGAGGATCAGGACCACCAGGACGACGCCCGTGGCCTTGTTGGTCAGATCGGGGATGAACAGGAAGCTCGCCTTGTCGCCACAGGGCCCGCTCACGCCGGGACATATGTCGTGGCGCAGGTCCTTGCGCAGCATGTAGAAGAGCGCCAGGAAGATCGGCATCTGCGCCGCGAGAGGCAGGCATGAGGCGAACGGGTTGACCTTGTTCTCCTGGTAAAACTTCATCATTTCCTGATTTAGGCGCTGGCGATCCTCCTTGTACTTCTGCTGCAGCGCCTTGATCTGAGGCGAGAGCTTCTGCAGGGCCTGCATGGACCGGAACTGCTTGAGCGTCAGGGGCAGCAGGATGAGCCGGACAACCACCGTCAGGGCGATGATCGAAAACCCCCATGAGCCGCGCAGCAGGTGGTCGTGGAAGAACACCATCACCGCGTCGCAGACGTCGATCAGCGGCTGCAGGACGTTGGCCAGGACGACGGGCACGGCGCTCACCCCGGCGGCCGGATCCGGCGCCACCCCGCTACGCGGGAGCCGGCCCGACGCGCCGTGGCCGAGGTGATCGGATCAGCGTGCGAAGATGTCATCGCGGGGCGGGGCCGGCCTGGCCACGCGAGGCGAACAGCGTCTGCTGCTCGAGCGGATCGAACCCGCCATGGCTCCATGGGTTGCAGCGCAGCAGCCGCCAGGCGGCCAGCACCAGGCCGCGCAGTATGCCGAACCCCCGGATCGCCTCGACCGCGTAGACCGAGCAGCTCGGCTCGTACTTGCAGCGGCGCGGCAGCCCGGGGGAGATCCAGCGGCGGTAGACCTGGATGGGCGCGGTGACCAGCCGGCGGGCCCACCGGACCGCCGGGGCCGGGCTTGGTGGCTCGGCCGCCCCGACCGCCCCGCCGGGCATCACGACGCCGGCTCCCCCGAGACCTCGGGCGCGGGCTCGCCGGAACCCTCCGCCGTACGGTCGCCGGTGCGGCGCAGCAGCTCGCCGAGGGCCCGCTCGATTCCGGCCAGCCCCTCGCGCTCGGCCAGCTCGGCCGCGTCGGGTCGCGCGACGGCGACGTAGTCGCGACCGGGGGCCACCTCCGGACTGGTTCGGAAGGCCTCGCGCAGAAGCCGCTTGACCCGGTTTCGGACCACCGCACCGCCCAGCCGTCTCGACACCGAGACGCCGAATCTCGGCTCGGCTTCCTCGGACCGCGCAAACACGTAGAGCACCAGGTGGCGATTGCCGGCGGAGTGTCCGCGGCGATACGCGCGCTCGAAGTCGGCGCTGCGCGACAGCCGGCCCCGGCCCGAGCGGCGCGGAGACGTCCCCGGCCGCATCTAGACGGTCAGGCGGGTGCGGCCCTTGGCCCGGCGCCGCCTGATCGCCCGGCGGCCGCCGCGCGTGCGCATGCGCGCGCGAAACCCGTGCGTGCGGGCCCGCTTGCGCTTCTTGGGCTGGTAGGTGCGCTTCACTGGTGGGACGTCCGGCGGACAGGATCGCGGCGAGGCGAGCCAAGTATACGGACGCCCGGACCGCGGTCCGTGGGGCGCGCGCCTGTCCGCGACTCCCGCCCTACCCAACATTTCTGCGCGATTTGCGCCCAGGTCGGTTTGGCGTCCGCGTGCCTGGCGCTATAGTCGCGCCGCCCCGGTTCCGCAGCACGTCGGCGGCGGCCCGGGACTCCTCTCAAGCCAATCGCCCGAGCCCTCCGGAAAGGAGCCGGCCGCGCCTGCCTGCGCCACCATGCCCGCCGTCACCGACGACATCTGGAACCGGATTCGCGGCGAGCTGCGGCGGGCGGTGCCGACCGGAGCGTACGACCACTGGCTCAGGACGCTCGAGCCCCGGGAACTCGGCGAGCGCCAGCTGGTGCTGGCGGCCCCGGACCACGCGGCGCGCTGGGTGGCCGATCGCTTCGGGCGCGTGCTGCAGGCGAGCGCGGCGGCGGTGCTGGGCCCGGAGGTCGAGGTCGAGATCGTTGCGTGCACCCAGACGTCGAGCGATGCGGCGGGTGGTCGGGCGGCGGAGCTCGAGCACGAGCCCAGTCCGGAGTACACGTTCGACCGGTTCGTGATCGGCGAGGGCAACCGGCTCGCGCACGCGGCTGCGCTGGCCGTCGCGGAGCTGCCCGGGCATGCCTACAACCCGCTCTTCATCTCCGGTCCCCCGGGGGTCGGAAAGACGCATCTGCTGCACTCGATCGCCTCCTACGTGCGCACGTACGGGGAGGCCGCGGTCCGGTGCGTCACCGCCGACGGGTTCACGACCGGGTTCGTGCGTGCACTGCAGACGGGCGCGGTCGACCGCTTCAAGGCGTGCTACCGCAACGCCGACGTGCTGCTGATCGACGACGTCCAGTTCCTCCAAGACAAGACGAGGACCGAGGAGGAGGTCTTCCACACCTTCAACACGCTCTACGAGAGCGGGCGTCAGCTCGTGTTCACGTCGGACAGGCCGCCCGCCGAGATAGCCGCCGTGGAGGAGCGGCTGCGCGAGCGCTTCCAGTCGGGGCTGGTCGCCGGCATCGCGGCGCCCGACTTCGAGACTCGTCTCACGATCCTGCGCAACTGGGCGCGCCAGGCGGAGTGGTCTGACCTGACCGACGAGGTCGTGGAGCTCGTCGCCTCGAGGGTGACCGGCAACGTCCGCGCCCTGCAGGGAGCACTCACCCACGTGGTGGCGAGCGCCTCCCTCTACCGCCGCCCGCTCGGCGGCACGCTTGTCGCGGAGGCGCTCGACGGATTCGGGCCGGCCGCCGATCGACCGGTGCCCTCCGTGCGCGAGGTGCAGGAGCTAGTCGCGGAGGAGTTCGGGCTCACGGTGGCGCAGCTGACCTCGTCGAGCCGGTCCGGCAACGTCGCCTGGCCCCGCCAGCTCGCCATGTACCTGTCACGCGAGCACGCGGACGCCACCCTGCCTGCGATCGGGCGCGAGTTCGGCGGCCGCGACCATACGACCGTGCTCTACGCCTGCCGACGCGCCCGCCAGCGGCTCGCCCGCGACACCTCGCTTGCCGCGGCCGCTCACGCCCTTGCCGACCAGCTGTGGGCTCCTCCTGGCGACCGAGCTGCGTGACAGACTCAGCTCACATCCGTCTCCACCGCCGCGCGGCGATCAGCTGCCGCATCGAGCTGCGAACTTGCCGAGTTCTGCACATCTCCACACCCCAACCACAACTCCCTCTGTATGGACTGGTGATCGAGCGATGAAGGTGTCAGTTGCTCGCGATTCGCTGCTCGCCCAGCTGCAGTCCGTCGCTCGCGTCGCCTCCACGCATAGCGCGGTACAGGCGCTGTCCGGCGTCCAGATCACCGCGGACGGCGACGCGGCCGAGCTGCGCGCCACTGATCTCGAAGTCGGCCTTCGCGTCCCGCTCGAGGCCGCAATTGAGCGTCCCGGCGAGGTGGTCCTGCCGGCGCGCCTCACGCTGGAGGTGGTGCGCGCGCTCGCGGCCGAGCGCGTCACGCTCGAGCTGCGCCCCACCGAGCACGACGTGGCTATCACCTCGGGCGCCGCCTCCTTCCACATCCGCACCCTGCGCGCCGAGGACTTCCCGCCGCTGCCCGAGCCGTCCCGGGACGCGGTGGTGGCGGTGCCGGCCGCCGCCTTCGTCTCCACCGTCCAGACGGTCGCCCGCGCCGCCTCACGCGACGAGACGCGCCCGGTCCTGACCGGGATCCTCGTGTCGGCCACCGCCCAGGAGCTGCGCATGGTGGCCACCGACTCCTACCGGCTGAGTGTCAAGCGGACCGAGCTCGAATCACCGCTCGAGGGATCGTTCGAGGCCAACGTGCCGGCCCGCGCCCTCCAGGAGCTGGCGCGGCTCGCGCAGCAGGCAGGCAGCGACCGGCTCACCGTCGGTGTCGGGGCCAACCAGGTGGTCTTCGAGGTCGACGGCGCAACACTCTCCTCTCGCCTCATCGAGGGGCAGTTCCCCAACCATGCCCAGCTGGTGCCGGAGTCCTTCGAGCACGAGCTGCGGCTCCCCAACGACGAGCTGACCGAGGTGGTGAGGCGGATCAGCCTGCTGGCGCAGAAGAACGCGCCGCTGCGACTCGCCTTCTCGGACGGACAGCTCACGATCTCGGCCCAGACCCCGGACGTCGGCGAGGCGCGCGAGACGATTCCCGCTCCGTTCAAGGGCGACCCGCTGGAGATCGGCTTCAACCCGGACTTCCTGCGCGATGGACTGGAGAGCGTCGGCTCGCAGGACGTGCTGCTGAAGTTGATCAGTCCGCTGAGGCCCGGCCTGATCGAGTCGGGGGATGCCGGTGGCTTCCTCTACCTGATCATGCCGATTCGCCTGAACGTGTAGGGGGCCGGCGTGAGGGTCACGCGCCTGCGCCTGCGCGATTTCCGCTCCTACGCGTCGGCGGAGCTGCGCCTCGGGGCCGGGATCACCGTGATCCAGGGTCGCAACGGCGCCGGAAAGACGAACCTGCTGGAGGGGCTCTATCTCGCCTGTACGGGGCGCTCGTTCCGAACCGCCAGTGAGCGGGAGGCGATCCGCTTCGGAGCGACGGTCGCCCGGGTCGAGCTGGAGGCCGAGGCCGGGGACGGCGCCCACGAGATCTCGGTCGGCCTGCGAGCCGGGGAGCGCAGGCACCTGCGCGTCGACGGCACCCCGGTCGAGCGGCTGGCCGACGTGACCGCGCGCCCGCTGGCCGGCGTGTTCTCGCCCGACCGTCTCGCGCTGGTGAAGGGAGGCCCGGCCCTCCGGCGTGCACACGTCGACCAGGTGGTCGCGGCGCTGCGGCCGGCCAGGGCCGACACCAGACGCTCCTACGCGCGCGCCCTCGTGCAGCGCAACGCGCTGCTGGGGCGGCTGCGGGCCGGCGCCGCCGGCCGCGATGCGCTCGGGGCCTGGGACGCCGAGCTGTCCATCCACGGGGTCGCCCTGATGGGGGATCGCCGCGAGGCGGTGGAGCAGCTCGCACCCCGCTTCCGGGCGACCGCCGCGGCGATCGGGCTCGACGGCGAACCCGAGGTCGTGTACCGCCCCCGCTCCCGGTCGACCACCGCCGCGGAACTGGCCGCGGAGCTGGCCGAGCGCCTCGGCGCGGACCTGGAGCGCGGGTTCACCGTCCACGGGCCCCACCGCGACGACGTGGCCCTGCTGCGCGAGGGCCGGGAGCTGCGCACCTACGGCTCTCAGGGCCAGCAGCGCCTGGGGCTGCTGGCGCTGATGCTGGCGGAGCGAGAGGCGATCGCGCTGACCCGGGGGACGGCGCCGCTGATGCTGCTCGACGACGCCATGAGCGAGCTCGACCTCGAGCGTCGAAGCGCGGTGGTGGACGCGCTGGGCGGCGCCGGTGGCCAGAGCGTGCTGACCACCACCGACCTCGACGCGATCCCGGGCGCGCGGGATCCCGGCGTCGCGCGGGCGACCGTGTCGGGCGGAGCCGTGCTCGAGGCGACCGAGGACTGGGCCGCCGCTTGAGGCGCCGCGCGCTGCGCCCGCTGTCCGGCGCCTTGGAAGCCCTGACCGCGCGGATGGCGCCGAGCACCCGGCTGGCCGCCATCCAGGCGGGCTGGCTGGAGGCGGTGGGCGAGGTCATCGCCCGGGAGGCCCGACCGGTCGCCGAGCGCGACGGCGTGGTCACCGTCGCCTGCCGCTCGGCGGTCTGGGCCCAGGAGCTCGACCTGATGGGAGCCGAGGTGGTCGAGCGCCTCAACCGGGCGCTCGGGCAGCCCGCCGTGCGCAGGCTGCGGTGCGTCGCCACGGGCGATCGGATAACCGCGTGAGGCCGCCTCGCCGACCGTGCTCCGCGCGCCCACCTTTTTGCGCATTTTGCAGGCATTTTTGCGCAGTCGGAGCGGGGGTGACGACGGGCCGCTGTGCTATTCTTCTGTATCGAAGGCACGCGTCCCCGACCCGCGCATTCGGCGCTGCGGAGTCGGGGTTTCGCATGTAAGCCGGAGGACCATGCCGAAGGACGCACCTAAGGGCCGCAAGACACAGCAGAAGGACCGCCCCTCCCCCGCGCGCAAGCGCGGTCGCAGCGGCTACGACGCCAAGGACATCACCGTCCTCGAGGGCCTCGAGGCGGTGCGCCGCCGGCCGGGCATGTACATCGGCTCGACCGGCACCCGCGGCCTGCACCATCTCGTCTACGAGGTCGTCGACAACTCGGTCGACGAGGCGCTGGCCGGCCATTGCGACGCCGTCGAGGTCACCATCCACCCCGACAACTCGGTGACCGTGGTGGACGACGGCCGCGGCATCCCCGTGGGAATGCACGAGAAGGAGAAGCGCCCCGCCGTCGAGGTCGTGCTCACCGTGCTGCACTCCGGCGGGAAGTTCGGCGACGGCGGCGGCTACAAGGTCTCGGGCGGGCTGCACGGAGTCGGCGTGTCGGTGGTCAACGCCCTGTCCGAGCACCTGGCGGTCGAGGTCAAGCGCGACGGCCACGTCTGGACTCAGGAGTACGAGCGCGGCGATCCCCTCGCCCCGCTCAAGAAGGGCGCCAAAGCCAGCCAGACCGGCACCACCGTCACGTTCCTGCCGGACGCCGACGTCTTCGAGAGCCTCGACTACGACTTCGACGTGCTGAGCCAGCGGCTCCAGGAGACGGCCTTCCTCACGCGCGGGCTGAGGATCAGTCTGGTCGACGAGCGGGGGGAGGGTCAGCAGGCGGAGTTCCGCTACGAGGGCGGCATCCGCGACTTCGTCGCCTACCTCAACGAGAACAAGGACGCCATCCAGAAGAAGATCGTCTACTTCGAGGGCGAGAGCGAGGAGGGCGCGGTCGAGGTCGCGATGCAGTGGAACTCCTCCTACCAGGAGTCGATCTTCTCGTTCGCCAACAACATCAACACGCACGAGGGCGGCTCCCACCTGTCGGGGTTCCGCTCCGCCCTGACGCGCACCCTCAACCGCTATGCGCGCGAGAAGAGCCTGCTCAAGGAGAAGGACGAGAACCTCGCCGGCGAGGACGTGCGCGAGGGCCTGACGGCCGTCATCTCGGCCAAGCTGCGCGACCCCCAGTTCGAGGGCCAGACCAAGACCAAGCTCGGCAACCCCGGCATGCAGGGGTTCGTGGAGTCGATCGTCAACACCCGGCTCGCCGAGTTCCTGGAGGAGAACCCGCGCGAGGCCAACCAGATCATCACCAAGGCGGTGTCGGCGTCGCGGGCGCGCGAGGCGGCCCGCAAGGCTCGCGACCTCACCCGCCGCAAGTCGGCGCTGGAGAACTCGATGCTGCCCGGCAAGCTGGCCGACTGCTCGGTCAAGGACCCGCGGCTGGCCGAGGTCTTCGTCGTCGAGGGCGACTCGGCGGGCGGCTCGGCCAAGCAGGGCCGCGACCGCTCGACCCAGGCGGTCCTGCCGCTCCGGGGCAAGATCCTCAACGTCGAGAAGGCGCGCATCGACAAGGTCCTCCAGAACCAGGAGATCCAGGCGCTGATCACCGCGATCGGGACCGGGGTGCGCGACGAGTTCGACCTCGAGAAGGCCCGCTACCACAAGCTGATCCTGGCCACCGACGCCGATGTCGACGGGGCCCACATCCGGACGCTGCTGCTCACGCTGCTGTTCCGCGAGATGCCCGAGCTGATCGACGCCGGCTACGTCTACATCGCCAAGCCGCCGCTGTACAAGGTCACTCGCGGCAGGCAGGAGCGCTACATCGAGAAGGAGGCCGAGCTCGAAGACATCCTCCTGTCGGATAAATGGGAGAAGCTCCAGGTCTTCGACCGCCACGGGACGCAGTTCAAGCTCACCGAGGCCCGCTGGCAGAAGTACACGCGACTGCTCAAGCAGTACGAGGGCTGGGCGTCGTCGCTGCGCGCCGACCATGGCCATGGCACCGTCACCTTCCTGGAGGAGTCGCAGATCCTCGACGAGGGCGTGGCCAGCGCCGATGCCGTCCAGAAGCTGGTCTCCCGCCCGGCGGCCGACAGCGAGCCCTACGAGACCGAGCTGGTGAGCCAGGACTCGGTCGAGGTCGTCGTGCGGGCGATCGAGCGCAAGACCGGGTTCGCCCGCACCCACCGCCTGCGCCGAAGCCTGTTCGAGGGCAACGACTACCAGCAGTTCCTGCGGGTCCACCGGGCGCTGGTCGATCTCGCCGGCACGCCGCCCTTCCAGGTCAGGCTCGAAGAGCACGGCGCCGAGGCGCTTTCGTTCGAGGAGCTTCGCCGCTGCGTGCTCGATGTGGCCAAGCGCGGCATCAAGCTGCAGCGCTTCAAGGGACTGGGCGAGATGAACGCCGACCAGCTGGCCGAGACCACCATGGATCCGGCCAGCCGCACCCTCGCCCAGGTCACGATGGAGGACGCCTCCGCCGCCGCCCAGCTGTTCTCGATGCTGATGGGCGATCACGTGGAGCCGAGGCGGAAGTTCATCGAGGACAACGCCAAGCAGGTCGCCAACCTCGATGTATAGGGAGGAGGTGACGGACTAGATGGCCACCGCCGACCAGCTCACGGGCGGCAACATCGAGCCGCGCGGGCTCGAGGAGGAGATGAAGTCCTCCTACCTCGACTACGCGATGTCGGTGATCGTCGGCCGCGCCCTGCCCGATGCCCGGGACGGCCTCAAGCCGGTGCACCGCCGGGTGCTGTTCTCGATGAACGAGAACGGCCTGCAGCCGACCCGTCCCTTCCGCAAGTGCGCGTTCATCGTCGGCGAGGTGATGGGCAAGTACCACCCCCACGGCGACGCGGCGATCTACGACACTCTCGTGCGCCTCGTCCAGGACTTCGCCATGCGCTATCCGCTGGGCGACGGCCAAGGGAACTTCGGCTCGGTGGACGACGACCCGGCCGCCGCCATGCGCTACACGGAGGCGCGGCTGTCAAAGATCGCCACCGAGATGCTGCGCGATCTGGACGCCGACACCGTCGACTTCACCCCGAACTACGACGGCTCGGTCCAGGAGCCGCTGGTCCTCCCCTCCCGCTTCCCCAACCTGCTGGTCAACGGCTCGTCGGGGATCGCGGTCGGCATGGCCACCAACATCCCGCCTCACAACCTGCGCGAGACGATCGCCGCCACCGTCGCGTACATCGACGCGCCCGACATCGACGCCGAGGACCTCATGAGGCACGTGAAGGGTCCCGACTTCCCGACCGGCGGGATCATCCTGGGCACCGCGGGCATCCGCGAGGCCTACGCCACCGGACGCGGGCGCATCCGCGTGCAGGCGCGCGCCCACGTGGAGCCGCTCAGGCAGGGCAAGGAGGCGATCGTCGTCACCGAGCTGCCCTACGCGGTGAAGAAGGGCGGCGATGGCGGCCTGGTGCAGAAGATCGCCGACCTGGTCCACGAGAAGAAGCTCAGCGAGATCTCCGACCTGCGCGACGAGTCCGACAAGCGCGGGACCCGCCTGGTGATCGAGCTCAAGCGAGACGCGATTCCGAAGGTCGTGCTCAACAAGCTCTACAAGCACACGCCGATGCAGACGACGTTCGGCGTGAACATGGTGGCGCTGGTCGACGGGGTGCCGCGCACGCTCTCGCTGCGCGAGGCGATCCAGGCGTACGTGGACCACCAGCGCGAGGTGGTCACCCGGCGCACTAAGTACGAGCTGTCCCGCGCCGAGGCGCGCGCCCACATCCTCGAGGGGCTCCTGGTCGCGCTGGACAACCTCGACGAGGTGATCGAGGCGATTCGCGCCTCGCGCGACGCCGAAGCCGCGCGGGCGGCGCTGATCGAGCGCTTCGAGCTCACCATGGTGCAGGCCCAGGCGATCGTCGACATGCGCCTGCGCCAGCTCACCGCGCTGGAGTCCGACCGCATCAAGCAGGAGCACGCCGACCTGGTCGAGCGGATCCGCGAGCTGCGCGAGGTCCTGGGCGACGAGTCCAAGGTCATGGGGCTGATCAAGGAGGAGCTGCAGGAGATCGCCGACACGTACGGCGACGAGCGGCGCACCGAGATCACCCACGCCGAGGGCGAGCTCGACATCGAGGACCTGATCGCCGACCAGCAGATGGTGATCACGATCACCAAGAGCGGCTACATCAAGTCGCTCCCGCTCTCCACCTACCGCATGCAGCGACGGGGGGGAGTCGGGGTGACCGGCATGGACATGAAGGACGGCGACTACATCGAGCACCTCTTCGTGTGCTCGACCCACGACTACCTGCTGTTCTTCACCAACCGCGGAAAGGTCTATCGCTCGAAGGTCTACGAGCTGCCCGAGGCCTCGCGCACCGCCAAGGGAAGGGCGCTGCCCAACTTCCTGCCGCTGCGCGAAGGCGAGCGGGTCCAGTCGGTGCTGGCCACCCGCGACTTCAACGAGGGTCGCTACGTGGTGTTCGCGACCCGCGACGGCCAGGTCAAGAAGACCGACTTCGCGGCCTACAACACGCCGATCAAGGCGGACGGGATCATCGCCATCAACATCCGCGACGACGACGAGCTGGTGGCGGTGCGCCGCACCAGCGGCGACGACGACGTGATCCTGGTTTCTCGCTCCGGCCAGGCGGCGCGCTTCCACGAGTCTCAGGTGCGGCCGATGGGCCGCGACACCGGCGGCGTGCGCGGGATGAACGTGTCCCAGAAGGGCAACGCGGTGCTGGCGATGGACGTCGCCCGCGACGACACCGAGCTGCTGGTCGTCACCGAGAACGGCTACGGCAAGCGGACCCCGGTCTCCGACTACCCGGTCAAGAACCGCGGCACGATGGGTGTCAAGACGATCTCGATGACCGACAAGAAGGGAGCCCTGATCGGGGCGCTGGTCGTGCGCGAGCACCAGGAGCTGGTGTTCATCTCCCAGAACGGGATGGTCCAGCGCACCGGGGCGCGGGGCATCTCGCGCCAGGGGCGGCCGTCGCAGGGCGTGCGGGTCATGAACATCCGCGACGACGACCAGGTCTCCGCCGTGGCGCTGGTCATGGAGACCGAGGCGGCCACGGGCGCTCCGGTCGCCGACGAGCTACCCGGCACCGGCAACGGCAAGGCACCTGAGCCGGAGGCGGCCGGCGAGCCCCGGCCGCCGGAGCCCAACGGCCAAGACGGCGCACCCTAGCCCGGCGCGACGCCGCCGCCAACCGCCGGCCGCATCCCTCGCCCGACGCGAGCCGCTCGGGCTGCCCGCGGGCAGACGGGGCGATGCCTCTGCGGAGTCTGCTTAGATAGGCGGACCAGGGAAAGGAGGTGGTCCTACGTTGAGTGACAGTTCTTGCGGGACCCTGGAGGTGACCGGCCGCTAGGTCGGAAGGCTGGATCCGCTTAGCGAATCCAACCCGGGACACCGCCTGCGACGCTGCCGGAGCTGGTCCCCCCGGCGGCAGGACCCAGCGACGTAGGCCACAGTCCAGCCAGCTTGGATCGAGGGGCGCCTTCGGGCGCCCCTCGTGCTGCGGGGGAACGCCGCGCGGCGGCGCGGCCGCACGGATCCGGACTCAGGCGGCCTCGGGCAGGTACGCGCGCCACGCCGCCGGGATGGTCGGGGTGGCGACGTGGATGAAGATCTGGGGGCTCGGGCTGCGGGGCTCGCGGATCAGCTTCATCCCGGCGTGGCGCAGCATGGCGTCGCCCTTGCGGCGATTGCACGGCGCGCAGGAGGTGACGATGTTGTCCCAGCTCGACAGGCCGCCCTTCGAGCGCGGCACGACGTGGTCGACCGTCAGGCTGCCACGCGAGCCGCAGTACTGGCACGTCCAGCGGTCGCGGGCGAAGACCGCGCGACGGGTGATCTTGCGGCGATGCGTGTCGCGCGGCACGCGGACGTAGGTCACCAGGCGGATGACCACCGGTCGCGGCAGGGTGAGGTTCTCCGACCGCAGCTCCCATTCCGCGTGCTCGATGATCTCCGCCTTCTCCTTCAGCAGCAGGACGGCGGCGCGCCGGATCGTGCAGACGTTGATCGGCTCGTAGGTCGCGTTGAGGACGAGCACCCGGCCACCGACCGTGCGGCTGGCGCCGGTCGTGACAGACCCGCGTCGCCGGTGCAAGTCGAGCGACGCAGGCCCCGCTGGGGCTGGTGGTACGTCCACGGCCATGCCTGGGCTCGCAGTGTAGCGAGCGTTCCCCGTCCTGCCAGGGCGCTCCCGCTTGCCCTAGATTCGGCGAATCCCGGTGACCGAACAGCTCGCCCAGCTCGCCCGCCGCAGCGGTCGCATGGCCATCGATACCGAGTTCATGACCGAGCGTCGCTACCAGACGGTCCTGTGCCTGGCGCAGGTGGCGCTGCGTGACTCCTCGGCCCCCGAGGGCGTCCGGACCGAGGTCATCGACCCGCTCGACGGCGCCCGGCCGGGGCCGCTCGCCGCCGCCCTGGCCGACCCCGCGGTGGAGGTGGTGGTGCACGCCGGCCGCCAGGACGTCGCCCTCCTCAAGCGGGCCTGGGACACGCCGGTGGCCAACGTCTTCGACACGCAGGTGGCGGCCGGGTTCCTCGGCTACGGGACGCAGGAGAGCTACCGCTCGCTGGTGGCGCGGGTGCTGGGCGTGAAGATCGCCAGCGCCGAGTCGTTCACCCGCTGGGACCGGCGGCCGCTGACCGAGGCCCAGCTGCGCTATGCGCGCCAGGACGCCCGGCACCTGCTCGAGCTGGGCGAGGCGCTCGAGGCCGAGCTCGCGCGTGCCGGGCGCCTCGACTGGGCGAGGGAGGAGTGCCGCTGGCTGGAGGACGTCAGCGACCAGCGGGACCCGGACGCGCTCTTCCAGCGGCTTCCGGGCGTCGCGCGGCTCAAGCCGCCGGCGCGGGCGCTCGCGCGCGAGCTGGTGGAGTGGCGCGAGGCGCTGGCCCGGGACATCGACCGCAACCCCGGCTCGGTTCTCCCCGACCACGTTCTGGTCGAGCTGGCTCGGCAGGCGCCGCGCGACCGTCGCGCCCTGGCCGACGTGCGCGGGCTGCCCGAGTCGACCCTCCACCGCCGCTCCCGCGGGCTGCTGGAGGCGGTCGTCCGCGGGACGCGGCGCCCGGCGCCCGGCGTCCCGGCCCCCCGCCGGCCTCTGTCGGCGTCCGACGCGCCGCTCGCCGCCCTGCTCGGGGCGGTGGTCCGCCAGCGCGCCGTGGAGGCCGGGGTGGGCGCCCAGTTGATCGCCACCCAGGACGACCTCGCGCAGCTCGTGGCCACCGTGCGGGGCGGTGAGGACCCGGCCCGGCTGCGCGTGCTCCTGGGCTGGCGCGCCGAGTTGGTCGGCGCCGAGCTGCTCGACGTGCTCTCCGGGGCCCGCACGGTGCGCGTCGCCGGCGGCCGCCGCCTGGAGGTGGAGCCCCCCGGCGCTCAGGCCGCCGGATAGGAGCCCAGCACCCGCAGCGCCTCGGTCTGGCCGCGCAGCGCCCCCAGCGCCTCGGCTAACCGGGGCTCCTCGGCGTGCCCCTGGAGGTCGGCGAAGAACATGTAGTGCCCCAGGGCCAGCCGGCGCGGGCGGGACTCGATCATGGTCAGGTTGACCTCCCGGTCGGCCAGCGCGGACAGGCAGCGGACGAGCCACCCGGGCGTATCGTCACCCGCGCCCCAGAAGACGATCGACGTCTTCCACGCGCCCTCGCCCACCGGCTCCTGGTCCGGCGGCCCCAGCCACACGAAGCGCGTCTGGTTGCCGGCCACGTCCTCCACGCCGTCCTCGAGGACGACGCAGCCGTAAATCTCCGCCGACAGCCGGGTTCCCAGGGCGGCGGCCGCGCCCTCGGACTCCGCCACGGCTCGCACGGCATCGGCCGTCGACGCGGCCGACGTGACCGCCGCCCCGGCGAGCCTGGCGCGCAGGAAGCGGGCGCACTGGGCGGTGGCCTGGGGATGCGAGACCACCACCCGGATGTCCTCCAGCTCGACGGACCGGCGGGCGATCAGGCAGTGGCGGATGGGGTGGACGGTCTCGCCCAGGATCGCGACGCCGGCCACCTCCATCGCCAGGGTGTCGAGCGTCGCGTTCACCGATCCCTCCAGCGAGTTCTCGATCGGGACCAGCGCCCGGTCCACGCACCGCTGCTCGACGCCCATGATCGTGTCGTAGACGGTCGGCATCGGGCGCAGTTCGAACGATCCCGCGACCGGGCTCGCCATCAACGCCTCGTGCGTGAACGTCCCCTCCGGGCCCAGGTAACCGACCCGCAGCCGGTGGGCCACTAGTGGCCGGAGGCGGCGGCGGTGCGGTCGCCGGCCTCCAGCGCCAGGCGGATGGCCTCCGCCTCCTCCGGCGAGAGCTCGAGCTCCGGCTCTCCGGCGTGAATCTGCTTCGCGTAGAGGCGTGCCTGGTCGCGGTGGTGGATCGAGGACAGCACCACCCCGGAGTGCGACGCGTCGAGCAGGGCGATCGAGGTCGATTGGCGCCCGGACATCTCGTTGTAGGCGTCGTAGCGGACCAGCGACCGGTAGGCGATCGCGCCGCCCAGCCGCCGCTCGGTGTCCGAGAGGCGCTCGTGCAGGGCGACCGACGCCTGCTCTACCTCCGCGGCGAGGCGATCGAAGTCCTCCTGGATCGCGGCGGCGTGGCCGACTAGGTCGCGCGCTTCCTCGCCGAGGATCGCGCGCTGGGCCCGTCTCAGGCGCCGGAGCTTGACCGCCAGTACCACGGCCAGCACCAGCGCCACCACCGCGATGCCCACGCCGGTCAGGGCCACGACCCCGGGGATCGAGGTGAGCGCGTGCACGCCGCAAGGATAGGGACCCGGCTGGCCGTGACGTCTACGCGGCTGCGGCGGGGAGTCAGCCGCGGGTGAACAGCGCGGGGTACGAGCGCTTGTTGTTCTCGACCATCTTCTCGCCCGGAACCGGATCGATCGAGACGGTGATCGTGACGGGTACCCCGATGGGGGGCGCCTGGCGCAGGGGGATGTCGACCGACGCCTCGCTGCCCTTGGTGGTCTGGGGCACCGTGGCCTCGGCGGTCACCGGGTTGCCCGCGCCCTCGATCGAGACCTTGGCCACCACGCCGGTCTCGTCGTTGTCGCCCTGGTTCTGGAAGTTGACCGTGAAGGTCAGGTTCGAGCCGGCGGGGATGCGGTTGGCGGTGTCGGGACTGAGGTCGGTGCCGCCCACGCTCACCGAGGTCAGAGCGTGGCCGTGCGACCCGGGCGCGACCGGCCCGCCCCGCTTGGCGGCGCTCAGGGTGGCGCCCAGGCGGTTGGCGACCTGACCGGCGTCCAGCCACCTGATGGTGGGGAAGAAGTTGGTGTCGGGCACGCTCTGGCCCTGGAGCCCGGCGTTGTCGAGCGCCTGCTTGATCACGGGCGCCACGCGGTACTTGAACAGCAGGTCCGAGGCGTAGAACAGCTGCATCTGCCCGGTGACCTGGATGATCGCCTGGTCCGCGGTGCCTCCGGTCGCCTGTGCGCTCGGCAGCTTGTCCGCGATCTTGCGCAGCGCGTCGCGGCGCATCTCCAGCACCAGGAGCAGGACGCTCTGCGCCTGGCGCATCTCACCGGGCGGATCGAGCCGGCGCCCGCGCTTGACCAGGTCCTCCGACACCACCCTCAGCTGGTTGACCTGGGTCTCGAGGTTGAGCGCATTGTCGGCGCCGCCCGACCCCGACAGCTGCGCGAAGAACGGCTTGCCCACCTGGTGGTCGGACTCCTGGACCAGCGAGGAGACGTTCTGGGCGTACTCGCGCAGCGAGCGCTTCTTGGCCCCGCTCACGCAGCCCCTGATGCCGAGCCCCAGCAGGAGGACCACGACCACCAGGCCCGCCACGGCGATGCCCTGGCGCAGACGGGCGGTCCGGGGATCCACGCTGACCGTGCCGCCGGCCGGGCGCCGGGGTCGTGGACTCCGGCGCCGCTCGTCACCCTCGTCGAAGAAGGACACTCGTCTCGCTCCTTGGGGCAGGAGGCGGGCGCCAAGTATGCCCGGCCGGGCGGCGTTATGTCGCCTGGCGGGCCGACCCCCCGGTCGCCGGCCGCAGCCGGACGGCCTCGACCCGCTGGCAGGGAGCCCGGCCGACGTGTAGAAACCGGCATGAGGTGGACACCGCCCCGACGCTGCCCGGCGCGACCGCGCCGGTGGCCCCCGGTGCGCCCGAGGGCGGTTCCGGCCTGCCCGACGGCGCACCCGGCGGGCGGCTGGTGCTGGGGCGCTACCGGCTCGCGCGCCGCCTCGGCTCCGGCGGGTTCGGGGCGGTGTGGCTGGCGCGCGACGAGCGTCTCGGGCGTGAGGTCGCGGTCAAGGCGGTGCCGCGCGCCCGCGGCGATGCCGCCGCCGGTGATCGCGCCCAGCGCGAGGCGCTGGCGGCCGCGCGGCTGAACCACCCGGCGGTCGTCACCCTCTACGAGGCCGGCGCCGACGAGGACTCCCATTACCTGATCTCGGAGGTGGTCCGCGGGCGGACGCTGGCCGACCTGATCGCCACCGGCGCGCTGTCGGACCGCGATGTCGCCCGGATCGGCCTGGCCGTGGCCGGTGCCTTGGTCCAGGCGCACGAGCGAGGGGTGATCCACCGCGACGTCAAGCCGCAGAACGTCATCGTGCCCGACGATCCCGAGGGGCCGCTCGGGGTGGCGAAGCTGACCGACTTCGGAGTCGCACGCCTGGCCGGCGACGATCCGCTCACCCGAACCGGCGACGTCGTCGGGACGCTGGCGTACATGGCGCCTGAGCAGGCAGAGGGCCGGCGCGTCGGCCGCGAGGCGGATCTCTACGCCCTCGCGCTGGTCCTGTACGAGGCGTTCGCCGGGTCGCATCCGGTCCGCGGGCCGGGTCCGGCGGCAACCGCCCGCCGGCTGGGAGCCGTGCTGCCATCGCTGGGGCGGTCACGCCGCGACCTCCCGCGGGAGCTGGTCCACGTGATCGACCGCTCCCTGCAACCGCGTCCGCAGGACCGCGGGTCGCTGGCCGATCTTCGCCACGCGCTCGAGGAGGCACTGCCGCGCCTCAGCGACGAGGGAGGGACGCTGGCGCTTCCGACCTGGCCCCGGCCCCGGCTACCGGGCTGGGCGGGTCGCGTCTCGGCCGCGCTGGCGGCGGGCCTGCTGGCCGGCGCCGCCACCACGCTGGGGCCGGCGCCTCCGGTCAGCCGCCCCGCCCTCGCCGCCGGGGTGGTCGCCGCGGTGTTCCTGCTCCCGCGCGCCGGGTGGCTGATCTCCGCCGCCGCCGCGGTGGCGTGGACCCTGGTTGGGCCCGGCGCACGCCCCGGCGCGGGGCTCGTGCTGGTCGCCGCCCTCGCCGTCTGCCCGCTGCTGCTGCCCCGCGCCGGTGGGCTGTGGTCGGTCCCGGCCGCCGCGCCGCTGCTCGGGCTGGCCGGCCTGGCGGGGGCGTTCCCCGCCCTGGCGGGTCAGGCGCGCGGGCTGGTCCGCCGCGCGGCGCTGGGGGCGCTGGGCGCCTGGTGGCTGGTGCTGGCCGAGGCGCTGCTGGCGCGCGGGCTCTACCTCGGGCGACCTCCGGGCGCATGGCCGCTCCACGCCTGGAGCGGATCGGTGATCGACTCGGCGCTGCACGCGGTGTGGCCGGCCGCCCGCGGCGGCCTGGCGCTGGCCGCCGTGTGGTCGCTGGCCGCCGTCCTACTCCCCTGGCTGATACGCGGCCGGTCGCTTGCCGGGGATCTGCTCGGGGCCACGCTGTGGGCGACCGCCCTGGCCAGCGGCGCCGCCGCCGCGGCGAGCGTCCAGGCGGTCGGCGCCGCGGGCACGCCGCCCCGCGGCTGGGTGGCGGGAGCCGTGCTCGGGGGGGCGCTGGCGCTGGCGGCGAGGTGGCTGATGGGACCCCAACCGCCGCTGCCGCGGGCGGAGCCCGGGCACTAGCATCCGTCCACGCGCAGGCCGCGCGTGAGCGATGAGCGTGTTGAAGAGCCTGGAGACCAAGATCGCGGGCCTCGTGGAGGGGGCGTTCGGCCGCGCGTTCCGCTCCGAGCTGCGCCCGGTGGAGATCGCGCGCAAGCTCGCCCGCGAGATGGAGGAGCACAAGGCCGTCTCGGTCTCGCGGGTCTACGTGCCCAACGAGTACGCGGTCTATGTGTCCCCCGACGACCGCGAACGCTTCGTCGATTACGAGGAGGCTCTGGTCAAGGAGCTCGAGGGGTACCTGCTCGAGCACGCGCGTCTCGAGAAGCTGGCCCTGCTCTCCCGCCCCCAGGTCACGTTCAACACCGACGGCCGCCTGTCGCTGGGCGAGTTCGGCATCCAGGCGAGGCTGGTGAAGCCGGCGGCCGACGACCGGGCCGAGCCCGAGCAGGGTGAGGCCGGTCACACGATGATCTACAGCGCCGACCGGCTGCGCCACGCCGCCGGGCACCCGCCGGCGCAGTCGGCCAAGGCCCTGGTCGTCTCCGAGGGCCGGCGCCTGGTGGTCGGCCGCAGCGGCGCGGTGATCGGGCGCAGCCGCGACTGCGACATCGTGCTCGGGGACAGCAACGTCTCGCGCCGCCACGCCGAGGTGCGCCCCACCGAGGAGGGCTGGACCATCGTCGACCTCGACTCGACCAACGGCGTGACCGTGAACGGCCGGCCGATTCGCGGCTCGGCCCCGCTGCGGGGCGGAGAGCGAATCGAGCTCGGCACCGCCAAGGTCCGCTTCGAGTTGGAGTAGCGCCGATGGTGCTCGAGCCCGTCTCGGTGGTGCTGAAGTTCGGCTTCCTGCTGGTGCTCTACCTCTTCCTGCTGTGGATCGCCCGCAGCACCCTGAGGGACCTCCGCCGCGGCGCCGCCCCGCTGGAGACGCCGCCCGACGCCACCGGCATGCACAGCGCAGTCGCCGGACTCGGGCCGGACCCGCTGGACGGACTGGATCCCCGGCTGCGGGTCGAGCAGGCCGCGGGACTGCGGTCGGGCTCCGAATACGAGGTCGCCCACGGGGCGGTCCTGGGACGGGGCACCGCGGCGGACATCCAGCTCGAGGATCCATTCGCGTCGTCGCGCCACGCCCGGATCGAGCGGCAGGGCGACGTGCTGGTGATCGAGGATCTCGGCTCCACCAACGGCACCTTCCTCAACGGCGCGGCGCTCACCGGCCCCCAGCCGCTGCATCCCGGGGACCGGATCCGCATCGGCGACAACGAGTTCTCCTACGTCCACTGAGCATGTTGCGCGTCGCCCACTACTTCCAGAAGACCGACCCGGGCCGCCAGCGCCGCAGCAACGAGGACAACGTGTTCGCCCGGCCGCCGGTGTTCGCGGTGGCCGACGGGATGGGCGGCGCGCGCGCCGGCGAGGTCGCCTCGAAGATGGTGGTGGAGGCGTTCGAGGACGGCCTTCCCGACGGAGGGAGCGGCGAGGAGCGCCTCGCGCGCCGCGTCCGCGAGGCCAACGTGCGCATCCACGAGCTGGCCCAGTCGGACCCGAGGCGCGCCGGGATGGGCACCACGATGACCGCCGCCTACGTCGGCGAGGACGTGGTCTCGATCGCGCACGTCGGCGACTCGCGGGCGTACCGGATGCGCGACGGCGAGCTGGAGCAGGTGACCCGCGACCACTCGCTGGTGGGGGAGCTGGTCCGGCGGGGAAAGCTGACCGAGGAGGAGGCCGAGGAGCATCCCCAGCGCTCCGTGATCACGCGCGCCCTGGGACCCGAGGCGGCAGTCGACGTCGACACCTGGACGTTCCCCGCCCAGGCCGGGGACGTGTTCCTGCTGTGCAGCGACGGGCTCACGTCGATGGTAGACGAGCCGCGGATCGTCGAGGTGCTGCGCGACACCCCCGACCTCGGGCGTGCCGGCCAGGCGCTGATCGACGAGGCCAACCAGCGGGGCGGGCGGGACAACATCACCGTCGTGCTGTTCCGGCTCGAGGACGTGGCCGGAGCGGCGCCCGCCGACGAGGCTCCCGAGCAGCCGACCGCGGTCGGCATGCAGGCGCCCTCGACAGACGAGGTGAGGGCCGCTGCCGCGGCGTCCGAGCCCGAGGCGGCGCGCGAGCCCAGGCCGCGCCGCACGGCGCCCCTGCCGCCGCGGCCTGCCCCGACCGCCGCCGCGCCTCCGGAGCCGGCTCGCCGCCGCCGGATGGCCAGGCTGCTGGTAGTGCTGATGGCGGTGGCGGCGGTCGCCGCGGGCGGCTGGCTCGCCACGCGCGCGGTGTACTTCGTCGGCACCGACGCGAACGGGTTCGTGACCGTCTACCAGGGCCTGCCCTACGAGGGGCCGGTCGGCCTGCGCCTCTACGAGCGCGCGTACGAGTCCGGTGTGCCCGCGACGGAGATCCCGGCCGGCCGGCGCGGAGCGATCCTCGACCACCGGCTGCGATCCCGCGACGACGCGCGCGACCTGGTGCGCAAGCTCGAGCTCAAGCAGGTGGGCTAATGAGCGCGCGCAACCGCGAGCTGGCCGGGCTGGTGCCGGCCTCCCTGCTGGTCACCGCGGGCTTCGCCGCGGTGTTCATCCAGCGCAAGGACCAGCTGTCCAACGTCTCGCTGACCTACGGGGCGCTGTTCCTCGGGCTGTGCCTGGCGGCGCACATCTTCCTGCGCATCACGCTGCCCAACGCCGACCCGTACCTGTTTCCGCTGGTCGCCCTGCTGGCGTCGTTCGGCCTCGTGATGATCTACCGGATCGACCAGCAGCGGGCGCTGTCGCAGGCGATCTGGTTCGTCGTCGGCCTGGCCTTCTTCTGCGTGACGATCGTCTTCCTGCGCGACTACCGGGTACTCGAGCGCTACCGCTACGTGATCGCGCTGAGCGGGATCATCCTTCTCGCCCTTCCCCGCGTCCCGCTCATCGGCGCCCCGGTCAACGGCGCCTATCTCGGCGTCCACCTCGGGCCGGTCGCCTTCCAGCCGGCGGAGTTCTCCAAGCTCGCCATCGTCGTGTTCCTGGCCTCCTACCTGCGCGATACGCGCCAGGTGCTGGTGCTGGGGGCCCGGCGCCTGCTGGGAGTCACGCTCCCGCCGCTCAAGCATCTCGGCCCGCTGCTGGTGGTGTGGGGAGCCGCGATGCTGATGCTGGTCGTGATCCGCGACCTGGGCTCGTCGCTGATGTTCTTCGGCGCGTTCCTGGCGCTGATCTACGTGGCGACCAACCGGCTGTCGTTCGTGGTGATCGGCCTGCTCATGTTCGCAGTGGGCGCCTACGTGCTGGGAACCCACATCCCCCACGTGCACGATCGCGTCGAGATCTGGCGGCCGCTCTGGTTCCACCCCTCCGACCTGTTCCACTCGCCGGAGGTCGATCGCAAGGGCTACCAGATCGCGCAGTCGCTGTTCGCCCAGAGCGACGGCGGCGTGTTCGGCCAGGGCTTCGGCGAGGCGCTGCTCCAGCTCCCGGGGGGCGGGACCATCCTGCCCGCGCCCCATACCGACCTCATCTATGCCGTGATCATCAACGAGCTCGGGCTGGCGGGCGGCTGCGCGGTGGTGCTCATCTACCTCCTGCTCGCCGAGCGCGGCTTCAAGATCGCCATGCTGGCCCGGGACTCGTTCTCGACGCTGCTCGCCGCCGGCCTCACCGCGGTGGTCGCGCTGCAGGTGTTCGTGATCGTGGGCGGGGTGACCGGGGTCATACCCCTGACCGGCGTCACCCTCCCGTTCATCTCCTACGGCGGGTCGTCGATCGTCGCCAACTTCGTCCTGCTGGCGCTGCTGCTGCTCGTCTCCGACCGCGCCAGGGCGGAGGCCCAGGGCAGATGACGACGCCGATCATCCGCCTCTACGTGCTGGTGATCGCGCTGTTCGCGCTGCTGATCGGGTTCACCTCCCGATGGACCGTCTTCCAGGCCAAGGAGCTTCGCGAAGAGCCTTCCAACCGACGTGCCCTGCTGGAGGAGCAGCGGATCCACCGCGGCCTGATCAAGGCCGACAACGGCATGGCCCTGGCGCGCAGCGTGCCGGCGGGAGCCGGGACGTTCCGGCGCACCTACCCGGAGGGCGGACTGTTCGCCCACGCGATCGGCTACTCGTACATCAGCCTCGGGCGGGCCGGTCTCGAGCAGTCGCGCAACTCGGCGCTGATCGGCGCCCGTGACGACGTGACCTCGATCTTCGACCAGCTGCGCGGCCGCCGTCGCGAGGGCGACGACGTCGTCACCACGCTGGACCCCAAGGCCCAGCGGGTGGCGCTCGGCGCGTTGGGCGGCCGGCGCGGCGCGGTGGTGGCACTCGAGCCCGCGACCGGGCGGGTGAAGGTGATGGCCAGCGTGCCCGACTTCGATCCCAACGGGGTTCCGCGCGAGTTCCGGGCGCTCAACCGGCAGGAGGACTCGCCGCTGTTCAACCGGGTGACCCAGGCCTCCTATCCGCCTGGCTCGACGTTCAAGGTGGTCACCGCGATCGCCGCCATCGACTCCGGGCGCTACACGCCCGACTCCACGGTGAGCGGACGCAACGACAAGCTGATCGGCGGGGTACCGCTGCGCAACGACGGCGGCGAGGACTTCGGCGACATCGACCTCACCACCGCGCTGACGAAGTCGGTGAACACGGTGTGGGCGGAGGTCGCCGAGACCATGGGCAAGGACCGGATGGCCGAGTACATGACCCGGCTGGGCTTCTACGCCAAGCCGCCACTCGACTACCCGGCCGGGGAGCGGAGGGCGAGCGGCGAGTACAAGGACGGCGCGCTGCTGTCCCCGACCAGCCGGTTCATCGACGTCGGGCGAATGGGCATCGGCCAGGACCGCCTGGCGGTGACGCCGCTCGAGATGGCGATGGTGGCCTCGGCGGTCGCCGACGACGGCAAGCTGGTGGCGCCGCACCTCACGCGGCGCGTCGTCGATCCCGACGGACGCGTGGTCGACGACGTTTCCACCCCCACCACGCGGGTCATGAAGAAGTCGACCGCGGACGCGGTCGCCCAGATGATGTCGCAGGTGGTCAAGGAGGGCACGGGAACCGCCGGTGCCCTGTCGGGGATCGAGGTGGCGGGCAAGACGGGCACCGCCGAGATCGAACCCAGCAGCGACATCACCCAGCCGTGGTTCATCGCCTTCGCGCCGATCGACAAGCCCAAGATCGCGATCGCCGTAACCGTCGAGCGCTCGCAGGGCGGGTTCGGCGGGACGGTGGCGGCGCCCGTGGCCAAGCAGGTGCTCGAGGCCCTCCTCGGCGGCGGCGGGCGGAACGGGTCCGGATGAGCGCGCGCGAGCTGGCACCCGACACCATCGTCGACGGGCGCTACTCGATCCTGTCCCGGATCGGGTCGGGCGGGATGGCCGAGGTCTACTGCGCGCAGGACCTCCAGCTCGGGCGCCGGGTGGCGCTCAAGCTCCTGCACCGGCGCTTCTCGGCCGACCCGGACTTCGTCGAGCGCTTCCGCCGCGAGGCGTCCGCGGCCGCGGGCCTCCAGCACCCCAACGTGGTCGGGGTGTTCGACCGCGGCGAGTGGGACGGCACCTACTACATCGCCATGGAGTACCTCGAGGGTCGCTCGCTGAAGGAGATCGTCGCCACCGAGGGCCCGCTGGCGCCGGCGCGCGCGATCGACATCGCCATCCAGATCCTGCGTGCCGCCCGCTTCGCCCACCAGCGCGGGGTCATCCATCGCGACCTCAAGCCCCACAACGTGATCGTCGACGACGAGGGGCGCGCCAAGGTCACCGACTTCGGCATCGCTCGGGCGGGCGCCTCCGACATGACGGAGACGGGATCGATCATGGGCACCGCCCAGTACCTCTCGCCCGAGCAGGCCCAGGGGCACGCGGTCTCCTCCCGGTCGGATCTCTACGCCATCGGGATCCTGCTCTACGAGCTGCTGGCCGGACGGGTGCCGTTCCAAGGCGACAGCCCGGTGACGATCGCGCTCAAGCAGGTCTCGGAGGCCCCGGTGCCGCCCAGCGCCTACAACCCGGCGGTGCCCCAGGAGCTCGACGCGGTCGTGCTGCGGGCCCTGGAGAAGGACCCGGCGCACCGGTTCGCCAGCGCGGACGAGTTCATCACCGCGCTGGAGCGCGTGCGGTCGGCGCTGACGGTGCCCGCCGGGCAATCGACCGCCGTCTTCGGGGCGCTGGGCGCCGCCTACCCGGCGACCGCTCCCACGGATGCCGCCGTGTCACCGACCCCGCCGGTCGAGATGACCGACGACGAGCTCGCCGCCGCCGCGTATCCGGCCGAGCCGCTCGCGCCCGAGCCGCCGCACGAGCGCCGCTGGCTGCCGTGGGCGGTGGGTGCCGGGATCCTCGCCGTCGTGATCGGGCTGGTCCTGCTTCTCCTGTCGTTGAGGCCGGAGAAGGCGCCGGTGCCCAACGTGGTGGGCACCCAGCTGGACGCCGCCGCCACCATCCTGCGCAACCGGGAGTTCGACGTCGAGGTGCAGCGGGTCCTCAACCCCGCCCCCAAGGACCGGGTCCTGCGAGAGGATCCCCAGCCCGGCACCGAGGTAGACAAGGGCTCGGCCATCACCCTGACGGTCTCCGACGGGCCGGGCCAGACCGCGGTGCCCGACGTCTCGGGGCTGTCGAAGACGCAGGCCTTGAAGGTGCTGCGCAAGGCGCAGTTCAAGGTGCAGCTCCAGCAGGAGCCCTCCGACATCGTCAAGCTGGGCGACGCGACTCGCACGGTCCCGCCGGGAGGCAGTCAGGCGGACCGTGGCTCGACGGTGACGCTGTACGTCTCCAGCGGTCCGGGCCAGGTCACGATCCCCGACGTGGTCGGCGAGGACCAGGCCGCCGCCCAGGCGTCACTGGTCAACAACGGGCTCAAGGTCAGCGTCACCACCCAGGAGTCCGACCAGGCGTCCGGAACCGTGCTCAGCCAGGACCCGGCGGGCGGAGCCACGGTCAACAAGGGCTCGAGTGTGACGATCGTGGTGGCGCGGCAGATCAACCGCGTCGCGGTCCCCGGTGTGGTCGGCGAGGACGAAGGAAGCGCGACCGCCAGCCTGTCGGCGGCCGGGCTGGGGGTGGCGGTGAACGACCGGGCCGTCAACTCGGCCGACAAGGACGGGCAGGTGCTGACCCAGCATCCGCACGGCGGACGTCGTGTGAGCCCGGGCGCGACCGTCACGATCGTCGTCGGGCGTTTCTCCGGCGGCCCGCCCGGGCCCCCGCGCCCGTCCCCGCCCGGTTGATGGGCCACGGATGAGGATCGCGGTCCTCGCCGGCGGCCGGTCGTCCGAGCACGAGATCTCGCTGGCCTCGGCCGCCTCGGTGCGCGCCGCCCTGAGCGAGATGGGGCACGAGGTGGTGGCGGTGGAGATCGACCGCGCCGGAATCTGGCGCGCCGACGGGTCGCAGCTGTCGGTGTCGCCGGGACAGGGCCTGCTGGACGCCGACGTGGTGTTCCCCGTGCTGCACGGGCCCTACGGCGAGGACGGGACCGTCCAGGGCCTGCTCGAGTGCCTGGAGGTGCCGTACGTGGGCGCCGGGGTGCTGGCGTGCGCGGTGTGCATGGACAAGGTGGTGTTCAAGGAGCTCATGGCCCGCGCGGGGATCCCGCAGGTGCGCTACGCGGAGGTATCGGACCAGCGCTGGCGCGCCGACCGCGACGCCGTGGTCGAGGAGCTCGCCCGGCTCGGGCTCCCGGTGTTCGTCAAGCCGGTGGCCCTGGGCTCGTCGGTGGGGATCGTGAAGGTGTCGTCGGCCGCCGAGCTGCCCGCCGCCCTGGACACCGCCCTCGCCCACGATCCCCGCGCGATCGTCGAGGCGGCCGCGAACGGGCTCGAGGTCGAGTGCTCGGTGATCGGCAATCGCGAGCCGATCGCCTCGCAGCCGGGGGAGATCGTGGTCTCGCGGGAGTGGTACGACTACGAAGCCAAGTACAGCCCGGGCGGGATGGAGCTCGTGGTCCCGGCGCGGCTGCCCTCTCGGACCCGAGAGCGGGTGCGCGAGCTGGCGGTCGAGGCGTTCCGGCGCTCGGGCTGCTGTGGCCTGGCGCGGGTCGACTTCTTCGTCGAGGACGAGGAGGTGCTGGTCAACGAGCTCAACACGATGCCCGGGTTCACCGAGACCAGCGTGTTCGGGAAGCTGTTCGCCGCCTCGGGCGTGCCCTACGGGGAGCTGCTCGAACGCCTGGTGGGCTACGCGCTGGAGCGCCAGGCCGCCGACCGCGCGTACCGCCACTGAACCCGCCGCGGTGGAGCGTGGCGGCCGGTGCCCCGATCGCCGGCCGGCGCGACCTGGGTCATCTTCGCTTGAGCAGGTAGATCTCGCTGATCTTGGCCTGCCCCGAGGGCGGTAGCTTGGTGATCCACAGCAGGTAGTAGCGGAAGTCGCGGTTGCTGTCCGCCAACCTGAAGTAGCTCCGGTTCTCGGTCACGCCCCGGGACGGAGACACGAGCGTCCAGCCGTCGAGGCTCTGTGGCGGGCCCTGGCGGGCGGCGTAGACCTCCGCCGTCCAGCCCGGCTCCGTGGTCTTCACCTGCATCACCCTGGCCGCCACTCCGGGCTTGGCGTCCACGTAGATGCCGACCCCCGGCTTGTCGAGCGTCCCGCCCCGGTAGATCTCGGTGGTCCAGAACGTGCTCGGGTCCCGGTCCAGCACCGCGCCCGTCTGATCCGGATGCTCAGCCTGGTCGCCCAGCGGGTCGAAGTCCGTGGCCGCGTCGTTGGCGAGCGACACGCCGGTGAGCGCGCCCAGCCTGCCGGCCCCGCTGCTGCCGGTCCCGCGCTGGGCCTGGCGTCCCAGCTCCACCGCGAGTCCGGCCGCCGCCACCACCGCGAGCACCAGCGCGATCGCCAGCCAGGCGGGATGGCGAAGCCGGAGGGGGAGCCGGCGCCTGGCGTGACGGGGCAGCGTGCGAAGGACGGTCGTCGCCTCGCCGCTGGCACCACCGGCGCGAGCGGTCTCGATGGCCAGTGCGTCCTCGAGGTCGGCGATCACCTGGTCGTCGGAGGAGTAGCGTCGCCTGAGATCCTTGGCCGTGGCGCGCTCCACCACCGCGGCCAGGACGGCCGACACCTCCGGCCGGCGCGCCCGCACGTCGGGCAGCTCCTCCCGAACGTGCTTCATCGCCACCGCCACCTGGTTCTCGCCGCGAAACGGGACCTCGCCGGTGAGCATCTCGTACAGCACGACCCCCAGCGAGTAGAGGTCGGATTGGGCCGTCACCTGGTGGCCGAGCGCCTGCTCGGGGGAGACGTAGTCGGTGGTGCCGAGCACGCGGCCGTCGGCGGTCAGGCCCTCCTCCTCCAGCGAGCGCGCGATGCCGAAGTCGGTCACCTTGGCGGATCCCTCGCTGTCGATGAGGACGTTCTGGGGCTTGACGTCGCGGTGGACGATGCTGCAGTCGTGGGCGGCGCCCAGCGCACGGGCGATCTCGATCGCGTAGGCGACCGCCTCGGCCACCGGCAGCCGCCCCAGCCGCTGGATGCACTGCTTGAGCGTCGCGCCCTCGACGTGCTCGAACACGATGTAGGGCCGGCCATCGTCCTCGCCGGCGTCGATCACCGTCACCACGTGCGGGTGCGACAGCCGCGCGACCGCGCGGGCCTCGCGGCGGAAGCGCTCCAGCTGGGCGGAGTCGGCCGCGATCTCGCGGTGCAGGAGCTTGATCGCCACCGGACGCTCGAGGGTCTGATCGAACGCCCGATAGACCGTCGACATCCCTCCCGCCCCGATCTTGGCGTCGAGGCGGTAGCGTCGGTTCAGGAGGGTTCCGACCAGCGTGGGCATCGGTTCATCTCTATTTTGCGCCCGTGGCCGGGGTTCATGCCTACTTCTACACGGATCCGGCGTGCCCTTGGTCCTGGTCGCTGCAGCCGGCGCTGCGCCGGCTCGACGTCGAGTTTGACGGCGCGATCGAGTTGCGCCCCGTGATGGGCGGCCTGGCGCGCGAGTTCGCCGACCCCCTCGCTCAGGTACGGCAGTGGCTGGAGGCCGGCGCCACGAGCGGGATGCCGGTGGACCCACGGCTGTGGATCGAGTCGCCGCCCACATCCTCGTATCCGGCCTGCCTAGCGGTGGAGGCGGCCGGCGAGCAGGGCCCCGACCTCCAGGCCGCGTATCTGCGCGCCGCCCGCGAAGGGCTGGCATGCGGCCGGCGCCGGCTGGACAGCGCCGACGCCCTGGTCGATCTCGCCCGCGCCGTCGCCGGCCTCGACGTCGAGCGCTTCCGGATCGACCTGGAGTCCAACGCCATCGTCGAGCTGCTGGGCGCCGACTTCGAACGCGCGGACGAGGCCGGTCGTCGGGGCGGCGACGAGGGCCGCGTGCGGCTGCCGTCGCTCGAGTTCACCGGCGACGACGGCGAGGTGCACGGCGTCTACGGGCACCAGCCCTACGACGCCTACCGCCGCGCGGCCCAGGCGGCGGGCGCCGGCCCCGCCGCCGGGCCGGCCCCGTCGGTGGAGGACGCGCTGCGCCGCTTCGGGACCATGGCCACGCCCGAGGTGGCGTCGGCCTGCGACCTGCCGGGGCCCCGCGCGGCGGCCGAGCTGTGGCGCCTGGCTGCGGACTGGCGGGTGCGCTTCGAGCCCGGATTGACCGGCGAGCTGTGGTCGCTGGCCTGAGGGCGTCCGGGGGTCAGCCGACGGACAGCCCGTCCTGACCGCCCGCCAGGCCGCGGGTGGTGAGCGTGACGCGGCCGGCGTCATCGGTCAGGCGGCCGATCCGCGCGGCGCCGGGGTGGCGGCGTGCCAGCTGCGCCAGCGCATCGCCCGCGCGGGCGGCGGGGACGACGCAGCAGAAGCCACAGCCCATGTTGAACGTGCGCCACATGTCGGGTTCGCTCACCCCGCCGAGCTCCTGGATGAGACCGAACACCGGCGCAACCGGGAGCGGCGCGTCGATCTCGAAGCCGACTCGCGGATTGAGGCGCAGGAGGTTGAGCACGCCCTCGCCGGTGATGTGGGCCAGGCCGTGGACCGGCACGTCGCCGGCCAGCAGCTCCAGGGCCGCCCGCACGTACATCACGGTGGGCTCGAGCAGGGCGTCTGCCACCGACGCCCCGTCGAGCTCGGCGGGGCGATCCTCCAGCCCGAGCCGTCCGTCGTCGAGCAGCGCTCGCCGGGCCAGGGTGAGGCCGTTGGAGTGCACCCCCGACGACGGGAGGCCCAGCAGGGCATCGCCGGGGGCGCAGGCCTCCCCGGTGATCAGGCGATCCAGCGCCACCGTGCCCACGCAGGCACCGACCAGGTCGAAGCCCGAAGGGGAGGGGTGGCCCTGAATGAGCTCGGGAAGCTGCGCCAGCTCTCCGCCCGGAATCTCGACGCCGGCCTGCTCCGCTCCCGCCTTGAGGCCGGCGGCGATCGCCTGAAGCACCTGCGGCTCGGCCCGCTCGACGGCGAGATAGTCCAGTAGCGCGACGGGCTCGGCGCCGACGCACACCAGGTCGTTGGCGTTCATGGCCACGCAGTCGATCCCTACGGTGTCGAAGCGGCCGGCCCGCTCGGCCACGATCACCTTCGAGCCGACGCCGTCGATGCACACCGCCAGGCCCAGCCCGGGGGCGATCTCCAGCACGCTCGCGTAGTGGCCCGCGGGCAGCGCAACGCGGGAGTCCCGGCCGGGATCGATCGTCCGCAGGATCGCGACGAGCGCCTCGACGGCCCGCCCCGCCTCGGCGGTGTCCACGCCGGCACGGGCGTATGCGTCGCTCATGCGGCGACCCGCTGCACGCGCGTGCGGCACATCGTCTGGAGTATCGCGGTCACCGGCGTCGGCCGCGCTCGCACGACAACCGACGCAGCACCACCACGGCCAGGGCCGCCCGGTAGGCGGCGTACGGGGCCAGCGAGCGGTCGCGCTCCACCTGGCGGATCAGCCAGGTCGAGACCAGCGTGGAGGCGAACGCCGCGGCCGACCCCACCACGAACGGCGCCAGGGCTCGCGGCGGCATTCCCCGGCGCAGCAGCCGGTAGCCCTTAAGCGCGCTGGCCGCCGTGATGATCGGCAGTGCGACGTGGCGCGAGAGCGCGTTGGCGTCCTCACGCCCGAAGCCGCGCAGCCGCGCGGCGGCCAGGGTGGCGCCGTTGCGGGACACGCCGGGAACCAGGGCCATCGCCTGGGCGAGCCCGAGGCAAAGGGCGTCCCCCGCCCCGGCCTGCTGGCGCGGCCGCCCGCCCGCGGAGGGGCCGCCCGCGCCCGGAGCGCGGTCGGCCACCGCCATGAGAGCCGATCCCGCCAGCAGGCCGACCGCAATCGTCCCCGGCGTGCCCAGCCGCCGCTCGATTGGCCGCTCGAGGCCGAGCGCGAGCAGCGCCGGCGGCGCCGCCGACAGCAGGATGAGCTGGATGCGCCGCCGGTCGAGGTCGCCGACCGCTTCCCCCACCTCCGGGCGCAGCGCGACCAGCAGAGCCGCGGCCGTGCCGGCGTGAAGGGCGACCTCGAACGCCTTGCGCAGCTCGGGGTCGAGCTCGGGGTAGGGCCATCGCAGCAGCCACGGGACCAACGTGGTGTGGCCCGAGGAGGAGACCGGCAGCAGCTCGGTCGGCCCGTGGAGCGCTCCCAGCGCCGCCGCATGCGAGAGGGCCAGCCGAGAGCCGCCCTTGCGCATTCAGCGGGCTCCCCTATGGCGCGGTGGCATCGGCGGCGGGCCGGTCGCCGCCTCCCCGTCGCCGGCGCCGGGCGATCAGGTACACGATCCCGACCGCAATTGCCGCCAGGACGGCGTAGTCGACGTAGTGGAGCGAGTCCCTCCACCGTCCCCAGTTCTCGCCGGCCTGCTGCCCGATGAAGCCGAGCATCAGCACCCAGGGAATGCATCCGGCCAGGGTCAGGACCGTGAACCGCCAGAACGGCATCCGCGCCACCCCGGCCGGCAGCGAGATGAAGGTGCGGATGATCGGAAGCATCCGGGTGAAGAAGACCGTCGGCGCGCCCCAGCGCTCGAACCAGCGGTCGGCCCACTCCAGGTGGCGGCGGTTGATGTGGAGCCGGTGGCCGTGGCGCTCCACGAGCTCGATGCGCCCGAAGTAGCCGACGGCGTAGGCGAGCCAGGAGCCGACCAGGTTCGCCACCGAGCCCACCGCGGTGATGGCGAACAGGCTGTAGTCGCCCCGGTGGACGTTGAAGCCGGCGAACAGCATGGTGGCCTCGGAGGGGATCGGGATGCAGGCGCTCTCGGCCAGCATGAGCACGAAGATCCCCGGCAGCCCGAGCTCGCTCACCACGTGGGTCGCGAACTGGACCAGCGAGTCGGTGATCGAGGCGACGACCAGCGGGTCCATCCGGCGGCGAAGGCTACCGGTGGGCACGGGGCGAGCACCCCGGCCCGCGACCACGCCGTTGACCGTGATCCGAGGGCTGGCGCGGCGAGTAAGGTCGCGCCCCGTGGCCCTGCCCCTGTTCGACACCACCACCCCGCTCGAGCCCCTCCGGGAGCGCCTGCACGAACGGGCGGCGGCGGTGCTGGATTCGGGTCGGTACGTCCTCGGCCCCGAGGTCGAGGCGTTCGAGGCCGAGCTCGCCGCCTATCTCGGGGTCCGCCACGTGGTCGGGGTGGCCAACGGGACCGACGCCATCACCATCGCGCTGCGGGCGATGGGCGTCGGCCCGGGCGACGACGTCGTCGTCCCGTCGTTCACGTTCTACGCGAGCGTGGAGGCGGTGCCGCCGACCGGGGCCCGGCCGGTCTTCTGCGACGTCGAGCCGGAGACCTTCTGCATCACCGCCGACACGGTCCGGGCGGCCCTCACGCCCCGCACCAAGGCGGTGATCGCGGTCGACCTGTTCGGCAACGTGGCGCCGGTGGCGGACGTCGAAGCTCTGGGGATTGCCGTCCTCGAGGACGCCGCCCAGGCGGCGGGGTCGTCGCTGTCGGGGCGGCGGGCCGGATCGCTGGGTCGCGTCGGCACGCTGTCCTTCTTCCCCTCCAAGAACCTCGCCTGCTTCGGCGATGGGGGCGCCATCGCCACCGACGACGACCGGCTGGCCGAGGTGGCCCGCACGCTGCGCCTGCACGGCTCCCGCGACAAGGTCACCTACGAGCACGTCGGCTACAACTCGCGCCTGGACGAGCTGCAGGCCGCGTTGCTGCGAGTGCTGCTCCCGCAGCTTGACGGCTGGTGCGCGGGGCGCCGCGCCGGCGCCCGCCACTACGCCGAGGCCGGCCTGGGCGACTACGTGGCGCTGCCGCGGCCGGTCGCGGGCGCCGATCCGGCCTGGCATCTCTACGTGATCCGCCATCCGCTCGCCCAGCGGCTGGAGCCGGCGCTCAACCGGGTGCGGATCGGCGCGCGCGGCTACTACCGCACGCCGGTCCACCGCCAGCCGGCCATGCGCGGGTTCGGCAGCGCCGCCCGCCTGCCGGCCACCGACGAGCTGGCCGCCTCCCACCTGGCGATCCCGATGAGCCCGGTGCTGAGCCGGCCCCAGGCGGTGGAGGTCGTCTCCGCCATTCGCGGCGCCCCCGAATGATCGGTCGTCGGGCGCCCTGATGCGCGTCTGGATCGACCTCACCAACTCGCCCCACGTCCTCGTGATGCGCCCGGTGATCGCCGCGCTGCGCGACGGCGGCGCCGAGGTCGAGGTCACCGCGCGCGACTACGCGCAGACGCTCGAGCTGTGCGAGCGCCACGGGATCGCCAACACCCCGATCGGACGCCACCGCGGCGGGCGCCTGGCGTCCAAGGCGCTGGGGTTGATGTCTCGCTCGGCCGCCCTGGCTCGGTGGGCGCGCGGCCGGGGCTTCGACCTGGCGATCGGGCACGGGTCCAACGACGTGACGGTCGCCGCCGCGCTGCTGCGGGTGCCCTCCACGACGACCTTCGACTACGAGTGGGCCGCCGTCCAGCACACGATCAACTGCCGCCTCGCGCGCACGGTGGTGGTTCCCGAGGCGATCCCTCCCGAGCGCCTGCGGCGCTACGGCGCCGATCGCAAGCTCCGGCGCTATCCGGGCCTCAAGGAGGAGTACTACCTGGCCGACTTCGAGCCCGACCCCGGCGTGCTCGCCTCGCTGGGCCTGGATCGCTCGCGACCCATCGTGGTGGTGCGAACGCCGCCCGCGGTCTCCCTCTACCACCGCTTCGAGAACCCACTGTTCGCCGAGGTGCTCGAGCGGCTTCGCGACGAGCAGACGGTGGTCCTGCCCCGCACCCCGGCGCAGCGGGCGCAGCTGCGCGGCCGCGGGGGTCTGATCGTGCCCGAGCACGCCATCGACGCGCAGTCGCTTGTCGCGTTCGCCGATCTGGTGGTGTCCGCCGGCGGCACCATGAACCGCGAGGCCGTCGCCCTGGGCACGCCGGTCTACACCAGCTTCCAGGGGAAGCTGGGCGCGGTCGACGAGCGGCTCATCACGGAGGGCCGCCTCTGGCGGCTGCGCAGCGCGCGGGACATCGTGCCGGTCATGCGAGAGCGTGCCGCGGGCGACCGGGTGCGCCGGGACCCGCGCGAGCTCACCGCGCTGCTGCTGGCCGGAACCGGCGGCTGGGCATCCGCCGCGACGGCCCGGGCGGACGCCTAGAATCCCCGCAATGCGCCGACGGATCCGCTCGGCGACCCTCCCCGTTCACCGTCATTCCCTGCCGCAGATGGTGGTGGACGGCGTCCTGGTCGCGCTCGCCTGGCTGCTGGCCTTCCAGCTGCGCTTCGACAACGGGATCCCGCCCCGCTATCAGCACCTGGTCGCCGCCACGCTGGTTCCGGTGGTGGCCGGGTCGCTGGTGATCTTCGCCCTCGGGGGGATGTACCTGAAGTGGTGGCGCTATCTGGGGCGCGAGGACTACCGGGCGGTCCTGCGCTCGGTGGCGCTGGCCACGGTGGCGGTGGCGGCCTACATCGCGCTCGCCCACCCCACCCAGGTCCACGTCGGGTCCCGGGTGGTGGCGATCGCCGCCCCCGCCGGCGTGATCGCGCTGTTCTTCCTGCTCACGGTCGCCTTCACCTGCGGCGCGCGCCTGCTGGTCAGTGAGGTGCTCGAGCGCCCGGTGCGCGGGTTCCACGCGCCCAGAGGCGCCCGCGACGTGCTGATCGTCGGCGCGGGCGACGGCGGGCGCCTCGTCCTGCGCGAGCTGGTGCGCAACCCCGGCCTGGGCCTGCGGCCGGTCGGCTTCGTGGACGACGATCCGCGCAAGCGCAACCTGCGCCTGGACCACGGGCTGCGGGTGCTGGGGCGTACCGACGAGCTTGCCCGGGTGCTCGACGAGGCCGAGCCCGACGAGGTGCTGATCGCGATTCCGTCGGCCCCGGGCACGCTGCGCGCCCGGGTGGTGATGGCCTGCCGCGACCGCGGGATCCCCGTGCGCACCCTGCCGACCGTCTTCGAGCTGCTTCAGACCGGCGCCAACGTGATGGGCCAGGTGCGCGAGTTGCGCGTCGAGGACGTGCTGGGACGGGAGCCGGTGCGGATCGAGCTAGAGCGGGTGGGCGCCTATCTCACCGGCCAGGTTGTGCTGGTGACCGGCGCCGGAGGGTCGATCGGCGCCGAGCTGTGCCGCCAGATCGCCCGCGTCGGCCCCCGGCGGCTGGTCGTGCTCGACCACGCCGAGGACAACCTGTTCGACACGGTGCGCGAGCTGGAGGAGGACCGCCACGTGCGTGGCGCGGTCGCCGTGCTGGCCGACTGTCGCGAAGAGGAGCGCATGCGGGAGGTGTTCGCCGAGCACCGGCCCACCGCCGTCTTCCACGCCGCCGCCTACAAGCACGTCGGCCTGATGGAGGTGAACCCGGTGGAGGCGGTGCGCAACAACGCGCTGGCCACGCGGATCGTCGCCCACGTCGCCGGCGAATACGGCGTGGGCACCTTCGTGCTGGTCTCCACCGACAAGGCGGTGTCGCCCGCCACCGTGATGGGGGCCTCCAAGGCGCTGGCGGAGTGGGCGGTCGAGGCCGCGGGCGCCCATCACCCCGACACGCGCTACGCGACGGTCCGGTTCGGCAACGTGCTGGGCTCGTCGGGCTCGGTGGTGACGATCTTCCGCCGCCAGATCGCGGCCGGGGGGCCGGTCACGGTGACCGACGCCCGCATGACGCGCTACTTCATGACGATCCCCGAGGCGGTGCAGCTGATCATCCGCTCCGGCTCTCTGGGACAGGGCGGCGAGGTGTTCGTGCTGGAGATGGGCGAGCCGGTGGCGATCATGGACCTGGCGCGCGACATGATCCGGCTGTCGGGGCTCGAGCCCGACCGCGACATCGCCATCGAGCTGGTGGGCCGCCGCCCGGGCGAGAAGCTGCACGAGGAGCTGTTCAACCCGTTCGAGCGCCCGCAGCCCACCGCCGCCGAGAAGATCCTGCTGGCCGAGCGCGAGCCGCTCGACCCGAACTGGGTCGAGGAGATCTTCGACCAGGTCAACGTTCTCGTGCTGGAGGGCGACGCCGCCGGGCTGGCCGCTAAGGTCGCGGAGCTGTCAACCGCGCGCTCAGGGACGGCCCTGCGGGCGTCCTCCTAGACTGCAAACCGATGGATCCCGTCTTCGCCGTCTCGCTGGCCGGCACGATCGAGAAGATCGGCGCCTACGCCGGCTTCGCCGCCATCCCGGGCCTCGCCGTGCTCGCCCTGCTCTATTTCGGTCAGGCGCGCGAGGTGCGCAGGCTGCGCGAGTGGGCGGGGCGGGCCCCCGAGCGCGCCCAGGAGCTTCAGGAGCGGGTGGCCGAGCAGGCGTCCCACGCGGCGTCGGGCCGGCGCGTGACCGGACAGCCCAGGCCCGGGCGGCCGGGGACCGCGGCCGCCCGGGCGGCTGGGAGCGCTCCCCCGGCGACCGGCCGCGGCCAGCCGCCGCGGGCCTCGCCGGCTACGACGGGCGCCCAGGCAGTCCAGCCGGGACAGCCCCGCCAGCCGCCCGGATCGCCCCCGCCGGGCCCGGGGGCTTCGGCCGCCGCGCCGCCGCCGGCCCCCGACGCCGGTGACCGTGCCGTCGCGCAGCGGGCGCCGGCCGGCGCCACGGTGGCGGGGGCCGGGAGGTCCGTCGACGAGGTCTCGACCGCCCGATCCAGCGAGCCGGGCCCCGGCGGCTCTGCCGCTGCGCCGCCCGAGGCCGACGCGGGGGGTGCGGCGGACGACCACCGGGACGAGTCGTCCCACGCTGCGGGCGTGCGAGCAGCGGCCCGCCCCGGGGCGACGGCTGCCCCGCTTCGCACCACGCGCCGCACCACGACGTTGCCGCGCACGCCCACCAACGACGCGACCTACACCGTCCGGCGGGCGGCGGACGAGCCGTCAGGGCTCGATCGCGGCGGGCGGCGCGGCGGCCGGCGGCGCGCCCTGGCGGTGGCGGCGGGGATCGCCGTGGTGGCGGCGGTCGGCCTGGCGGTGGTGGTTATCTCGGACACCGGCGGCGGGGGAGCGCAGCCCGCCGGCAAGGGTGCCTCGGCCGGCGTCCCCAGCGCCGCGGCGCCCCCCGGCGGACCGGTGGTTCGCGGCCGCACGACGGTCGCGGTGCTCAACGGGACCACGGTGCCCGGCCTGGCGTCGAAGGTCGCCAACGAGCTCGAGCGCGGCGGATTCAGACGCGGCTCGGTGACCAACGCGGCCGATCAGCAGCGCGCCAGTACGACGGTCGACTACGCGCCGGGCTACCAGCGGGCCGCGCGGGAGGTCGGATCGATCCTCAAGGTGCGCCAGGTCGTGCCGATCGACGCGGGCACCCAGGCGATCGCCGGCCCCCAGGCCGGCGTCGTGGTGACAGTGGGCACGGACCGGATGCGCTAGCGCCCCGGCACGGCGCCCACATGCCCTTCCTCGACCTCCCGCCACGGAGCTCCAAGCCCCGCGAGCAGGGGATCACCCACGTCCTCGACCGGGGTCTCTCGGTCGCCGAGGTGGAGGGGCTGATGGAGGTCGCCGGCGACTTCGTCGACTTCGTCAAGTTGGGCTGGGGGACGGCGCTGGTCACCGGCAATCTCGAGCAGAAGCTCTCCCACTATCGCGAGCACTCCATCCCGGTCGTCCTCGGGGGGACGCTGACCGAGGTCTCGATCGCCCAGCGGCGGGTCGAGGGCCTGGTCGCGTACATGCGCGACCACGGGATACGGCACGTGGAGATCTCCGACGGCACCATCTCGCTCCCGCACGCGGACAAGCTCGCGCTGATCGAGCGGCTCGCCGGCGAGTTCACCGTCTTCTCGGAGGTGGGCTCCAAGGACGACGCCAAGATCATGGCTCCCTATCGGTGGGTGGAGCAGATTGAGGCTGAGCTTTCGGCGGGGGCGTGGCGAGTCATCGCCGAGGCGCGGGAGAGCGGCAACGCCGGGATCTACCGCTCGTCGGGCGAGGTGAGGATGGGCCTCATCGACGAGATCGCCCACGCGATCGACTTCCACCGCCTGATATTCGAGGCGCCGCGCAAGGACCAGCAGGTGTGGTTCCTGCGCCGGTTCGGCTTCGAGGTCAATCTCGGCAACATCGCCCCCGACGACGTTCTGTCGCTGGAGACCCTGAGGCTGGGGCTGCGATCGGACACGGTGCGCACCGAGCCGGCCGGCTCGGGCGAGCAGGACTTCGTCGACGGGCCGCCAAGGAGGAACCGCCGGACGTGATCCTCCTCGCCCGCCACGGCGAGACCGACGACAACCGTGAGCCGATCCGCATCCAGGGAAGCAGCGACACCCCCCTGAACGACACCGGGCGCGCGCAGGCGGCCGAGCTGGCCGAGCGCGTCACCGCCCGCGGCATCGCGGCCCTGTACTGCAGCCATCTCTCCCGGGCGCGCGAGACCGCCGAGATCGTCGGCGAGCGGCTCGGCCTCGAGCCCCTGGTCGATCCGCGGCTGGCGGAGGCCGACCGCGGAGAGCTCGAGGGTCGGCGCTGGATCGACGTGGCGCGCGACGACCCCGAGCTGTACGCCGCCTGGCGGACGGCGGGTGAGTCGTTCCGCTTCCCGGGCGGCGAGTCGCTGGGCGAGCAGGACGCCCGGGTCAGGGCCGCCCTGGCCGACATCCGCCAGGCCGGACGCCTGCCCGCGCTGGTGGTCTGCCACGGTGGCTCCATCCGGGTGGTCCTCTGCCGGCTCAACGGCCGGGGCCTGGACGCCTTCCACGACTGGGTCGTGCCGAACGGGGCCCTGTTCGCGGTGTGACCCGAGTGGCCCAGCTGTTCTTCGCCATCCTGGTGGCCGCCACCGGCGCGGCGTTCTTCGTCACCCAGCGACTCAAGCTGGCGCCGCGCGCGGTGCGCACGCTCACCGTCACCCGCGCCATCTCGCCGCGCGTCCCCTACCGGCGCGCCAGCATCCGCATCCGCCTCACCCGGCCGGACCGGGCCACCGTCACGATCATCGATGCCGGAGGGGACGTCGTGCGCCGGCTCGTCACCGACCGGCCCTTCCGCCCCGACCAGCGCGTCGAGCTGCTGTGGAACGGGCGCGACACCCGCGGGCGGGTGGTGCCGGACGGCGAGTACCGGGTGCGGGTGAGCCTCCGCCGCCAGGGGCGCTCGGTCGTGCTCCTGGACACCATCACGGTGGACGGGACTCCGCCTCGTCCGCTGGTGCGCGTCCAGCGCCAGAGGGGAAGCGCCGGACCGCTGCTGGCGCCGCCGCGCGGCGGCGCTCCGGTGCGGTTCCGGGTGACCGGAACCGACTTGCGAACCGAGCGGCTGTTCATCCTGCGCACCGACCGCGGCCGTCCCCGGGTGGTGACCCGACTGCGCTCCCGCCGTTCGCCCACCGCCGAGGGAACCTGGGACGGGCGGATCGGCCGCCGGCCGGCGCCACCGGGCACCTACGTGGTCGTCGCCCGCGACACCGACGCCGTCGGCAACTCCGCGTATTCGTTCCCGTTCACGCGCCCGCACCAGGGCGACCCGCCCGGAGGGGCCGGGGTCACCGTCCGCTACCTGGCCTCCCAGGGCCCCCAGGCCGCGACTCCCGCGGCCCGCCTGTTCACGGTGTTCGTCGACGCCCGGGGCCGGCAGTATCGCTGGCGCCTTCACCGGCTCGACCAGGCCAGGACGATCGCGCACGGCGCCAGCCGCAATCCGGCGCTGCGCCTGCATGCCCCGCGAGGGCCGTCCGGCGTCTATGTCGTGGAGCTAGCCTCCGGCGGCCATCACGCGGCTGCGCTGGTTCCGGTCCAGGGCCCGGGGCGCCACCGGGTGCTGGTCGTGCTTCCGGTCATCTCGTGGCAGGGCCGCAACCGCGTCGACGATGACGGCGACGGGCTGGTCGACACGCTGGACCGCAACGGGCGGGCGCGGCTGTCCCGACCGTTGGCCGGCGGCGGCGTTCCGCCCGGGTTCGCCGCCAACGAGGCGCCGCTTCTGCGGCTGCTCGACCGCCCCCAGCAACGCTACGACATCACCACGGACCTCGCACTCGCCGGCCCGGCCGCAGGCCGGCTGCTGCGCGGGCACCATGGCGTGGTCCTGGCCGGTATCCCACGCTGGCTCCCGGCGGACGTGGGAACGGCGCTGCGGCGCTTCGTATCGGCCGGCGGGCGCCTGTTCTCGCCGGGGACGGACGCCCTGCGGCGGACGGCGCAGGTTAGCGGCGGCGAGCTGACGCATCCCTCGCCGGGGTCGACGGCCGACGTCTTCGGATCGACACTGGCCCCCATCGCCCACCGGGGCGTGGAGCTGCTGGCCGGGCAGGACCACATCGGCCTGTTCAAGGGCGGCGACGGCCTGTTCCGGGGCTTCGGCGCGTTCGAGGAGACGCTGGCGCCCGGCGCCGGCGCCCGCGTGATCTCGGCGGCGGAGGAGCAGGGCGCGCGCGCGGGGGCGCCGGTGATCGTGGCGGTGGCCCTGGGGCGCGGGCTGGTCATCCGAACCGGGCTCCCGCAGTGGGGAGCCCGCCTCGGTCGCGACCCCAACGTGGCGGCTTTGACCAAACGGACATGGGTCCTGCTGTCCCACTAGGCCAGGGCTGGCAGGAGGCCGGTGTGGTGCTGGCCGCGCTGCTGGCCGGCGCCGCGGTGCTGGTCCGCTCGCCGCGCGTGCGCACGCTCGCGATGACGGGCGCCCTGGTGCTGACGCCGGTCCTCCTGGTCGCCCACATCTGGGACGCGCCGCAGTTCCAGCCGTTCCGCCATCATCCGCTCCTCGCGGCCGGCGGTGCGGTGATCGCCCTCGGCGTCTTGGCCGCCGGGGCCGTGCTGATCGACCGCCGGCCGGTGGTCTTTCCCATTGCCGCCCTGGTGGCGATCCCCTTCCGGGTCCCGATCGAGTCGGGCGGCACCTCGTCCAACCTCCTGGTGCCGCTGTACTTCGTCGTGGCCGCGGGCACCCTGGCGTTCGTGGTCCCACGCCTGCGCGGGGGTTCCGGAGAGGAGGAGCGGGCGCCCGGGAAGCTGGAGTGGCTGCTGATGGGACTGGTCGTGCTGTACGCGCTCCAGTCGCTGTACTCCGTGAACTTCGGTAAGGCCCTGGAGAACGTCGTCTTCTTCTACGTGCCGTTCGCGCTGCTGTTCGCCCTGCTGGTACGGGTGGAGTGGACGAGGCGGCTGGCCCTGAGCTGCCTCGGAGTGGCGCTGGGCCTGGCGCTGGTGTTCTGCGCGGTCGGGTTCGTCGAGTACGAGCGGCGGACCCTGCTACTCAATCCGCAGGTAATCGCCTCGAACCAGTTCCAGAGCTACTTCCGCGTCAACTCGCTGTTCTTCGACCCCAACATCTACGGCCGCTTCCTGGTCATGGTCATGGCGGCGGTGGCCGCGGGGATGCTCTGGACGCGGGACCGTCGCCGGGTGCTGCTGGCTGGCGCCGCCCTGGCCGTCATGTGGGCCGGCCTGGTGCTGACCCTGTCGCAGTCGAGCCTGGGCGCCCTGCTGGTGGGTCTGGCGCTGCTCGCCGCCCTGCGCTGGAGCGTTCGCGGCACCGCGCTGGTGGTGGCGGTCGGCGTGGCGATCGCGGTGGTCGTCGTGGTGGCGTTCCCGGGAGCGCTGCGGCTCAAGCTCTCCAGCCAGCAGTCGATCGAGAGCGCCACCAGCGGCCGGGGGAACCTGATCGCGGGAGGCGTCGGACTGTTCGCCCGCCGGCCGCTGACCGGCTGGGGCTCCGGCGCGTTCGAGCCCCAGTACCGTCGGTTCGAGCGGGTCTCGGGCGAGCGCGCGGTGACCGCCTCGCACACGATCCCGATCACCGTCGCCGTGGAGCAGGGGGTGGTCGGCCTCGCGCTCTACCTGGCGCTGCTGGTCGCCGCCTTCGCCCGCCTCCTGCGCGGCGCGCGGGCCTCGCCCCGGCGGGCGGCGGTAGCGGCCGCCTTCGCGGCCCTGGTGTTCCACACCTTCCTCTATGCCGCATTCCTGGAGGACCCCCTCGCCTGGACCCTGCTGGCGGTCGGCACCGCCCTGGCCTGGCGCGAGCGGCCAGAGCCCGAGCGCCACCCCGCCGAGGCCCTGGCGGTGTGAGGTGAGCGGTGGCGGGTGCCGCCGCACCCGAGCGCCGCTTACTTCGAAGTGTTTGAGGAGGTTCCAGGCGGCGCAGGCCGGACAAGGCCGCAATGGGACCCCTCAAACGCTTGGGGGGGTAGTACTAGGCGTCGCAAAACCGGACTTGCCGTAACGCGGCGACCCCTCAAACGTTTGGGGGGAATAGGGAAGCGCCCGAACCCGGACAAACCCTCGACCCCCGAGTTGAGCCTTGGCGGCTTCTTGGGTAGGGAAGCACCCGAACCCGGATACTTCCGGTCCTTGGGACCGATTGTTTCGTGCCCAAACTGGGCGCGGGTTTAGCGGCAGAACAAGCCTATTATGTCGAAACTTGCATATCAGTTCTCCCAAAAGGGCAAGCAGCGCCAGCGGGATCGCGAGCAACGCGCGGTTGACTATCTGTCTCACCGCCGCGGCAGGCTACCCGTTCGACGACCCGGCCTTGAGTAACGCGAGCGCTCCCGTGTAGGCTCGCCCCGAGGCGACGTGTACGGCCACGCGCACCCCCGGGGCCGCTACAGGGACGAAGCGCAGCCCCAGCTTGGGCGCCACGGCGATGGTGGCGCCAACCCGACCAACCGGGCCGCCCGACACAACGAGTCTTTTGGTCGGGCTTCTACGCCCGACTGGCTCTCAGAGGAGGTACCCGCACCGTGAGTGAGCTCTTCCTGCTCGCCGTTCCGCTCATCATCCTGGTGATGGTCGCGCTGCTGGCCTTCACCGGATGCGGGCTCGACGTGGTGGGCCTCGCCGGTGAGGTGAAAGCCAACTATCAGGACGCGCCCCGCGCCGAGCCGAGTCTCGTCGGCTATTGGCGCCTGGGCGAGACATCGGGCACGGTGGCCAGCGACGTCAAGGGCGCACACCCCGGCGAATACGAAGGCGGCGTCACCCTCGGGGTACCCGGACTGATCAGCGGCGACCCCAACACCGCCGTCTTCTTCGACGGAACGTCGGGTGACGTCACGGTCCCGCCGTCGGCGGCCGGGCCCGCGGCGGCGCTCAACCCCTCCAAGTTCAGCGTCGAGGCG
>JBJMKZ010000037.1:0-1680 GCA_045805565.1 Solirubrobacteraceae bacterium | reverse complement strand
GCGCCGCGGTGGCCGACATCGGCCGGGACGACGAGGTGGCGCGAACTGCCGAACAGCGCGTAGAGCAGCAGCGCGGGCGGGGCGGCGTAGAGCCCGATCACCGGCGAGACGCCCGCGATCGAGGCGTAGGCCAGCACCTGGGGCACCAGCATGGCCCACACCGTCAGCCCGGCCACGACGTCGCCCCGCAGCCAGCCTCGCTGGTAGCCGGCTACAGAGGCTCGTAGAATGAAGTGATTCCAATGTCGGGACGTGCTGTGCGTGGATGTGATGCTCATGGCGACAAGCGCAGCGAGCACCGCCGGAACCCGTCGAGGCACATCGCCCTCCAGTGCTCGGGGCGCCAAGGCGGCCAGGCGACGCCGCCTGCGCGCGGGGCGGCTGTTCGAGCAAGGTCTCTCCCAAGCCGAGGTCGCCCGCCGGCTTCACACCTCCCCCCAGAACGTCAGCCGCTGGCACGCCAAGTGGCGCCGGGGCGGCCGCGCGGCGCTGGCCGGGCCGACCCGCCTGGGCCGCCCACCACGGCTGTCGGACAGCGACTGGCGGCGGGTGGAACGCGCGCTGCTGGCCGGCCCGCAGGCCAACGGGTTCGACACCGAGCTGTGGACCCTGCCGCGGGTCGCCGAGGTGATCTGGCGGCTGACCGGGGTCAGCTACCACCCCGGGCACGTGTGGTGGCTGCTGCGCCGCCACCGGTGGAGCCCGCAGCGGCCCGCCCGGCGGGCCACCGAGCGTGACGATGCCGAGGTTGCGCGTTGGGTCGCCGAGGAGTGGCCCCGGATCAAGGGGGGGCGGCCAAGCGGGGCGCGTGGCTCTGCTTTGTCGACGAGTCGGGCGCGTCGCTGACCCCACCGGGGCGCCGCACCTGGGCGCCCCGCGGCCATACCCCGGTGCTGCGCCATCGCATGCGGGGCCGCAAGCGGATCTCGATGGCCGGGGTGTGCTGCTATCGGCCTGATGGCACCGATGCGCGGCTGGCGTTTCACCTGCGCGAGGGCGCCTACGACACCGACCAGCTCATCGGGGTGGTCGGCGCGCTCCAGCGGCTGCTCGGCGGCGCCACGGTCACCCTGGTCTGGGACAACCTGCCCGCCCATCGCAGCCTCGCGATGGCCGCCTGGCTGGCCGACCAGCAGGCCTGGCTGGAGGTGGAGTACCTGCCCTCATATGCGCCCGACCTGAACCCAGTGGAGGGGCTGTGGGCCAACCTGAAGGATGTGGAGCTGGCCAACCGGGCCTGCATGTCGTTGGAGGAGCTGGCCGCAGCGGCCGAGCAGGGGGTTGGGCGGGTACGGGGCGAGTCGGAGCTGTTGCTCTCGTTCCTGGGCCAGGCAGGGCTTTCCCTCTGAGTATCACACCATTTTACGAGACTCTGTAGCCGCCTCCTGAGGTGCGGATTACGAGTTCAGTAGGACCAGGTCGTTGGTCGTGCCGCACTGCGAGCGGTGCTCGAGGAACCCGAGGCGGGGGGTCGGAGCCACAGCGAGGCCAGGGTTGGCTCCGTGGTCTGGTCAACGATCGCGAGGAGCTCGGTGGAGAGGGTGTCGAGGTCGAGTTGGTCGCGCAGGCGGGCGCTGAAGGCCTCGATGGTCTTGGCCGCGTCGTAGCGGCGGCGGTTGAAGCGGCGATCCACGATCGCTTGGACGCGGCGGCGGGCCGGCTGGAACAGTGCGGCCACGG
>JBJMKZ010000036.1:0-150299 GCA_045805565.1 Solirubrobacteraceae bacterium | reverse complement strand
GAGCGCCTCAAGAAGGTGATGAAGGAGATCACCCAGCGCGGCGACATCATCCTGTTCATCGACGAGCTCCACAACCTCGTCGGCGCGGGTGCCGCCGAGGGGGCGATCGACGCCGCCTCGATCCTCAAGCCCGCGCTCGCCCGGGGCGAGCTCCAGACGATCGGGGCCACGACGCTGGACGAGTACCGCAAGTACCTCGAGCGCGACTCGGCGCTCGAGCGCCGCTTCCAGCAGATCCGGGTCGACGAGCCCACCACCGAGGAGACCGTCCAGATCCTCAAGGGGCTGCGCGACCGTTACGAGCAGCACCACAAGGTCGACATCACCGACGAGGCGCTGCAGTCGGCCGGCGACCTGGCCGACCGCTACATCTCGGACCGCTTCCTGCCCGATAAGGCGATCGACCTAGTGGACGAGGCTGCGTCGCGGATGCGGATCAAGTCGATGACGTCTCCGCCGGTGTACCGGGAGCTCGAGGAGGAGATCGAGGCCACCCGGCGCCAGAAGGAGCAGGCGATCGAGGACCAGGAGTTCGAGAAGGCCGCCAACCTGCGCGATAAGGAGCGGCGCCTGACCGAGCGCAAGCGCGAGCTCGAGTCCCAGTGGGAGTCGGGCGAGGGCGGCGAGCGCCCGCAGATCGGCGAGGAGGAGATCGCCGACATCGTCTCGATGTGGACCGGCATCCCGGTGTTCAAGCTGACCGAGGCCGAGACCCAGAAGCTGATGCGCATGGAGGACGAGCTCCACAAGCGCGTCATCGGCCAGCACCAGGCGATCGAGGTGGTATCCAAGGCGATCCGGCGCTCCCGCGCGGGATTGAAGGACCCCAAGCGGCCGACCGGCTCCTTCGTGTTCCTCGGGCCGTCCGGCGTGGGCAAGACCGAGCTGGCGCGCACGCTCGCCGAGTTCCTGTTCGGCGACGAGGACGCGATGGTGCGCGTCGACATGTCCGAGTACATGGAGAAGCACGCGGTGTCCCGCCTGGTCGGCTCGCCGCCCGGCTACATCGGCTACGACGAGGGCGGCCAGCTCACCGAGGCGGTGCGGCGCAAGCCCTACAGCGTGCTGCTGCTCGACGAGATCGAGAAGGCCCACCCCGACGTCTTCAACATCCTGCTGCAGATCCTCGAGGACGGCCGTCTGACCGACGCCCAGGGGCGCACGGTCGACTTCCGGCACGCCATCGTGATCATGACTTCGAACATCGGGGCCCAGGAGATCGCCCGCAACACGCCGCTGGGCTTCGCGGTCTCCGACGACGAGACCGGGATCACCTACGAGGACATGAAGAACCGGATCATGGGCGAGCTCAAGAAGGTGTTCCGCCCCGAGTTCCTGAACCGGATCGACGAGGTGATCGTCTTCCACAAGCTGAGCAAGGACGAGATCAAGCAGATCATCGACCTGCTGCTGCGTCGCATCCGCGAGTCGATGGCCGAGCGCGAGCTGCAGCTCGAGCTGGCCGAGGACTCCAAGGAGCTGCTGGTGGACAAGGGGTGGGATCCGGCGATGGGGGCGCGCCCCCTGCGGCGGGCGATCCAGCGCTACATCGAGGATCCGCTGGCCGACTTCGTCCTGCGCGCCGAACTGCCCGCCGGATCGACCGTCCTGGTGGAGGCCAAGCCGGACGGCGGCGAGGACGATCCGGTCAAGCTCACGGTCATCGAGCCCCAGCCGGCGCCCACGCCGGTCGGGGTGGGGGCGACGGACGGCGGGGACGGCGAGGAGCCCTCCGAGCCGCTCGAGCCGCCGGCCGACGACTCCGACGAGTAACCCTGGCGCCTGGCCGGCGCCGCCTGACGAGTCCCCCTCCGCCGCGCCGGTCAACCGATCCCGGGTCGGGAAGACGGCGCCCTATAGACCACCCGAGGCGGGAAATGGCCGCAAAGACGACCAAAGATTCCCGCTAAAATGAACCCTCTATGCCTTCTAGGTCCGGGGAAGAGCTCGCCGAGCTCGAGTCACGTCAGGAACCCCGGCTCGTAAAGGCACTCGAGATGGTCGCGCCCGGAACGGCGCTGCGCGAGGGCCTCGATCACATCCTCCACGCCCGTACCGGCGGTCTCATCGTCATCGGCGACCCCGAGGAGCTCTCGTTCCTGTTCTCCGGCGGGATCCGGCTCGACGTCGACTACACGCCCGCCCTGCTCTACCAGGTCGCCAAGATGGACGGGGCGATCATCCTCAACCAGAACGTGACCAGGATCGTCTGGGCCAACGTCCAGCTGATGCCCGATCCGACCATCCTCTCGGTCGAGACCGGCACACGTCACCGGACCGCGGAGCGCGTCTCCAAGCAGACCGACGCCACCGTCATCGCGGTGTCCGAGCGCCGCGACGTCGTCTCGCTCTACGTCGACGGGGCCAAGTACATCATGGTGGACATCCCGGTGGTGCTGGCCAAGGCCAACCAGGCGCTGGCCACGCTCGACAAGTACCGGACCCGCCTCGACCAGGTCTCGACCCGGTTGACGGCGCTGGAGTTCGAGGGCGGCTCCACCCTGCACGACGTGCTCACCGTGCTCCAGCGCGCCGAGCTGGTCACCCGCATGGCGGTGGAGATCGAGCGCTACATCGTCGAGCTCGGCACCGAGGGGCGCCTGATCGAGATGCAGCTCGACGAGACGATGGTGGGCGTGGCGGGCGACAAGGCCGCGCTGATCCACGACTACCTGCTCGAGGACCGCGACGAGACGTTCGCCGGCGTCATGGACCAGCTCGTGCGCCTGCCGCACCAGGACCTGCTGGACTTCGGGCGCCTGGCCGAGCTGCTCGGCTACGACCGCAAGCTCAACACCCTCGACTATCCGGTCTCGCCGCGGGGCTATCGCATCCTCGGGCGCATACCGCGGCTGCCGAGGCTGGTGATCGGCCAGATCGTCGGCGAGTTCGGACGACTGGACGAAATGCTGGCCGCCACCGACGCCGAGCTGGAGACGGTGGACGGAGTGGGTGAGATCCGCGCGAAGGACATCCGCGAGGGCCTTCGCCGGTTGCAGGAGATCAATCTCGTGGACCGATACCTGCAGACCTAGATACCGGCCGGCCGGCCGACGGCACGGCCGGGGCTGGAGAAGGAGGGCACCATTCCCGAAGTAATCGAAGACCATCTCGAGGACCTTGAGGTCAGCCGTGAGATCGAATGTGTCGAGTTCGCGGTGGGCGACAACGTCGTCTATCCGCACCACGGCGCCGGCAAGGTCCTCAAGAAGGAGCAGAAGGAGATCTTCGGCGAGAGGCGCGAGTACCTCACGATCAAGATCCTGCACAACGACATGACGGTCATGGTTCCCAGCGACAACGCCGGGAAGGCCGGGCTCCGGCGCGTCATCGACGAGGAGACGGTCCAGAAGGTCCTGGGCGTGCTCTCCGACGAGGTGTCGGAGATGCCCAAGAACTGGAACCGGCGCTTCAAGCACAACCGCGACAAGATCAAGACCGGCGACATCTACGAGCTCGCCGAGGTGGTGCGCAACCTCGCCATCCGTGAAGCCCAGAAGGGGCTGTCCACCGGCGAGAAGCAGATGTTCACGCGCGCCAAGAAGATCCTCGCCTCCGAGCTGATGTACGCGCTGGAGATGGGCGAGGAGGAGGCCGAGGAGCACCTCGACGAGATCCTGGCCCGCTCCGCCGACGGTCAGATGACGGTCGGCGCCCAGTAGCGCAGGCGCCGGGCACGCGATGGCGGTGGCGCTCCTGCTGGCCGCCGGGAGTGGCGAACGCCTTGGCTTGGAGCGGGCCAAGGCGTTCGCCATGCTGGCGGGCCGCCCGATGCTGGAGTGGAGCCTGGAGGCCCTCGGGCGAACGGCCGGCATCGAGCAGGTGGTGGTGGCGCTCCCGGAAGGTGAGACCGCCCCGCGGGGAACGCGGGGCGTACGCGGCGGTGGCACGCGGTCCGAGTCGGTGCGCGCGGCGCTGGGGGCCGCCGGCCCCGGCGATCCGGTGGTCGTGCATGATGCCGCTCGCCCGCTGGTGAGCAGCGAGCTGGTGGAGCGCACGCTCGCCGAGCTGGAGGCCCACGGCTGCGAGGGGGCGATCGCCGCCGCGCCGGTGACCGACACCGTCAAGCGGGCCGGCCCGGATCGGGTCGTGCAGGACACGCTCGACCGCAGCGCCCTGTGGGCGGTCCAGACGCCGCAGGCGTTTCGGCGCGGGGCGCTCGAGGCCGCGCTCGACGTGGAGCCGCGCACGCTGGCGCAGGCCACGGACGACGCGTGGCTGGTGGAGCGGGCGGGGGGGACGGTGCGCGTGGTGCCCGCCTCGCCTGACAACCTCAAGGTCACCACCGCCCTCGAGCTGCGGCTCGCCGAGCTGCTGCTGGCCAGGAACGCTTGCTGACCGACTACCACGTCCACCTGCGCCCGGACGACGCCGGGACCCCGGCGGAGCGCTTCTTCACTGCGGCCAACGCGGAGCGATACCGGACGGTGGCATCCGAGCGTGGCATCCACGAGCTGGGCGTGTCCGAGCATGTGTACCGCTTCCGCCAGGCCCTCGACGTGTGGCGCCATCCGTTCTGGACGGCGCAGGCGGTGGACGACCTCGACGACTACTGCGCCTTCGTGCGCGACGACACCGACCTGCGGCTCGGCATCGAGGCCGACTTCCTGCCCGGGCGCGAGGACCGGATGGCCACCCTGCTCGAGGCCCGCGACTGGGACTACGTGATCGGATCGGTCCACTTCCTGCGCGACCACGCCGTCGACAGCGGTGACGAGTGGGACGTCTGGCGGGACGCCCGCAGCGCCGACGAGGTGTGGCGCCGCTACTTCCAGACGCTGGGGGAGGCCGCCGCCAGCGGTCTGTTCGACGTCCTCGGCCACCCCGACCTGGTCAAGGTCTGGGGCGCCGACCGTCCCCGCCCGGAGGGCGATCTGCGCCGCTTCTACGAGCTGGCCATGGACGGGATCGCCGAATCGCGCATCGCCATCGAGGTCTCGACCGCCGGCCTGCGCAAGCCGACGGCAGAGATCTATCCCGACCGGGCGCTGCTCGAGTGGTGCCTGGAGTGCGGCTGCCCGGTGGCGCTGTCCAGCGACGCCCACGTCCCGGACCAGCTCGGCTACCGCTACGGCGACGCCGTCGAGCTCCTCGCCGATCTCGGCGTCCAGCGGCTGTGCGTGTTCGAGCGGCGCGAGCGCAGGCTGGAGGCCGTGGGGGAGCCGTGACGATCCTGACCGGCATCGGCTACGACTGTCACCGGTTCGTCGCCGGCCGGCGGCTGGTCATCGGTGGGGTGGAGATACCCCACGACCGTGGGCTGGCCGGCCACTCCGACGCCGACGTGCTCACGCACGCCGTCATCGACGCGCTGCTGGGCGCCGCGGGCCTGGGCGACATCGGCGAGCACTTTCCCGACGCCGACGACCGCCACCGCGACGCCGACTCCCTGCAGCTCCTGCGCGGAGTGGTCGGATTGCTGAGCTCCCGCGGCCTGGCGCTCGCGAACGTCGACGCCACCGTGATCCTCGAGGCGCCCCGCCTCGGCCCACATCGCGACGCGATGCGCGACTCGCTCGCCGGCGCGCTGGGCGTCGAGCCGGCGCTGGTCAACGTCAAGGCGACCACCTCGGAGGGGATGGGCTTCATCGGGCGCGGCGAGGGCGCCGCGGCGCTCGCGGTCGCCACCGTGGAGACAGATCGCTAGGCGTCTGGCGACGGGTCGCCAGGCGTCAGGAGGCCCGGGCGCGCGCCGCCCGGCGCGCGGCCGCCTTGCGCCGGGTCTGCTCCTGCTCGACCTGTCGCTTGAGCTGCTGCACGGTCCGCTCGAGGTGACCCCGCACGGTGCGGGCCGCGATCCGCTCCGCCAGCCACCCGAACAGCCCGGCCCCGGCGACTCCGTACGAGAGGCGCATCTCCACCCGTGTCCGCCCGGCGTCACGCTCACGCAGGCGCCAGCGCCCGCGCTGGTCTAGGCCGGTCACCGAGGTCCACGCCAGGTCGCGGCACTCGTCGAACTCGATCACCTCGATCAGCCCGCCCACCTCGGCCGAGCCCACGCGAAACAGCATGCGGTAGCGCGCGCCCAGCCCGCGGGGCTCGTCCGACACCACCTCCCAGCGCGTGACCCCGGACATGAAGTGCAGGTAGCGCTCGGGATCGGACACGTGCTCCCACACCGCCTCGGCCGGCGCGGAGATGTCGATCGCCGCGCCGACCCTCATCCGATCACCGGCAGGCGGCGCTCCGCGGCGAGGGCGTCGAGGCTGTCCTGCATCAGGCGGATCACGTGGTCGTAGATCTCCGAGACGTCCGGCTGGGGCCCGAATTCCTCGCGCAGGTAGAGCGGCGGCAGCGCCTCCACCGTGATCTTGGCCGGCAGCGGGATGTGGCCGGCCATGTCGCCCACGTTCAGGCCCCACGGCAGGCCGATGGAGATCGGCAGCACCTTGAGGCGGAACGCACGGTCGAGGCCCAGGGAGCGCGCCAGCCGCCTTCCGCGGGTGAGGAACAGCGCGGTCTCCTGGCCGCCCACCGCGACCACCGGCACGATCGGCACGTCGCGCTCCAGCGCCAGCCGGATGAATCCCTTGCGCCCGTCGAAGTCGACGCGATGCCGCTCCCAGCTGGGGCGATGGACCTCGTGGTCGCCCCCCGGGTAGACGAGCAGCGCCGCCCCGGAGTCCAGCGCGGTCTCGGCGTTCTCCGGCGAGGCGGCCACCGTCCCGAACTTGCGCAGGAACGACAGCCCCGGCATGGAGAGGACCAGGTTGTGGGCCAGCTGGTAGAACGGGCGCTCGACGCCGAAGTAGGCGCAGAAGGCGAGCGTGAACACGATCGTGTCGGGGGTTAGGTTCCCGCCCGAGTGGTTGCCCACCAGCAGGACCGGCCCGCTCTCGGGAATGTTGCCCAGCCCCCGGACCTCGGCGCGGAAGTACAGCGACGACAGCAGCCACTGGCGCGGCAGGCTCTCGCGGATGTAGTCCGGATCGCGCTCGTCGAGGTCGGCGACCGGGATGCGGCTCGTCACCTGCTCGGCCAGCCCGCTCGCCAGCCGCGCGACCAGGCCGCGCCCCCGCTCGTCCCCGGCGTGGCCATTGCGCGCCGCCCGATCGGCGATGCGGGTCTCGGACATCACGGCGATTCTATTGCGCGGCGGTCCGGCCTGCCCGCAGCCGCGGGTGTGCGCCCGGCCGACGGCGCCCAGGCGGCCGCAACGGCGCCCGGCTAGTCGGGCACCGGCTCGCGGGCGAGCTGATGGCGAAGCCGGTCGCGCAGCGGCGCGAAGGCGACGGCCTCGTAGCCGATCAGCAGCGCGAGCGCCGCCGCCAGGATGCCGAGGGTGGCGAGCGCCGGCAGCCGGATCGCCGCCGGCACCAGCGACACGAGCAGGATCGCGCACAGCAGGCGCTGGGTGCTGAAGCGGCGGACGTTGCGCCAGCGGAAGGCGACGTGCGCGAGGAGATACAGGGCGGCCCCGCCGAGGGTGGCCAGGGCGGGGATGAGCTGCAGCGAGGCGTCGACGCCGGCAAGCGTCTTCTTCAACCCCAGGGCCACCAGGAGGATGCCGGCGACCATCGGGAAGTGCAGATAGGAGAAGGAGTCGCGCCCGATCTCGTTTCGCTCGCGTCCCTCCGCCGCCCTGGACAGGCGGCGTTCGGCCACCAGCGCCACCACGTCGAAGTACAGCCACCACAGCTCGCCTGCGACCATGACGCCAACCACCGCCGCCACCACGACCCCCGCGTCCACGCCCACCCTCGCGCCGGTGCCGATGGCGACGATCGACTCGCCGAGGGCGATGATGATGATCAGCCCGTGACGTTCGGCGAAGTGTCCGGGCATCAGCTTCCAGCCCTCCGAGCCGAACAGGTACGGGCCGCCCATGTCGAGCATCAGCGCGACGCCCCACAGCGCGCCGCGCAGCCCGCCGCCGACGAAAGCGGCGGCGAACAGCAGCCCGACGCCGATCGCGGTGCTGATCGCCAGCCCGGTGACCGAGCGGCGCATCGCCGGGTCCTGGCGGCTGGCGACGAGGAACAGGAGGATGTGGGCGGTGCGGACCACCGCGTAGGCGCAGGCGAACAGCAGCGCGGACCCGGCGAAGGCGGTCGGCACGCACAGGGCGGCGACCAGCAGCGCCGCCATCGCGGCGAAGATCGCCAGGCGCACCGTTCCCTCCTCCGGGTCGACCACGCTGGTCAGCCAGGCGTACCCGGTCCACGACCACCACAGCACGCCCAGCACCAGCACACCCTTGACCAGCCCCTGCCACGTCGGCTCGTGGGCCATCAGCGCTGTGCACTGCGTGAGGGCGAGGACGAAGACCAGGTCGAAGAACAGCTCGAGCGGCGTCACCCGCTCCGCCTCGCGCGCCACCGCCGTCAGGTGCGGCGCGCGGATGGGGGCGCCCCGGCTCATGCGGGCATCTTCCCAACCCGCGAGCTGCCGCCCCGGCGCCGGGTTCCGGCCGGACGACGCCCGGCGGTCAGCCCGCGGCGGCGGCGCGCGGAGCCGGGCGGGTGGGCGGCGCCACCACCGGGTGGGGGAGGTCGGTGTCGACCGGCGCCATCCGACGCATGATGGCCAGGGTCAGCACGAGCCCGAGCAGGACCAGCGCGGCCGACAGCTTGAGGCTCGTGCCCAGGGCGTTGACGAACGCCTCGCGGACGGCCCCATGCACCTGCGCCGCCTTGGCGCCCGCCACTCGGTTCAGCGTGCTCACGGCGCCCGGGCTGCCCGCCAGCAGCCCGTCGAGCGCGTGCGCCTGGGCGACGGTGAGGCGGACGCCGCGCTCGCCGGCCAGGCCGATCGTGCGCTCGATCTGCAGTTGCGCGAAGATCGCCCCGGTCACCGCCACGCCCAGCGTCGCCCCCAGCCCGCTGAGCGTCACCAGCAGGCCCGACGCGGCGCCCGCGTGGTCGCGGGAGATGGCGTTCATGGCCGCCAGGTTCATCGGGGTCAGGGCGAATCCGACGCCGAACCCCATCATCACCGTCGGCAGCCACAGCTCCTCGTACCGGGTACCCACCGAGACCGTCGAGATCAGATAGATGGCGGCCGTCATGAGGCCGAGCCCGACCGCGATGGGGGGTCGTGGACCGACTCGGGCAGCCACGCGCCCGCCCAGCGGGGACGCCACCACCATGACGCCGGTCAGCGGCAGCAGCAGCACCCCCGCCTGCACCGGGGAGTAGCCGAGGAACTCCTGGAAGTAGAGCGGCAGGAAGAACAGCAGCGCGCCGAACGAGAAGTCGAGGACGAAGATGACGATGGTCGACCCGCCGAAGTTGCGCCGGCGGAAGAAGCCGAAGTCGACCAGGGGATGCTGGCCGCGGCGCTCCACGAACCCGAAAGCCGCGAAGATCACCGCCGCGGCGGCCAGCAGGCCGACGGTGGGCGCGGCGCCCCATCCCCAGGTCGGTCCCTGGATCAGGGCGAGCGTGAGGGCGGTGAGGCCGGTGGCGGAGAGGATCGCGCCGGGGACGTCAACCGCGCGCGGGACGGTCGGATCGTGCGACTCGGGGCTGCCCCGCAGCGCGAGGAGCACCAGCGCCGCCGCCACCACCACGTCCACCCCGAAGATCCAGCGCCAGCTCAGCTCCCCGGTCAGCACGCCGCCCACCACCACCCCGACGCCCGACACCAGCTCGGTGGCGGCGCCCCACAGGCCGATCGCCACCCCGCGTCGGGCGCCGGTGAAGACGTTGGTGAGGATCGACATCGACGAGGGCATGAGCAGCGCACCGCCCGCGCCCGAGACCGCGATCGCGGCGATCAGCACGTAGGCGTCGGGAGCCGCCGCCGCGACCGCCGAGGCGATCGCGAACAGCGTCCCGCCGGTGACCAGGGCGCGGCGGCGCCCGAAGATGTCGCTCAACCGCCCCGCGGCGATGAGGAAGGCCGAGAACGGGATCAGGAACGCGGTCACCGTCCATTGCAGCTCGGCGATGGAGACGTCGAACTCGCGGTGGATCGTCGGCAGCGCGACCACTACGGCGGCGGTCGGAAGCTGCACGATGCCGGCGGCCGCCACCGTCGCCGCCAGCGTCTGGGGGCGGCTCACCGGCCGTCCGGGCCTGCCGCCTCTGCGTTCGGCCATCTAGGCGGCCGCTGCCCGCACGCGCAGCTTCGGCGCCTCCAGCGCGTCCGCGCGGGCGAAGAACCGGCGCAGCAGTCCGTTCGTCTGCTGCGGGCGCTCGACCTGGGGGGCATGGCCGCAGGCGTCGATCACGATCTGCTCGGCGGCGGGAAGCCAGCGCTCCACCTGGCGGGCGAACCCGGGCGGGATCACGCGGTCGTGCGAGCCCCACACGAACAGCGCGGGCGGACGCAGCTCCCCCAGCCGCGGATAGAAGCCGCCGCGCCCGAAGGGACGCTCGAGGTACACGTTGCGGGCGGCGGCGAGGAAGGCGAGGCGGGCGCGGGGCGAACCGTAGATGCGCTGGAACTCGTCCACCACGAGCTCGAGCATGCTCGGATCGATCGCGCCGGGATCCGAGAACAGGCCCGAGAACTGGCGCGCCACCCGCTCGCGGCCGAGGTTGTGGGGCAGCAGTCCGAACTCCGGTCGCAGCAGCCTGACGACCGGGTGGTACCCGCGCCTGACGAACGCGACCGCCGGGCACAACAGCGCCAGCGCCGACACGCGCTCGGGCGCTTGCAGCCCGACCTCGATGGCGACGCGCCCGCCCAGGGAATTTCCAGCCAGATGCGCACGCTCGATGCCCAGCTCGTCCATGATGCCCAGCACCGCCTCAGCGAAGAAGGCGGCGTCGTAGGAGGCGGTGGCGGGCTTGCTCGACGAGCCGAACCCGGGCAGGTCCACCGCGTGCACGCGGTACGTGCGGCTCAGCGCGGCCGCGGTCTCGAAGAAGGAGGCCTTGGTGGCTCCCAGGCCGTGCACCATCAGGACGTCGGGTCCCGTCCCCATGGTCAGGGTCGACACGCGCGCCCGCGCGAGCTTGACGTCGTGGATGCGCAGCAGCGGCTCGCGCCCGCCCGGGAGGCGGAACAGCCCCTCGAATCCGACCGCCAAGTCCAGGTTGCCCCGCGCGTACAGCCGCCGCGCCGAGAACGCCTCCAGCCCGGACAGCTGCCCTTCACGCAGCGCCAGCCAGGTGGCCGCGTCGGTGCCGATGACCACGTCCGGCGCGCGGCGGCGGCCGCCCTTGCGCACCCGCGCGGTCCGGCTGTCGACGCGCACCTCCCACGTATGGCCGAGGTCGCCCAGGCGGATCTGGTATGTCGCCTCGAACCCCGGCGGCGCACCCTGGTAGCGGGTCGGCAGCGAGCGGAAGGCCCGCTCGACGAGCGCCAGGCGGCGGTCGTTGGGGACTGGCCCGGGCACCAGCGGGGGACCCTAACGCTCCGTCCGGGCGGACGCAGCGCCGACCCGGGGAATGCCCCGGAAAGGCCCGCAAACTGCGGGGAACGGAGGTTCCCACCGGGCCGGTAGGGTGGCCGAGTGCGCCAGATCAGCCTGCACGACACGCTGAGCGGGGCCCGCAAGCCGCTTTCGCCCAGCGAGGCCGGCCGGGTCGGGATCTACGCCTGCGGCCCGACCGTCTACGGGCGCATACACGTCGGCAACGCCCGGCCGTTCGTCGTCTTCTCGCTGCTCAAACGGTTCCTGGAGCACGAGGGCTACGACGTCACGCTGGTGGTCAACATCACCGACGTCAACGACAAGATCTACGACGCCGCCCGGCCTGCGGGCGTGCCCAGCGCCCAGCTGGCCCGCGAGATGACCGACCACTACCGGGCCGACACGGACCGCCTGGAGCTCGGCCGCCCCGACCACGAGCCGCTGGCCTCGGAGACCATGGGGCCCATCGTGACCCTGATCGCCGAGCTGATCGAGCTCGGCCACGCGTACGTCGCAGACGGCGACGTGTACTTCGCGGTGCGCTCGGATCCCCGCTACGGGCGGCTCTCGCACCGCGATCCCGACGAGATGGACCAGGGCGAGGGCGTGGAGGGCTCCGAGCGCAAGCGCGACCCCCTCGACTTCGCTCTGTGGAAGGCGCACAAGGAGGAGGAGGACACCGCGTGGGACGCCCCGTGGGGGCGGGGGAGGCCGGGGTGGCACATCGAGTGCTCGGCGATGGCCGAGCAGCTGCTCGGCGTCGGGTTCGAGGTCCACGGCGGCGGGGCCGACCTGATCTTTCCCCACCACGAGAACGAAGCCGCCCAGACGCGGGCCGCCCGGGGCGCGGAGCTGGCCGCCATCTGGATGCACAACGGGATGGTCCAGCTGGCCGAGGAGAAGATGGCCAAGTCGACCGGGAACATCCGCCTGCTGCACGTCGCGCTGGACGAGTACGGGCGCGACGCGCTGGTCATGTACATATGCGGCGGCCACTACCGCCAGCCGCTGGCGTTCTCGCCCCGCCAGCTCGAGGAGGCGGCCAGCCGGGCGTCGCGCGTACGGGAGACGGGACGCCGCCTGGCGCCCGGCGCCAGCCCGCCGGACCTCGCCGCCCTGCGAGAGCGCTTCTTCGAGGCGCTGGCCGCCGACTTCAACACGGCGGAGGCGCTGGCCGCGATGTTCGAATGGGTGCGCGAGGCCAACCGGCGCGTGGAGGGCGGGCAGGCGGTCGGCGATGCCGACCTGCGCGAGATGCTCGGGGTGATGGCGCTCGGGACCCTGCTCGAGGCCGCAGCCGACGACCAACCCGACCCGCGGGTTCGCGATCTCGTCGAGCGGCGAGAGCGGGCGCGCCGCGACCGGGACTTCCCCGCCGCCGACCGCCTGCGGGCGCAGGTGGAGGCGCTGGGGTGGGAGATCCGCGACCGCGCCGGCGGCCCCGAGCTGGTGAGACGCTCGTGACGCCCGACGCGGGGTGATCGTCTACGGCCGCAGGGCGGTGCGCGAGCTGTTGCGCGGGCCTCGCCGGGTGTCTTCCGTGTGGGCGACCGACCGTGCCGCCCGGACCCAGTGGCTGCGGGATGAGCCCGTGCGGCTCGTCCGCGGTGCCGAGCTGGAGCGCATCTGCGGTTCGCCCGACCACCAGGGCGTCTGCGCGCGAGCGCAGCCCTACTCGTACGTCGACGCCGACCGGCTGCTGGCGGCGCCCGACCCTCTGATCGTCGCGCTGGACGAGATACACGATCCCCAGAACCTGGGGGCGGTCTGCCGGACCGCCGAGGCGGCGGGCGCCACCGGCGTGGTGCTGCCGGAGCGACGTTCCGCGCAGGTGAGCGCCGCGGTGTGCCGGGCATCGGCCGGGGCGGTCGAGCACCTGGCGGTGGCGCGCGTCCGCAATCTCGCCGACTTTCTGGCGGCCGCCAAGCGCGCCGGCTGCTGGTGCTACGGGGCGGGCGCCCGGGCCTCCGTCCCCTACGACGCGCCGGACTTCGCCGGCGGCGTGGTGCTCGTGCTGGGCTCGGAGGGTCGGGGCCTGCGCCCACGCGTGGCCGCCGCGTGCGACGAGCTGCTGGCGATCCCGCTGCGGGGTCGGACGGAGTCGCTGAACGTCGGCGCGGCCGCCGCCGTCCTCCTGTACCGGATCTTGCAGCGTCGCGAGGGCGCTTGACACAACTCCATAACTCTGGTTAGGCTCCGCTGTGAGGTTGAGCTTGAGGGTTAGGTCGCCCCGTGGCTCAACGAGGACGGCGCCGGGGGGAGGCATGTGCGCCACGGCTTTGCGGGGCCCTGAGCGGCCGCGCGGAGAGGAGCGGACGTGGCTAGGTTCTCGCCCAAGCCTCAAGCTGAGGGTCAGCTTGAAGATGGCTATCTGATCGCGCTCGCGAAGCAGGGGAGCGCGGCCGCCTACGACGCGATCGTGCGTCGCTACTACGGATTCGTGCGCCTCAAGGCGTCGTCGTACTTCCTGGCCGGGGGAGATGGCGACGACCTCGTCCAGGAGGGGTTGGTCGGGCTCTACAAGGCCGTCCGCGACTTTCGCAGCGATCGCGAGTCGAGCTTCCGCAACTTCGCGGAGCTGTGCATCACCCGTCAGATCATCACCGCGGTGAAGACCGCGTCACGCAACAAGCACGCGCCGCTGAACCGTTACACCTCGTTCTCGACCTCGCTGCCCGGGGCCGAGGAGGGGGAGTCGACGCTCGACGAGCTGCTCGCGGGTCCGACCGCCCACGATCCGGTCAATCAGGCGATCTCGGGCGAGGAGCTGCGGGCCCTGATCGCCTGCCTGTCCACCGTCCTGTCCGAGCTCGAGGCGCGGGTGCTCGGGCTGTATCTCGACGGTCGCTCGTACCAGGAGATCGGTGAGCGGCTGGACTGCGAGGCCAAGACGGTCGACAATGCGCTGCAGCGCGTGAAGCGCAAGGTGGGGGCGCACCTCGACTCACGCGCCGTGCCGGCCTGAGCGCGACGGCGCGACGCGCCGGTCCTAAGATCCCGCCATGTCGACGCTGACCGTCGTGGTCGTGGTCGCGGTGGCCGTCGTGGTCCTGCTGGCCATCGGCGGCGCGGTGGCCAACGCCAGGCGCCGTCCGTCCCGGCCCGAGCTCGAGGCGTCGGTGGAAGAGGCCAACCGGGCGCTCGCCGCCGCGCGCGCCGCCGACAAGGGATGGGAGCCGCGGGCGCTCGAGGCCGCCGCCCGGCGCGCGTTCGAGGCGACCCGGCCCGGGGCCGAGGTGCGCGGGCAGTACCTGGTGGCGGTGCTCGACCGGCCGGGAACCGACGAGGATCAGGCGGTGTTTCGCTTCGTCACCGCCGATGGACGCGAGGCTCGCGTCACATTGGGGCGATCGGGGGGTGAATGGGTGGCGCGGGCGATCGACGGATGAGCTCGCCTCCGCGGGGCCGGACCTCGCAACGTTGCTCGACCAGCACCTGGGCGGCTAGCGTCCCGCGGGGCCGGCCACCGGGGTGGCCGGCGGGGCGCCGGTTCGCAGCAGGGTGGCGAGGAGCACGACGACCGGCCTGCGGCCCCGGTTGGCCGCGCGGTGGACGTCGTCGGGCTCCTCCACGATCCACTCGCCCGCCGTGATCGTCGCCGTCTGGCCGCGGCCGATCCGCCGCACCGGGGCCGGGCCGGCGTCGGATGCGCCGCGCATCACCTCGACGTCGCCGGCGAGCACGCTGTAGGTGAGCGCCCCCTGCTGGACGTAGGCGGCCTGCGTGCCCTCGTGCCGGTGCAGCGGCAGGCTGGTGCCCGGCGGGATCACCACCCGGGCGAGCCCGAGGGTCCGCCCCCGGGCCCCGATCGGATCGCGCTGCTGGGCCAGCGCCTGCCGCTTGGCCGGCGCCGCGGCGGGTTGCGACCGGCTGGGACGCTGCCCGCATCCGACTCCCACGGACCCCACCGCGAGCACGACGAGGGCCACCGCGGGCCGCTGAAGCGCAGCCCTCATGCCGGGAGCGCCGTGAGGCAGGCCGGCGGCGGGCCCGAGGGCGCCGTCGGGTCGAGAGCCGGAGGTCGGAATCGAACCGACGGCCTGTCGCTTACAAGGCGACCGCTCTGCCAACTGAGCTACTCCGGCTTCGCGATCGAGTCTACGCCGGGGAAGCGTCGGCACCGGCGGCGCCGGCCGGGACGGCGTCGTCCAGGCTCCCATGCCCGTTGGGGGAGATGGTGGCGTGCAAGTCGAGCCCTTCCTGGGCGGCGGCCCGGTTGAGGCGGCGCTCGAGCTCGCCCAGCACCGTGCCGAACAGCAGGTGTCGCCACGTCGCCTGCCACAGGGCGCGGCGGTTGCCGCTCAGGCGCGGCAGCTCGTCCCGGGCCGGATGGAAGCGGTCGCTGAGGGCCACCAACGGCCACAGCCCGAGGTGCTCGACCATGGCGGCGAGCACGCCTCGCGCGACGGCGGGCAGGGGCACCGCGCCGGCTCCCGCCGCGTAGACCGCGCCGAACAGCGCCCCGGTCTGCAGGTGCAGCGACAGCCCCACCGGATACCAGGCGGGACCGCGGGTCACGCTCTTGCCGAGCAGCTCGACATCGTCGTAGGCGCTCCGGAAGACCAGCTTGTCGAGCGGCTGTTGGACCGCCCACAGCCCGGCGGCGACCGCGCCGGCGAGGGCCCCCCTGGTGGTGCGTGCCCGGTCGATCGCCATCGCGGCCGCAACTGTAACGAGGCCGGAAGGACGGGGTTGTCCTGGGCCATGGAGCTGTCGCGCTTCCATGCGCGCGCCCGCACCCGCGGGGTCAACCCGCTCGTCTATTGGCCCGCGCGGGCGATCCTGCAGCCGCTCTTCCACGTCTACTTCCGCCTGCGACGGATGGGGCGCGAGCACGTGCCGACCGCCGGCCCGATCGTCTTCGCCGCCAACCATCGCTCGTTCCTCGACCCGTTCCTGGTCGGCACGCTGGTGCGGCGCCCGATCTACTACGTGGCCAAGAAGGAGCTTTTCCGTCGCCGCTGGCAGGCCTGGATCCTCAACGCCCTGGGGGCCTTCCCGGTCGACCGCGGGGCCTCCGACGCCGACATGGTCGCCACCGCGCGCGCGATCCTGGAGCGCGGCGACTGCGTCGTGATCTTCCCCGAGGGCACTCGGGTCCGTCCCGGTTCGCTGGGCCGCCCCAAGCGTGGTGTCGGGCGGCTGGCACTCGAGACCGGCGCCCCGGTGGTTCCGGTCGCGGTGATCGGCACCGAGGCGATTCGCAAGCGGTGGCGCATCCGCCCGCACCAGGTCCGCATCCGCTGCGGCCGCCCGTTGACCTTCCCCCGCGTGGAGAGCCCGTCGCCCGGGCTGGCCACCGCCGTCACCGACCGGATCTGGCCGTGCGTGATGCTGCAGTGGGAATGGCTGGGCGGCCTGGCGCCTCTGCGGCGCGCCGCGGTGATCGGCGCCGGGTCGTGGGGCACCGCACTCGCCGTCGCGCTCGCTCGGGCAGGGCTCGAGGTGGACCTCGGCTGCCGCACCGCCGAGCAGGCCGAGGACGTCGGACGCGAGCGCGAGAACCCGCGCTACCTGCCGGGGGTCGGGCTCCCCGACACGATCCGGGTGACTCGCGCCTCGGAGCTGAAGCTCGGGGGTCAGGACCTCGTCTGCCTGGCGGTCGCCGCCCGCGCGCTGCCCGCGGTCATGGCCGCCCACGGGGGGCGCATTCCGTCCCGAGCCGGCGTGCTCGTGGTCTCCAAGGGGCTCACGCCGCCGCTGGGCACCCTCCCGAGCGCGTTCGTCGCCGAGCGGGTCGGCGCCCGCGCCGTCGCCTCGCTCGCGGGACCCGCCCATGCGGCGCAGGCGCTCGAGCGCGGCGCCTCGCTGGTCGTCGCCTGCCGGGACGGGGGGCTGGCGCGCCAGCTCGCCGAGACGCTGGGCGCCGCCGGCTTCGACCTTCACCGCACGACCGACGTGACCGGCGTCGAGCTGGCGGCGGCGGGCAAGAACGCTGCCGCCCTGGCCGCCTCGGCGGCCGGGATCGCCGAGCCCAACCTCGCGGGAGCCGCGGCCGGGAAGGTGTTCTCCGAGGTGGAGGCCTACGCCCGCCGGCGCGGCGCGCGCCCCGAGACCTTCGCCGGGCTGGCCGGCACCGGCGATCTGGTCGCAACCCTGATCGCGGCGGGCAGCCGCAACCGGCGGGCCGGCGAGCTTCTGGCCAGCGGCGTCCCGACGCCGGAGATCCTGCCCCATCTAGGGCAGGCCGCCGAGGCTGTCGATGCGGTTCCGTTGCTGGCTGAGCTCGCCCGGCAGGCGGCGGTGCCGGCGCCCACCCTGGAGGGCCTGGCGGAGCTGCTGGCCGGACGAATCGAGCCCGGCAACTGGTCGCGCGAGCTGATCTCCCCGGCGCCGGCGTCGGGGGCCGTCCGGGCGGCGTGACGCGAGTAGTGTCCCATGGGCGATGCCGTCCAAGCCCAAGGCGGAGCTCGACCAGGAGTTCAGCGAGCTCTACCGCGCGCACCTGCGGGACGTCTATTCGTACGCCTACTACCGGATCGGCAACCACCACGACGCCGAGGACCTCACCGAGCAGACCTTCCTCCAGGCCTACCGGCACTTCGAACGCGCCCAGCGAGAGTCGAACGGCCGCCCGCTGCGCCCGTGGCTGATCCGCATCGCCCACAACCTGGCGGCCAACTACTATCGCGACCGCTCACGCCGGCCGCAGACCACGATCGAGGACGCGTCGGTGCTCAGCGCGCCGCACGACACCGAGGCCCTGGTCGAGGGCCGCGAGCGGCTGGAGCGCATCATCGCGGGAGTGCGCGAGTTGCCGGAGGACCGGCGCGAGGCGCTGATCATGCGGTTCGCGCTCGGCATGGACAACCGGGAGATAGCGCGGGCACTGGGACGCAGCGACGGCGCCACCAAGGTCCTGCTGCACCGGGCGACCCGCCAGCTCGAGCAGGTCGTCAGCCAGGGAGTGGCCCAGCCATGACCGACCGGGTCGCGGGCACGGGAGCGAGCGCATGAACGGCGAGGCGGCGGACTTCGAGAGCCTCCTGCGCGAGGCGCTGGCGCCGATCGAGCCGCCCGCCGCCCTGCACGAGCGGCTCGAGGCCACGCTGGCCGGCCTCACCGAGCTGGCGGCCGACGAGCTGGAGGGATGGGAGCTGTCGGCCATGCGGGACCCCCGCAACTGGGGTCGCCCCCTGGCGGCGGCCGTCGTCGGGGCGGGCGCGGGCACCGCGCTGGTCCTGCTCCGGGCGCGCCGTCGCGCCCAGCGCCGGCGCTCACGCCCGGGCTCCATGCTGGAGCTCGCCGAGCGCACCGCCCGCGACGTGGCCGACGAGGCGCGGCGCCTGTGGCCGCCGGTGCAACGCGCGCGCTGAGCGGGCTTCGCGAACGTCGCGCCCCGTCCCGTCGCGTGCCGGGCGGGCGCGCCGACCGGCTGCTGTAGGTTGCGTCGGGAGCCGATGGCGACCTGTTACCGCCACTCCGGGCGCGAGACCAGCGTCTCCTGCTCGAGCTGCGGGCGCCCGATCTGTCCCGACTGCATGACGCCCACCCCGGTCGGGATGCGCTGCCCGGAGTGTTCGCGGGAGCGCACCAAGGTGCGGACGGCGCGAACCATGGTCGCCGAACCGGTGGTCACGTATGTCCTGATCGCGATCAACACCGTGCTCTGGCTGGCCGAGCTGGCGACCGGCCAGGGCGGCGGTCAGGGGGGTGGAACCGCTTTCGCCCTGGGGGCGCTGTTCGGTCCCGCGGTGGCCGACGGCCACCAGTACTGGCGTCTGGTGACCGGCGCCTTCCTGCACTCCAACCAGCTGCCGTTCGGGTTGCTGCACATCGGCTTCAACATGTACCTCCTGTACTACCTCGGGCGGCTGCTGGAGCCCGCGATCGGCCGCCTGAAGTTCGTCGCGATCTACTTCACGGCCCTGCTCTGCGGGTCGTTCGGCGCGCTGCTGATATCGCCGCTGTCGCCGACCGTGGGGGCGTCCGGCGCGGTGTTCGGGCTGATGGGGGCCGCGGTGGTGGTGATGCGGGCGCGCGGCATCGACCCCTGGCAGTCCGGGATCGGCCCCCTGATCGTGTTCAACCTGCTGCTCACCTTCGGGCTGCGCAACATCTCGATCGGCGGCCACATCGGCGGCCTCGTGGGCGGCGCGCTGGCCGCCTACCTGCTCGTCGAGATGGGCGCCCGCATGCGGTCGGCCGCGGTTCCGCTGCTGGCCTGCCTCGGGCTTGCGGCGGCCGCGGTGGCCGCCTCGATCGCGGTGGCCTGACGGCTGGTTCAGGCCAGCTCGACGACCCTGGGATCGGGGTGCCCGTCAGGCCCCGTGGACGGCAGTCGCTCGGGATGGAGGATGCCTGCGAGCAGCTCCAGGCCGTCGATCAGGCGCGGTCCCGGCCGCGAGAAGTAGGCGGCGGCATCGACCGCCACCACCTGGCCGGCGCCGAGGGCGTCGAGCGACTCGCGATGCGCCTGCGCCTCGTCTCGGGCGCGGCGAGCGTCGTAGCCGCACGGCATCACCACGACGACGTCGGGGCGGGCTTCGGCCACCTCCTGCCAGCCGCAAACGGTGGAGCGCTCGCCCGGGAACCCGAGAACGTCCTCCCCGCCGGCGTAGTCGATGAGCTGCGGTGTCCAGTGCCCCGCCACGTAGACGGGGTCCAGCCACTCGAGCGCGGCCACGCGCGGGCGGCGCGCGCCGCGGACCGCCAGCGCAATCCGGTCGATGCGGCTCGCGGCATCACGCAACAGGGCCTGCCCCTCGGCTTCCCGTCCGGTCACCGAGGCGACCCGGCGCACGTCCTCCAGCACCTCGCCGAGGGTCGAGGGGTCGAGCGATATGACGCGGGGGCGGGATGGGATCCGGTCGGCCAGCGCGCGGACATCGTCGAAGGACACCGCGCACACGGCGCACAGCGCCTGGGTGACGATCAGGTCGGGGTCCAACTCACGCACGCGGTCGTGGTCGAGCTCGTAGATCGACTCGCCACGCTCGGTGCGCTCGCGTACGGCCGCGTCGATCTGGTTCGCCGACAGCCCCGGGCCGATCAGGTCGCGCGTGACCCGGGGCAGCCCGAGCGCCGCGGGCGGATGGTCGCACTCGTGCGTGACGGCGATAACCTCGTCGTCGAGTTCGAGCGCGAACAGCAGCTCGGTCGCCGAGGGCACCAGCGAGACGATCCGCACGGGGGAAACGATATGGCACTGCTGTCCGAGGACGAGATCAGCCGGCACCTGGCCGGCAGCGAGTGGGAGCGCGAAGGCGACCAGATCGTCCGCGAATGGAAGTTCGAGGACTTCGCGCGGGCGATGGGCTTCGTCAACCGCGTGGCCGAGGCCGCCGAGGACGTCAACCACCACCCTGACATCCTGGTGCACGGATGGAACAAGGTGCGCCTTTCGGTGACCAACCACGCCGAGGGCGGGCTCACCGAGGCGGACTTCTCGCTGGCGGGAATGATCGACGGCCTCGCCTGACCGCCCGCCCGCCCGCGCGGCGGTCGGCGTCCGGATTGCCGGGATGATGCCTGCTACGGTTCGGCCGTCGGCTGCATGAACGACGACCTTCCCCGAAGTAGCGGCGGACACCCCGCCGCCTCGCCGCTGGCGATCGCTTGAGCGTCCTGCTCCTCATCGCCGTCGGGCTGCTGGTCCTCCTCAACGCCTTCTTCGTCATGGGCGAGTACGCGCTGGTGCGCTCCAGGCGCTCCAGGCTCGAGGCGGCGCGTGACGAGGGACAGCGAGGGGCGGCTCTCGCGCTGCGCCAGGTCGACGACATCAGCGAGTACATCTCGACCTGCCAGGTCGGCATCACCTTCACCTCGATCGGGATCGGTGCGCTCGGCGAACCGACGGTCGCCGGCCTGCTGGAGAGGCCCCTGGGGGGAGTGCTCAGCCACGGTGTGGCCATCGTGGTGGCGAGCGCGCTCGCCTACGTCCTCATCACCAGCGCGCACATCACCGAAGGCGAGATCGTCCCCAAGCTGTACGCGATCGATCGGGCCGAGGCCCTGGCCAGGCGGGTCGCCCGTCCACTGCTGTGGTCGCGATTTCTCTTCGCGCCATTCACCGCGGTGCTGACCGGGATCGCCGAAAGCCAGCTGCGCCTGATGGGAGTGGACCCGGAGGTCGCCAAGCAGGAGGGCGGCACACCGGACGAGCTCAAGCGCCTGATCGCCGAGTCCTACGAGGGCGGGCACCTCGACCCGGGGGAGGCGGGCATGCTCTCCGGCGTCTTCCACCTGCACGAGCAGGACGTGCGTCGGGTGATGACGCCGATCCCGGCGGTGGTGACGGTCGACGTCTCCGACGACGTGGAGACCGCGCTGCGCCGCTGCGCCGAGGCCGGCCACACGCGCCTGGTCGTCACCGAGGAGCACAACCGCGACCGAGTGCGCGGCCTGGTGCACGCGATCACGCTGGCCCACGAGCTGATGACCAAGGGATCCGAGGCATCGCTGGAGCCGCTGATCATGGATGCGCCGATCGTGCCCGAGACCAAGCCGCTGGACGACCTGCTGGCCGAGCTTCAGCGGCTGCGGGCCGGGATGGCGCTCGTGGTGGACGAGTACGGACGCGTGGCCGGGATCGTGACCGTCGAGGACATCATCGAGGAGGTGGTGGGGGAGATCGAGGACGAGACGGACCCGCGCGGCGGCGACGTGCGCCAGCTCGCCAACGGCGACTGGTTCGTGCGCGGTCACGTCGCGGTGACCGACCTGCACGACTACGACCTGGAGCTGCCGGCCGACTCGGAGGCCTACAACTCGGTCGGGGGGCTCGTCTTCACCAGGCTCGGCCGGCTGCCGCGCCGCGGCGACACGGTCTCGGCCGACGGCTTCTCGATCCGCGTCGAGTCGGTGCGCGAGAACCGGGTGGAGTCGGTGCGCATCCGCAAGTCGCGCCCGGCGGCGGAGGCTCGCGGAGGCTGACCGCTGGAAGTGGCGAAAGCGCGCCCGACGCGCTACGTTTCAAGTGCCACAACCGGCGCGCCGGGGTGCAGCGCGGTTGGAGAGGAGAGATGGTGGGCCACGAGTCCACCCAATTAAGCCGACCGGCCCGCGGGGGAGCGGGCCGGTCGCTGTATGGGAGGAGGTGCGGCTATGAGGTACGTCGCGCGCGCAGTATGGAACCGGCAGTTCAAGCCCGCCTAAATCCCGGCGGGCCACCCGCCGGCGCGACTCAGACGTAGCGGTAGAAGCCCCGTCCCGACTTGCGCCCCAGCTCCCCCTCGCGGGCCATGGTGCGAACGCGGTCGGGGACCTCCACGTCGATCGCGTCGCCGATCGCCTGGGCGACGTCGAGTCCCACCAGGTCGAGCAGGGCGAGCGGCCCCATCGGGTGGCCCGCCCCGAGCTTCATGCAGGTGTCGACCTGCTCGGGGTCCAGGCCGCTCGCCTCCAGCAGACGCACCGCGTCGAACAGGAACGGGAACAGGAGCCGGTTGACGACGAAGCCGCGGAGCTCCGGCGGGACCTCGACCGCGGTCTTGTCGAGCGCCTCGCACAACCGCAGCGCGCGGCGCCGGGTGTCCGGGGCGGCCGCGGGCGGAAACGCGAGCTCGACCAGGGCCATCTTCGCCACCGGGTTGAAGACGTGCAGCCCGAGGAAGCGGTCCGGCCGGCCGGACGCCCGGGCCAGCGCCTCGATCGACAGCGAAGACGTGGTGGTCGCCAGCAGCGCCTCCGGCGCGATGCGGCGATGGATGTCGAGCAGGACCTCCACCTTGACGTCGTGGTCCTCGACGATCGCCTCCACCACGAAAGAGGCGCCCGCCAGCACCGCGGGGTCGGTCTCCACTTGGATCGCCGCGTGCTCACCGCCTGCCGCCCGCACCGCGTCACCGAGGCGGTCCGCCGACCGGGCCGAGCGCGCCCACACCAGCACCTCTCCCCGCGCGGCGGCCAGGGTCGCGAGCCCGCACGCGATCTCGCCGCTTCCGGCTATGCCGAGGCGCTCCTCCAAAGCTGGGCGGCACCCTACCCCGGGCCGGTCGCGCCGTGCTCGGCCGTGCCCGCGTTTGGCTGATTGGCCAGTCAGTCGGGTAAAATAACTCGGCCCGGGCGCGCGGGCCGCGCCGCCACCGCTGCGCAAGCCAAGACGGAAGGATCGAACACCGATGAGTCATCAGCAGGGCCGCGAGGTTGTCATCGTCGAGGCGGCAAGGACCCCGATCGGCCGCGGTCACCCCGAGAAGGGCTACTACAAGGACACCCATCCCAACGAGCTGCTCGGGAGGTGCTTCACGGAGGTGATCGAGCGCGCGGGCGTCCCGGCCGAGGAGGTCGAGGACGTCGTGTCCGGCTGCGTCCAGCAGTACGGCGAGCAGATGTTCAACGTGGGGCGAAACGCCTGGCTGCAGGCGGGACTTCCGGTCGAGACCCCGGCCACCACCGTCGATCGTCAGTGCGGCTCGGCGCAGCAGGCGGTGAACTTCGGCGCCGCGCTCGTCGCCGCGGGTGTGCACGACTGCGTCATCGGCTCCGGCGTCGAGCACATGGGTCACATTCCGATGGGCGTCGGGTTCAACTGGGTCGACCAGGTCGGGACCCCCTGGCCCCAGGAGCTGATGGACCGCTACAACCTCGTGCCGCAGGGGATCAGCGCCGAGATGATCGCCGACAAGTGGGAGATTCCCCGATCCGAGCTCGACGAGCTGGGCGTGCGCTCCCACCAGCTGGCGCATCGCGCCACCGAGGAGGGTCGGTTCGAGCGGGAGATGATCCCGTTCTCGGTCAACGGCGACACCTACGTCACCGACCAGGGCATCCGTCCCGACACGACCCTGGAGAAGCTGGCCGAGCTCAAGCCGGCCTTCAAGCCCGACGGCAAGATCACCGCCGGCAACTCGTCGCAGATCTCGGACGGGGCGGCGGCGGTGCTGATGATGTCGCGCGAGAAGGCGGACGAGCTCGGCGTCAAGCCGCGGGCCCGGATCATGGATCAGACCACCGTGGGCGTCGATCCGGTGATCATGCTCACCGGCCCGATCCCGGCCACCCGGAGGCTGCTCGAGCGCAACGGGATGAAGATCGACGACCTCGACCTGATCGAGATCAACGAGGCCTTCGCGCCGGTGGTGGCGGCCTGGCGGCGCGAGCTCGCGCCCGACATGGAGCGCGTCAACGTCAACGGCGGCGCGATGGCCCTCGGCCATCCGCTCGGGTCGACCGGCGCCCGGCTCATCACCACCCTGCTGCACGAGCTCGAGCGCTCCGACCAGGAGACCGGCCTGGTGACCATGTGCTGCGGCGGCGGGCTCGGGACGGGCACGCTGATCCAGCGCGTCTGACCCGGCCGCACAGACAAGGGGCCTGCGGGCACTCCAAGAGGCGATAGCGAGGTGGACGAGCTCGGCGCTCCCATCTCCTACGAGGTGCTCGAGAAGGGGACCCCGGTGTTCAGCCGTGATGGCGCGCGGCTGGGCACCGTCGAGCACGTGCTGGCCGCGGAGGGCGAGGACATCTTCGACGGCATCGTGATCGACACCAGCGCCGGGCCGGGCGGCCACCGGTTCGCCGACGCCGAGCAGGTCGACTCCATCCACGAGCGCGGCGTGACGCTGACGCTCGACGCACAGCGGAGCCGGCGCCTCCCGGAGCCCAGCGCCAATCCCCCGGCCATGCGCGCCGATCCCTCCTGGGGCGACACCGCGGACGAGCGCCTGCTCGACAAGCTGCGTCGGGCGTGGGACATCCTCTCCGGCAACTACTGACCTCTCCCTCCGCCGGTCCCGGCGCCCGGCGACAGCGCGTGCCCGCCGACCACCAGCTCCGCCTCGGCGGCCTGGCCGCCGGCCAGCTCGAGCAGCCCGGCGGCGGCCCGGCACGACCGCAGGCGACCGCGCGCCACGCCGGAGTCGATGCGCACGACGTTCCCCCGGCGGTCGAGCCACACCAGGTCGAGCGCGAAGCGCATCCCGAGCGTGTGCGCCGAGCGGGTCGCCGGTAGCAGGAGCCCGCAGTCGCGGGGCAGGCCCCGCAGTCCGGCCAATCCGAGCAGCCGCGCCCGAAACGTGCGCGCCACCCGCACTTCGAGCCGAGCCGAGCGCAGCGCGATCCGCGGGTAGCCCGCCAGCCGCGGCGGCAGTTCCGTCCCGGCCTCCACCGCCCGGAGAGGGCGGATCGCGGGCGGGCTCGCCCCCCGGGGCGTCCCGCGGTCAGCCGACCGACTGTCCGACCGCCGCGGCCAGCGTCCTCACCACCGCCGGCCGGTCGCCGGAGGGCACCGCCACCAGGGTGCTCGCCCCCGCGTCCTGGTAGGCGGCCAGCCGGTCGTCGAGCCCGCCCGGGGTGGTGGCGATGCAGGCGGCGTCGATCAGCTCCGGCGTCAGCGCCGCCGCGCCGCCGACCCGGTCACCGGCCAGCATCTTCTCCTGGCACGTGCGCGCCGAGTCGCCGTACCCGTAGCGCTCGGCCAGCTCGACGTAGAAGTTCTTGTCCTTCGCCCCCATCGCACCCAGGTAGAACGCCAGCCACGGACGCGCCGCGTTGCGTGCCTGCGCCAGGTCGTCGTCGATGGCCACGGGAACGACCGGCGCCACGTCGATCTCGTCCAGCGAGCGGCCGGCTCTGCGGGCGCCGGCGCGCAGCGGATCCAGCAGGATCTCCGGCTGGCCCGGGTGCAGCAGGAACGGCAGCCAGCCGTCGGCGATCTCGCCGGCCTGCTCTACCGACCGGGGGCCGATCGCTCCGAGATAGATGGGAATGCGGTCCTGGACCGGGCGGGCCAGCAGCTTCAGCGGCTTGCCCAGTCCCGAACCTCCGTCGGACTCGGGCAGCGGAAGGCGCCACTCGTCACCCTGGAACTCGAGCGGGCGATCGCGGGCAAGCGCCCGGCGGACGATCTCCACGTACTCGCGCGTCCGCCGCACCGGGCGGCGGAACGGCACGCCGTACCAGCCCTCGGAGACCTGCGGGCCGGACACGCCGAGCCCGAGCCGGAACCGCCCCCCGGTCAACACGTCGAGCGTGACGGCGGCCATCGCCGCCGCCGCGGGCTGGCGAGCCGGAACCTGCATGAGCCCCGAGCCCAGGGCGACCCGCTCGGTCTTGCCGGCCAGCAGCCCGAGCACGGAGACGGCGTCCTGCCCCCACGCCTCTGAGATCCACACCGAGTCGAGCCCCAGCTCGTCCGCCATGGTCGACAGCTCGACCTGCTCGTCGGGAGAGAACCAGGGCCAGTAGGCGAGGAACAGCCCGATGCGCATCGCGGCCCACCGTACTACGATCCTCGCGCCGTGGACCTGACGCTCTCGCCCGAGGAGGAGGCCTTCCGCGACGAGCTGCGCGGGTGGCTGAAGGACAACCATCCGGGCACCGAGCCGTCGGGCGACGAGGCGGGATTCCAGTTCCGACGCGACTGGCAGCGCCAGCTCTACGACGCCGGCTGGGCGGGGGTCTCATGGCCCCGCGAGTACGGCGGACGGGGCGCCACCCTGGTCGAGCAGGCGATCTTCAACGAGGAGCTGACGCGTGCCCAGGCACCTTCGCTGGTCAACGTGCTCGGCCTCGCCATGGGCGGGCCGACGGTGATCGCGCACGGGACCGACGAGCAGAAGGAGCGCTACCTGCAGCCGATCCTGTCGGCCGACGAGATCTGGTGCCAGGGGTTCTCCGAGCCCGACTCGGGCTCCGACCTGGCCTCCCTGAAGACGCGCGCGGTGCGCGACGGCGACGAGTGGGTGGTGACCGGCCAGAAGGTGTGGACGACCCTCGCGCACCACGCCAAGTGGTGCATGCTCGTCGCCCGGACCGACCCCGACGCGCCCAAGCACAAGGGAATCACCTACTTCCTCATGGACATGGATCAGGACGCCGTCCAGGTGCGGCCGCTGACCCAGATCACCGGCGAGGCGGAGTTCAACGAGCTCTTCCTCGAGGAGGCGCGGATCCCGAATGAGAACATCCTCGGCGGCGAGGGCAACGGCTGGAAGGTGGCGATCACGACGCTCATGCACGAGCGGGCCACGCTCGCCTTCGGCTTGCAGATCCAGGTCAAGATCGCGCTGCGCGAGCTGTTCGACAAGGCGCGCTCCACCCGCTTCGACGGCGGGACGGCGGCGGACGACGAGATCGTCCGCCAGCGCCTGGCGCAGCTGTACATCGAGTCCGAGGTGCTGCGGCTCAACGCCTACCGGGGTCTCACCGCCACCATGAAGTACGGCGTTCCCGGACCCGAGGGCTCGCTGGGCAAGTGGCACTGGTCCGAGGTCAACCAGGCGCTCACCGAGCTGGCCATGGACATCGCCGGCCCTCGCGCCCAGCTGAAGGACGAGAAGTGGACATACCGCTTCCTGCGCGCGCGCGCCAACTCGATCGAGGGCGGGTCGACCGAGATCCTCAAGAACATCGTCGCCGAGCGGGTGCTCGGTCTGCCGCGGATGCGCTAGCCGCCGGTGAACTTCGACTTCAACGACGAGCAGCGGGCGATCAAGGAGGCCGCCCGCGAGATGCTGGCCAGCCGCTATCCTCTCGCCGAGGTGAGGCGCCTGGCCGAGGACGAGCGCGGGTTCACCGACGAGCAGTGGGCGCAGCTGGTGGAGCTCGGCTGGCCCGGGATCTTCGTGTCCGAGGAGCTCGGCGGCCAGGGCCTGGGGATCCTCGAGCTGGTCATCCTCCAAGAGGAGCTGGGCTACGCCCTGGCGCCGACGCCGTTCTTCTCCAACGTATGCGCCGGGCTGGTGCTGCAGGGAGCGGGGGACGACGGGCAGCGCGAGCGCTGGCTGCGCCCGCTGGCCGCCGGCGAGCAGCGGGGGACGCTCGCCGTCCAGGACGAGGACGGCGGCGACTGGCTGGACGAAACCTCCCTGACGGCGGAGGACTCGAAGTTGACCGGGACCAAGATCGCGGTGCCCGACGCGGCCAGCGCCGACTTCCTGATCGTCGGCGAGCGCGACCACCCCTACCTGGTGGACGCGGGTGCGGACGGCCTCACGATCACCCCGACGCCGGGCATCGACCCGACGCGCAAGCTCTACCGCGTTCGCCTCGAGGGCGTGGAGGGCGAGCCTCTGACCGGCACGGGGCCGGAGGTGGCGCGCGCGCTCGACGCGATCCCGACCGCGCTGGCGGCGGAGTCCACCGGCGTCGCCCAGCGGGCGATGGAGATGGCGGTCGAGTACGCGAAGGAGCGCAAGCAGTTCGACCGCCCGATCGGCGCCTACCAGGCGGTGTCCCACCGCTGCGCCGACATGCTGCTGGAGGTGGAGGGCGCCCGGTCGACCACCTACTACGCGGCGTGGGCGCTGGACCACGAGCCCGAGTCCGGCGCCCTGGCCGCCTCGATGGCCAAGGCGTACGCGTCCGAGGCGGGGTGGAGGGTGACCGCATCCGCGCTGCAGGTGCACGGCGGGATCGGATTCACCTGGGAGCACGACCTGCACTTCTTCCTCAAGCGGGCGGAGGCCAACGCGCACGCATTCGGCGAGCCCCGCGGCCATCGCGCCCGCGTGGCGCAGCTGACGGGCCTGTAGCCGCCGAGCGCTCCCTATTGACAGCCCGGGCCGGCTGCGCTCCAATCGGCCCGATGTCGGGCGACGGCCCATCGCTGGACGCCCGCCTGCTGGCGGGCGGGCTGCTCGGCGCCGGGTTCGGCGCGGTGGTCGGGCTGGTCGTGTTGGGCGGGATCCTCTTCGTGCCCGCCCTGCTCATGGTCGCCGGAGCCTTCGTCGGCGCGTCGATCGCGGGCGGGGACCACGTCGCCACCCGCTCGAGCCGGGGGTTCGGATACGGGTCGCGAGCCGGCCGCCCGCCGCCCGCCGCCCGTCGACTCCCCCGGCCGCCGTGGGCCGGCACGACTCGGACCCGCCCGCAGTCGCGGTCGGCCGCGCCCGCCGCGGGGCGCCGCAGGCGGGCCCGGGTCACGGGGCCCGTGCGGATCGCCACCGCGCGGCCCGACCTGCCTCGGATCGACGTGAACACGGCGGACCTCGAGGGGCTCAGCCGTCTCCCGGGGATCGGCCGGGCTGCCGCGGCACGCATCGTCGCCTACCGCGAGGCGCACGGGCCCTTCGCCATCCTCCGCGACATCGAGCACGTCGCCGGCTTCGACCAGGCCCGGGTGGCGCGACTGGCCCCCCGCGCCATGCTCTCGACCCCGCCGCCGGCGAGCCCCGACGGAGATGCGCCCGGGGGCGACTCGCGGGATCCGGCGCCGGGCTAGCCCAGCCGGCCGCCGACGAACTGGGTCAGCCCCGCCACCCGGAGTCGGATCTCGGAGAACCCCCTTGACCGCAGCGCGTCGGTGATCTCGTCGCGGTCGAACATCCGCATCCCGGTACGTCGGGCGGCCAGGCGGTCGAGGCTGCGCAGCGGGGCCGACCGAGTGCGGCAGGAGGTGAAGATGGCGATCCGCCCGCCGGGCGTCAGCACCCGCGTCATGTGGTCGAGGGCGGTGAACGGCTCCGAGAACAGGTGCAGCGCGGCGAAGCAGCAGACGGCGTCGAAGCTGGCGTCGCGGAATGGAAGCGCCACGGCGTTGCCGCGAACGTAGGCGACATGGTCGGAGTCGGTGTCGCGGACCGCCCGGGCGAGCATGGTCGGCGACGCGTCGATGCCGACCACCAGTCCCGCCGGCCCCACCGCCCGGCCGAACCGGCGCGTGAAGTTGCCCGGACCGCAGGCCACGTCCAGGACCCCGTCGCCCGGAGCCAGGCCCAGCAGGAGACGCGCGATGCCTTGCTCCTCGGGCATGCCGGGACCGAACACGCCCTTGGCGATGCGCCCCAGGGCCGGGCGCCACCAGCGCTCGTAGATCGCCGGGACGATGCCGGTGAGCATGAGGTCCTGCGCCGGACCGGTGGATCGGGGCGACTCGCCGCCGACCAAGTCGAGGTAGCCGTCGCGAACCGCCGGCTCGGGAGACCGCAGCCCGGGCTCCAGCAGCGGCACCGTTCGCCGTGCCGCGGGTGGCAGCCCGACGGCCGCCTCCACTAGGGCTCGGTCGCCAGCGACGGCAGCGGCGGCAGCGTCTCCTCGCCGACCTCGTCTCGAACCTCGCCCGTCACCGCCAGGCGGTCGAGCCTGGCGACCTCGCGCTCGCCCTCCACGCGGGCGGGATGGTCGGGCGGCAGGCCGTGGATCAGCGCCGCGATCCGGTTGCGCAGCTGCAGTGCGAAGTGGGGGGTGGAGGCGCCCATCAGCTGGCGCACGTCCTCCACCGTCACCTCATGACCGGGGTGACGGCGCGCGGGGTGCTCGGCCTCGCTCACGACGACGGGAGCTTGGTCGCGGGTCCGTTCACCGGGATGATCTCGAGCAGCGAGTCGATGCGCGACTGGTCGGTAACCGAGATCGCCTTGGGATCGCCGATCACCCAGCCGTGGTTGTATACCCCTCGCACCGGATCTCGCTCGTAACCGGGCTGGATGTCGAGGAGGTACTGAACGAGCGGGGGGGACAGCCCGCCTCCGTCGATCAGCAGCTGCGGGCCATACGTCCCGCTGGCCGACAGCGGCGCGGCCGCCGCGGCGTCCAGCGGGCGCTTGGCGCTGACGAACACCAGCCCGTGGCCCGGGTCCACCACCCCCCAGCCGAAGGCGCCGTCCACGAAGCGAGCGAAGGCGATCGAGGTGGCGACCGGGCCGCGGCCGGCGATCCGGCGGACGGTGCCCAGGCGCCGCAGGCGCGCGAGGACCCCGGCCGAGACGACGTCGGGCGGCCCGAGGACGTAGATCTTCGGCTGCTGGTGGGCGCGCAGGGCGGCGATCGTCTCACTGGGGACGGTGTCGCGCCTGACGTACAGGATCGGGTCGCCCGCCTTGGCCGCCCAGGCAGCCGCCGGCATGGCGTACTCGGGCCGGTCGGCCGACGCGATGATGACCCGGTCGGAGGTCTTGCCCACCGCGGCCGACAGAAGCCGGTCGATCTCGCGGGCGATCGCGAAGGGATTGGCCCCCCGGACGTCGACCACCTTGCGGTCGCCGGGCTTGGCAGCGGCGCCGATTCGGATCACCTGCGCCCCGGCCGCCGCGCGGGCGCCGGTCGGGTCCAGGCTGTCGAGGGCGTCCGAGGTGGCCTTGGGCATGTCGCCGCCGTCCGTGAGCAGGACGGGCGCCCTTATCGGGGCCGACATGAACACCGAGGCCGCGATCCCCGACGTCCAGTCGTCGGCGTCGACCAGCGCGACGGCGGGCGGGCGCTGCGCGGTGGTGGTTCCCGAGAAGACGGCCAGCGCCACGCCCGCGGCGTCGGCGGTCGGGTCGGCGCCTCCGACCCGTGTGGTGTTCTTGGTGGCGAAGGCAGGGAAGCCGAGAGCCACCGACGCCTTCTGATCCTTGCCCTCCTTCCCGAGCACCGGGCCGTTGCTCAGGTCGGTCCCGCCCCCGCAGCCAGCGGTCAGGCACGCCGACAGCAGCAGCACGGCAGAAGCGGCGATCGCACGGCGGCGAGGCACAGCGGCGGACCATAGCGGGCGGGCAGGGGCCCCGGCCGCCGGTCGCCGGCATCTAAACAGGACGGATGCGTTCAGTTGACCGTCGACCGGGGTACACTTCCCCTGGTTGACTGGCCAGTCAACCGCCGTACGACCCGCACCGGGTCGGCGGCCGCGTCAGGAGTTCTCGCAAGTGGACTTTCGTCTTTCCGAGCCGCAGCTCGCCTTCCAGTCACACTGCCATCGCTTCGCGCAGGACGTCATGCGGCCGGCCGCGGCCCGCCACGACCGCGAGCAGAGCGTGCCCTGGGAGCTGATCCGCGAGGCGCGCCGATGGGACCTGCACGGGCTGGATCTCATCCAGCGCATGGCCTCCGACCCCGACGGCCTGTTCGGGGTCATCTACGCCGAGGAGCTTCACTGGGGCTGCGCCGGGATCGCGCTGGCCCTGTCGGCCTCCTCGCTGGCCGCCTCCGGGATTGCCGCCTCCGGCACGCCGCAGCAGATCGCGCGCTGGGTGCCCGAGTGCTACGGCGTGGGAGACGAGATCAAGCTGGGCGCCTATGCCGTCACCGAGGCGGGGGCCGGCTCGGACGTGAAGTCCCTGCGCACCACGGCCCGGCGCGACGGCGACGAGTGGGTGCTGAACGGGACCAAGGTCTTCATCTCCAACGGCGGGATCGCCGACGTGACCGTGGTGGTGGCCACCGTGGATCCCGCGCTGGGACACCGCGGGCAGGCGGCGTTCGTCGTCCCCCAGGGCACGCCGGGGCTGTCGCAGGGCAAGAAGGAGGACAAGCTGGGGATCCGCGCGTCGCAGACGGCTGAGGTCGTCCTGGAGGACTGCCGGGTGCCGATGGACAACCTCCTGGGGGGGCTGGAGAGGCTGGAGCGCAAGCTCGAGCGGGCGAGGTCGGGCCAGAGCGCCGGCGCCTCGAACGCGCTCGCGACGTTCGAGGTCACCCGGCCCCTGGTCGGCGCGTCGGCCCTGGGCATCGCGCGGGCCGCGTACGAGTGGACGCTGGAGTGGCTCGAGGGGCGGACGTACGAAGGAGAGCCCCTGCTCGAGCGCCAGCGCGTTCAGCAGGTCCTGGCCGACGTCGCCACCGAGATCGACGCCGCCCGCCTGCTGGTGTGGCGCGCCGCCTGGATGGGTCGCAACGGCGTGCCCATGACCGGCGGTCAGGGCTCGATGTCCAAGCTCAAGGCGGGCGACGTGACGATGTGGGCCACCACCGCCCTGATGGACCTGGTGGGCCCGGAGGCGTCGCTCACCGACCATCCGCTGGAGAAGTTCTTCCGCGACGCCAAGATCTACCAGCTGTTCGAGGGGACCGCCCAGATCCAGCGGCTGGTCATCTCCCGCCTCCAGGTGGCCGATCATCGGCGCCGCCTCCAGGAGGCGGCCGAGGTGCTCGCCGACGTCGCGGCGGCCGGCAACGGTGAGCCGGCTCGCAGGCTCCGGCCCGTGGGGGCGCCGATCGCCTCCTGACCGGGCCCGCCTGCGCCGGCGGCTAACCTCGCCTGTCCATGTCCGAGGTCTCCACCCGCAACCGCGTCCGGATCGAGGTCGATCGCCAGCTCTGCTACGGCTTCGGGGACTGCGTCGACAGCCTGCCCCAGGTGTTCGCGCTCGACGACGAGGACACGGCGACCGTGCTCGACCCCGACGCGGCCCCGCTCGACGACATCCTGGAGGCGGCCCAGAACTGTCCGGTGGACGCAATCATCGTCACCGACGAGGACGGCGAGCAGCTCTACCCCTAGCCGCGGCGGTGACCGCCGAGGCGCACGAGTCGTCCCACCAGCTGTCCGGGGAGCTGGTCGCGGTTGGCCGCCCTCACGGGGAGCGTGTCGACGTCCGAACGCCGCTTGAGCTCGTCGGTGAACGGATGGCGGGCGGACTGGACGGTCGCCACCACCACCGCGTCGGACCGCCCGAACAGCCCGGCGACCGCCGACCGGAAGGCTTCCGAGGCGAGCTCCATCTTGCCCAGCTCGTCGACCACCGTGACCGCGGACTGCGCCTCCAGCGCCGGGATCGCCAGGCGCTCCAGCGCCCCCAGGTCGACTCCGTAGCGCCCGACCCGTGGAGGGCCACCGAACTCCACATGGGCCAGGACTCCACGGCGGCCGGCCGTCGTCTCCAGCCGGAAGCCCGTCCGCCGGCCCTCCTCCCGGATCTCCTCGGTCACGAACCCGGTGATGGCGATCCCCGCCTCGCGGGCCAGATGCCAGAAGCGCCGCGCGACCGTCGTCTTCCCGGCCCCGGGGCGGCCCTCGAGCAGCACCTTCATGCCGGCGGGCGCTGCCGGACCGGGCTAGGCGTCCTCCGCCTGCCCCGCCGGCTGCAGCGCGCCCGCGGCCGGCGTGTACACGCTCTCGCGGCCGTCGTCCCAGCGGATGCGGTAGCGCGGCGAGGGGTCGCCTCGGACCACTTCCTCGATCACGCCGCTGCGCGGCGCCCGGTCGGTCGATTGCGCCTCCACCTTCACGCGCTCTCCGGCTTTCAGCGCCATGGCTCCACCTCCGTCGCTGTGCCTTTCCCCATGCTCTTACCACTCCCACGGCCGGTTTCAAGCCGCCGCCGAGCGACCGGCGGTCCCGGCGGCCGCCGGGGTGCGGTGGGCTAGGCTTGGGCTTCCCCAACCCCGACGCCAAGGAGGATGCGATGCCTGGTCTCGCGGGGCGCATGTCCACCGTCATCAAGGCGAAGATCTCCAGGCTGCTCGACCGTGCCGAGGATCCTTCCGAGACGCTCGAGTACAGCTACCAGAAGCAGATCGAGCTCTTGCAGAACGTCAAGAAGGGCATCGCCGATGTCGTCACCTCGAAGAAGCGCCTGCAGCTGCAGTCCCAGAAGCTCGAGCAGAGCGTGGTCAAGCTCGACACCCAGGCACGCCAGGCGCTCTCGGCCGGCAACGAGGAGCTTGCGCGCACCGCGCTGGAGCGCAAGCAGATCGCCCAGACCGAGCTGCAGTCCCTCGACCAGCAGGCGAGCGAGCTCGAGCGCCAGCAGTCGCAGCTGACCGAGAACGAGAACCGGCTGCGGTCGAAGATCGAGGCCTTCCGTACCAAGAAGGAGGTCATCAAGGCGCAGTACTCGGCCGCCGAGGCGCAGGTCAAGATCTCCGAGGCGGCGACCGGCGTCGGCGAGGAGATGGCGGACGTCGGCCTCGCGATGCAGCGTGCGGTGGACAAGACCGAGAACCTGCGCGCCCGTGCGTCGGCGGTCGAGGAGCTCGAGAAGGCCGGCACCTTCGAGGACCTCACGCAGCTCGGCTCCGGCGAGGACGACATCGACCGCCAGCTCAAGGAGCTCACCACCGACAGCGCGGTCGACGACGAGCTGGCCAAGATGAAGGCCGAGGTCGGAAGCGCAGCGCCGGGCGCACCCGCGATCGAGGCTGGGGCGGAAGGCGGCGGCGCGGAGGAGGCCCGGTGATCGTCCGCATCGCCACCGAGGACCAGTACGAGCTCGCGGACGAGCACGCGGAGCGGCTCAACCAGCTCGACAACGCGATCGTGGATGCGGTCAAGGCCGGCAACCAGGACACCTTTCACCAGCTGCTCGCCGAGATGCTGGCGCTGGTGCGCGACAAGGGACATCAGGTCGACGGCGACGACCTGCGCGAGTCGGAGGTGATCCTGCCGCCTCCGGACATCACGCTGGAGGAGGCGGCGGAGGAGTTCAGCGGCGAGGGGCTGATCCCCGGCTGAGGACCATCAGCCCGATCAGGTCGTAGGCGGCCGCGGCGGCGGCCAGGGCGGTGACCTGGGCATGGTCGTAGGCGGGCGATACCTCGACCACGTCTGCACCGACGACATCGAGGTTCGCCTCCGCCAGTCCCCGCAGCACGGCCAGCAGCTCCCGCGTGCTCAGCCCGCCCGGCTCGGGGGTCCCGGTGCCCGGCGCGAACGCGGGGTCGAGCACATCGATGTCCACCGAGACGTAGACCGGCGAGCGCAGCGTGCGCCGTGCCAGCTCGAGGGCGGCATCGACGTCGAACTCGCGCGCCAGCACCGTCGAGAACCCCAGCTCGCGGTTGCTCTCGTAGTCGCTGCGGGCGTACATCGGGCCCCGGAGCCCGAGCTGAGCCGAGCTCCGCGCGTCGATGGTTCCGTCCTCGGCGGCTCGGCGCATGATGGTTCCGTGGCCCACCTTCTGGCCGAAGTACTCGTCCCACGTGTCGGTATGGGCGTCGAGCTGGAGCAGCGAGAGCCGGCCGTGGGCCGCCGCGGCGGCGCGCATCAGCGGCAGCGCGACCGAGTGGTCGCCCCCGAGAGCCAGCACCCGCGCGCCGGAGCGGTGAAGCTGGGCGGCCGCGTCCTCGATGGCTCCGTGGGCGTCCTCGAGGCTGACCGGGCTGGGCCCGGAGTCCCCGGCGTCGGCCACCTGGGCGGCCGCGAACGGCTCGAGGTCGAGCGGCTCGTTGTAGGGGCGCAGCAGGAGCGATGCCTCCCGGATGGCCGCCGGCCCGAACCGGGCGCCGGCGCGATAGGTCGCGGTTCGATCGAACGGCGCGCCGAGCACGGCCACGTCGGCTCGCCCGACGTCGCCGATCAGCGGCAGCCGGGCGAAGGTGCGGATGCCCGCGAAGCGAGCGAAGCGGCGCGCGTCGAGCGGCCCGACGGGCTCGCCCGCCCCGCCTGGCCCGGGCTCGGTCACCTGGTCAGCGCCGCGCCTTGCGGGTGCGCGACCGTTCCTCCTGACGCTCGACCACCTGAGCGATCAGCCGCAGGATCTGCTCGGAGCCCTCCGCCCGCGCGTGCCCCGTCTCGAATGCCTCGCGCCAGCGGCGAATGCCGCCCTCGGCCGCCAGCTCGTTGAAGTCGGCGCGCGGGATGGAGACTCGCACCCGGGCGTCTGTGGCCATGTCCTTGGTGATCCTCGGCCCCGGCATCTCGACGCGGTAGAGCTGGACGTCGCCCCGGCCCCGCAGCTCCAGGCCGCATACCAGCCTGAGATTGGCCAGCGCCGGCACCTCGGCCAGGAAGCGGCGCACCACGCCATCGATCAGGGTCTTGGTGTCGGCGGCCACCCGGCGGCCAGCCTAGCGCAGCCCCGGCGGCTAGATCCGGTGCCGCTGCAGGAGCTTCTTGCCGATCACCATCCGCTGGATCTCTGACGTGCCCTCGCCGATCAGCAGCAGCGGCGCGTCGCGGTAGAGGCGCTCGACCTCGTATTCCTTGGAGTAGCCGTAGCCGCCGTGGATACGGAAGGCGTCCTCGACGCACTCCTTGCCCGCCTCGGAGGCGAACAGCTTGGCCATGCCGGCCTCGAGATCCGAGCGTTCGCCCGCGTCCTTGAGGCGGGCGGCCCGGAGCGTGAGCAGGCGGGCGGCGTCCACCTTGGTGGCCATGTCCGCCAGCTTGAACTGGATCGCCTGGTGGTCGGCGATCTGCTTGCCGAACGTCTTGCGCTCCTGCGAGTAGCGCAGGCCCAGCTCGAGGGCGCGCTGGGCGATGCCGACTCCGCGCGCGGCCACGTTGACGCGGCCCACCTCCAGCGCGTCCATCATCTGGATGAAGCCCTGGCCGAGACCGGCGTCCTCGCCACCGAGCAAGTTGGCGGCCGGGCAGCGGTACCCGTCGAACACCAGCTCGGTGGACTCGACGCCCTTGTAGCCGAGCTTCTTGATCTTGGGCGGGATGGTGAAGCCGGCGTACTCACCGGTGTTCTCGGAGACTCCGGGCTCCTTCTCGGCGATCAGGCAGGTCATGCCCTTGTACGGCGGCTCCGCCTTGGGATCGGTCCTGACCAGCACGAACACGACGCCCGACATCAGGCCGTTGGTGACCCACATCTTGGTGCCGTCGATCTGCCAGGAGCCGTCGTCCTGCTTGACCGCCCGGGTCTTGATCGCCTGCACGTCGGAGCCGCACTCGGGCTCCGACAGGGAGAAGGCGGCGCGCAGCTCCCCCGTCGCCATGCGCGGGAGGTACTTGTCCTTCTGCTCCTCGGTCCCGAACTTCATCAGCAGGTAGGAGCCGATGAAATGCGTGTTGACGATGCCCGAGATCGAGATCCAGCCGCGGGAGAGCTCCTCCACGATCATGGCGTACGTGGTGAGGTCGAGCCCCATCCCGCCGTAGTCCTCGGGGATCGTCACCCCGAACAGCCCGAGCTGCATCATCTGCTCGACGATCGGCTCCGGGAACTCGTCCTCGTGGTCGTAGTGCTCGGCGTTGGGAAGGATCTGCTCGTCGACGAACTGGCGCACCATGTCGGTGATCGCCTTCTGCTCGTCGGTCTTCTCGAGGAACGGCTGCGCGGCTACGGCCATGTCGAGTGCGGCTCCGGGGTCGGGTTTCGCCTGATCCGAGGGGGAGGGAGGATACCGGCGGCGCCTCGGCAGCCTCGGCGGGCGAGAGCCGCGGGGTCGTCTAGTGCGCGAGTCCCACGCCCAGCCACACGATCGCCAGCGAGACCAGGAAGATCGCGGCGTCGAGCACGTGCAGGTCCGGGCGTCGCAGATGGGCGAGGATCAGCGCGGCGACCACCACCACCAGGGCCAGCTTGGCGTGCAGGGCGGGCGCGCCCCACTGATGGAAGCGCGTCGCCAGCGTGGCGCCGGTGGCGGCCAGCACGGCGATTGCGATGAGCGTGCCGTAGCCGAACCGCCGCGCGATCGCCCGCATCGGCGCGCGGTCGCCCGTCCCGCGCAGGACCGGGACCACCGCCCCCGCCAGCATGAGCTGGCCGCCCACGAAGAAGGCCATCGCCACCAGGTGCAGCCAGCGGATCGCTTCCCACACGGGCGGCGATCCTAGTCGGCTCGCCGCTAGCCTCGCAGGGTGAACTTCGCGCGCGACGTCGTGGATGCGGCCGCCTCGGACGGACGGGCGCTGGTGGAGATCGCCGCCGACGGGGCGCGGCGGGAGCACCGCTTCGGCGAGCTCGCCGACCGCAGCGCGCGGCTGGCGGGCACCCTCGCCTCCCGCGGCGTCGGTCGCGGCGAGGTGGTGATGACGCTGGTCGGCAACCGGCCGGAGTGGGTCTACACCATGGTCGCCTGCTTCCGTCTCGGGGCGGTGGCGCTGCCGTGCACCGAGCAGCTGCGGTCGCGGGACCTGCGCCACCGTCTCGAGGCCGCGCGCCCAGCGCTGATCGTCGCCGACGAGCGCGACCTCGGCGAGCTGTCGGCGGCGCGGCCGCAGTGCGAGGTGCTGACCGTCCCCGATCCGTCGCTGTGGGAGGCGCAGCCGCTGCCGGTGGTCGATCTCGACCCCCACGACCCGTGCCTGATCACCTTCACCAGCGGGACCGCCGGAGAGCCGAAGGGCGTCCTGCACGGGCAGCGCTATCTGGCCGGCCAGCGGCTCCAGGCCCGCCACTGGCTCGACGCCCGCCCAGGCGATCTCGTCTGGTGCACCGCCGCCAGCGGATGGTCGAAGTCGGCGCGCAACTCGTTCGTCGCCGCGTGGCTGCGCGGCGCGACCGCGCTCCTGCACGACGCGCGCTTCGACCCCGACGAGCGGCTGGACCTGGTGGAGCGCGAGCGCGTGAACGTGCTGTGCATGGCGCCCACCGAGTACCGGGTGATCGCCAAGCGGGCCCGCCTGCGCCGGCTGCCGGCGATCCGCAGCCTGGTGGCGGCGGGGGAGGCGCTCAACCCCGAGGTCCTGCGGGAGTGGAAGACCGCCACCGGCATCGACGTACGGGACGGCTACGGCCAGACCGAGACCGGGCAGCTGACCGGGAATCCGCCCGGCGAGCGCACCCGCCCTGGCTCGATGGGTCGTGCGCTGCCCGGGGTCGAGCTCGACGTCGAGGACGGCGAGCTGGTGCTGTCCGACCCCGCCACCGACCCCACCTTCTTCCTGCGCTACCTGGGCGAGCGCAACGCCTCGGAGGCCAGCGCGTGGCACACGGGCGACCGGGTCAGCCGCGACGAGGACAGCTACCTCTACTTCGAGGGGCGCTCGGACGACGTGATCATCTCCGCCGGCTACCGGATCGGCCCCTTCGAGGTGGAGTCGGCGCTGGTCGAGCACCCGGCGGTGGCGGAGGCGGCCGTGGTGGCCGCCCCCGACGAGGAGCGCGGCTCGGTCGTGCGGGCGGTGGTGGTGCTGTGCGACGGCTACCGGCCGGGACGCCGCCTCGCCCACGAGCTCCAGGAGCACGTCAGGGCCCAGACGGCGCCGTACAAGTACCCCCGCCTGGTCGACTTCGCGGGCGAGCTGCCCAAGACGGCGAGCGGGAAGGTCAAGCGCGCTGTCCTGCGTGACCATCGCTGACCTCGGCGTCGAAACTATGGGCGAGCCCGTGCACCCGCGGGAGCCGGGGATTCGAACCGACCCGATCCGGAAATATTTATCCACCACCTGCCCTGGGCGATGGGAATGCGCCGACTTCACGGGACACGACCGCTGCGCCGACGGCTCGCGCTCTCGGTCGTCGCGCTCCTCGCGGGCGCCCTGGCAGCGGCCGCGCCGGCCCAGGCCACCTTCTGCAACCCGCCTCGCTGCGTGGTCTCGGCCGGGCAGGCACCGGTCGGCGGCGCCAGCTCCTCGGCCCAGACCGGCGGCACCGGCTTTTCCATACATCGCAACGCGGTGAGCTTCGCCGGCCCCGTGGGATCCGGATCGGTGGCGCTGCCGGCGGCCGCCGGGGACATCGCCGCCGGACCCGATGGCGCGGCCTACGTCACGGTTCCGCGTGCCCAGACGATCGCCCGCATCGCCCCCAACGGGGCCGCCAACTTCTTCAAGGTCGCCTACAACCCCCGCCGGATCATCGCCGGGCCGTCGGGACTGGTCTGGTTCACGATGCAGGCCGGTCGCAGCCCGGTGACCCTGGGGCGCATGACCCCCTACGGGTCGTTCTACTTCTTCCAGCTCCCGGTCCCGGCCTTCGATCTGCGGGCGACCGGCGCCAACAGCATCGTCCTCTCCGGCGGTGGCAGGCACGTCGACTTCACCCCGTTCCTCGGCGCCCGGCCGATCCGGACCCGGTCGATGCCGGTCTCGCCGTGGACGTTCGCCGGCTACGCGCGGCTCAAGTGCCCGGTCGACGACTACGTGTTCTGCAGCGGGCGGATCACCTTGCGCTATCGCGGCCGGGTGATCGGCTCGGCACCGTTCTCGCTGAGGGTCAACGACGCCCCGGCGACGCGGATAATCATCAACCGCTACGGCCGGGTCGTGCTGCGCCGGGGCACGATCGCCGCCCGGGCGACGATCGTCCAGCACGACCAGGGCGCGACCACCCGGACGTCGGCGACCACCTACCGGCTGTTCATGCGCGGTCGCGGCTCATGAGGCGCCTGGCTGCGACCGCTGTCATGGCGGCTGTCGTGCTGGCGGTCTGCGCCGGGGGCGCCGAGGCCAACTTCACCTACGAGCGCGCCTTCGGCCAGGTCGGCGGCGGCCCCTACGGGTTCGGGTTCCCGCTGCGGGGTGCCAACCTGTTTCGCACGTACAAGTCGCCGACCGGACTGAGCGTCGATCCCGCCGGCAACCTGTGGGTGGCCGACGCGCTCAACTCGAGGATCGCCCGCTTCTCGCCCAGCGGCGTGTATCTCGGACGCCTCCGGGCCCGGGGCCACGGCATCCGGCCCACTCGCGCCAACGTGCTGCCCGGGGCGGTCTTCCGGCCCGAGGGCCTCGTCTGGAGCGTCGGCCATCTGTTCGTGGCCATGAACGGCAACGACCGGATCGAGGAATTCGCGCGTAGCGGCGCGCTGTTGCGGATCTTCGCCGTCCGCAGGCCGTACCGCATGTTCTTCGGGCTGTCGCGAGGGTCGGCGCGGGGCCAGGTCCAAAACCCGTTCGGGATCGCTCGCCGGGCGGGCATCACCTATGTCGCCGACCTCAACAACTCGCGGGTCAACGTCTACGGCCCCACCGGGGCCAGCCGCGGCCAGATCGGCGGCTTCGGCCAGGGCCCCGGCCGGTTCATCGCGCCTTTCGGAGTCGCGATCGGGCCGGACGGATCGGTCTACGTCTCCGATCGCGAGCTCAACCGCATCCAGCGCTTCTCGCGGAGCGGACGCCTGATCCAGATCATCGGTTCGACCGGCTCGGGCCCGGGCCAGTTCCTGTCTCCCTGGGGGCTCGCGACCGACCCGCGCGGCAACCTGTACGTCGCCGACCTCAACAACTACCGGATCCAGCGGCTCACGGGCTCGGGCCAGTTCCTCGAGGCCTTCGGCCAGGGACTGCTCCAGAGCCCCACCTACGTGGCGGCGGACCGCGCATGCCACGTCTACGTGTCCGACTACCGCCGCGTGGTCAAGTTCACCTCCGGCGGCGGTTGCTAGCCCCGCCCCCGGGACGCCGCTGCCGCCCGCCGGTCCCCCGCCTGACCGGCGTCGTCGGGCACCGGCAAAAAGGCCCGGGCCGAGTACCTTTGGCCGATGGAGTCCAGCGCCGCGATCGCCGCCGTGTTCGAGCCCGTCGCGCCGCCGACCACCTTCGAGGAGACCGTCGAGCGCCTGGGCAACGCCATCAAGCTGGGGCTGCTCGCTCCGGGCAGCCGCCTGCCGCCCGAGCGAGAGCTCGCCGCCCAGCTCGGGATCTCCCGCTCGACGCTGCGCCACGCGCTGACCACCCTGGTCCAGAGCGGCCACCTGGTCGCCGTTCGGGGTCGGGCCGGAGGCACGTTCGTGGTCGAGTCGCCCCCGCTGGCGGCCGGCTCGGCCAGGCCGTCCGCGGCCGCCATGCGGGACGTCCTCGACGGTCGCGTGGCGGTCGAGACCGGGGCGGTCGTGCTGGCGGTCGAGCGGGCCGGCGCGAGCGACCTCGAGCGCATGGAACGGCTGGTCGAGAGCATGGCGGGGGCGCCCCGGTTCGAGGTCTACCGGCGTGCCGACACCCGCTTCCACATCGCGCTGGCCGAGGCGGCGCACTCCTCCCGGCTGGTTGCGGCGATGACCGAGGCTCAGGGCCAGATGAGCGAGCTCATCGCTCTCATCCCGCACCCCGAGCAGGTGCTCACCCGCTCGAATGCCCAGCACGCCCGCCTGGTGAGGGCGCTGCGGCGCCGCGACGCCGCCCGGTCGGTTCGCCTCATACGTGAGCATCTCGCCGGCACCGAGCACATCCTCGTCGGGCTGATGGCCGCCGAGTCGCGAGGCGCTCGGCCGGCCCCGGGCGCTCAGCCGCGCTCGAACGTGCGCGCGCGCTCGTAGTCGGTCACCACCTGGTCGAAATGGGCGCCGCCACCTCGCAGATCTCCTACACCGATGGTCGACGGCGGGCTCTCGGGCGCCTACATCACGCCCGGCTAGCTGCGGTAGCGTCCGCCGCCAGCGGGGGCGGGTCCGCCCGCCCGGTCGAGACCGAGGAGGCAGCGGATGCGGTTTGGCAGCAGCGGCAGGTGGATCTCGATCGCGGTCGGCGCGCTCGCGTCGGCGGTCCTGGTAGCGGCCGGGTGCGGCGGCGGGCAGGCCGGTGGCGGCGGCGCGGGCAAGATCGCGCTCCTGCTGCCCGAATCCAAGACGACGCGCTACGAGCAGCAGGATCGCCCCAACTTCGAGCGGCGGGTCAGGGAGCTCTGCCCCCGCTGCCAGGTGATCTACGGCAACGCCGATCAGGACCCGGCCAGGCAGCAGCAGCAGGCGGAGGCGGCCATCACCCAGGGTGCCAGGGTGCTGGTGCTCGACGCGGTCGACGTCGAGTCGGCGGCCAGCATCGTCCAGCGCGCCAAGCGCGCCAGGGTGTCGGTGATCAGCTACGGCCGGCTGGTGTCCAACGCCGATCTCGACTACTACATCTCGATCGATCCGTTCAAGGTCGGCCAGCAGCAGGGCAGGGCGCTGGTCGACGCGCTCAGGCGCCAGGGCAGCGCCAGGCCGTCGGTGGTGATGATCAACGGGGCTCCGACCGACAGCAACGCCGGCCCGTACAAGAAGGGCGCCCGCAGCGTGCTCGAGGCCGCCGGCGTGAAGGTGATCCGCGAGTACGACACCCCCGACTGGAGCCCTGACAAGGCCCAGCAGGAGATGGAGCAGGCCATCACCGGCGCCGGCAAGGACGGCTTCGATGGGGTCTACGTCGCCAACGACGGCATGGCGGGGGGCGCGATCGCCGCGATGAAGGCGGCGCAGATCGATCCCGCCCGCCGTCCGGTCACCGGACAGGACGCCGAGGCGGCGGCGATCCAGCGGATCCTGGTCGGGCAGCAGCTGATGACGGTCTACCAGCCGATCAAGCGCATCGCGCAGACCGCCGCCGACCTGGCGGTGCCGATCGCCAACGGGAGGCGCCCGCCCGACATCGCCAGGGCGAAGGTCAGCAACGGGCGCGAGGACGTGCCGTCCGTGCTCCTCGACACCCTCGTCGTGACCAAGGCCAACGTCAAGGACACGGTGATCGCCGACCGGTTCCTCACGCCGGCGCAGATCTGCCGCGGGGAGTACGCGGAGCCGTGCCGGAAGGCGGGCGTCATGTAGATCGAGCGCCGGCGCGGCGATCGTCGGCGGTCGAGGGTCTAGGCCCGCGCGAACGCCTCGCGTCCGTCCACCACGGTGCGCACTATCCGAAGGTCGTCGTCGAGCACCGTGACGTCGGCCATGCCGCCCTCGCGCAGGACGCCGAGCTCCGGCCGCCCGACGAGCCGGGCGGGCACCCGGGCGGCGGCATGGACGGCGTCGCCCAGGGTGGCCCCCATCGCGGTCAGGTTGCGCACCGCGCGCTCCATGGTCAGCACGCTTCCGGCCAGCGTGCCGTCATCGCGGCGGGAGGCGCGGTCGGCGACGTGGACGGTGCCCGGCCCTAGCGGGTACCGCCCGGGACCGAGCCCGGCGCCCGCGATGGCGTCGGTGACCAGGCAAAACCGCTCCCGCGCGGCCAGGAAGGTGGCGTAGGCGGTCTCGGGAGCCAGGTGGACGTGGTCCACGATCGCCTGCACGGTCACCCCGGGGCGCGCGACCGCCGCTCCGCCGAGCCCCGGGTCGCGCGGCTGCCAGCGACGGTGGGCGTTGTGCACGTGGGTGATCGCCGCCGCGCCGTGCTCGAACGCGGCGTGGGCGGTGGCCGCGTCGGCGTCGCTGTGCCCGCACGACACCGCGATCCCGCGCGCGACCAGGTACTCGATCAGCTCCGTCGCCCCCGGAAGCTCGGGCGCCAGCGTCATCATCCGCACCGGGCCGGCGTCGCACAGGTGGCGGGCGATGTCCGGCTCGGGGTCGCGCAGGTGGGCCGGATCGTGCGCGCCGGCCCAGCGGGGAGACAGGAACGGGCCCTCGAGGTGGACGCCGAGCGCGCGCGGGCGCAGCCGGGTCTGCACGCCGGCGACCGTCGCGATCGCCTCGCGGAACGCGTCGAGCGGGCACGGGACGAAGGTGGGCAGGAAGGCGGTGACCCCGGTCGCCGCCAGCGCCTCGGCCGCCCGGTCGTAGCCCGCGGCGTCGGCGGCCAGGAAATCGACGCCGGCGAAGCCGTTGACGTGGATGTCCACGAAGCCGGGCACCGCGACACCTCCCCGGCCGGCCGGCCGGACGCCGAGCCCGGCGACCCGCCCCTCCGCGACCGCGACGTCGCCCTCCACCAGGACTCCGTCGACGAGCGCCGCGCGGACGCCCAATCGCCTGCGATCGCCCACGTCGGCCACCGCTCAGCGCAGCACGCGCGCCTCGTATTCGCGCTCGCGCAGGGCGGCGAGGACCTGGTCGGCGTGCTCCGGGCCGCGTGTCTCCATCACCAGCTCGACCGCCGTCTCGCGCACGTGCAGGTCGAGGCCCTCGCGCACGTGGGAGACGTCGACCAGGTTCGCGCCCGCCGCCGCCACGCACGACAGCAGCGCCGCCAGCCCGCCCGGGCGGTCCGCCACGCGGGTCAGCACCACCAGGCGCCGGCCGGCGCTGCTCTCGTGACGGCGCACCACCCCGGCCAGCACGCCGGGGTCGACGTTCCCCCCGGAGAGCACGACCACGGTCACGCCCTGCGCCGCGGGCTCGACCACCTCGCCCATCAGCGCCGCCACGCCCACCGCACCGGCGCCCTCGACCACCAGCTTGGCTCGCTCGAGCAGGAGCACCATCGCCTCGGCCACCTCGTCCTCGGCGACCACCTCGACGCCGTCCAGCCAGCGCTCGATCAGCCCCAGGGTGAGTTCTCCGGGCCGTTTGACCGCGATTCCGTCAGCGATGGTGGCGGCGGGCCTGGTCTCCACCGGCCGCCCGCGGCGCAGCGAGTCGCGCACGGCCGGCCATGCCTCGACCTGTATCCCTACCACCTCGATGCGGGGGTTGCGTCGCTTGACCGCGATGGCGATCCCGCTCGCCAGCCCGCCGCCTCCCACCGGGACCACCACCTTGGCCAGGTCGGGCACGTCCGCCAGCAGCTCGAGCCCCAGCGTCGCCTGCCCGGCGATCACCACCGGGTCGTCGAACGGATGGATGAACGCCAGCCCCCGCTGCGCGGCGTGCTCGCGGGCCGCCGCCACGCTGTCGTCGACGGAACCCTCGACGACCCGCACGGTCGCGCCCAGCTGGGTCGCCGAGTCGGTCTTGGCGATCGAGGCGTCGGCGGGCATGAACACCTCGCAGGGCAGGTCGCGGGTGCGGGCCGCGTACGCCACGGCCTGGGCGTGGTTGCCGGCGCTGCCCGCCACGACCCCCTTGACGTGCCGCTCGCCGAGCGACCCGATCTTGGCCAGTGCGCCTCGCAGCTTGAACGACCCCGTGCGCTGCAGGTTCTCGGCCTTGAGCAGCACGGTTCCGCCGGTGACCCCGGAGATCGTGCGCGAGGACAGGACCGGGGTGTGGACGACCACGCCGGCGCCCTCCGCGCGCGCCCGGCGGATGTCGTCGAGCGTGGGATCGCCCTCCGCCACCCGCCAATCATCCCGCGCTCAGGCGGGCAGGGCCACGATGGCGTCGATCTCGACCAGGGATCCCCGCGGCAGTGCGGTGACGCCCACCACGCTGCGGGCCGGGGGGTCCGAGGAAAAGAACCCCGAGTAGGCCCGGTTGACCTCCTCGAACGCTCCCATGTCGGTGACGTACACCGTGAGCCTCACCGCGTCGCGCAGCTCGGCCCCCGCCGCCGCGCATACCGCCGCCAGGTTCTCCAGGCAGCGGACGGTCTGCTCGGGATGGCCCCCTGCCGCCAGGTCGCCCGACTCGGGGTCGAGCGCGACCTGCCCCGAGCAGAACAGCAGTCCGCCGGCGCGGATGGCATGCGCATAGGGACCGACCGCCGCCGGCGCTCCGACGGCGGTCACCGGATCTCGGTGCTGGGCCATGCCCGGCACCCTAGCGTCCGGGTCGCCGGCCCCGCCGTGTGGCCGCGGCGGCCAGGGGTAGCCTCTGGACCATGCCCAACCTCCTCGCCGGGGAGACGTCCCCGTACCTGCGCCAGCACCAGGACAACCCGGTGAACTGGCAGCCCTGGGGCGCGCGGGCCCTCGACGAAGCCCGCGAGCGCGACGCTCCGCTGCTGGTCTCGATCGGCTATTCGGCCTGCCACTGGTGCCACGTCATGGAGCGGGAGTCCTTCGAGGACCCCGACGTCGCCGCGCTCATGAACCAGCGCTTCGTGTGCGTGAAGGTGGATCGCGAGGAGCGGCCCGACGTGGATGCCATCTACATGGACGCCGTGCAGGCGATGACCGGACACGGCGGCTGGCCGCTGAACGCCTTCCTGACCCCCGAGCAGGTCCCCTTCTACGCCGGCACCTACTTCCCGCCGGAGCCCCGCCACGGGATGCCCAGCTGGCGCCAGGTCCTGGAGGCGGTCTCGGACGCCTGGGAGAGCCGTCGCGACGAGATCCGCGCCGGCTCGAGCCGCATCGTCGACCGGTTGGCCGGTGCGGCGGCCCTGGAGCCGTCGAGCGAGCCGATCGACCCCGCCGCGCTCGAGGGGGCGGTCGCCGTACTGCGCCAGTCCTATGACGATCGCCAGGGCGGGTTCGGCGGCGCACCGAAATTCCCCCCGGCGTCCGCCGTCGAGTTCCTGCTCGCCCGCGGGGAGCGCCAGATGTCGATCGGGACGCTGAAGGCGATGGCGGCGGGGGGCCTCTACGACCAGGTCGGCGGGGGGTTCGCCCGCTATTCGGTGGACGCGGCCTGGACGGTGCCCCACTTCGAGAAGATGCTCTACGACAACGCGCTGCTGGCCCGGGCCTACCTGCACGGCTTCCAGGCGACCGGCGACCCCGTGCTGCGCCGCGTGTGCTGCGAGACGCTCGACTGGGCGCTGCGTGAGATGCGCGGTCCCGAGGGTGGGTTCTTCTCGGCGCTGGACGCCGACTCCGAGGGCGTGGAGGGAAAGTTCTACGTCTGGACGTCGGACGAGCTGCGCGAGGCGCTGGGAGACGAGCTGGCGACGGAGGCGATCGCCTACTTCGGCGCCACCGAGGCGGGCAACTTCGAGGGCGCCAACATCCTGACCGCGCGGCGGCCGGCGCCCGAGCACCTACCCGAGATCAGGCGCGCCCTGTTCGAGGTGCGCGAGCGGCGGGTGCGACCCGGCCTCGACGACAAGCGGCTGTGCGCCTGGAATGCGCTCATGATCGCCGCCCTGGCCGACGCCGGCGCCGTGCTCGAGCGCCAGGATTACCTCGACGCCGCGCGTGCCTGCGCCGGATTCCTGCTCGAGCGGATGCGCGACCAGGGCGGCCGGATGCTGCGCAGCTGGAAGGACGGGCAGGCCCGCGTCGCCGGCTACCTCGAGGACCACGCGTTCCTGGTCGAGGCGCTGCTGACGCTGTACGAGGCGAGCTTCGAGCCACGGTGGTTCGCCGAGGCGCGCGCGCTGGCCGATGTGGTGATCGCGCACTTCGGCGATGACCCGCGCGGCGGTTTCTTCTCCACCGCCGACGATCACGAGCAGCTCGTCGCCCGGCGCAAGGAGCTCGAGGACCATCCGATCCCCAGCGGCGGCTCGAGCGCGGCGCTGGGCCTCCTGCGCCTGGCGGCGCTGACCGGGGATCGCGAGTACGAGCGGCGGGCCACGGGCGTCCTGCGCCTGCTGCACGAGGTCGCGCCTCGCCACCCGCAGGCGTTCGGACACCTGCTACAGGCGTTCGACTTCTACACCTCGTCGGTGCGGGAGGTGGCGCTGGTGGGAGACGACCTGCGTCCCCTCGAGCGGGTCGTGCGCGCCGAGTTTCGCCCGCACCTGGTGCTGGCCGGCGCCCGCGATCCCGCCCAGGCCGACGGCGTGCCGCTGCTGGCGGGGCGCACTCCGGTGGACGGGCGCGCGGCCGCCTACGTGTGCCAGAACTTCGCCTGCCAGCGCCCCGTCACCCAGCCCGAGGAGCTCGCCGCCCTGCTGCGCTAGCGCGTCGGCGGCGCCGCCGCGACGGTCGGGCGGTGCGGGGGGGAGCTCACAGCACCGGCAGGTAGCGGTCGAGCTCCCAGGGCGTGACCTGGATTCGATAGTCCTCCCACTCCTGGCGCTTGATCTCGACGTAGCGGTTGAACATGTGCTCGCCCAGCGTGCGCAGGACGAGCTCTGACTCCGCGGTCAGCTCGATGGCCTCGCCGAGGGTCTCGGGGAGCTGCTCGATGCCCAGCCGCCGGCGGTCGTCGGGCGAGAGGTGGTAGAGGTTCTTCTCCATCGGCTCGGGCAGCTCGTACCCGTTCTCGATGCCCTCGAGCCCGGCGTGCAGGAGCGCCGCGAAGGTGAGATATGGATTGCACGACGGGTCGGGGCAGCGCAGCTCCATCCGGGTGGCCTGCTCCTTGCCGGGGTGATAGAGGGGCACCCGCACCAGCGCGGAGCGGTTGCGGCGCGACCAGGCGCAGTAGACGGGCGCCTCGTAACCGGGCACCAGGCGCTTGTAGGAGTTCACCCACTGGGCGAAGATCGAGCAGATCTCGCGCGCGTGCTTGAGCTGGCCGGCGATGAACTGCTTGCCGGTGTCGGACAGGAAGTACTGGTCGTCGGCGTCGTAGAACGCGTTGGCGCCGTCGCGAAACAGCGACTGATGGGTGTGCATGCCGGACCCGTTCTGGCCGAACAGCGGCTTGGGCATGAAGGTGGCGTGCAGTCCGTACTTCATCGCGTACTCCTTGACCGTGATGCGGTACGTCATGCAGTCGTCCGCCATCTTCAGCGCGTCCGCGTAGCGCATGTCGATCTCGTGCTGGGACGGGCCGACCTCGTGGTGGGTGTACTCGACGTGGATGCCCAGGCGCTCGAGCGCCAGCACGGTCTCGCGGCGCAGATCCGAGCCGGCGTCCAGCGTGGTCAGGTCGAAGTAGCCGCCCCGGTCGAGGACCTCGGTGCCGTCGGCGCTGCGAAAGTAGAAGTACTCGAGCTCGGGGCCCACGTAGAAGCGGTCGAACCCCAGGGACTGCGCCCTCTCCACCGCGCGGCGCAGGACATGGCGGGGGTCGCCCTCGTAGGGAGTCCGCTCGGGGGTGAGGACGTCGCAGAACATCCGCCCGACGCCCTGCTCCTCGGGCCGCCAGGGGAGGACCGCGAAGGTCGAGGCGTCGGGCTGGGCGATCATGTCCGACTCCTCGATCGCGTTGAAGCCGGTGATCGACGAGCCGTCGAACCCCATCCCGCCCTCGAAGGCGTCGTCGAGCTCGGCGGCGTTGATCGAGAAGGACTTCAGCTGGCCGAGGATGTCGGTGAACCAGAACCGGATGAACCGGATCGAGCGCTCCTCGACGAGCGCCTTGACGTCATCGGCGGTGGTCGGCTGATCGGCCAAAGCAAGCCCTCCTGGTTCCGGGCGCTGGAGAGAGCCGGGGGCCGGCCCGGGCGATCGCGAACCCTAGACGATCAGGACCGTACGGCCGCGATCGGCTCCGGCGCGTGCGCGTCGGAGGAATCGTCGGTGAGCCAGCGGTGCGCCCAGCGCTTGAGCTCGGAGAGCGCCGGCGCGAGATCGCGTCCCATCTCCGTCAGCCGGTATTCGACCCGCACCGGCGGCCCGGGGAGGACCCTGCGCTCCACCATGCCGCGCGCCTCGAGCTCCTTCATGCGCTCGGAGAGCAGGCGGTCGGAGAGCTGGGGGACGGCCTGGGAGATCTCCGAGAAGCGCAGCGGCCGCGCCAGCAGGACGCTGACGATCGCGCCCGTCCAGCGCTTGCCGATGAGCTCGACGGCCTGGTGGTAGAGCGGGCAACAGCCGGCGTGGTCGCCCGCGCCGGCTGCCTCGGGCGGTGCCATCGCCTCAGGCGGCCCGCAGCACCCGCGACTCCTCGGTCGAGCCGTCGACCGGGACGTCGCCGGCCACGTTGATGGTGGCGGTGAAGGTCTCGAGCGCCACGTGGGCGATCGCCTCGAGCAGTTGCTCGTCCGACCAGCCAGCCTCGCGCGCCTCCTCGTGCAGGTGCATCGGCGGTCGCTCGCCGTCGGCGACCAGCGCCTTGAGGTAGCGCAGGAGGACCGCCTGGCGCTCGTCGCGCGAATCGAACTCGCGCGCCAGCGAGACCTCGTCCAGCGTAAGGCCGGCGGCGCGCCCCATCCGGCTGTGCATGGCGACCCCGGGCTGCGACTTGTAGTGCTCGGCCACCGCCAGCGCGATCCGCTCGGAGGTGGCCAGGTCGATCTTGCCCTGGCGAAGCTCCGAGCGAAAGCGCGCGTAGGCGCGCAGTGCGGCGGGGGAACCGGCCAGCACGCCGAGGAAGTTCGGAAGCTGGCCTCCGGTGGCCAGGGCGCCCTTGAGGACGGGCACCGAGCCCTCGGGAGCCGTGAGGTCGTCGTGGATGTGGAACCTGCTCATTGCGGTCTTCATGGCGTTCTCACCCGGTGAGGAGAGTGCAACCACGCGCCGGGTGGGCGCGAAGCTGCTTTACCTTTGGCGTACTTCTTACGATTGATAAGGGTATCGAGGCCGTCAAGCGCCGCACAAACGGCGCACGCTGATGTCGCCCGACTCCCTATATACGCGTGTGCCTAAACGCCGGCTCAGCGCCCGGCGCGGAAAATCGACGCGCCGGCCCGGCCCGGCCGGCGGCGCCGGGGGGTCAGGAGTGTGACGAGAGAACGGTGACCGCGACCAGCAGGAGCGCCATCAGCAGCGCCCACATGGCAAGGCGGTCCGGCGGGGACGCCACCCGCTCGATGGGCGGCCGCGAGGGACGACGGCGCTTGACCTGGACCAGCCGGGGCGCGCGCGAGGAGGCCACGGGGGCACCGGCGGGAGGCACGACATGCAGGCGTCGCGCCGGCGGCGCCGGGTCCGGGCGGCCGGTGATCGTGACGGTGCGCCGATGGGACCGGACGCGGGCGGGATCGGCCCGGCCCGCCCGCTCCAGGTCGTCTTCTCGCAGGGCGCGGGCTGCCTCGTACATGTGGCTCATTCCTGTCTCGGTGGCTTGCGGGGTCTGACGGGCTCGCGCGGAAAGGGCCGCGCGACAGGCGACTCGCCCCAGGGCTTCGGGTCCCCGCTTCCGCGACCCGCTCGCCGCCGGGCGGCACCTCAGCGGTATGGCGGCGCGGCATGCTAACAGCGGCGCCGGATCGGACGTCAGCCGGCCCCGCGGTCGTGGCGGATCTGCTCCTCGACGGTGCGCTCGGCGGTGGGAATGACCTCCAGACGCTCGTCGGGGATCGGCCGTCCGCTCTGCACCGACCGCCCGTAGGTACCCGCCGCCAGGCGCTGCTCGGCTCGCTCGACGGCCGCCAGCTCCTCGCGCAGGCTCTCCGCGATGCCGCTGTCGCGCTCCTGCTCGAACAACTCTGACCCCTCGTCCGCCAGGTGCTGGTCGAGGTGGGAGAGCTCGTCTCCGGGGGCGCGATCGAGGTCGGCCAGGGCCTGCTCGATGCGCGAGCGCTCGGCTGCCAGCAACTCGCGTGCCCGAGCCTCCTCCACGGCTACTGCTTGCCCGCGACCGCGGCCACGAAGCTGGCGACGTCCGCTGCGTCCCGGCCCTGGAGCAGCGCAGCCGGCATGCGGCCCTTCCCGCGCGCCCTCCCGTTGCGAATGGCGTCGAGCACGAGCGCCCGGGGCGGCTTGAGCTTGTCGAGGTTGGGACCGACCTCACCGACGGTGTTGGCGGCCGCCAGCGTGTGGCACTGGTTGCACGTGTGCCCGAACAGCTGTCGTCCCCGCTCCTGTGCGGCGGTGAGGCGCACGCGGGCGGCCCCGGCCCGGTCCTTGTGGCCGCTGCGGGCCACCACCAGCGCCGGCACCGCGACGCCCATCGCCAGGAACACCGCTGCGATCAGGGCGCCGACGACCCGGCGCCCGCGCCGCGTCTGCGAGTGCAGCAGCCGCTCTCGAGCCCGCGAGGGCCCGCCGAGCAAGGCCACCAGGAACAGACCCAGGGCGATGAGGATCCAGGCGCCGAGGAACGCGAGCGGCAGTGCACCCATGCGGGCGGGGACCATACCTGGCGTGCTGGAGGCGCGGAACCGTTGCGGCGGTGCGCGAGGGGTGGGGGGCGGGCACCGTCCGGGTACGGTCCCCTCATGGCGATGCGGCACCACTTTCTGGACCGGGTGGACGCCGGGCGCAGGCTCGTCGAGGTGCTGCCCCCGATCGAGGGCGACATCGTGGTGCTGGGTCTGGCCCGGGGTGGGGTGCCGGTGGCCGCCGAGGTGGCGCGCGCGCTGCAGGCGCCACTCGACGTGCTGGTGGTGCGCAAGGTCGGCCACCCGGCGCAGCCGGAGTACGCGCTGGGGGCGGTGAGCGAGGACGGCGTCGCGCTGCCCGAGGATCTGCCGCCGGAGCTGGTCACCCCCCAGCTGGAGCGGGCGCAGCGGCAGGCGCAGACCTTGAGGCGAGGACGCCCTCGTCTACCGCTGGACGACCGCGTCGTGCTGGTGGTGGACGACGGACTCGCGACCGGACGCTCGATGGCGGCGGCGCTGGAGACGGTCGCCCGCCACCGTCCGGCACGGGTGGCGATGGCGGTCCCGGTCGCCTCCGGCCCGGGCCTGCGGGAGCGGCAGGAGCGCTGGGAGGCGTGGACGGCGATGGTGGTGGAGCCGCCCGAGTTCTTCGCGGTCGGGCAGTTCTATCGCGACTTCGCGCAGGTCGACGACGACGAGGTGGCGGAGCTGCTGAGCCCCGGCTGAGGGAGTCGGGTCAGCCGGCGGACGCTCATCGCCGCCGCCCGGACGCGAAGCTCATCACCGCGGGGGCGACCGCCCGGAAGTCGGCCGCCGCCGCCTCGTCCTCGAGAGCTTCATCCGGGGCGCTGCGATCGGCGATCGTCGCCAGCCGCGTCACGTCGGCCAGCGGCTGGTCGGGGGCCTCCAGCGGGCGCAGCGCCTCGACCACCAGGCTGGTGGCGCCGCCGGGCTGGCGCTCGAAGCGCCCCTCGGCGAGAACCAGCGGCTCCGCGCGGACGGTCATGCGATGCCGCTCGTAGACCGGGGGCGAGACGATCAGGTTGATGGTGCCGTGCTCGTCCTCCAGCAGCAGGAACACCACGCCGTTCGCGGTGGCCGGGCGTTGGCGGGCCACCACCAGGCCGCCCACCTGCACGCGCGAGCCGTGGCGCATGGTGGCCAGATCGCGTGACGAGGCGGTCCCCCCGGGCAAGGACTCCCGCAGCAGGGCCAGGGCGTGTTCGCCCAACGTCATCCCGGTGCTGGCGTAGTCGGCCAGCATCGCCTCCCACTCGCCCATGTCCCGCAGCCCCGGCGCCTGCGGTAGATCCAGCGGCAGGGCCAGCTGGGTGCCCATCACCCCCCGCCGCCCCGCGGCGGCGACCCCCAGGCGCCACAGCGCCGCCCGCCGGCTGTCGCCGGCCAGGCGGTCGCAGGCGCCCGCCCAGGCCAGCCGCTCGAGCGCCGCACGCCCCGCGCTCGCGTCGCCACCCGCGAAGCCGGTGGCCGCCGCCACGCCGGCCAGCGAGCCGAACCGCCCGCCCGGCCGCTCGCTGCGGGCGGCCACCAGCGCCGCCACGTCGCCGGCCCGCACGCCGCGGACGTAGCCCAGCCCGATCCGGACCGCGCCGCCCTCGACCGTGCACTCCGCCTGGCTGCGGTCGATGTCGGGGGCAAGCACCTCGATCCCGCGCCGCTGGGCGTCGTGGACCAGCGCATCGGGGGGATAGAAGCCCATCGGCTGCTCGTTGAGCAGCGAGCACAGGAACTCGGGGCCGTAGTGGACCCGAAGCCAGGTCGACTGGTAGGCGAGCAGGCCGAAGGCGGCGCCGTGGGCCTTGGGGAACCCGAAGCCCGCAAAGCCGACGACCATCTTCCACACGCGCTCGGCGGTCGCCTCGCCCACGCCGTGGCGGGCGATCGCGCCCTCCACGAAGCCTCGGTGGTGGGCTTCGATCGCCGCCTCCGAGCGCTTGCGGCTCATCGCCCGGCGCAGGCACTCGGCCTGGCCGATCGAGAAGCCGGCGAAGGCGATCGCCACCTCGAGAACCTGGTCCTGGAAGATGATCGTGCCCAGGGTGTCGCGCAGGATGGGCTCCAGCGAGGGGTGCTCATGGGGCACCTGGAAGCCGGGCTCCTCCCGCAGGCGCTGGCGGCGCTCGACGTAGGGGTTGACGGCGCCGCCCTGGATGGGCCCGGGGCGCACGATCGCCACCTGGATGGTGAGGTCGTCCAGCGACTCCGGCCGCGTTCGGTGCAGCGACTGCATCTGGGCCCGGCTCTCGATCTGGAACACCCCGACGGTATCCGCGCGCTGGATCGCGGCGTACGTCTCGGGGTCGTCGTAGGGGATGCGCGAGAGGTCGATGCGCTCCTGCCGCGAGCGCGCGATCTCCTCCACGCAGCGCTCGACCGCCGACAGCATCCCCAGTCCCAGCAGGTCGATCTTCAGGAAGCCCGCGTCGGCGCAGGAGTCCTTGTCCCACTGGACGATCTGGCGCCCCTCCATGGCCGCCGGCATCACCGGGCAGCAGTCGATCAGCGGCCGGGTGGCCACGATCATCCCGCCCGAGTGCTGGGAGAGGTGACGGGGCAGTCCGGCGGCCTGCGCGGCCAGGCGGGCCAGCCAGGGCCAGCGCCCGGTGGCGGCCCGCCGCTCGCCCAGCGCCGCCACGATGTCGCGATCGACGTTGCGGGCGAAGTCTCCCTCCGAGCCGCGGGCGACGCGTTCGATCTCGCCCGGCGCCAGCCCCAGGGCCTTGCCCAGGTCGCGGATGGCGCCCCGCGCCCGGTAGGTGGGAAAGGCGGCCACCAGCGCCGATCGGTCGTGCCCGTAGCGCTCGTGGACCCGCGGCATCAGCGCCTCGCGGATGTCGCGCGGAAAGTCGAGGTCGATGTCCGGCAGGTCGGTCAGCTGCGAGTTGAGGAAGCGTCCCAGCAGCAGGCGGTTGCGTACCGGGTCGATGTGGGACAGCCCGGTCAGGAAGCACACGATGGAGGACACCGATGAGCCGCGACCCCGGCCGGGAGGCAGCAGCGTTCGCGCGCTGTCGGTCCCGCGCACCTCGGCGGCCACCTCGCGGGCCAGCTCCAGCATCTCGTGGTGCAGCAGGAAGAACCCGGCCAGCCCCAGTGACCCGATCACCCGCAGCTCGTCCTCCAGGCGCACCTCCGCCTCGGGCCGGTTGGGGTCGCCGCGGTAGCGCTCACAGAGCCGCGCCCGGCACAGCTCGGCGAGCGTGCGGTTGGCCCGCCCGTCCTCGGCGCCCGGGTAGCGGTAGCCGAGATCCTGGGTCAGGTCGAAGCGCAGCCGCTCGGCCACCCGAGCCGTCTCGGCCACCGCCTCGGGGTGGTCGGCGAAGCGAGCGGCCATGGCGGCGGGAGAGGCCAGCACGTGGGTGTGGTTGCCGCGCCGGGCGGGCTCGGAGGCGTCCAGCGTGGTGTGCAGGCGGACCGCCACGAAGGCGTCCTGGAGCCATGCTCGCTCGCGCGCGTGCGCGTGGACGTTGCCGGTGGCCACGCAGGGGATGCCAAGCCGGCGGGCCAGCGCGCAGCGGCGGCGGTTGCGCGCCCGGTCGTCACGCCAGTACGGACGCTGCAGCTCGACTCGGAGCCGGTCGCGGCCGAACGCCTCGAGCAGGCGCCGCGCGGTCGGCTCGTCCTCCACGCCGCAGGAGGCGCAGCCGGTGAGGCAGACCAGGCCGTCGGCATGCTCCAGTACCGTGGCCAGCGCCACCCTCGGGGGCCCCGCCGGCCCCGGCCGCACGTCGCGGGTGTGGGAGTGGGCGGCGGTGACCAGCCGGCAGAGGTTGCTCCACCCCCGAGCGTCCTGCACCAGGAGCGTGAGGTGGCGTCCGTCGTCGAGATCGACCTCGGCGCCGTGGATCGCCCTCAGCCCAAGTCCGCGGGCCGCCTGGGCGAGCTCCATCGACCCCGCCAGCGAGTTGTGGTCGGTCAACGCCAGGCAGTCGTGGCCCTGCTCGAGCGCCGCCGCCACCAGCTCCTCGGGCAACGATGCCCCGTCGAGGAACGAGTAGGCGGAATGAGCGTGCAGCTCGACGTAGGGCATGCGAACAGATGTTCGCATGCTCCTCGGTCGCTGTTGCCGGGCGAGTGAGCCCTGCCGCCGGGACGCTCAGTTCCAGTAGTCCTGCAGCAGGTAGAGCCACACCTCGCTGCGGGTCGGGAAGGCCGGCACGGCGTGGCGAAGGCGTTCGATCGGGACCTCGCCCACCACGGCGATCGTCGCCGCGTGCAGCCATTCGGCCACCTCGACCCCCACGAACGTGGCACCGATCACCACCTCGCGGTCCTGGTCCACCACCAGCCGGCTGGTGCCCGGGGTGTTGCGGCCCACGTAGCTGGCGCCGGCCGAGTCCGCGGTCGACCCGTCGACGGCCCGCGCGTTGTGCCCCGCCTCCCGGGCCGATGCGAGCGTGTGTCCGACCGCCGCCACCTGAGGATCGGTGAAGATCACCCGGGGAGCCACCGGCCCGTCCTGGGTCGCCGGGATGTCCGCCTTGCCCGCCAGGCGGTCGGCCAGCAGGCGCGCCTGGTACTTGCCCATGTGCGTCAGCAACGAGCGACCGTTGACGTCGCCGATGGCATATAGCCACTCGTGCCGGGAGGAGCGCATGCGGTCGTCGACCTCGATCGGCTCTCCCGGCTCCATGCCGACGGTCTCGAGCCCGAGGTCGTCGGTGTGGGGGTGGCGACCGATCGACACCAGCAGCTCGTCACCGGTCAGCTCGTCGCCGCCCTCGAGCCTGAGCGTCACCCCGGCGTCGCCCCTGGAGACCTCGGTTGCCCTGGCCGCGGTGCGGATGTCGACGCCGCGTTCGCGCAGCCCGTCCGCCACCTGCTCGGACGCGAATTCCTCCTCGCTGGAGATGAGGCGCGCAAGCGCCTCCACCAGGGTGACGGTGGAGCCGAGGCTCGACCAGGCCTGGGCCATCTCCACCCCGACCACGCCGCCGCCGAGGATGAGCAGTCGTTCCGGGACGGCCTTGGCGGTGGTCGCCTCGCGGTTGGTCCACGGCCGGGCGTCGGCCAGGCCCGGGATCGGCGGGATCAGCGAGCCGGTCCCGGTGGCGACGATCACCGCGCGCCGGGCGCTCAGGGCCCGGCCGTCGACCACCACCCTTCGCTCGCCGTCGAGCCGGCCCTGCCCGCGAACCAGCTCGACGCCGTGGCGGTCCAGCCACGCGGCCTGGCCGGAGTCGTCGAGGTCGTGGATTATCTCGTCGCGCCGGTCCAGCGCCGACTGCACGTCGAGCTGGCCGGTGACCGCTTCGCGCACTCCGGGGACCCGAAGCGCCTCGGCCAGCAGCTCGGCGGGGCGCAGCAGCCCCTTGGAGGGCATGCACGCGTAGTAGGAGCACTCGCCTCCGATCAGCTCGTCCTCGACCAGCGCGACCTCGAGCCCGTGATCGCCGAGGCGCCCGACGCACACCTCGCCGGCCGGGCCGCCGCCGATGACCACAACGTCGAACTCGCGCTCGTCGGGCATCGAGTGCCGGCTCGTCACCCGCTTGCGGAGGGACCGCCTTCACGGGGCGGACCGGCGGGAACCACCAGAGGCTCGGTCGGCGCCTCGACGACCTCCTCCTCCTCGGCTTCGAGCTCGGGAGGCTCCATGCCGTCGCAGACCAGGCGAAAGGCGCCGGTGCCGATGCGCGGGTCGGCCTCCAGCACCAGGCCGGCAATGACATCGCCCTCGTCCCAGCCCATCCGCTCGATCTCGAACGGGTTCATCCGGACGGTGTGGGGCGGGAACGGGCAGTGGCGGTTGTGGTCCGCCTTGGCCTTGGCGATCGCCTCGAAGTTGCGGCCCTCCAGGCTCATCAAGGTCAGTCTGCCACGGAGGCCGTGTGCGGCGGCGCCACGCCGGCGCGCTCGGCGATCATCCCGGCGAGACGGGCGATCGTGGGGCAGGCCAGCCCGTGACGTGCGCCCGCCCGCAGCACCGAGCCGACGATGTGGTCGAGCTCGGGCTCCCGGCCGGCGGCGATGTCGCGCTGCATCGAGGAGCCCAGGGTGTCGTGGGCGGCCTCGAGCTCGCCCAGGACGGTCGCCACCTGGATGTGGGCGCCCTCGGCGTCGGCCACCGCGACGCCCTCGGTGACGCAGGCCGCCAGCGACGCGCTCCATTCCGGGTCCGAGCGCACGAACCCCAGGGGGCGGTCGGCCGCCGCCGTCGTGCACGCCAGTGCGTTGAGCCGCACCAGCTTCGACCACAGGACCTGCGCCTCCGAGTCGCCGATGTGAACGGGCACTCCGGCGCGCTCCAGGACGGCCGCCAGCGCCTCGATCCGCGGCCTGGGGCCCGGCCGGTCCGAGGCCAGGTCCACGCGCAGGAACCCGCTGGTGTGCACGATCAGGCCCGGCGCCGGCCGGTCGGCCTCGATGCGGATGGTCCCCGCCACCGCGCGCTCTCCGAAGCGGTCACGCAGAGCGCCCATGTGGTCGAGCCCGTTGAGGAGCGGCACCGCGAGGGCGGGATCCGGGCCCACCCGCTCGAGCGCGGCCCGCAGGCCGCCGGCCTTGGTCGCCACCAGCAGGACGTCGGGCGGGTCGTCGAGCCGGGACACGACACGGGGACGCGCGGTGAAGTCGCCGAGCCGCACGCTGCGCACCCGCAGTCCCTCCCGGGCGATGACCGCGGCGGTCTGCTCGCGGGCGACGACCGTCACGGACTCACCCGCCCGCGCCAGCGCTCCGGCCAGGAAGCCCCCGACAGCGCCGGGGCCCAGCACCGCGATCGAGCCCATCGGCTAGCCGGCGAGCCCGGCCGTCGGCTCAGGGACCCCCACCGGGTCGATCAGGACGCCGGGATTGAGGATGCCGGCCGGATCCACCGCCGACTTCGCCGCCCGCAGGGCCGCGGCGAACGGCTCGGGGCGCTGGCGGTCGTACCACGGCCGGTGGTCGCGGCCGATCGCGTGATGGTGGGTGATCGTTGCGCCCGCGTCGATCACCGCGTCCGACGCGGCGCGCTTGATCGCCTGCCACTGGTCGAGCTCCTCGCCGCGGCGGGTGGGAGCCAGGATGGTGAAGTACGGCGCCGGCCCGTCGGGGTAGACGTGGGTGAAGCGGCAGGTGACCCTCCCTTTCCCGCACTGCTCGCGCACCGCCTCCAGCGCGGCATCGGTCGCCGCCGCCAGAAACGACTCGAGGCGGTCCCAGGTGACGGCGGTCTCGAACGTCTCCGACAGCACTCCCATCGCCACGAAGGTGTCCCGGAGGTAGGGGGCGCGCAGGAAGGCCTCTCGCCAGGCGCCGACGGCGCCCTTGCGCGCGCCGTCGGAGACCGCGTCCCACTCGCCGCCGTGGCGCGCGCAGAGCTCGAGCGCGCGATCCATCCAGGGGCCGAGCGGGTGGTCCGCGGACTCGAAGCCCAGGACCAGCAGCGGGTCGCGGCCGTCGCCGCCTGAGGTCAGCGCCGCCTCGGCGGCGTCGATGAGCCGGCAGTTGGCGGGATAGAGGCCCGCCTGGCTGATCTCCCGCACCGCCTCGGCGCCGGCCGGGAAGGACGGGAACCGCACCGCCGCCGACCGCCGTTCGGTCGGGCGCTCCTGGACGCGCACCCACGCCTCGGTGATCAGCCCCAGGATCCCCTCCGAGCCGGCCAGGAGCCGGTCGGGCGACATGCCGGCCCCCGAGCCGGGCAGCCGCCGCGACTCCCAGACGCCTCTGGGCGTGACCGCCCGCACCGACTCGACCAGATCCTCGATGTGGGTGTAGAGGGTGGCGAAGTGCCCGCCGGCGCGGGTGGCGATCCAGCCGCCGAGTGTCGAGAACTCGAACGACTGGGGGAAGTGGCGCAGCGTCAGTCCGTGCTCGGCCAGCTGCGCCTCCAGCCCTGGGCCGGTGGCGCCGGCCTGGATGCGGGCCGCGCGGGAGGCGGGGTCGACTTCGAGCACGCGGTCGAGCCGCTTGAGGTCGACCGTGACGACGCCTGCCTGAGCGCCCTGAGGCCCGACCTCCAGGCCCCCGACCACGCTCGTGCCTCCACCGTAGGGGACAACTGCGGCGCCGGCGCTCTCGGACCACTCGAGCACCGCCTCGACCTCCTGCTCGTCCCGGGGAAACGCGACCACGTCCGGCGGGTGATCGAAGCGGCCTCGAAACCCCCGCACGAGATCGCGGTACGCCTTGCCGTAGGTGTGCGAGGCGCGGTGGTAGGCGTCGCAGGAGCAAATCCCGACCAGGCCGGCGGGAGGACGCAGCCGCGACGCGGGGAGCGACACCGCCTCCAGCGGCACCGGCTGCTCAGGCTCGGTCGAGCCGAAGCCCAGCGCCGGCGCGATCCCCGTCGCGGCCGCGAGCAGCTCGTCGGGAGCCGGCTGCTCGTCCTCGTAGCCCCAGCCCCAGTGCTTGAGCCGCCGCGCCATGTCCGGCGAGTCTACGTCGCCCGGATCGGCCGGGCTGGCGGGCGGGCTGGGTAAAGACTCGCCGATCGGGGGTTTGCCTGATTGAGGGACGGGGACGCGGGTTCAGAGCGACTGGACGGCCGTTGCCGCGCTCGGATCCACCACGGGAAGGGGACCATGGCCGCTCGCGATCGAGATGCCCTGCGCGACCGCTCGGATGGGCTGCTGATCACCGGCGCCACCGGCTTCGTGGGCATGGAGGTGCTCGCGCGCTACCTGGAGAGGACGAGCCGGCCGCTGTACGCCCTGATCAGGGCGGGGGACGACGCGCAGGCCGCGGCCCGGCTGCGTTGCGCGGTCACCGAGCGGTTCGGCCGCGACGATGCCCACGAGGGCAGGGTGGCGGCGGTGGCCGCCGATCTCGAGCGGCCGGGTCTCGGCCTGGATGGCGGGCGCCGGGCATGGCTGGCCGAGCGCGTCAGCGACATCATCCACGCGGCGGCGTCGGTGTCCTTCTCGCTGCCGCTGGAGAGGGCGCGGGCGATCAACGTCGAGGGGACCCGCCGGCTGGCCGACCTGGCGGAGCTGTGCCAGCGCCGCGGCGGGCTCGAGCGCTTCTCCTACATCTCGACCGCGTACGTCGCCGGCACCCACGTCGGCGAGTTCGCCGAGGGCGACCTCGACCTGGGCCAGGGCTTCCGCAACTCCTACGAGCGCTCGAAGTTCGAGGCCGAGGAGGTCGTGCGGGCGCGTCGCGGCCGCCTTCCACTGCAGATATTCCGCCCCAGCATCATCGTGGGAGAGCGGCGCTCCGGGTGGACCGCCTCCTTCAACGTCCTCTACACGCCGCTGCGGGCGTTCGCGCGGGGCGCGCTGCCCGCCCTTCCGGCCCGGCGCTCGGCCCCGGTGGACGTGGTGCCGGTGGACTACGTCGCGGACGGCGTCTTCGAGCTGACCAGCCGGCCGCTCGCCGACGAGGAGGAGACCTACCACCTGGTGGCCGGTCCGCAGGCCAGCACGGTGGGGCGGCTGGTCGAGCTGTCGGCCCGGTACTTCGGCCGCCGCCGCCCGCTCCTGGTCGCGCCCGGGGTCTACCGCCGGATCCTGCACCCCCTCCTGGTACGTCACGGCCAGGAGCGCCGGCGCCGCGCCCTGAGGCGAAGCGAGGCCTTCTTCCCCTATCTCTCGATGCGGGTCAGCTACGACAACGCGCGCGCCCGCGAACGGCTGGAGCCCGCCGGGATCCGCGTCACCCCGATCGAGCGCTACTACGGCCGGCTGATCGACTTCGCCGTCCGGGCGCAATGGGGACGCCGGCCGATCGACCGGGCCCAGGCCGCCGCTGGCTAGTCTCTGCCCGGATGCCAGCGCATGTCGGCGTGCTCGCCCGCGGCCCGTGGGAGCCGGGCCAGGTCGCGCATCGCTGGCTGGACGAGCACTTCGAGCCCGGCCCGGAGGCGAGCGCCGCCGCCGATGCCGCAATCGCGCAGCTGCGCGATCGCGGCTCACCCACGCACGACGGCCTCAGCGCCCGCCTGGCCGGATACGACGCCGACCGGCGCCGCCTGGCGCTCGAGCTCCAGCCCGCCCGCTGGTCGCTGCGGCTGGGGGAGGACGCCGCCGGCAGCCTGGCCGCGCTGTGCGTCACACGCGACGCCGAGGGGCGCTGGCTGGCCGGCCGCCGGGCCGCCTGGCTGGCGTCGTGGGCGGGCCGCTGGGCCCTGGGCGCGGGCGGCGCCATCGAGCTCGGCGAGGATCCGGTGCGGACGCTCGCGCGGGAGCTGGAGGAGGAATGGTCGGTGGCGCCCGAGCGCCTGACCGTGGAGGGACTGGTGCGCAATCCGCATGGCCTGGTGCTGTTCGTGGGGCTGGCGCGGCTGCCGGCCGGCGCCGAGGTGGTCCCCGACGACGAGCACGACGCCTTCGACTGGTGGCCGTCCGACGTCGACCGCTGGCCGCAGGACGCCGACGCGCCCCTGCGGGCGATGGCCCGGCTGCTGGCGAGCTGACCGTGAGCCTCTTCTCGTTGCTGCGCGCTCTCTCGTTCACCAACTCGGCGATCTTCAGCGCCCTGCTGTTCTTCTGGCTGGCGCCCGGATTCCAGAACGAGACCACGGTGTTCGGGTGGTGTCACGGCTGCATGTGGATCGCGCTGTCGCTCCTGTCGCTGGTCGCGCTGCGGCGGGGCGCGATCCCGTTCTGGCTCGCGGTGGTGGTCGTTGTGGTCGGGGGCGTCGGCCCGTTCGCGGGCAGCGCCGGCTTCGTGGTGGAGTCGCGGCGCCGATCGGCTGGCCGCTTGAGCGGGCGCGTTCACACCCCGCCAGACCCGTCGCTACCCTAGGTCAGATGGCAGTGAGGACCACGATCGAGGTCGTCATGCCCCAGATGGGCGAATCGGTGACCGAGGGGACGATCCTCGAGTGGCGCAAGCGGGAGGGCGACGAGGTCGCCGCCGACGAGACCATCGTCGAGGTGTCGACCGACAAGGTGGACGCCGAGGTCCCGGCGCCACAGCCCGGCCGCCTGGTCAGGATCCACGCCCAGGAGGGCGACACCGTTCGGGTCGGCGCCGTGCTGGCCGAGATCCAGACCAACGGCGCCGTGCCCCAGACCGCCCGTGAGGGCGTCTCCGACGAGGGGGACCCGCTTCCGGGCACGCCGCTCGCCGCGACCGCCGCCACCGAGGAGGCCGATCAGCTCGAACGCACCGAGGAGCCCTCGGCGCCGGGCGGGAACGGCGGAGACCCGGCCACCGCCTCCGTCGCCACGGCTCCGCCCGGCGGACGGACCGTGGACATCGCGATGCCGCAGATGGGCGAGTCGGTCACCGAGGGGACGATCCTCGAGTGGCGCAAGGGCGTTGGCGACGCCGTCGCCGCGGACGAGACGGTCGTCGAGATCTCCACCGACAAGGTCGACGCGGAGGTTCCGGCGCCGGTCGGGGGCACGATCTCCGAGGTGTTGGCGCAGGCCGGCGACACCGTCCGCGTCGGACAGGTGATCGCCCGCATGACGCCCTTGGGCGCACAGGCGCCGGCGCCCGAGCCGGCCCCGCGCGCGGCCGCGGAGTCGCCGACGCCCGCTCCCGCCCCGGAGCCGTCGCCCGCCGCCGGTGCGTCGCCCGTGGCCCGCCGCGTCGCGGCGGCGCTCGGAGTGGACCTGGGCTCGGTCGAGGGGTCCGGCCCCCGCGGGCGGATCTCCAAAGCGGACGTCCTCGCCGCCGCCGACGGGGGACGCGCCGCCCCGCCCGCGCCCGAGGCGCCTCCGGCCGGAGGCGCCCAGCCGCTGCGAGGCGCCGCGGCCATGCTCGCCCGCTATATGGACGAGAGCCGCTCGATCCCCACCGCGACGTCGTTTCGCACCATCACGGTCACGGTCATGGACGGGCGCAGGCGGGAGCTCAAGACGGCCGGCCAGAAGGTCTCGTTCACCCACCTGATCGCGTTCGCGGTCGTCCGCGCGGCCATCGAGATGCCGGTGATGACCCACCACTTCGAGCAGATCGACGACCGGCCGCACCGGATCGACGACGGCGCCGTCAACCTGGGCCTGGCGGTCGACGTCGAGCGCGGCGACGGGACCCGGGCGCTGATGGTTCCGGTGATCCGCGACGCGGGCGCCCTCGAGTTCCCCGCCTTCGTGGCCGCCTACAACGATCTGGTCGAGCGAGCGCGTACCAACGCGCTGAGCGCCGACGACCTGGCGGGCGCGAACATCACGCTCACCAATCCCGGTGGGCTCGGGACGGTGGCCTCGGTGCCCCGCCTGATGCCCGGCCAGGGAACCATCGTGGCCACCGGGTCGATCGGCTACCCGGCGGGGCTGCAGGCGATCGGGGACATGGTCGGCGCCGAGAAGGTCATGACCATGACCTCGACCTACGATCACCGCGTCATCCAGGGCGCGGAGTCCGGGCGCTTCCTGGGACGCATCGAGGCGCTGCTGCACGGCGACGACGGCTTCTACCAGTCGGTGTTCGGGCCGCTCGGCGTCCGCCTCGGGCCACCCCCCGCGGTTCCCTCCCCGGCCGCCGCGGCGGCTGCCGTCCGCGAGGCCCGGCCGCCCGCGGCGCCGCCCGACGAGGAGATGCTGCAGGCGGTGCAGGCCGCCACCTCGCTGCTCAAGGCGCACCGCACCCACGGCCATCTGGCCGCCCGCCTGGACCCGCTCGGAACCGAGCCTCGCGGCGACCCCGCGCTGCGCCCCGAGCCGCTCGGGCTGACGGCCGAGCTGATGGCCCGCATCCCGGCCTCGATCCTGCGCATGTACGTCCCGGGAGCCACGCTGGCCGACGCGCTCCCCCACCTGCGCGAGACCTACTGCGGGCCGATCGCCTACGAGATCGAGCACATCACCTCCCACGGCCAGCGCGTGTGGCTGCGCGAGAAGATCGAGTCCGGCGAGTTTCGCAAGCCGCTGACCGCCGAGGAGCGCAAGGCCCTGCTCAAGCGCCTCACCGAGGTCGACGCGCTCGAGCGGTTCATGCACAAGGCCTACCTGGGCCAGAAGCAGTTCTCGATCGAGGGGCTCGACATGACGGTGCCGATGCTCGACGAGCTCATCCAGCTGTCGGCCTCCCGGAGCGCCCGCGAGGTGGTGATCGGGATGGCCCACCGCGGACGGCTCAACGTCCTCGCCCACAACCTCGGCCGCCCCTACGACACGATCTTCGCCGAGTTCGAGGGGGCCTCGGTGCTAGAGGCGGTCACCACCATCCCTCAGGGCGGCACCGGCGACGTCAAGTACCACCACGGCGCCGAGGGCTCCTATGAGCTGCCCGACGGCGGTCAGATCAAGGTGGTGCTCGAATCGAACCCCAGCCATCTGGAGTACGTCTGCCCGGTGGTGAGCGGGGCCACCCGGGCCGCGCAGACCACCCGTCAAGGGCCACACGCGCACCGCGACACCGACGCGGCGATGCCGGTCAGCCTGCACGGCGACGCCTCGTTCCCCGCCCAGGGCGTGGTGGCCGAGACGTTCAACCTGCAGGCGCTCGACGGCTACAAGGTCGGCGGCACGATCCACCTCATGCAGAACAACCAGGTGGGGTTCACCACCGATCCCGACGAGGCGCGCTCGACCCAGTGGGCGTCGGACCTGGCCAAGGGGTTCGACGTGCCGATCATCCATGTCAACGCCGACGACGTGGGCGCCTGCATCGCGGCGGTCCGGCTGGCCTTCGCCTTCCGCCAGGAATTCGGGCACGACGTGCTGATCGACCTGATCGGCTACCGGCGCTTCGGCCACAACGAGGCGGACGAGCCGGCGTTCACCCACCCGGAGATGTACGCCAAGATCCGCAACCACCCCACGGTGCGCAAGATCTTCGCCCGCCAGCTGGTCGAGCAGGGAGTGGTCACCAAGGAGGAGGCCGACGACCAGGAGCAGGAGGTCTGGCAGCACCTCACCGAGCGCCATCAGCGGCTCAAGCGCCGGATCGAGGAGGCCCAGCAGGTCGAGCACACCACCGGGCAGTACGAGCTCGACCGCTCGCCCAGCCCGGAGGTCAAGACCGCCGTGTCGGCCGACCGCCTGCGCGTCCTCAACGAGGAGCTCCTGAAGGTCCCCGACGGGTTCACCATCCACCCCAAGCTGGTCAGGCTGTTCGAGCATCGCCGCCAGGCGCTGGGCCCCGACGGGGGAATCGACTGGGCCCACGCCGAGGCGCTGGCCTTCGCCTCGCTGCTCACCGAGGGGACCCCGATCCGGCTCACCGGCCAGGACACCGAGCGCGGGACCTTCTCCCAGCGCCACATGGTCCTGCACGACGCCAAGACGGGACACGCCGTCTCGCCGATCCAGAACCTGCCCGGTGCGCTGGCGCCGATGGAGCTTCACAACTCGCCGCTGTCCGAGACCGCCTGCCTGGGATTCGAGTACGGCTACTCGCAGGAGGCGCCCGAGACGCTCGTGCTGTGGGAGGCCCAGTTCGGCGACTTCGTCAACGCGGCCCAGGTGATCGTCGACCAGTTCATCATCTCGGGGCTGGCCAAATGGGGGCAGACCACCCGGCTCACGCTGCTGCTGCCCCACGGGTACGAGGGCTCGGGTCCCGAGCACTCGTCGGCGCGGCTCGAGCGCTTCCTGTCGCTGTGCGCGGAGGGGAACATGCGGGTCGCCAACCTGACCACGCCCGCGCAGTACTTCCACCTCCTGCGCCGCCAGGCCCGGATCCCCAAGCAGCGTCCGCTGGTGATCATGACCCCCAAGAGCCTGCTGCGCCTCACACAGGCGACCAACCGGGTCGAGCACCTGGCCGAGACGCAGTTCTATCCCGTCCTGGGCGAGCCCCGGGTGGACCCCGACAAGGTCATCCGGCTGATCCTGTGCACCGGCAAGATCTATTACGACCTGGTCGGCCACTCGGGCCGCAGGGACAACGAGCGTGTCGCCGTCGGGCGAGTCGAGCTGCTGTACCCCTTCCCGCAGACCCAGATCCTCGAGCTGGTGCAGAGCTATCCCAACCTGCGCGAGGTCGTCTGGGTGCAGGAGGAGCCGCGCAACATGGGGGCGCGCGCGCACATGAGCCCGCGCCTGATGCAGGTCCTGCCCGACCATCTCAGCTTCGGCTACATCGGGCGCCCGGAGCGAGCCAGCCCCGGCGAGGGCTATCCGGCCGCCCACGTGACCGAGCAGAACCGCATCCTGGCCACCGCGCTCAACGTCTCGCTGCCGGTCTCGATGTATCCGACCAAGAAGCCGGGGGAGCGGTAACGCCGCGCGCCGGGGCCGGCGAGCGCGCCCGCGGGGTGCTCGAGCGCACCAGGGCCATCCCGCCCGGCTTCGTGCGCGCCTACGGCGACGTCTCGCCCGGCGCGCCGCGCTTCGCCGGAGCGGTTCTCTCGGACTGCCGCGACCCGACGGTGCCCTGGCACCGCGTCGTGCGCGCCGACGGCTCGCTGGCCAAGGGCGAGCGCCAGCGTCGGCGCCTGGCCACCGAGGGCGTGCCGTTCCGGCGCGGGCGGGTCGACATGAGGCTGGCGCGCCTGCCCGACTGAGCGGTCGCTGCCGTGTGGATCCAGCGAGAGATCGAGCTGCGCCCCCGCCCGCGCGGCTTCCACCTGGTGACCGACGAGGTCCGCGACGCCCTGCCCGAGCTGCGACGGCTTCGGGTCGGGATCGCGCACCTGTTCATCCGGCACACCTCGGCTTCTCTGACGCTGAATGAGAACGCGTCGCCCGACGTGCGGCGCGACTTCGAGTCGTGGTTCGACCAGGCGGTGCCCGAGGGCGCGCGCTACTGGACGCACACGCTCGAGGGCGCCGACGACATGCCCGCTCACGTGAAGGCGTCGCTGCTCGGGCCCTCGCTGGCGGTCCCGGTCGCGAGCGGGCGGCTGGCGCTGGGCACCTGGCAGGGCATCTACCTGTGCGAGCACCGCGACCGCGGAGGGCCGCGCTCGCTGCTGGCGACGATCTGGGGTGAGGCGGGCTAGCTCAGCGGCCCTTCCACGCCGGCTCGCGCTTCTCCGCGAAGGCGATCGCGCCCTCCCGGGCGTCCTGCGAGGTGAACACCGGTCCGGCGATCTCGCCCTGGCGCTCCCAGGCCTCGTCGAGCGTCCAGTCCAGCGATCGGCTGACGATGGCCTTGGACGCCTCGAGCGCCAGCGGGCCGGCGGCGATCAGCTTGGACGACAGCTCGAGCGCCTCGGCCAGCGCCCGGCCGGGCTCGACCAGGCGGTTGACCAGGCCCAGCTCGCTCGCGCGGTGGGCGTCGATGAACTCCCCGGTCAGCGCCAGCTCCATCGCCTGGTGGTAGGCGATCCGGCGCGGCAGGCGGATCAGTCCGCCGGCCACGGCCACCAGCGAGCGCTTGACCTCGGGCAGCCCGAAGCGGGCGTCGCGGGAGGCCACGATGAGGTCGCAGGCCAGCACGATCTCGAACCCGAGCGCGACCGCGTAGCCCTCGACCGCCGCGATCAGCGGCTTGCGCGGCGGGCGCTGGACGATGCCGCCGGACCCGCGCCCCTCGACGTAGGGACGCTCGCCGCGGGCGAACGCCTTGAGGTCCATCCCGGCGCTGAGGTTGCCGCCCGCCCCGGTGATGACGCCGACGCGCAGCTCGCTCTCCCGGTCGAGCTCGTCCAGCGCGCCGGCGATGCCCTCGGCGGTCTCCCGGTCGATCGCGTTGCGCGCCTGCGGGCGGTTGATCGTGATGACCTGGACGCCGTCGCGCCGTGAGGTGAGCACCGGGGGGTCGGCCATGAGGAGGGCCAGCCTATTACCTCGTGTCGGCCAAGGACCGCTACCCGGGGCGGGTGCGGACGCTCGAGGCCGACGACGTAACCGCCGGCGCCTGACACGGGCGCGACGGCCGAGGCGCTCGACGCGGCGCGCGGCGGCGACGCGCCGGCGGAGAGGAGACGGCTAGCCTTGGCGGGATGACCGTCGAAGCGCTCAAGCCGGTGCCGCTCAAGCCGGTCGTCGCGGCGGGATTGACCGGACTCGTGCTCGGCCTCTGCGGGTGCGGCGCCCAGGGCGCCAGGACGGTCACCGTGCAGCGCACGGCGGCGGCGCCCGAGTCGAGCAGCATCGCGCCCCGCAGCGACACGCTCTCGCGCCAGGACAACGCCCGGGTGGCTACCGCACGGGTGGCGCTGCACGACTACTGCGCCGCGCGCCAGTCGGGCGCCAAGGCCAACGAGGACTCCGAGGTGGCGGCGCTGGTGGTGCTGACCACGATGGTCGTCAAGCATCCCAACGCGACCTTCACCCGATCCGACGAGTCGTTGGCCCTCGCCGACGTGCTCAAGTCGGAGGCCACCCAGCTCGACTCGGGACGCTGCGACCCCAAGGGGGCGAAGCTGCTGCGCAACGCGGTCGACGCCGGCGTGTACGGGGCCGGCCGCTACTAGGGTCCTCGGGAGAGCACCGGAGACCCTCAGGCGGCGGTCCGCTGCGGCAGCGCCTGCGCCTCGATCTCCCGCAGGCGGGCGAGCAGGTCGCGAACCTCGGCGTCGTCGCCCAGCGCCAGCGCCCGCTCGCACGCCGCGACGGCCTCGCCGACGCGGGCGGTGCGCGCCAGGGCGTGGCCGAGACGACCCCACGCCATCGCCGATCCCGGGTCGAGCTGCGTCGCCTGTTCGCACGCCGACACCTCGGCTCCGGTCTCGCCGTCGAGGTGGTGGAGGAGGGCCAGGTCGAGCAGGCCCTCGACCGTCGGCCCCGTCCTACGCGCGCGCTCGTATGCCGCCCGGGCGGCGCGGTGGTCACCCAGGCGGAGGCGCAGGCGTCCGACCCGCTCCCAGGCGGCGGCGTCGCCCGGGGCCAGGTGGGCCTCGCGCTGTGCCGCCTCGGCGGCCAGCGACAGCGCCCCCATGTCCTCGTAGATCCGGGCGGCGAAGCGGTGCACGGTGGGACGCTCGCCCTCCACGCGCGCCCAGTCCCGCACCGCCCGGGCGGCGGCGGGGAAGTTGCGGCTCTGCCAGAAGGACAGCGTCATCAGCCGCAGCACCGCCGGGTTGTGCGGCTCGGCGTCGCGCGCGTAGACCAGACGCTGCGCCGCGAGCGCGGGGTCGCCCTCGGCGATCGCGGTCTGGGCGGCGGTGACGAAGCGCTCGACCCGCTCGGCGGCGGGATCCGGTCGGGAGAAGTCGACGAACCGAAGGCTGCCGGCCGGCACCGTCCGCACGCCGACCGCGAATCGCACGCGCGCCCACTGCTGGACGTCGTCGCCATCGCCGGAGAAGTAGATGCCGGTGACATTGCCGACGCCCCACTCGGGATAGGACAGGCAGCGGGCGTAGCGGTGGACGACCGAGTGGTCGGGGACGCGGTCGGCGAACGGATCGTGCCGTCGGCGCTCCTCGGCGTGCGCGTGGGCGCGCTGCTCGGCCTCGTAGGCGCGCCGGCCCTCCTCGGCCCGCCGCCGGCGGGCGGCGGCGGCGCTGGCCCGCACCGCGCCGGAAGACACGCGGCCGCCGCGCGACGATTCGGCCAGCGATTCCAGCTGGTCGGCCGCCTCGTTGATCGCCTGCAGGTGGCGCTGGTGATCGTGGGCGCGACCGGGCGGCGCGATGTCGGGGTGCCAGCGCTTGGCCATGCGCCGGCGCGCGAGCTGCACCTCGCGCTGCTCGAAGGGCGGCTCGATCTCCAGCAGTAGCAGCGCCTGCTCGACGTCGAGGACTCTGGGCATAGGCAGTCAACGGTATCGAGACACCGTGTCAGCGGATAATTGGTGGGTGCTGTTCGAGCTCCACGACGTCACCGCCACCCGCGCGCGGACGGCGGTGCTGCAGGACCTGAGCGCCGGACTGCCAGAGGGCGCGACGTGCGTCGCGGGACCCTCCGGCGCCGGGAAGTCGACCCTGCTGCGGCTGCTCAACCGGCTGGCCGATCCCGATCATGGCCGCGTCCTCTACCGCGGCCGCGACGTGCGAGAGCTCGACGTGCTCAGCCTGCGCCGCGAGGTCTGCCTGGTGCCCCAGCTCCCCGCGCTGCTGGAGGGGACGGTGGCCGACAACGTCCTGTTCGGCGTGCGCCTGGCGGGCAGGGCCGGGGACGTCGAGCGCGCGCTCGACCTGGCCGGGCTGTCCGGGAGGTTCGCCGAGCGGAACGCCGACCGGCTGTCGGTCGGCGAGCAGCAGCGGGTGATGCTGGCGCGGGCCCTGGCCCTGCAGCCCGCGGTGCTGCTCCTCGACGAGCCCACCTCCGCGCTGGACGAGGCGACCCGCGACGCGGTCGAGGCGACCCTGCTCGAGCTGCGCGAGCGGCTCGGCCTCTCGTACGTGCTGGTCACCCACGACCTGGCCCAGGCCGCGCGACTGGCCGACTCGGTGCTGCGGCTCGAGGGTGGGCGGGCGGTGGAGGCGCTGGCCGGATGAGCGCGGGCATCCACGTGAGCCTGGGACAGGTCGCCGCGGCGCTGGCGCTGGTGGCGGTCGCGGTCGGCGTGTCCGCGTGGGAGCGCGTCCAGGTGGCGGGCGACATCGGTGTCGCCGCGGTGCGGGCGTTCGTCCAGCTCACCGCCATCGGGTACGTGATCAAGCTGATCTTCGAGTCACGGCGGCTGGAGTTCGTGTTCATCCTCATCGCGGTGATGGTGGTGTTCGGCGCGTTCACCGCGCGGGCGCGGGCCAGGCGGGTGCCGGGCGCCTTCTGGCCTCTGCTCGTCGCCCTGGCGGTGGCGGGAGCCAGCACTCTGGGCGTGGTGGTCGCGCTTGGGGTGTTCGATCCCCAGGCGCGCTATCTGGTCCCGGTGGGGGGGATGGTGATCGGAAACGCCATGACCGCAGCGGCGGTGGCGCTCAACCGCCTGGGGGACGACGTGGCCGCCTCCGAGCGCGAGATCGAGGCCACGCTGGCGCTGGGGGCCACCGCCTCCCAGGCCGCTCGCCCGATCGTCCGCCGATCGCTGCGCTCGGGAATGATCCCCCTGATCGACTCGACCAAGACCACCGGGCTGATCTTCTTCCCCGGCACGATGGTGGGGATGCTGCTCGCCGGCGCCGCGCCGGTCGACGCGGTGCGCCTCCAGCTGATCCTCCTCTACGTGCTGCTGGGCAGCGTGGCGATCGCGGCGCTGGTGGCGGTGCTCCTGGCCGAGCGGGCGTTCTTCACCCCGGCCCACCAGCTGCGTGAGCTGCCGGCGGCTCAGTAGCCGTCGCCGTCCGCTTGCCATCCTTCCCGGCCATGTCCCGGCAGTACATCTTCACCATGCACCGGCTGTCGCGGGTGCACCCGCCCGACCGCGAGGTGCTGAAGGACATCTCGCTGTCGTTCCTGCCGGGCGCCAAGATCGGCGTGCTCGGGGCCAATGGCGCCGGCAAGTCGACCCTGCTGCGGATCATGGCCGGGCAGGACACCGAGTTCCGAGGCCACGCCCAGCTGGCGCCGGGGGCCACCGTGGGCCTGCTCGAGCAGGAGCCCCGCCTGGACGAGTCAAGCGATGTGCGCGGCAACGTCGAGCAGGGGGTGGCCGAGCAGCGGGCGCTGCTCGACCGCTTCAACCAGCTCTCGGCGGACTACTCCGACGACGTCGCCGACGAGTTCGCCCGCGTGCAGGAGCAGATCGAGGCCGCCGACGCATGGAACCTCGACACGACGCTGGACACCGCGATGGACGCCCTGCGGGTGCCGCCCCCCGACGCCGACGTCTCGACGCTCTCGGGGGGCGAGCGCCGGCGCGTGGCGCTGTGCCGGCTGCTGCTGCGCCAGCCCGACCTGCTGCTGCTGGACGAGCCGACCAACCACCTCGACGCGGAGTCGGTGGGGTGGCTGGAGCGCCACCTGGCCGACTACCGCGGAACCGTGGTGGCGGTGACCCACGACCGCTACTTCCTCGACAACGTGGCGGGCTGGATCCTCGAGCTAGACCGGGGGCGCGGGATCCCCTTCCAGGGCAACTACTCCTCGTGGCTGGAGCAGAAGCAGGCCCGGCTGGCCGCCGAGGCCCGGCAGGAGAAGGCCCGTCAACGCACCATCGCCCGGGAGCTTGAGTGGGTGCGGATGAACGCGTCCTCGCGCCTGCAGAAGTCCAAGGCGAGGCTCGCCCGCTACGAGGCATTGCTGGCGCAGGAGCACAACGTGGATCTCGAGGAGGTCCAGATCCACATCCCGTCGGGGGCCAGGCTGGGCGACGTGGTGGTGGAGGCGGACGTCCTGCGCAAGGGCTACGGCGACCGGCTGCTGATCGACCGCCTGTCGTTCTCACTGCCCCGGGCCGGCATCGTGGGGGTGATCGGCCCCAACGGGGCCGGCAAGACGACGCTGCTGCGGATGATCACCGGCGAGGAGGACCCGGACGCCGGGACGCTGCGCCTGGGCGAGTCGGCGCAGCTCGCCTACGTCGACCAGTCGCGCGACGCGCTGTCTCCCGGCAGCACGGTGTGGGAGGAGATCTCCGGTGGCGAGGACCAGCTCACGGTCGGCGAGCGGCGGATGAGCTCACGCGCCTACGCCGCCTCGTTCAACTTCCGGGGATCCGACCAGCAGAAGAAGGTCGGCAACCTGTCGGGCGGCGAGCGCAACCGCCTGCACCTGGCCAAGCTCCTGCGCCGCGGCGGCAACCTGCTGCTGCTCGACGAGCCGACCAACGACCTCGACGTCGACACGCTGCGGGCGCTCGAGGAGGCGCTGCTGGCGTTTGCGGGGTGTGCGGTGATCGTCTCGCACGACCGGTGGTTCCTCGACCGCGTGTGCACGCACGTGCTGGCGTTCGAGGGCGACTCGCGGGTGCACTGGTTCGAGGGCAACTTCGAGGCCTACGAGCGCCGGCGTCGCGAGCGGCTCGGCGAGGAGGCCGATCGTCCCCATCGCATCACCTACAAGAAGCTGGTCCGCGGCTGAGGCGCGCAGGCGCGTGACCGCCAACCGCCTCCGGGGCGCGGTGCGCCGGCGCGCATCCCGGCTGCCCTGGCGCGCCGCTCGGGACAAGAGGGCCCTGCTGGCGGACCGCTCGCTGACGGTCGCTGAGCGCCGGATGCTGGGGAGGGTGAGCCTACGAGTGTCGGCGCGGGACGCCATGTACGGATCCGGCGGCTCCCACTACTGGCGAGTGGGGCTCTCGGCGCTGCGCTGCATCGAGGAGGCGCTCGCGCACGCCGGGTCGCCTCCGATCAATCGCCTGCTCGACCTGCCGTGCGGACACGGACGGGTCCTGCGGTGGCTGGCGGCGCGCTTCCCCGACGCCAGGCTGACCGCCTGCGATCTCGACCGGGACGGTGTCGACTTCTGCGCCCGACGGCTGGGCGCCTTGCCCGCTTACTCGGTCGAAGACGTGGGCTCGCTTCGGCTGGTCGGCGGGTTCGACCTCATCTGGTGCGGCTCGCTCGTCACCCACCTGGACGGGGAGCGCATCGGCGCCTTGCTCGAGGCGTTCCACCGGCATCTCTCCCACGGCGGCGTCCTGGTGCTGACCTCGCACGGGGAGCGCGCCGCACGGCGCATGCGCTCGGCGGAGATGGACTACCTGCTCGACGACGAGCGGCTGGCGCACGTGCTGCGCGACTACGAGCGCAACGGCTTCGGATATGCGGACTACCCGCGGGCCGACGGCTACGGGGTCTCGATCGCCTCCCCCGACTGGCTGCGGGGCACGGTCACGGCGGTCGGAGGTATGCGGGAGGTCTGGTTCCGCGCGGCCGGCTGGGACGACCACCAGGACGTATTCGCGTTCTCGGCGGCCTGAGCTAGCGCTCGAAGGAGACGTCGGGCGCGAGCGCGCGCGCGAAGGCCGCGACCAGCCGGGCGGCGGCCTCGACGTCGTCCAGCTGGACCATCTCGACCGGCGAATGCATGTAGCGCAACGGGATCGACACCACGCCGGTGGGGACGCCGGCGCGAGAGATGTGGATGGCATCGGCGTCGGTGCCGGTGGTGCGCGCCGATGCCGAGACGGTGAACGGGATCTGATCCGACTCGGCCGCCTCGTGCAGCAGCTCGAACACGCGGGGATTGATGATCGAGCCGCGCTCGATGACCGGCCCCGAGCCCAGCTCGTGCCTGCCGAGCTCGCGCGCCTCGACACCGGGCGAGTCGGTGGCGTGGGCGACGTCGACCACGATCGCCACCCCGGGGTCGAGCGCGAACGCGCTGGTGCGCGAGCCGGCGAAGGTGGTCTCCTCCTGCACGGTCGCCACCGCGGCCAGCTCGCCGGGAGCGCCGCCCTGCTCGGCCACCAGCCGGGCGGCCTCGAGCGCTACGTAGGCGCCCAGCCGGTTGTCGAGCGACCGGGACACGAGCCTGCGGTTGGGAAGCTCGACCGGCTCGGCGGCGATCACCGCCACATCGCCGATCCGCACCAGCCGCCGCGCCTCGTCGCCGCCGGCGGCGCCGATGTCGATGTGCAGCTCGCGCAGCTCGGCGACCTTCTTGCGGTCCTCCTCCTTGAGCAGGTGGACCGGCTTGCGCCCGATCGCGCCGGGCAGGCGGCCCTCGCGGGTGATCACCTCGACTCGCTGGCCGACGAGGACCTGGGCGTCCCAGCCGCCCATGCCCCCGAAGTAGAGCTGGCCCTCATCGCTGACGTGGGTGACGATCAGCCCGATCTCGTCGATGTGGCCCACCACCGCCAGGCGCGGACCGTCCGCGGTGCCGGGCACGCGGGCAACCGACGTGCCCAGGGTGTCGCTCGACACCTGCGCAAAAGCCGCGGCCGACTCGCGCCAGGCGGCGGACGGAGCCGCCTCGTATCCCGACGGCCCGGGTGCGGTCAGCAGCTGGCGGAGGACCTCGGGCGTCGTCACCGGCGGGCCAGCTTAGCGGGAGTGGACGGCCGTCTAAGGTTCCTCGCGTCTTGCCCCTCGCCCACCACGACCTCTGCTTCGGCTGCGGGGCGGCCAACCTGTTCGGCCTGCACCTCGAGCTTGAGCGCCAGTCGGACGGCTCGGTGGCGGGGCGGTTCTTCGTCAAGCAGGATCACCAGGGGCCGCCGGGCGTGGCGCACGGCGGCGTGCTGGCCGCCGCTCTCGACGAGGCCGCGGCGCTGGCCGCCGGGGAAGGGCCGCAAGCCGCCGTCACCGCCCGCCTGGAGGTCGACTTCCGCTCGGGGGCGCCCGTGGGATCGTTCGTCCGCCTGAGGGCGCGGGTCGAGCCCGCGCAGGACGGCAAGCGCTGGGTCGCCGCCGCGGCGTTCGGGCCGGAGGGCGCGGAACTGGCGAGCGCGCGTGCCCTGATGATTCCCAAGGTAGCCTGAACTGGCGATGGCCGACAACGCCACCCGCAAGATCCTGGCCGATCATCTGGTGGAGGGGGACCTGCGCCAGGGCGAGCCGATCGCGCTGCGGGTGGACCAGACCCTGCTCCAGGACGCCACCGGGACGATGGCGTGCATGCAGTTCGAGCAGCTGGGGGTTCCCCGCGTGCGCGTGGATCGGGCGGTCCAGTACATCGACCACAACGTCGTCCAGCTCGACTTCAAGAACCCGGACGACCACCGGATGCTGCAGTCGCTGGCGCGCAAGTACGGCATCCACTACTCGCGGGCCGGCAACGGGATCTCCCACTACATCTCGCTCGAGCGCTTCGCCAAGCCGGGCCAGATCCTGGTGGGAGCCGACTCCCACACCACCACCAGCGGTGCGCTGGGAATGATCGCCGTGGGGGCCGGCGGGCTCGACGTCGCGGTGGCGATGGCGGGCTACCCGTTCGAGATCGCCTGCCCGTCCACCGTCGAGGTCTGGCTGGAGGGGAGCCTGCAACGTCCCTGGGTGCAGTCCAAGGACGTGATCCTGGAGCTGCTGCGCCGCCTCAGCGTGAGAGGCGGCAAGAACAAGGTGTTCGAGTTCACCGGGCCTGGGACCGAGGACCTCTCGATCCCCGAGCGCGGGACGATCGCCAACATGATCGCCGAGCTCGGTGCCACCTCGGCGGTGTTCCCGCCCGACGCGCAGACGCGTCAGTGGCTGCGCCTCCAGCGGCGCGAGGAAGACTTCGTGGAGCTGCGCCCCGACGACGGCGCCGAGTACGACGAGCGGATCGAGATAGACCTGGACGACCTGGGGCCGCTGGTCGCCAAGCCGCACAACCCGGACAACGTCGTCCCCGTCGAGGAGGTGGCCGGGACCGAGGTCGAGCAGGTCTGCATCGGGTCGTCGGTCAACTCCGCCTACATCGACCTCGCCCTGCCGGGCGCCGTGCTGGCCGACCGGGAAGGGCAGCTCGTCCACCCCTCGGTCGCCGCCACCGCGACGCCGGGCTCGCGCCAGATACTCACCGCGATCGCCGAGTCGGGTGTCTACCGACAGCTGGTGGAGGGTGGCGTGCGGATGCTTGAGCCGGTGTGCGGGCCGTGCGTGGGGATGGGCCAGGCCCCGCCGACGGGCGCCAACTCGCTGCGCACCTTCAATCGCAACTTCCCGGGGCGCTCGGGAACCCCCGACGACTCGGTCTACCTGTGTTCGCCGGCGGTGGCGGCGGTGTCGATGCTGAGCGGCAGGATCGAGGACCCGCGCGAGTACGGGGAGCCACCCAAGGTCCTGCCGGCACCGGAGCTGCGGCCCTACGTGGAGGACGTCCACATCTTTGCGCCGGCCGACGAGGAGGAGGCCGAGTCGATAGAGGTTCCCCGCGGGCCCAACATCAAGCGGCCACCCGAGCACACGCCCCTGCCCGACTCGCTCAGGGCCCGCATCGCCACGGTTCAGCCCGACAACATCTCCACCGGAGACCTGGCACCCGACGGCGTCGAGGTGATGTCCTACCGGTCGAACATCCCCGCCATCGCCGAGTTCACGTTCCGCCACCGCGACCCCGAATTCCGCAAGCGGATGCAGGAGTGGGGGGAGGGGTTCATCGTCGGCGGCCACAACTACGGCCAGGGCTCGTCGCGCGAGCACGCCGCGCTCGCCCCCCTGCAACTGGGCGTCAAGGCGGTGTTCGCCAAGTCCTACGCCCGCATTCACCGCCGCAACCTGGTAGCCCAGGGGATCCTGGCACTGACCTTCGCCGTCGAGTCGGACTACGATCGCGCCGAGGTCGGCCAGACCTGGGAGCTGCCCGACGTGCGTACGGAGCTCGAGGAGGGCTCAGACGCGATCACGGTGAGGATCGAGGAGACCGGCGACGAATTCGCGGTCACCCACGACTTCGCCCCCAAGGAGCGCGAGATCCTCGTCGAGGGCGGTCTCCTGCATTGGCTGCAGGAGCACGGCAAGCAGGTCGCCTAGGGGGCTAGCAGGATCCCTGCCAAGCGCGGGTTTCACGCACACCAGCCCGGAAACGCGCCACGCCGGATGACGCCGGGGTCCTGCGGCTAGCCGGTCGCCTGAGCCGCCGGCGCGGGCGCCGCCTCGTCCCCCGGCCTTGCCCGCGCCCTCGCGCGCCTGACCGACTGGGTGAGGGTGTCGATGTCGTACGCGCCCTGGTGGCGTCTCCCGTTGATGAAGAAGGTGGGCGTGCCCGCGACGCCGCTCGCGTCCGCCGTGGAGACGTCCTCGGCCACCCGGGGGGCGTGCTCGCGTCGGCGCAGCTCTTCCCAGAAGCGCTCGACGTCGAGGCCGAGCTCCTGGGCGTAGCGTCTGAGGTCGGACGCCATCAGCTCGTCCTGGTGGTCCAGAAGCTTGTCGTGCATCGGCCAGAAAGCGTCCTGGGCAGCCGCCGCCTCTGCCCCCTCCGCCGCCATCTGGGTGTGGGGGTGGACGTCGTTGAGCGGAAGGTGACGCCACACGTAGCGCAGATCGTCGCCGAACGAGGCGAGCAGCTCACGGATCACGACCTCGGCCCGTCCGCAGTATGGGCATTGGTAGTCGCCGTACTCGAGTACGGTGACCGGTGCGTCGTGCGAGCCGCGGATGTGGTCGCGGTCGGGATCCACGTCGTCGGAGAGGTCGAGCAGCTCGTCGGCGGTGCCGGCGAGCTGACGCGCCCGGACCGCGACGGGCAGCTTCGCGATCAGCCGGAACGCGACCCACCCGGAGAGCGATGCCAGGACCGCCGCCCCCAGCACGCCCAGCTTGGCCTCGTCGAGCTGCCGGCCGTGGAAGGCGAGACTCGCGATCAGCAGCGATACGGTGAAGCCGATGCCGGCGACCGCCCCCGCCCCGGCGAGGCCGGGCCAGCTCACCGGCAGGCGCGGGCCACGCAGCCAGGGCCTCGTCGCGAGCCACGAGGCGCCAAGGATCCCCAACGGCTTGCCCACCACGTAGCCGAAGAGGATCCCGAGCGTCACCGGTGAGGTGACGGCGGCGCCGAGCAGCTTTGCGTCCAGGCTGATGCCTGCGTTGGCGAGCGCGAAGAGGGGCACCACGGCGAAGCTCGTCCAGGGGTGCAGCCGGTACTGAAGCCGCTCGTTGGGGGAGATCGCGGACGCGACGCTCACCTGCGCCGAGCGGGCGAGCTCGGGTGTGGGCTGCTCGCGAAAGGAGCGCGTCAGCTCCGTGACCCGCTCGAGGTCGGTGCGCGCCGGCGGATACGCGCTCGCCACCAGGCCCGCGACGAGCCCCGCGATCGTCGGGTGGACGCCCGACTCGAAGAGCGCCACCCACATGCCCACGCCGGCGACCACGGCGAGTTCGCGACGCCAGATCGGCGAATACCGAAGCGCAAGCAGGGCGTAGAAGAGCCCGGCCGCCACCACGAGCGGAACCAGCGAGACGTGGTCGGTATAGACCGTGCCGATCACCAGCAGGGCAACCAGGTCGTCCACGACGACCACCGTGAGCAGGAACACACGCAGGCGGGTGGCGCCCCGCGGTGCCACCAGCGCGAGCACGCCGAGCGCGAAGGCTGTGTCGGTTGACATGGCGGCGCCCCACCCGTCGGGCGCCGTGCCTCCGGCGTTGAACGCCAGGTAGATCGCGACCGGGAGCGTCATGCCTCCCGCCGCCGCAATCACCGGGATCGTGATGCGCCGGCGCTCGCGCAGCTCTCCGAGGTCGAGCTCGCGCTTGGCCTCGAGTCCGACCACCAGGAAGAAGAACGTCATCAGTCCCTCGTTCACCCAGTGGCGCAGGTCCATCGAGATGCCCCCGCCTCCCAGTCGGATGGAGAGGTTCGTGGTCCAGACGGACTCGTACGAGCTCGACCAGGGCGAGTTCGCCCACGCCAGCGCGGCGACCGTGGCGCCCAGCAGCACCACGGCGCCGCCGGTCTCGGTGTTCAGGAAGTCGCGAACCGGCGCCGCGAGGTTGCGGGCCCATGCCGTCCGGCCGGTGAACGAGGCGGTCTGCGCCGTCGCGGATCCGCCATTGCCCGAGGACCCCGCTCGCACCGGCACGCTCATCGTCAGGAGGGTAGGCCCGACCTAATCGCGGCTGTGGCGAGGCATCGCGACCCGGGAGGTCGGTGGCCGCCTGGTTATCGCGCTTGCAGAGGCGACGGCGGGATGCGCGTCGTGCCGTGCACGTCCGGGATCAGGATCCCGCGCCGGTCGGCGTAGCACCACGACCAGTCCTCGCCGGGCTCCAGCGAGCGGATGATCGGGTGGCCCGTGACGGTGGCATGGGCTGTGGCATGGCGTTGGGGCGAATCGTCGCAGCACCCCACGTGCCCGCATTCCAGGCAGATCCGCAGGTGAAGCCACTGCGCGCCGCTGGCCAGGCAGTCTTCGCAGCCGGCGACCGCCTCGGGCAGCTGAGTGATCCGGACGTGGTCGAGATGCGCGCAAGTGCTCATCGCGCGAGCGCCCGGGTCACTGGCGGTAGTGCTCGACGGTGTCGGCGGTGCGCGTCTCGGCCTGATCCGGATCGTCTCCGGCGTCCCGAAGCGCCCGCCGCTGACGCAGCAGGTCCCAGCAGCGATCGAGCTCCACCGCCACCGCCCGCAGCCGCTCGCGATCCGAGTCCAGCGCGGACGCATCTCCCCGGTCGCCCTGCTCGCGGCTGCGCAGCTCCTGCTCCTGCGCCACCAGCTGCTCGATCCGGCTGGCCACCTGCTCGTCGCTCACCGACCCAATGCTACGCGACACCCGAGTGATGTACGGGTGGCGACGTGAAAGGCATCGCCAGCGGCTCGCGTGCGGGTTGTCACACGGCGCGCGAAGGAAACGGCGGGACCGTGAGTCTGCGGCGCAGCGTCAGAAGTACCCACCCACGACATTGCTCTTTCCACACCGCACGACCGCGCGGCTGGAGGTGCGCAGCTGGACGGCGGCGTAGAGCTCGTCGTGATGGTCGAAGAAGCTGTCGTCTTCGTTGAGGGTGCTGCCCGGGGCCCCGCGCAGGCCCTTGAACGCCAGCCCTTGTGTCGTGCTGGAGAGGCCGATTGACCCCGGCGTACTGCCGATTTGAGCGGGATCCGGGCCGAACAGGAAGTCATCGAAGACTGGGTCGTCGCCCCACAACCGCCAGACGACGTTGTAACCGCTGTTGATCAGACCCTGCGCTTGGGCTTGGGTCATGGGGATCACACCGGAGACATTCACGCTGTAGATCGTGAAGTTCCGTGCCACGCTCAGATGGGGCGTGAAAGTGCTGCTGCTGCAGCCGACGGCGGCGTCCGCCACTGGAGCGGCGCCCAGGCCCACGACGGCGGCCCCAAGCAGCGCACAGAGCAGCCGCCGATACGTCCCTCGTCCTTGCATCGTCCCCCTCCTGGCTCGCGGGTGCTGCCAGCCTACATCGGCGCAGGTCTCGAAGTCGAGCCCGCCGGACGAAGAGCCAGCCCCCCGTCGACGTCAGCAAGCCGGCGCCGACGTCAGGCCGGATCGCTGGCCGGAGCCTCGACGAGGCGGGCGAAGTGATAGGCGCTGACCTGCAGGCCGGCGTTGCGGTAGAGGCGGTGGGCGTCGGCTCGCTCCGGCCCCACGCCGGAGTCGAGGTGCAGCTGCCCGCAGCCTGAGCGCCGCGCCTCCTCGACCAGCCAGTCCAGCAGCCGGCGCGCGTGGCCCCGGCGGCGGGCGGTGGGCAGCGTCGACAGGTCGTCCACGTACAGGAATCGACCCCAGCTGATGCTGTGTGCGATCCGAAACCCGGCGACCGCCACCGCATCCGGCAGCGAGCCCTCGAACGCCCCCGCGAGCCGGTAGCCCTGCGGTCGCTGTATCTCGTCCACCTGATGCACGAAGGCGAGCTCGTCGCTCAGCTGCGGCCGGAGCGCGCGCATCGCCGCGAACGCGAGCCCGGTGTGCGGCGCAACGATCTCGCGGATCATCGCCTGGTCCGGGACGGCGGCTCCGGGCCGCGGGGTCGGCTCGCCACTCGACGCGCGCAGCTCAGCCCGACCAGGAGAACGGCGCCGAGAAGCCCGACCTGCCCGAGCGGTGGCAGGGCATCTCGCAGGAGCAGTTCTCGAAGTGGCTGCCCTCGAGCTTCCAGCCCATCCCTCCACCTCCGGCGCGTCGTGGTGGCCACGACTCTATCGGCCGGAAGCTGGGCCGCACCAGGGGCGGGATCCCACGCGCCGCGATCCGGGGCGCGCCAGCTAGGCCTGGTCGCTGGGGCACCAGAACGTGGTGCGCCCCCCGACCTTGGCCTGCGCCAGCTCGCGTCCGCAGCGCGGGCAGCGGCCGCCGCGCCGGCGCTCGGGGTTGAGCCTGCCGGTGTGGGCGCCACCCTTGCGGATGGCGGAGCGGATGGCGGCCCGGACCGTGCGCCGCAGCCGGTCGAGCTCGTCGTCGGTCAGCTCGCCGCTCGGGCGCCGCGGCGAGAACCCGGCGCGCCACAGGATGTCGTCAGCCATCAGGTTCCCGATGCCCGACACCGCCTCCTGGTCGAGCAACCTGGCCTTCAGCGGCGCGTTCCCCCTCCCGACCCGGCGCCGGAACTCCGCGCGCGAGACCTCTCCCGCGTCGGGGCCGACGTGCGAGAAGTCGGGCTCCAGCACGGCGCGTCCGAGGCGTCGCTTGTCCCGCAGCGCCAGCCGCCCGCCGTCCCTGAACTCGAGCACGAAACGGTCCCAGCCACGCGGGTCCGGCTCCTCGTCGACCACCAGCCGGCCCGCCATGCCCAGATGCAGCCCCAGGTCGGGGCCTCCGTCGGTCTGCGCCCACATGAACTTCCCGCGGCGGTGAGCGGCGGTCAGCCGGTGGCCGGTGAGTGCCTCGGCGATCTCTCCGCGGGCGTGCGGGCGGCAGACATAGGCGTCGCGGTCGTCCACCGCGGCGATCTCGCGCCCGAGCACGTCCTCGATCTGCCGCCGGGCGCGCTCGGCCTCGGGGAGCTCGGGCACCGCGACGTCACGCCGGCGCCGGCCGGCCCCGCTGGTCGCAGGGGAAGCCGCCGGGCTCGTGCCGGCGGCGGCGCTCGAGCTCGATCGACCTGAGTGTCTGCCTCATCGCGGTCGGCTCGACGCTCCCGCTCTGTTCGGTGTAGGGAGTGTCGAGGAGATGGATCATGACCAGGCTGGCGACCACGAATACGGTCACCGCGCTCACCAGCATCGCCTGGGCTGAGACCCGCTCGCGATTGTCGGCGAAGAACAGCACGAAGCCGATCTGCAGCAGCCCCCCCACGATGAGGAAGAACCAGACGGCGGTGGGGACGAACGGCGCGGCTTCGACGAGCCGGTTGCGGCGCGCGGTCTGGCGCGCGTCGGTCTGCGTGAACCAGTTCTGGATCGCGGCGCCCACCGTCTCGTTGTTGCCGTGGACGCGCTGGAAGCCGCGCTCCAAGCGGTCCACCCACCCGTCCACTACCGGGCTGCGCCGATTGTCGCGCATGCTGCGCCACTCGCTGGCGACCACCGCACGGCCGTAGCAGATGAGGTCGCGCTGCAGGTCGTCGCGCTCGATGGGCGCGAAGAACTCGGCGGTGTGGAACAGGGTCGACACGGCGACCGCCTCGGCCTCGGAGCTGTTGCGGGCATCGTCGTAGCTCTCGAAGGCGAGCAGGAACGTGAATGCCACCAGGACCGCGAAGGTCGTCCCGGCGGCGGCGAACACTCCCGCCGCCTCCGCCGTGTCCTTGAAGAAGCTCCCGGCCGGCGCCCGGCTCCGGATCAGCAGCATCGCCGCGATCGCCACCCCGTCGGTGACCACCAGGATGAGCGCGGCCTGCCCGAGGCTCACGGCGATCCCCGCGTCAGGTGGCGTAGCGCGGCGCCAGGCCGAGCAGCGCAGGCAGCGTCGCGAACCGGTAGCCGCGCGCGCGCAGCGTGGCGATGACCCGCGGCAGGGCGGCGACGGTCTGGCCGCGGGGGCCGCCGCCGTCGTGCATGAGGATGATCGCGCCCGGCCGGGTGGCGGAGACGATGCGGGAGTAGACGGCACCGGTGCCGGGGCGGGACCAGTCGCGGGGATCCACGCTCCACTCGATGCTGTTCATCCCCAGCGAGCGGGCCTGGCGGATCAGCAGGCCGCTGACCGCGCCGTAGGGGGCTCGGAACAGGCATGGCGTGTACCCGGTGGCCCGGCGGACCGCGCCCTGCGTGCTGAGCATCTGGCGGATCCCTCCGCCCGACACGTTGGCGTGCGTGAAGGTGTGGTTGCCGATCGCGTTGCCGTCCGCCAGCTCCCGCCGCAGCAGCGTCTCGTTGCCCCTCACCTGTTCGCCGATGACGAAGAAGGTGGCGTTGACCCGCAGACGCCGGAGGATGCCGAGGACCCGAGGCGTGTAGATGCCGGGCCCATCGTCGAAGGTGAGCGCCACCACGCGGCGGGCACGGGGTCCCGCCAGTCGGTAGCTGGCGCCCGCCGCGTGGCAGCCGATCACCCGGCGCGGTCGCGGCGGGCGCCGGCGCGGCGGCGGGGTGGGCGGCGCGGCGGCGACGGCGCCGGCCTGCGCTGCGGTTTGGGCCGGCGCCGGGATCGCGGCCGCGGGCGCGGCGAGGACGCCCATGCAGACCAGCGAGAGCCCCACGGCCGCGGTTGCGCGCCCCCTGCCCGCCGCTGCCGGGCGCTCAGCCACTCGACGATCCGCCGTTGGCGGGGCCGCTGGGGGCCGGCGACGGCCCGGTGGCGGTGGGCGCCGCCGCCCGCTGACCGGGCGGGACGACGTAGATGCGCTGGTTGGTGAGGTACTGGCCGCCGTCCGGCGAGGAGGGCGGCGGCCGGAAGACGTCGACGTGGGCGCCGCCGATGGCGCCGCCGGTGTCCTGCGCGGTGAACCAGCGCCGGTACGCGGGTATGTAGACCCGGCTGCCCATCGCGATCAGCCGCGGGTCGACCGCCAGCGACCGGTAGTAGCGCAGCGGCAGCGACGGCCCGAGGCCGAAGCTGACTCCCGGTAACGGGACGTACCGCAGGCCGACTCCGTGGCTCCAGCCTCCCGCCTCGAGCGGGAACGTGAGCTGCCGGCGGACGTTGCGCCAGAAGCCGCCGGCACGCCAGAACACCGACTGCGCGCCTCCGAGCGACGCCGGGCGGCCGAGCGGGTCGACCCAGCCGCCGGCCCCGACGTTGTCGACGTGGTAACGCCGGCCGTCGAGCCCGATTCCGTCGCCCTCCATGGTCAGCCCCCGTGCCGAGAACAGCCAGTCGATGCGGTGGCGGCCCGGGAGCCCGGCCGCGCCCACCCGCCGCCCCCTGAACCAGCGCTCCGGGACGGGGAAGTACTCGGTGACCGTCACCCCGCGCAGCCACGTCGGGCGCACGATCCGCCGTGGCGCCGCGACCGCGGCCGTGGCCCGGCTGCGCAGCGCCGGGCGACCCACCATCCCGGGCGCGGCCCGGGCCTGCGGGTCCGCACCGGCGAGCAGGGCGGCGGCGCCGGCGAGCGTCGCCAGGGCTTGACGCTGGCGGTTGGCGGTCGTGCGCCAGGGAAACGGCGCACGAGGCTCCGGGCTCAACGGCTCCTCCGCGGGGGTCGGGCTCCTACCAAGGGCGCCGGGGCGCCCGAAGCGCGGCAGTGTATCGGCCGCCGGAGCGGCCCAGCGCACGACGACGTGCATGGCGTCCGCGTCGGAGCGCGGTGCCGGGCCTATTCGCCGCCCAGCGCGGCCCCGTCGTCGTAGAGCTTGAGCACCCGCACCGCGCCGGGCGGCGCCGCGGCGATGCACAGCTCGCACAGGACGCATTCGTCGAGGTTGCCGTCGACGATCCGCACGCCGTCGCCGTCGGCCTGCTCGTAGATGTCCACCGGGCAGACCTCCTCCAGCTTGGCGGCGAGCTCGGGGTCGCCGGCGACCGAGTCGTCCACCTCGACGCCGATGAACAGGGCGTCACGCCTCACGCGGGCGTCCTCTGGGACATCTTCTCCTTCACCAGCTCCGGGATCTGCGCGATCTCCTCGGCCACCGTGATGCCCGCCTCGCCCAGGCGCACGATCTTCTCGGCCGCCGTGTCCTCCTTGCCCTCGACGATGGTGCCGGCGTGGCCGAACGACATGCCCGGCATCTCATCCATGAAGCGGCCGGCCATGAAGGCGACGATGGGGGGCACCGACCGCGAACCGTCCTGTCGCGAGCCGTGGTCGGTCACCCAGCGCGCCAGCTCGGCCTCCATGCGCCCGCCCGGCTCCGTGTAGATCACGATTGCCTCGGTCTGCTCGTCGGCCTCGAACAGCGGCATCAGCTCGGCGTAGGTCGAGCCGATGATCGCGTCGCCGCCGATCGACACCGCGGTCGACTGGCCCAGGCCGGCGGCGGTGAGCGTCGAGGAGATCTCGGTGGTCATCCCCCCGGAGCGCGACATCACGCCCACCGGCCCGGGTGCGTACGCCTTGGCGGCGTCCCTGGCCGGCCCCCCGATCCCACCCATCTTGATCACGCCGGGGACGATGACCCCCAGGCAGTTGGGCCCGATGATCCGGGCTCCGCGCATCCGGGCCAGCTCGACCATCTGGGCCACGTCGCGTCGCGGGATGCGCTCGGTCACGATCACGATCAGCTTGACCGCGTTCTCGATCGCCTCGAACACCGCGTCCTTGGTGAACGCGGGGGGTACCGTCACCACCGACCCATCGATCGGGGCGCCGTGGTGCTCGACCGCCTGGGCGACCGTGTCGAACACCGGCACGCCGTGGACGTCACGGCCCTTGCGGCCGGGGGTGACGCCCCCGACCACCTTCGCGCCGACGCCGTAGTCCAGGCACTCGCGGGTGAGGTTGACCGCCTCGCGCCCGGTGATGCCCTGGACGATGAAGGTGGTGTCCTCGCCGAGCAGGATGCTCATACCTCGGTCACCTCCCCGGACGTCCGCCCCTCGCCCGGGCGGACGTCCGGCGCGGGCTCCCGGCCCGCGCCGTCTCCCACCGCCGCGACCGCCATCCGGGCCGCCTCGTGCATGGAGACCGACCGGTCGCAGTAGTGGACGCCGTAGCGATCCAGGATCTTGAAGCCCTCCTCCTCCCAGGCGCCGGGGATGCGGAACACCGCGATCTTCTCTGCGGGGTCGTATCCGAGCTCGACGCACGCCTTGATCACCCCGCGGGCGACGATGTCCACACGGGTGTTGGAGACGATCGACATCATCACCGCGATCTTGTCCACGCCGGGCTTGCGCAGGACCAGCTTGGCCAGCCCGCACGCCTTGGCCACCGAGGGATTGCCGCCGATCTCGCAGTAGTTGGCGGGCCTGCCGCCCTGGTTACGGACGGCGTCGAACAGCGTCAGCGAGCCCCCGCCGGCGCCGATCACCAGCCCCAGGTTGCCGTCGAACTCCGTCACGTTGCCCGCCACACCGCGATGGTCCTGGGCGTCCACCTCCTCGCCGGCGATCTCGAACGGGGTCGGCTCGCGGGCCTCGCGGGTCTCCTCGCCGCCCACGCCCAGCTCGGCCAGCAGTACGTTCTGGCGCGGCCGCGCCTCGTTCTCCATCTCCATGTGGGCGTCCACCGCGGCGAACGTGCCGTCCTGGAGGCGGGCCAGCGGATTGATCTCGGCCAGCGTCATGTCGTGCTCCACGAACAGGCCGGCCAGGCGCGTGAGGATGGGGGTGAGGCGGTTGAGCGCCTGGCCGGTGACGCCCACCGAGGCGATCACCTGCTTGGCCTGGAAGTCCGAGAGCGCTAGCAGGTTCGAGAAGTGCCCGCGCCCGACGTGGTCGGGGTGCGTCTCGGCCACCTCCTCGATGTCGATCCCGCCCATGTCGGAGAACAGCATCACCGGCTGCTTGCGGATGCCGTCCCAGACGACGCCGGCGTAGTACTCGTGGGCGACCGTCACGCGCTCGTCGACCAGGACGCCGCGCGGCACGTGGCCGTTGATCTCGAGCCTCAGGATCTCCTCGGCGTGGCCGGCCGCCTCGTCGGGCGTGTCGGCGAACCGCACGCCGCCGGCCTTCATGCGCCCTCCGGTGAGGACCTGCGACTTGACCACGACGGGGCCCGCGACCTGCACGGCGCGCTCCCGAGCCTCGTCGGCGGTCGTCGCGAAGCCGCCTTTCGAAGTCGGGATGCCCGCGCGGCGGACGATCTCCTTGGACTCGTACTCGAAGAAGCGCACGGCGGGCGCGGAACCCTAGCGCGCTAGCGCGAGCCGGCCGGCTCGAACCCGTACGCCTGCGCGAGCTCCGGGTCCTTGCGCGCCAGCATCTCGGCCAGCGAGACCATCACCTTGCACTGCTTCCAGGTGGCGTCGTCCTGCATCTTGCCGTCGATCATGTGGACGCCGCGACCGTCCGGGATCGCCTCCAGCACCCGCTTGGCGAACCTCACCTCGTCGGCGGGCGGGCTGAACACCTTCCTGGCGATCCCGATCTGGACGGGATGCAGTGACCACGCCCCCACGCATCCCAGCAGGAAGGCGGCGCGGAACTGAGTCTCACAGCCGAGCTCGTCCCTGATGTCGCCGTAGGGCCCGTAGAACGGCAGGATCCCGGCCGACGTGCAGGCGTCGACCATGCGGGCGATGGAGTAGTGCCAGGGATCCTGCTGGGCGGTGGCGCGCGGCGCGTCGGGGTCGTCGGGATCGGGGTCCTCGATCACCCGGTAGGCGGGGTGGCCGCCTCCCACCCGGGTGGTCTTCATGCGGCGGAACGCGGCCAGGTCGGCGGGGCCGAAACTCATCCCCTGCATCCGCGGGCTGGCGGTGGCGATCTCCTCCAGGTTCACCACTCCGAGGGAGGTCTCGAGGATGGCGTGCACCAGGAGGGGGCGGCGGAGCCCCGCCTTGGCCTCGAGCTGCGCCAGCAGCCGGTCCACGTAGTGGATGTCCCAGGGTCCCTCGACCTTGGGGACCATGATGACCTCGAGACGGTCGCCGATCTCGGTGACCAGGCGCGTGAGGTCGTCCAGGGCCCACGGCGACTCGAGCGAGTTGACCCGCGTCCACAGCGCGGTGTCCCCGAGCTGCAGCTCCCGGCCCACCCGCACCAGACCCTCGCGGGCCGCCTCCTTGTTCTCGACCGCGATCGCGTCCTCGAGGTTGCCCAGCAGGATGTCGGTGGTGGGCGCCAGGTCCGGCAGCTTGGCGGTGACCCGTTGGTTGGAGGGGTCGAAGAAGTGGATCATCCGCGACGGCTTGACCGGCACCTCGAGCACCGGGTCCGGGGCGCCCATCGCGAGCGGCTTGGCGAAGTCTCGGGGGTTGCGCACGGTCGAGTCCCTCGGTCAGGCGCCTGCCGTCTCGCCTGATTCGGTCAGCCCCAGCCAGGCCAGGTTGACCCCCACGACGATCAGGAGGCCCACCAGGATCGCCTCGGCCTCGCGGGGCGCGAGTCCGAGGCCGACCTGGACCGGCAGCATCGGGTGGATCGCGACGACGAGGATGAACGCGTAGACGACGAACGCACACCACCGCAGCGCGGTGGCGGTGGCCGTCTTCAGGCCCGGCGTGAGCCAGTAGAGAGCGATCTCGAGGAGGCCCAGAGCCGCTGCCACCCCGAAGGCGATCCTCCACAGGAGGCTGAGGTGGTCGCTGTTGACGGCCGAGACGAGCGTCATGACCCCCGGCAGGAGGAAGTACATCATCACCCCGTAGGCGTGTCGGCGCCGCGTCGGGTCGCCCGCGCCCTCCTTGTACTTGAGTTGGACGACGACCCACCACAGCCCGAGCAGGGTGAACGAGATGCCCGCGACGGTCTTGTAGAAGTCGTCGAGCGGGGGCGCGGGCGCGGCCGCTTCCACGATCAGCGATCGGACCAAGGCCGCCGCGATTATGCCTTAGCGCTCCCGCGGCTGCCGTGTCGGCCCCGAGCCTGTCCCCGCCCGGTCCTTCGGGTTCGGGCCCTCTGGGAGGGTCGCTGCGCCGTCGTCCTGGACGTCCGGTCGGCGTCGCCGCCGCGAACCCGGCATGCTTCAGGACCGCCGACCGCCACAGGGAGATCCATAAGTCCACATGAACGAGACCACCACCGAGGGCATGCAGACCGGCCAGGCCGAGCGCGAGGCATCCGGCGCCCATCCGTACGGCCGCTACCTGGAGGAGTTCGAGGTCGGGGCGGTGTACAAGCACTGGCCCGCCAAGACGGTCACCGAGGCCGACGACCACCTGTTCTGCCTGCTGACCATGAACCACCACCCGCTGCACATCAACGACGTCTACGCCGGAGAGTCCCAGCAGGGGCGCAACGTCGTGGTCGGGCCGCTGGTCTACTCGCTGGCGCTGGGGATGTCGGTGTCCGATGTCTCCGGGAAGGCGATCGCCAACCTCGCCACCGAGGAGCTCAAGCACCCGGCGCCGGTCTTCCACGGCGACACCCTGTTCGCCGAGTCCGAGGTCCTGTCGGCCAAGCCGTCCGGCTCCAAGCCCGACCGTGGCGTCGTCCGGGTCCACACCCGCGTGTTCAACCAGGACGGAACCCTGGTGGCCGAGTTCAAGCGGGCGGTCCTGGTGCCGCGCAAGCACCCGGGGGAGGCGCTGCCCGCGGCCGAGGACAACGTCGAGTGAGCCTCACCGGGCAACTGATCGGGCGGCTGCGGGCCGTCGCACCCGCCGCCCGGTCCGGACCCTGACGTCGCCATCCGGGGTGGTGCGAAAGAATCCCCCCGCCGTTCGAATCCGACGAGGAGCTGACCACCCCTTGAGCGAGACCACCGCCACCGCACCGACCAAGCACGCCAAGCTGCGGGCCTGGGTGGAGGAGGTCGCCGACCTCGTCCAGGCGGATGCCGTCCATTGGTGCGACGGCTCGGCGCAGGAGTACGACGCGCTGTGCCACGGCCTGGTGGAGGCCGGAACCTTCGAGCGCCTCGACGACGCCCGGCGCCCGAACTCGTACCTCGCCCGATCGGACCCCGGCGATGTCGCGCGGGTGGAGGACCGCACCTTCATCTGCTCGCGGCGCGAGGAGGACGCCGGCCCGACCAACAACTGGCGCGATCCGGCGCAGATGCGCGAGACCCTCGTCGACCTGTTCCGCGGGTGCATGCGGGGACGCACGATGTACGTGGTGCCGTTCTCGATGGGCCCGCTGGGCTCGCCCATCGCCCACATCGGGGTCCAGCTGACCGACTCCGCCTATGTCGCGGTGAGCATGCGGATCATGACCCGGATGGGCCAGGCGGCGCTCGACGTGCTGGGCGAGGACGGCGAGTTCGTTCCGTGCCTGCACTCGGTCGGCGCCCCGCTGGCGGAGGGCGCCGAAGACGTCCCGTGGCCGTGCAACGCGGACAACAAGTACATCGTCCATTTCCCGGAGAGCCGCGAGATCTGGTCGTTCGGGTCCGGCTACGGCGGCAACGCGCTGCTGGGCAAGAAGTGCTTCGCGCTGCGCATCGCGTCGGTGATGGCACGCGACGAGGGCTGGATGGCCGAGCACATGCTGATCCTCAAGGTCACCTCGCCCGAGGGCGAGGTCAAGCACATCACCGGAGCCTTCCCGTCCGCGTGCGGCAAGACCAACCTCGCCATGCTCATCCCCACGCTTCCCGGCTGGAAGGTGGAGACGATCGGAGACGACATCGCCTGGATGAAATTCGGCGAGGACGGCCGGCTCTACGCCATCAACCCGGAGGCAGGCTTCTTCGGCGTGGCCCCCGGCACCGGGAAGAGGACCAATCCCAACGCGATGGCCACCCTCGAGGAGAACTGCGTCTTCACCAACTGCGCCCGGACCGATGACGGTGACGTGTGGTGGGAGGGCATGACGGAGGACCCACCCGCGCATGCCGTCGACTGGCGGGGCGGCGACTGGACGCCCGACTCCGAGAGCCCGGCGGCCCATCCCAACGCCCGCTTCACCGCCCCGGCGTCCCAGTGCCCCTCGATCGCCCCCGAGTGGGAGGACCCCGCCGGAGTCCCGATCGACGCGATGCTGTTCGGCGGCCGGCGCTCGACCGCCGTGCCGCTGGTCAACGAGGCGTTCGATTGGGAGCACGGCGTCTTCCTGGGCTCGATCATGTCCTCGGAGACGACCGCGGCGGCGGCCGGCGCGGTCGGGAAGCTGCGCCGAGACCCTTTCGCCATGCTGCCCTTCTGCGGATATCACATGGCCGACTACTTCCGCCACTGGCTGGAGATGGGCGGCCGCGAGGGGTCGAAGCTGCCCAGGATCTTCTACGTCAACTGGTTCCGCAAGGATGCCAAGGGCCGCTTCCTGTGGCCCGGGTTCGGGGACAACAGCCGCGTGCTGGCGTGGGTGTTCCGCCGCTGCGATGGCGCGGCCGAGGCGGTGGACACGCCGATCGGCCGGCTGCCGGCGCCGGACGCGATCGACACCGACGGGCTCGACGTGTCCGCCGAGGAGATGCAGGAGCTGCTGCGGGTCGACCCCGACGAGGCCCACACGGAGCTGACCTCGATGCGCGAGCACCTGGCTCGGTTCGGCGACCGCCTGCCGGATGAGCTGCGCTCCCAGCTCGAGGCGCTTGACGGGCGCCTGCAAGACACCCGCGGCTCGGCCGCCACCGGGTAGCCGGCCCCGCCGGCGCCCGCGCAGGTCAGGCCGGGACGAACCTCGCGAAGTAGCCGAGGCGGCCTCCCGAGTGGCGCTGGTGGCGCAGGCCGGCCGCCTGGGCGCGCTCGCGCAGGCGGGAGAAGGTGACCACGTGCGGGTCGAGCAGCACCTCGCCCACCACTAGGCGCCCGGACGGCCGCAGCACCCGGCGCAGCTCGCGCAGAGCCGCGGCCTGGTCCGGGATCTCTCCCAGCACCGTGACCAGATAGGCGGCGTCGAACGCCGCGTCCGGGTAGGGGAGGGAGGTGGCGTCGCCCTGCAGCGGATGAAGGTTCGCCAGGCGCCGTCGCCCGGCCGCCCGCATCGTGTGGTCGAGCATCTCCTGCTGGACGTCGAGGATGTCCAGCCGGCCGTCGGCCCCCAGCCGCTCGGCCACCTCCAGGGTGTAGTAGCCGGTCCCGGGCCCGACCTCGAGGAGCCGCTCGCCCGGCTGCGCCTCCAGGACCTCGTGCAGGCGCCGGCGGGTGATGAACGGGTGCGGCGCCTCGACGAAGAAGCGCTGGCCGTACGGGCAGGCCGACGGATGCCGGCGCCACCACAGCGCGGCGCCCAGCAGGGCGGCGAGCGCTGCGGCCGCCGCGTGACGCGGTCCGGGCGCCGTCGGTGTGCGCACCCCGCGCACCATACTTCCGCGCGCCGCGGCGACCGTCCGCCGCCGCCCCGGCCATTCGGGACGGGCGTCAGCGCCAGCGCTCGATCAGGTCCTCTTCCGGGACGTCACGGATCCGCCGGGCCGGGCGGCCGACCATCACCGCGCGCGGCGCGACGTCCTGGGCCACGTGAGCCCCGGCGCCGATGAACGCCTCCTCGCCGATCTCCACGTGCGCCGCGACCATCGCCGCCGCGCCGACCCGGCAGGCGCGCCGCAGTACGGCGCTCCGCCCCACCCGGGCCGCCGGACCGACGAACACCTCTTCCTCGACCAGCGTCCTCTCCTCCAGCACCACGTTGGTCTGCAGCCGCACCCGGTCGCCCGCCCGGGCCCCGGCGCCCACCCGCGCGCCCCGACCCACCAGGACGTCGGAGCCCACGGCCGCGCCCGGCTCCACCACCGCCTGGTCGCCCACCACGGTTGCGGGCCCCACCACCGCGCCAGGTCCCACCCGGGCCCGGGCGCACACCGCCACGCCGTCGCCGATCCGCACCGCCCCGCCGCCGTCCTCGCCGATCACCGCGCCGTCCTGCACCGTGCAGCCCTCGCCGATCGCGACGCCGGCGTGGATGGTCACGTGGGCCCCGAGCTCGACGTCCTCTGGCAGCTCGACGCCCTCGCCGAGGAGAAGGCCGGGCGCCCGCGCGGATGTCGTCAATGCAGCTCTTCGCCCGTGGCCGCCGGCGGGCGGGCCTCCTCGGCCAGCGAGGTGATCGCCAGCGAGCCGCGGGCGGCGTCCTGCAGCACGTCGATCGCCTCCCCCTCGGAGCGCGCGTAGAGCTCGATGAGGAGATGGACCACGATCTGGTCCTCCTCGTGCTTGTGGAAGCGCACGTGGGTGAAGAACTCGCGCGTGCCGTGGTCGCCGAACGCGGCGTAGGAGAGGGCGTCGCCGGCCTCGGGACCCGAGCAGGTCTCGACATCGTCGGCGTCCACGGTGACGGTGCAGGACGCCACCCAGGGCTGGCCGGCGATCATCCGCTCCCACCGGTCCTCGACCGGCTCTACGCGGCCGTTGTGGAAGCCCAGGTGCGGCTGGTCGTGCATGCAGTCCAGGCACTGGACGACCGCCTCCTGGAGCTCGTCCACCACGTCCGCCCGCTCGCCGGTCTGCGGGTCGATCTTGTGGATCCCCTCGTAGTGGACCTGCACCTCCAGGTTCTGCGACCAGCACCGGTAGCAGCGCAGCCAGCTGCGGACGGTCCCTTGCTCGGTGGACCCCTCCATGCAGGGCATTCTATGCTCCGGCCGGTGACGGCCACGGTGCTCTACGAGGCGGGCGACGGGGTGGCGACGCTCACGCTCAACCGGCCCGAGCGCCTCAATGCGATCGTCCCCGAGCTGATCTACGACCTCCGCGCCGGGCTGCGCCGGGCCTGGGACGACGCCTCGGTGCGAGCGGTTCGGCTGCGGGCCGCCGGCCGGGCGTTCTGCGCCGGCTACGACATCCGCTGGGGAGCCGAGACGATGGTGGCCGAGGAGGCCCACGAGGCGTGGGACCCGATCGCCGACTACGGGGCCATGTCGCGCTTCGTCGACGCCTACATGGAGCTGTGGCGCTCGCCCAAGCCGGTGATCGCCCAGGTCCACGGGTTCTGTGTCGGCGGCGGGACCGACCTGGTCCTGTGCAGCGATCTGATCGTGTGCTCGGAGGACTGCTCGATCGGCTATCCGCCGGCGCGCGTGTGGGGGTCGCCGACCACGTCGATGTGGATCTACCGGCTGGGGCTCGAGCGCGCCAAGCGGCTGCTGCTCACCGGGGACTCCCTCGACGGGCGCCGGGCGGTGGACTGGGGGCTGGCCTCAGAGGCGGTCCCCGCCGGCGAACTCGACGAGGCGGCGCTCGCGCTGGCGCGCCGGGTCGCGCTGCTGCCCGCCAACCAGCTGCACATGATGAAGCTGCTGGTCAACCAGGCCTACGAGCAGATGGGGCTGCGCGCGACCCAGCTGATCGGGACGCTGCTCGACGGGGCGGCCCGGCACACGCCCGAGGGTCTGCGCTTCAGCCGGCGTGCCGTGGAGGATGTGCGCGCCGCGGTCTCCGAGCGCGACGCGCCGTTCGGCGACTACGGGCAGGCCGGCCGCTAGCCCTCTCCGTCGCTCGAGCGCTTCTCCTCCTCGGAGTCCTGGTCCTCCCCGGAGCCCTCCTGGTCTTCGTCGGAGCTCTCCTGGTCTTCGTCGGAGCCCTCGTCGTCTGACTCTTCGTCGTCGGCGGTGCCCCGCTCCTTGCGCTGTTCTTCGGCCTTCTCTGCGGCCTGGGGTATGGGCAGGTCCTGCTCGCGCATCTTGTCGAGCTTCTTCTGCTCGCCCGGCAGCGCGGCGGTATCGGGATCGGTGGGCCCCCCGGCCACGGGCTCGGCCTGGTAGTCCTCGGGGTTGTCGACCTCCTCGCCCTCGATCAGCACCGTGCCGTCCGCCTTGCGCTCCAGGTTGGCCTTGCCGAGCTTCTCCTCCGGGCCCTCGGAGTACGAGTGCTCGCCCTCCGGTCCGCCGAACGTGACGTACTTGGCCTGGTCCTCGGGCCAGTCCTCGAGCTTGACCGGAGGCTCGTCCATCTCCTCGAGCTCCTCCATCTTCTGCTGCGCCTTCTCGTAGCGCTCCTTGGCTCGCTCGGCGGCCTCGTGCTCGCTCGTGGGCTCGCCGTCGTCCGACGACTCCTCGTCCTCCTCGCTCTCCGACGAGCCCTCGTCCTCGTCGTCCGACGAGCCCGCGTCCTGCTCCTCGTCCGACGAGCCCTCCGCCTGCTCGTCGCGGGACTCGTCCTCGCGCTCGTCGCGATCGGTGTCGCGTTCCTCGCGCGTCTCGCCGTTGTCGGCCATTTGCGCGCTCCTCTCCTTTCTGGCTTAGGTTTCGTTACCCGTCCGGGGGCCGTGACCAAACCGTCGCCGCCATCCGTGCCGGCCGGAGGCGCAACCCGAATTCGTACCCTTTCCCGGATGATCTCGGGCAGGGCCAGGTGCCTGGCGGTGGTGACAGCGGCAGCGCTCATCGCAGCGATCTGTGCGGTCGGCTGTGGCTCGGACCAGGGATCGCGGCCCGCCGCCGCCCCGACGCCGAGTCAGGGGCTGGGCCGGCGGGCGGGCCAGCTGCTCGACGGTGGACCGCCCGCGTTCAGGCGCGAGCTCACAGCGCTGCGCGGGACACCGGTGGTGGTCAACCAGTGGGCGTCCTGGTGCGGGCCGTGCCGCTTCGAGTTCCCGTTCTTCGCTGCGCTCGCCCGGCGGTACGCCGGCAGGGTCGCCTTCCTGGGAGTCGACGCCCAGGACAGCCGCGGCGCCGCCCTGCGCTTCCTCGAGCGCTACCGCACTCCCTATCCCCATTACTTCGATCCCTCCACCGCCATCTCGCGCGAGTTCAGGGGCGGCTTCGCCTGGCCGACGACCGCGTTCTACGACGCCGGCGGCAGGTTGACCGAGACCCACGCGGGGGGCTACGCCAGCCAGGCGAGCCTCGAGCGGGACATACGCCGGTTCGCCGCCCATGGTTGATTCGCCCAGCCTGGTGCTGGCCTTCGCCGCGGGCTTCGTCTCGTTCGTCTCGCCGTGCGTGCTTCCGCTGGTCCCCGGCTACCTGGCGGCGGTCACGGGCCAGGAACGCCCGGACCCGGCCCGGCTGACCGCCCGCACCGTGCTGCGCAGTCTCCTGTTCATTGCCACCTTCTCGGGGATCTTCGTGCTGCTGGGGCTGAGCGCCACCGCCATCGGCTCGTTCCTGTTCGCCCACAAGCCGACGCTGGACCGGGTGGCGGGGGCCCTCATCGTGGCGCTGGGCGTCCTGTTCGTGGCGTCGGTGTTCGTCATCCGGCTCAACCGCGAGTGGCGGCCGACCGCCCTGATCGAGCGCGCCGGGCGCGGTGGCCCCGTTGTGGCGGGCGCCGCCTTCGCGGTGGCCTGGACGCCGTGCGTGGGGCCCACCCTGGGGGCGATCCTGGGGCTGGCCTCCACCAGCCAGGGAACCGGGCGAGGAGCCCTGCTGCTCGTCGTCTACTCCGCGGGCCTGGGCCTGCCCTTCTTCCTCTCGGCGCTTGGGTTCGAGGCCGCGCAGCGCAGCTTCGCGTTCTTCAAGCGCCACTACGCCGCGATCCAGGCCGGCGCCGGTGTGGTCCTCATAGCGATGGGCGTGCTGGTGTTCACCGGAGAGCTGTTCCGGCTGAACGTCGAGATCCAGCAGGCCCTCGGCCGCCTGGGGCTCGACTTCTTCCAGAACGTCTGAAGCCGGCGCGCCCTGCGCCGCTACGGGCTCCCTCGCCGCTCGCCCCCCGTGTGGACGCCGAGCGGGCGCCCGGCGGTGGCGGCCGCGATGCCGTCGCGCAGCTGCCGGGTGGAGACGACCCCGATCACGTGTCCGACCACGTTGCCGGCAGGACTGACGAAGAAGGTCTCGGGCAGGCCGCTGACCCCGAAGCGGCGCGCCACCGCGTTCCCGCGGTCGCGGATGGTCAGGTACGTGACCCCGAGCTGGCGCGCGAAGGCGAGTGAGTCGTCGGTTATGTCCTGCTGGTTGAGGCCCACGAACAGCGCGCCCTGCCTGCCCTGGCGCCGCCAGGCGCGCTCGAGCACGGGCGCCTCGTCCCGGCAGGGCAGGCACCACGACGCCCAGAAATTGAGCACGACCGGTGCCCCGCGCAGCTCTCGCAGGGATACGCGGCCGTCGGCGGCGGCCGCGTCGGTCCGGCGCGCCGCCGGCGAGCCGGTGGCCCTCAGCAGCACCGGGAGGTCCACCGCCGGAGCCGGCACCGCGCGGGCGCGGGACAGCGAGTCGTCGATGGTGGTGTCGCCCGACTTGTTGGCCAGCCCGTAGGCCAGCAGGGCGACGAACGCGACGGCCAGGACGGCGGCCGCCACCCGGCCGGCGTAGCGCAGCGGGCCGCGCTCGGCGGTCATCGCCGCCCGCCCGCCGGCGGCGCCTGGATGGCCACCGGCCGGTCGAACTCCACGAAGCGACTGGTCACCAGCCGCGAGCGCGCGACCAGTCGCTCGCGCAGGACGCGGCTGCGTCTGGTGTCGATCCACAGGCGGGTCCAGACCGGGGTGCCGGGGTCCATGAGCGCCACCTCGACCACCCCGGCGGCGCCGTCACCCTCGGGCGCGAGCAGCTCCACCGCTTGCGCGTACGGGGTCCAGCTGAACCACGAGCGGGTGGAGAAGGCGACGCCCCCGTCGAGGTCGTCGTGGCGCCGCCATGGGAACCCGGGCACCCGCAGCCACTGGCGGCGTCCGATCTGCACCGCCTGGACCCCGGTCGCGGTCGAGTAGGCGAGGCGGTCGGGGGCGCGCAGCCGGTAGTCGGTGGCCGCCAGGGTGCCGGGGCCGCTGGTTACCCGCTCCAGCTCGCGGACCGCGGTCAGGCGGCGCATGGTCCGCTGCGCGCGCAGCAGCAGGGAACGGGCGCGCGCGGACTGCCCCGGCGCCCATCGGGCCGGCAGGTTGACCGCATACCAGCGAGAGCCCTGGCGGACGCTCACGGCCAGCCGCGCCGGTGCGGTGGTGAGGCGAAACTCGAAGCAGCCGGCCCCGCACCCCGAGGCGGTCGCACCGGCGACGCGGGCCGGCCCGGGAGCCGGGCGCCCGCGGTAGTCGATCAGCCGCACGGTGGCCGCCAGCCCTTCGCCGCGCCGGCGCAGGTACCCGGCGACCACCTGGGAGCCGCCGAGGTCGGCGACCGACAGCTCGCCGTGTGAGGGAGAGGGGAGCGGACACGGCTCGCAGGCGGCCACCGCGCTGGCGCGGGCGCTCGACGCCTCGAGCTGACGGGGCGGCAGGGGAAACGTGACTAGCACGGCGGCCGCCAACACGATCGCGGCCGCCAGCAGCGGCTCGGTTCGCAGCAGCGTCCAGTGGGCTTGCTCGACGCGCCGGCCGGGGTGCGGGTTGGCGCCCACCAGTCGCGGTCGCAGGCGCCGGGCGTGCACGTAGCCCGCCGCCGCTGCCGCCGCCACCAGCGCGATCTTGACCAGGAGGACCGCCCCGTAGGCGGTCTGCCACAGCGCGGCTACCCGGCCGAGCTCGATCACCGCGTTCACGGCGCCGCTGACCACCACCACGGCGAAGGCGCGGGCCGCCACCGAGCCGAAGGCGGGCAGGACCTCGACCGCCAGCGCGCGGCGCGCAGGACTCCGGCCGCGGGCCAGCAGCGGCCACCAGACAGCCACGATCATCACGGTGCCGCCCAGCCAGACCGCTCCCGCCACGAGATGGACGAGGTCGGCCGCCAGCGCGGCGGCGCGCGGAGCCGCGGAGTCGGCGTGTCCGGATGCGGCCACGCAGGCCAGCGCGGCAAGCGCCGCCAGGGCCGCCAGCCGCGGCCGGCGGCCGGCCAGCGCCAATCCCACCGCCACGGCGGCGACGACCCCGATCCGGGCCGGGCCCGCCGGGGGGGTGAGCAGGAAGTCGGCGAGCGCAACCGCCGAGATGTGACGGGCGGCGGCGAAGGCTTCGACGCCGGCGGCCAGCACCGCCAGGCCGAGGGTGAAGACGCCGACGTCGTCGGTCAGCGAGCGGGCGCGGGCGGCCGCGGCCGCGGGGTCGATCCCGATCTCCCGTGATCTGGACCGCATCCCCGCGGGCACCAGCCAGCTCTCGCCCGGGCGTCCGATCAGCGCCTGCACCAGCAGCCCGCCGGCGAACAGCAGCAGGGCGAAGTAGAGCGCCGCCCGGACCGGTGTGCGCACCCAGCCGCCGCGGGCGAGCGGGCTCTCCTGAACCGACGCCGCGCCCGTGGCCGCGACCCGCACACCGAACCCGAACGAGCCCTCGAGCGCGTGGCCGTCGTCGGTGGAGACCGAGCGCCACTGCACCCGGTAGGTGCCCCTCGACAGCGGTGACCGCGGGATGAGCACCAGCCGGCGCCCGTCCACCACACGCTGACCGGCCGCCAGCGGACGGCGGCTCGACCCGCTGTAGACGCGCGCCTCGCTCAGCCCGGGGTTGAGCGGCTCGGTGAAGCTCAGGACGATGCGGTCGGGTGGCGCTCGCAGGCGCTCGCCGGGCGCCGGAGTCGCCGCCCGCAGGGAGGCGTGGGCGAGGACGGTGGGTGGACGGGCGCCCAGGACGGCGAAGGCCGCCAGCGACGCGACGAGGACGAGGCGAACGAGGCAACGCGAGCGCATGGAACGCGGCGGGCGCCGCGCGCCCGCACCGCAGATTGAGTCTAGATATGCGGCGTGGGCGGGCCTGCGCCTCGGGTGACGGGTACGCTGCGGCGGTGAGACCGATCGCCGTCTGGTGCGTGGCCGTCGCCGCCGCCATGGGTGTGTGGAGCTGCGGCCCCAGCGAGGAGGATCAGGTGCGCCAGACGCTCGAGCGCTTCGGCCGGGCCGTGGCGGCCAAGGACTCCCAGCGCCTGTGCAACGAGCTGCTGGCCCACGAGCTCGTCAACAACCTCGCCCAGGCCGGCGTGCCGTGCGACGTCGCCGTCTCCCGCGGGCTGGCCGGCGCGCAGTCGCCCACGCTCAAGGTGCTCAAGGTCAAGATCCGCTCCGACCGATTGGCGCTGGCCGTGGTGCGCACCGACGCCGGCAACCAGCAGCCCTCGACCGATACCTTCCGGATGGTCAAGGAGCGCGGACGCTGGCGGGTCGGCTCGCTGACCGGCGGGCAGCCGCCGGCGTCGTCGCCTCCCGGCGCGCCGTGACGTCCACGGCTGGCGGCGTGGAACGCGACATACCCGTCCTCTGGCAGCTGCGCTTCTCGCACTACAACGAGAAAGCCCGCTGGGCGCTGGACCACAAGGGGATCGCGCACGTGCGACGCTCGGTGCTGCCGGGACTGCACGTCCTGCGGGCCAGGCGGCTGTACGGAGGGCAGACGCTTCCCGCCCTGGTCCTCGACGGGCGCGTCATCGGCGACTCGACCGGGGTGGTCGAGGAGGCGGAGCGGCTGCGGCCGCAACCCGCCCTCTATCCACCCGATCCGGCCGCCCGGGAACGCGCCCTCGCGCTCGAGGACCACTTCGACGAGGAGCTCGGACCGCACGTCCGGCGGGCGCTGTTCTACGGGCTGCTGCCCGACCGGCGCTGCACCGCCGACCTGTTCACGGTGGAATTCGGGCCGGCGGTGCGCGGCGCCTACCGGCTCGGGCTGCCATTCCTGACTCCGCTCATACGCTCCGCCATGAAGGTCGACCGTCCGGGCGCCGACGTGGGGCGGGCCAAGACCGTCCAGGCGCTCGACCGCATCCACGCCGAGCTCGGGCCCGCCGGCTACCTGGTGGGCGACGCCTTCACGGTCGCCGACCTCACGGCGGCCGCCCTGCTGTCTCCGCTGGTCCGACCGGCGCAGTTCGGCTATCCGCTGCCGGACTGCTGGCCGGATGCCGTCGAGGCGTTCCGGGATTCGGTCAAGGACCACCCCGCATTCGCGTGGGTGATCGAGATGTACCGCCGCCACCGCGGAACCTCGGCGGCGGTCAACGAGCAGCGCTTCTAGGCCGCGGGCGCGCCCGCGCGCAGGGTCGCCTCGAAGTCGGTACCCGGGACCGGTCCCACGCACGGCGAGGTGGCGCCCGCCGTCCGGTAGCGCTCGATCCCGGAACGCACGGCGTCCTGGTCTCCGACCGCGGTGAGGACGGCCAGGAAGCGATCGGAGATCGCCGCCTTCATCGCCTCGACGTCCCCGGAGGCGGCGTCGAACGCGGCGATGTCTTCGCCGAGGCCCGACCGCTCCAGCATCGCGCGGTAGAAGGGCAGCCCGAAGTAGGGCAGCAGGTCCTGGCGCATCGCAGCGTAGGCGGACTCGCGGTCGTCGGTGAGCGCCGAGGGCACCGCCGGAACGAGGTCGAACCCGTCCAGGCCCTTTCCGGCCCGTTCGCGACCCTTGCGCACCTCGCCCACCACGACGTCCCGGATGTAGTCGGGGTTGCACAGCCAGAGCACCACGCCGTCGCCCACCTCGCCGGCCAGGCGCAGCATCCCGGGGGACAGCGCCGCCACGTAGACCGGCAGCCGCGGGCGGGGATCCAGACCGGCCAGGCGGAAGGTCGTCCTCCACTTCCCGCCCGGCGGCGGGTCCTCACCGGCGAGGATCGCCCGGACGATGGTCACGTACTCGCGCATCTCGGCCACCGGGCGGTCGATGGTCTGCCCGTGCCAGCCCTCGACCACCGGACGGTGCGAGACGCCCAGCCCCAAGTCGAGCCGGCCGCCGGAGAGCTCGTCGATGGTCGCCGCCGTCTGGGCCATCGATGCCGGGGTCCGGGTGTAGATCGGAACCACGCCGGTGCCGACCCGGATGCGCTGGGTGGCGAGCGCGTATGCGGTGACCACGGTCAGCGAGTCGCGCCCGGCGATGTGGGTGACGTAGGCCGACTGGTAGCCGAGCGTCTCCGCGAGGCGCACGCGCTCGACCGCCGCGTCCAGCGATCGACCGGTGGAGACGAAGCAGCCGACGGCCATGACCGCGCCTACCCTACCCGCCCGTCGGTGCGCGATAGCCTCGCCGCGCGATGCGCCACCAGCGCCACTTCAGCGTCGAGGAGGCTCGGGCCGCGCTCGGATGGGTCGCCGAGCGCCTGCAGGTGATGCGCCACGCCCGCGACCAGCTGCTCGACTCCGATGCGCGCGAGGCGCTCGGCCAGGTCGCCTCGGGGAACGGCGGCGGGCCGCCGGGGCGCACTGTGTCCAACGGCTTCCTCGCCCTGCGCGAGGCGGCCGCCGAGCTCGCCGCCGCGGGAGTGGTGCTGCGCGACCTCGATCGCGGCCTCGTCGACTTCCCGGCGATCCGGGACGGGCGCGAGGTCTACCTGTGCTGGGTCGAGTCCGAGGAGGACGAGATCGGCTACTGGCACGAGCTCGACGCGGGCTACCCCGGGCGCCGGCCACTGTGAGCGGTGACCCTCCGCCGCTCGTCGCGGAGGATCACCCGCGCAGTCCTTGCCGTAGGGTGCAGGCGCGCATGAAGTTCGGCCTGGCCATGTTCGCCACCGAGTACTCGGTCGCCCCCGACGAGCTGGCCCGGATGGCCGAGGAGCGGGGATTCGAGTCGCTCTTTCTTCCCGAGCACACCCACATCCCCACCAGCCGGCGCACGCCCTACCCGCCGGGCGGCGACCTGCCGCAGGAGTACAGCCATACGCTGGATCCGTTCGTCGCGCTCGCCGGGGCGGCCGCCGCGACCGAGCGCCTACGCATCGGGACCGGCATCTGCCTCGTGGTCCAGCGCGACCCGATCACCACCGCCAAGGAGGTGGCGAGCCTCGACCGGCTCTCCGGCGGGCGGTTCCTGTTCGGCGTGGGCGCCGGGTGGAACGAGGAGGAGATGGAGAACCACGGGACCGATCCGCGACGGCGCTTCGGGCTGATGCGCGAGCGGGTCGAGGCGATGAAGGAGATGTGGACCAACGACCAGGCCGAGTACCACGGCCGGCACGTGGACTTCGACCCGATCTGGTCGTGGCCCAAGCCGGTCCAGCAACCGCACCCGCCCGTCCTGGTGGGCGGCAACGGACGCACGGTCGTCGACCGGGTGATCGCGTTCGGGGACGAATGGTTCCCGAACCGGATCGGCGACGAGGAGAAGTTTCGCGCGCGGATCTCCAAGCTCCAGAGCCGGGCGCAGGAGGCCGGGCGCGGCCGCATCCCGGTGACCTTGCAGCTGGCCCCCGAGTCGGTCGCCGAGATCGGTCCCTACGCCGACGCGGGCGTGCACCGCTGCGTGTACTACCTGCCGTCCGCCGGCCGCGACCGGGTCGAGGCGCGACTGGACGGGCTGGCGGCGCTGGTCGAGCAGGCCGGCGACGCCTAGGCGTCTGCGGCTCAGGCCGCCGCGGTGGCCGCCGCCGCGGGAGTCCGGCCGCGAATGAGGTCGGCCGCGCGCTCCGCCACCGCGATGGTCGGCGCGTTGGTGTTACCGCGGACCAGCGTCGGCATCACCGACGCGTCCACGACCCGCAGGCCATCGAAGCCGAGCACCCGCAGCTCGGTGTCCACCACGCTGCCCATGGCGCACGTGCCGACCGGGTGGTAGAGCGTCTGGGTGTATCGACGCATATGGGCCAGCAGATCCTCGTCGCGGTCGGAGGCGGGATATGTGAAGGGTGCCCGGGCGCAGGGCGCGAGCGCCGGCTGCTCGCCGATCTGCATCGCCAGCCGCAGGCCGGCGATCATCGTGGCGCGGTCCTCCTCGGTCGCGTAGTAGTCATGGAAGATCCGCGGTCGCGCGCTGGGGATCTCGCAGCGCAGGGTGACCGAGCCGCGGCTGGTGGGGCGCAGCAGGCAAGCCCCCCACGCGAACGCGTCGTCGGTCGCCGCGCCCAGTCCCTCGTCGTGGAACATGACCGGCGCCGCGTGGAACTGGATGTCGGGCGCTCCCGCCCCCGGCTGCACGCGTGCGAACCCGCCCGCCTCGGCGACGTTGGAGGTCAGCGGCCCGCGCCCTTCGCTCTCGAGCAGGGCGACGTTGGCGTCGGTCTCGGCCGAGATCAGCGTCTCGTGGTCGGTGAGCACGACCATGCCGCACTGAGGGTGGTCCTGGAGGTTGCGACCCACCGGCAGGTCTGCGCGGACCTCGAGGTTCAGCAGCTCGAGGTCCGCCGCCGGCCCGATCCCCGACAGGAGCAGGAGCTGGGGCGAGTTGTAGGACCCGCCGCAGACGATCACCTCGCGCTCGGCGGCCAGCTCGCTGCGCTCACCGATCCGGTCGAGCTCCACGCCGACCGCGCGGTCGCCGTCGAACAGGATCCGCGTGGCCAGAGCACCGGTCAGGACGTCGAGATTGGGGCGCTCGCTGACCGGATGCAGGTAGGCCACGGCGGCGCTGCAGCGCATCCCGTCGCGCTGGGTGACCTGGTAGAAGCCCACGCCGTCCTGCCGGGAGGCGTTGAAGTCGTCGTTGGCGGCGAGCCCGGCCTGCTGGGCGGCTTCGATCCACGCCGACATCAGCGGGTGACGCGAGCGTCCGTCGATCACGCTCAGCGGGCCGCCGGCGCCGTGGTACTCGGACGCCCCGCGCTCGTTGTCCTCCGCGCGGCGGAAGTAGGGAAGCAGGTCGTCGTAGCCCCACCCATCACAGCCCATCGCCTTCCAGTCGTCGTAGTCGGCCCGGTTGCCGCGGATGTAGACCATCGCGTTGATCGACGACGAGCCCCCGACCACGCGCCCGCGGGGGATGTAGGTGCGGTGTCCGTCGAGCTGCGGCTCGGGCTCGGAGAAGTACGCCCAGTCGAAGCCGCTCTGGTAGAGCTTGCCGTAGGCGGCCGGGGTGTGGATCTCGTCGGCGTCGTCGGGCGGCCCGGCCTCCACCACCGCCACCTTCACATCGGGGTCCTCGCTCAGCCGTGCCGCCAGGACGCAGCCGGCCGATCCGGCTCCCACGATCACGTAGTCGTACATCGCTGCGCTCCCGTCTCGCCTGCCCCTGCCGGGCAGGGCATGTCAGACTCGTGCACCACCATGACCGAGCGGATGGCCCGCGTCAACGGCCTCGACATCGCCTACGAGACGTTCGGCCAGGCGGAGGACCCGCCGCTGCTGCTGGTGATGGGACTGGGAGCGCAGATGCTCCTGTGGGAAGACGAGCTCTGCCGGCTGCTGACCGACCGTGGGCTCTTCGTCATCCGCTTCGACAATCGCGACGTCGGGCGCTCGAGCAAGACTCCGGGGCCCGCGCCGAGCGTGTGGCGCGCCTTCCTGGGTCGGAGGATCGCCGCGGCCTACACGCTCGACGACCTGGCCGACGACGCGATCGGGCTGCTCGATCGCCTCGGCATCGGGGCCGCCCACGTGGTCGGCGCCTCGATGGGAGGGATGATCGCCCAGATGAGCGCGGTCCGGCACCCCGACCGGGTGCTGTCGCTGACCTCCATCATGTCCACCACCGGAGACCGGAAGGTCGGGCGCGCCCGGCGATTGATGCTCCCGCTCCTGCTTCGGCGCGCCCGGCCCGGACGCGAGCAGAACGTCGCCCGGGCCGTGCGGGTGTTCCGGGCCATCGGCTCGCCCGGGTTTCCGTTCGACGAGAAGGCGGTGACGAACCTGGCGGGACGCAGCTACGACCGCTGCTTCCACCCTGTGGGGGTCGCGCACCAGCTGGCGGCGATCCTCGCCTCGGGCGACCGCACTGAGGCGCTTCGCGGGATCCGCGCGCCGACGCTGGTCGTCCACGGCACCGACGACCCGCTGATCAACGTCTCAGGCGCGAGGGCGACCGCGCAGGCGATTCCCGACGCCCAGCTGATGCTGATCCCCGGTATGGGACACGACCTGCCGCGCCAGCTCTGGCCGCGACTCGTCGACGCGATTTGCGCCAATGCCGACCGCGCGGGCGAACGGGCCCTCAGGCCGGCGTCGCCGGCCGCCGGGGCGGGGCGCGCCGCGAGCCGTTGAACACCACCCGGTCGAGCGCCAGGCAACCGGGGCCCACCCACAGCAACGCCACCATGAGGATCAGCAGGGCGGGCGCCAGCGTGAGGCTGACGGGCTCGCCCAGCCCGATGCCCGACACGACGATCGCGCCCACCATGTCGCCGGCCATGACCAGCGCGGCGACGCGGGTTGCCAGCCCGGCGATGAGCATGGCTCCCCCCGCCAGCTCGATCACTCCGATCACGTAGACGAACGCCTCCGGCACCGGGAGGCCGTACGCCTGGAAGGAGGCGACCTCGGAGGCATGGCGGGTGAACTTCACGACTCCGAACGCTAGGAAGACCGCCCCGGCCGCCAGCCGTACCACGAGCGCTGCGGCGGCCGCGGGGCCGTCGCGAGGGCCCGAGGACAGCAGGACGGTGAGCCTGTCGCGCGTCGTCATGCGGCTGGGACAGTCTTGCCGCATTTCATGACGGGCGCGAGAACGCCGCCCGTGCGCCCGCGGCCGCGCTCGCCGAGGCCGGGCCTCGGGCCCTGGCTGGTTCAGCGCCGCAGCAGCACGTAGGTGAGCGCGGCGGCGAAGGCGAGCTGGCCGAAGGCCAGCGCTGTCCCAAGGTTGGCGGCGCCCAGCGCCAGCGCCACCGCGCTGGCCACCAGGAAGGCGCCCAGGACCGTTCCGACGTCCCGGACCACGGCTAGGCGTCCTCCAGGGCGCGCTCCTCGAGCGCGCGGGTCAGTGCCGGCACGTCGAGCCCTGGGTCGAGGCCCCCCAGCCAGCGCTCCGCCTCACGGCGGCCTCCGAGCGCACGCAGCCCGCGCTCGCCGTGCTCGGCGACGAAGTCGGCCAGAGCATGCGCGCGGCGAGCCCTCAGGCGGCGATCCGGAAGGTCGGTGCGCTCCCGGTGCGAGTCCAGGGCGCTGACCAGCTCTTCGATGCCCCGAGGCGGTGGCAGACACGACACCGCGAGCACCTCGGTACCGGGGGCGTCGAGCGCGCGCAGCGCCGAGCGCAGGTCGCGCTCGGTGCTCGCCGCCACCCGTCCCAGGTCGGCCTTGGTCACCACGAGCACGTCGGGGATCTCCATGATCCCCGCCTTGAGGAACTGGAGCACGTCGCCCGAGCCGGGCTGGACCACCACCGCGACGGTGTCGGCGACGTCCGCCACGTCGGTCTCCGACTGGCCGACGCCCACCGTCTCGATGACCACCACGTCGAATGCCGCCGCCAGCGCCTGGGCGGCCGCCCGGGTCGCCGGCGCCAGCCCGCCCAGCTGCCCGCCCGCGGCGGTGGAGCGGATGAACACCCGCCGGTCGGACGGGTCGAAGGCGATTCGCGCCCGGTCCCCCAGCAGGGCGCCCCCCGAGCGCTTGGAGGTCGGATCCACCGTCAGGACCGCCACCGAGCGTCCCCGCGCCCGCCACGACTGCACCAGCTCCGACAGCAGCGACGACTTGCCCACGCCGGGGGGACCCGTGACCCCGACGATGTGTGCGCGCGCCTCGCCGTCCAGCGCCGCGGGCGAAACCTCGGACAGCAGCGCGCCGACCTCCTCCCGGCCGCCGGGGGCCCGGTTCTCGACCAGGTTGAGGACCGCGGGGGCGGCGGTCAGGTCGCCGTCGCGCAGTCGCGTGCCCAGCTCGGCTCCCGAAGGCGCCGGGCGGCCGGGCGTCACGCCGGCGCCGGTGACGTGGCCGGACAGCGGGCCCCTGGCTCCTCCCGTCCGGGGGCGCCGCCGGGAGGCCTAGAGGGTCTTCGCGGCAATGCCGGTCTCCTGGGCGACCAGCTCGATGATGTCGCGCATCATGCGGTTGAGGTCGAAGTCCTTCGGCGTGTAGATGGCCGCCACCCCGGCGTCGCGCAGGGCCGCCCAGTCCGCCTCGGGAATGATCCCTCCCACCACCACCGGCGCCTCGACCCCCGCGGCTCGGACGGCCTCCATGACCGCCGGGATGAGCTGCGCGTGCGACCCGGACAGGATCGACAGCCCGATCACGTGCACCCCCTCCTGCAGCGCCGAGGCGGCGATCTGGGACGGGGTGAGGCGGATCCCCTCGTACACCACGTCCATGCCGACGTCCCGTGCTCGCACCGCGATCTGCTCGGCCCCGTTCGAGTGGCCGTCCAGCCCGGGCTTGCCGACCAGGAACTTCAACCGCCGTCCCAGCGCGTCGGACACCCGATCGACCTCCGCGCGAACCTCGGCCAGCTCCTCGTCCCCGCCGCCGGCCAGCGCCTCGGTCACGCCGGTGGGGGCGCGGTAGTCGCCGAACACGTCCCGCAGCGTCTGGGCCCACTCGCCGGTCGTCGCACCCGCTCGGGCGGCGGTGATGGTGGCCGGGATGATGTTCTCGTCCTCACGACGGGCGACTCTGGCCAGCTCCTCCAGGGCTTCCTCCACCGCGGCCTGGTCGCGCTCGGCCCGCCAACGCTCCAGCTCCGCGATCTGCTCGGCCTCGACGGCGGGGTCCACAACCAGGATGCCGCCCTCGGCGTCGGCGGTGAGCGGCGACGGCTCGGTCTCGGTGAAGCGGTTGATGCCGACCACCGGCTGCTCGCCCGACTCGATCCGCCGCACCCGCTCGCGGTGGGAATCCACCAGCGCCGCCTTCATGTACGGGACCGCCTCGACCGCGCCCCCGTGCTCCTCCACGATCGCCATCTCGGACCGGGCGCCCTCGGTCAGCTCGGCGACCAGCGCGTCCATCACCTTGGAGCCCTCGAACACGTCGGCGTACTCGAGCAGGTCGGTTTCGTAGGCGAGCACCTGCTGGATGCGCAGCGACCACTGCTGATCCCACGGGCGCGGCAGCCCCAGCGCCTCGTTCCAGGCGGGCAGCTGGATCGCGCGGGCGCGGGCGTTGCGGCCGAGCGTCACGGCCAGGGCCTCCAGGACGATGCGCTGGACGTTGTTCTCGGGCTGCGCCTCGGTCAGCCCCAGCGAGTTGACCTGCACGCCGTAGCGGAAGCGCCGGTGGCGGGGGTCCTCGACGTCGTAGCGGTCACGGCCGATCTCGTCCCACAGCTCGGCCATCGCGCGCAGCTTGGCGTGCTCCTCGATGAAGCGCACGCCGGCGTTGACGAAGAACGAGATCCGGCCGAACACCCGTCCCATGAGCTCCTGCGGCACCCGCTCGCGCACGGCGTCCAGCACGGCGATCGCGTTGGACATCGAGTAGGCGATCTCCTGGACGGGTGTCGCCCCCGCCTCCTGGAGGTGGTAGGAGCACACGTTGATCGGGTTCCACCGGGGCACGTGCGCGACCGTGTAGGCGACCATGTCGGCGATCAGCCGCATGGACGGCTCGGGCGGGAAGGCGTAGGTGCCGCGGGACAGGTACTCCTTGATGATGTCGTTCTGGGTGGTGCCCTGGAGGGCGCTCCGCTGGACCCCCTGCTGCTCGGCCGCGACGATGTAGAGCGCCAGCAGCCAGGCCGCGGTCGCGTTGATGGTCATCGAGGTGTTCATCTCGCCGAGCGGAATGCCGTCGAGCAGCGCCGCCATGTCGCCGCGGTGGCAGATCGGGACTCCGACCTTGCCGACCTCGCCCCGGGCCAGCTCGTGGTCGGAGTCGTAGCCGGTCTGGGTCGGCAGGTCGAAGGCGATCGAGAGGCCGGTCTGGCCCTTGGCGAGGTTGCGCCGGTAGAGCTCGTTGGAGCGCCGGGGGTTGGAGTGCCCGGCGTAGGTGCGGATCATCCAGGGCCGATCCGGCTCGGCCAGCCGATGCTCGCCGTCGCTCATGATCGGGATTCTACGGTGGGCGCCTGGGGGCGCAGCTCGGACGGTAGGGTTCGCCGCCGCCATGGAGGCCCGGCCGATCGACGTTCGCCACCTCGGGCGCGAACGGGTCATCTGCTGCTGGCAGGTGGGCGACGTGCTGATCGACCCCGGTCCCGAGTCGGCGCTGGGAGGCCTGGTGGACGCGCTGGCCGACGAGCCGCCGCGGGCGCTGCTGCTCACCCACATCCACCTCGACCACGCCGGCGCGGCTGGAGCCCTCGTCCGCCGCTGGCCGCGGCTCGAGGTCTACGTCCACGAGCGCGGCGCGCCGCATCTGGCCGATCCCGGCGCCCTGCTCGAGAGCGCACGTCGCCTGTACGGCGACGACCTCGACCGGCTGTGGGGTCAGGTCGTGCCGGTCCCCGAGGAGCGCCTGCGTCCGCTGCGCGGGGGCGAGTCGGTGGAGGGCTTCCGGGTCGCCTACACCCCGGGCCACGCCTCCCACCATGTCGCCTATCTGGACGAGGGCAGCGGACGCGCCTACGTGGGTGATGTCGCGGGCGCGCGGATCGAGCCCGCCGACATCGTGCTGCCGCCGACCCCGCCGCCGGACATCGACCTGGAGGCCTGGAACCGGTCGCTGTCGCTGGTCGCGCAGTGGACACCCGAAAGCCTTGGCATCACCCATTTCGGCGTCATCGACCACGTCTTCGACCATCTGGCGACGGTCCGTGACCGCCTCGCCGGATGGGCGACGCTGGCCCGTGAGCTGGACGCCGGGGCCTTCGAGGCGCACATCCGCGGCGAGATCGCCGCGGCCGCCGACCCCGAGACGGCCGCGGCGCTGGCTCAGGCGGTCCCGCCCGAGCAGCAGTGGCTGGGGCTCGACCGCTACTGGCGCAAACGAGGCGAGAGCTGACGCTCCCAGCCGGGGAAAAGTAACGTTTACGTTAGAATACGGTTGTCATGCCAGTGGCAGCCCGCGACCAGCGTCGTCGCTCCGCCGCCGGACCGGCGGACCGGTCAGGCCCTGACCGGCGTCGCCCGGGCGTCAGCGCCGACCACCGCCACTACAAGTGGTGGGCGCTCTCCTGCACCAGCCTCGGGATGCTCCTCGCCACCCTCAACTCGGGCACGCTGATCATCGCCCTCCCGGATCTGGAGCGCAGTCTCCACACCGGCCTGCTCGAGCTCGTGTGGGTGATCCTCGCCTACATGATCGCGTCGACCGTGCTGGTGCTCACCGCCGGCCGTCTGTCGGACCTGTTCGGTCGCAAGCGCGCGTACGTGGGCGGCTTCGCGGTGTTCGGGGTCGCATCGCTGGGCGCCGGCTTCTCCGACAGCGGCACCGTGCTCATCCTGTGGCGGGTCCTGCAGGGCATCGGAGGCGCGTTCCTGTTCGCGAACTCCGCCGCACTGGTGACCGACGCGTTTCCCCGGCGCGAGCTCGGACTTGCCATGGGGACCAACTCGATGGTCGCGGCCATCGGGTTGGTGCTGGGACCGGTCCTGGGCGGGGTGCTGGTAGCGATCTCCTGGCCCTGGGTCTTCTGGTTCAACGTGCCGCTGACCGTGGCCGGGTCGGTGTGGGCGGCGCTGGTGCTGCGCGAGCTCGCCGACGTCGACCGGGTCCGCGGGCTCGACATGCTCGGCGTCCTCACCTTCGTGGGCGGGCTCACCGGGCTGGTCCTGGGCATCTCGCGCGGCGGCATCTCGGGCTGGGGAGATCCCGTCGTGATCGCCGGGCTGGCCGCCGCCGCCGTCCTGCTGCCGGCGTTCGTGGCGATCGAGCTCCGCGGACGGGCCCCCATGCTCGACCTGACCATCTTCGCCAACCGGATGTTCGCGGCCGCGACCGGAGCCGCCTTCCTGAACGGGCTCTCGCGCTTCGCGTTGATGTTCGTGTTCGTCTTCTACTTCCAGGGCGCCCAGGGCGACGATCCGATCACCGCCGGGATCAAGCTCGCCCCCATGGCGCTGGGGATGCTCGTCTCGTCGCCGCTGGCCGGGCACTACGCCGACCGGCGGGGGTCGCGAGCGCTGGCCGCGCTCGGCATGGCGGTGAGCGCGGCAGCGCTCGCCGGCATGACCACGCTGGGGATCCACTCGCCGTACTGGTGGACCGCGCTGTGGCTGATCCTCGTCGGCATCGGCTCCGGCATGTTCAACTCCCCCAACACCGCCGCGATGATGGGCGCCGTGCCGGCCCAGCGACGCGGGATCGCCGCCGGCGCGCGGGTGATGCTGCAGAACACCGGCGCGGTGATCTCGATCGCGTTCGTGCTCGCGGTAGTGACCGCCGCGATCCCGCGCGACGTGCTGCTGAGCATCTTCTCCGGGCTGGCGCGCGGCATGTCGGACGCCAGGCTCGAGCCGTTCATCCACAACATGCACACCGCGCTGTGGGTGCTGGCCGTCACCTCGGTGGCCGGTGCGGCGGTCTCCGTCCTGCGGCCGTCCCATCCGCGGGGCGGCCGGGAGGCGATCGCATGAGCCCCACGCCGGTCGCCACCCGTCCGCTGCGCATCGGGGACGTCGCCCGGGCGGTGGACACCACGACCCGCACGATCCGCTACTACGAGGAGATCGGGCTGCTGGGACCGGCCGATCGGCCGGCCGGTGGCCATCGGGCCTATGCCGAGTCGGACGTCGAGCGCCTTCGCGAGATCATTCGGCTCAAGCGGCTGCTGGGGGTCTCACTCGAGGAGCTCAAGCAGCTCGTCGAGGCGCAGGACGCCCGGGCCGCCCTGCGAGCGGAGTGGCGCCGGGGGGCCCGGCCGCTGCGCCGCCGCGACATCCTCACCGAGGCGCTGGGCCACATCGACTCCCAGCTCACGCTCGTGCGCCGGCGCCGGCGCGAGATCGAGCGCCTCGAGGACGAGCTGACCAGCCGCCGGCGACGGTTGCGTGGCCTGCTGCGCGAGCTCGACGAGCGACGGTCCGAGTCCGAGCCGTGACCGCAGGCGGGGCCCCGCGAGGGCTCCGCGGCACCGGTTGGAGCCGACGCCCGCACGGGTACGCTTGCGGCGATGACCGAGACGATCGAGCTGCCGCGCACCGGCGAGCCAGGGACCGGGCTCGGCGGGCAGTGGCGCGTCATCGTCCGCAACGACGACCACAACACGTTCGACCACGTCGCCCGCACGCTGGCCACCTTCATCCCCGGGGTATCGCTGGACCGGGGATACGCGATCGCCGACCGCATACACAACAGCGGGCAGGCGATCGTCTGGAGCGGCGATCGCGAGGCCGCCGAGCTCTACTGGGAGCAGCTCAGCGGGGCCGGGCTGACGATGGCGCCGCTGGAGCGCGGCTGAACCCGGCCGTGCCCTAGCGCCGAGCCCGGCGCTGGGCGGCGCGACGGTCGAACCACTCCCCGAACGTGCCCATCGCGTTGGCCACGCCGCGACCGGCGCGGCCGGCCGCGGTGCGGTCCAGGGGCTCGATGGCGGCTTCGGGGTCCTCTGCCGTGGCGACCGCCGCCCGGCGCACCGCCGACTCCTGGCGCTTGAGCCGGCGCTCCCAGCGGCCGCAGAAGTCGCGCATCCGCTCGTCGCCGGTGGAGTCGCCCAGGGCCGCCAGGTAGGCCAGCAGCGCGGTCAGATGCTGGAGGTCGAGCACCGCCATTCGAAGGGCCTGGTTGCGCTCGAGCGTCCGATCGGCCACGACGTTGCGCATCCCGGCCAGGCGGGCCCCGACCCCCTGCGCGACCGGGAACCCGTGGAGGCCGTAGGCGGGGGTCAGATCGGTCAGCTCCGCCAGCAGCTGGCGGGTCGCCTCGGCCCCCGTCTCGAGCGCCTTGGCGGCCGGGCCGGCGCCGAGACGGGGCGCCAGCCGCGTCCAGTGGGCCACGAGCTGGCGAGCGAACGCGTACAGCTCGCGCAGGCCGCGGTTCTGGGCCGGGTGCAGCCTGGGCGTCGGGTCGCTCACCCGGCGGCCGGGGCCGGTTCGCGGCGCACGGCCCCCTGCGTGGTGACGTCGTACCACTCGTACAGGACCGGCACCTGGTACCAGCTCGAGTGGCGCGCGCGCCAGTCGACGAACTCCGTGCCGAGCCAGTAGCGCTCCCAGCTGAGCTTGTCCTCGAAGGTGGCGAGCTGCAGGAAGCGATAGCGGTCGTCGCGGGAGCGGTGCACCGCGTGGTCGGTCGCCCCGTAGCGCAGCGCGACGGGGGCGATCTCGCCCAGCGCCGCCTCGAGCGCCTCGGCGCGGAAGCCGGTCGCGTACCAGGGGATGTGAACCGATCCCGGCGCCATCAGACCCCGACCTCGGCTCTGATCGCGCCCGGCCCCTCGGCCGTCCGTCCCAGGTCCTCCTTCTCCGCGCCGACGAGGATCGCGATCTTGCCCAGATGCTTGTTGTCGCGCATCAGCTGATGAGCCTCGGCCACGCCCTCGAAGGGCATCGTCCGCCACAGCACCGGCCGGATCAGACCCTGCTCGATGAGCTGGTTGGCCTTGGTGCACTCCCAGGCGTTGGCGAAGTGGGAGCCGATGATCTGCTTCTGGCGCATCCACAGGTAGCGGACGTCGAAATCGAGGTTGTAGCCGGTCGTGCCCGCGCAGATGACGACCTTCCCGAACGGCTTGACCACCAGCACCGAGGTGGGGAACGTCGCCTGTCCCACGTGCTCGAAGACGATGTCGGGCGGCTCGCCGAGCACCTCACGGACGGCCTTGGCGAAGCGGCGCGACTCCTTGAAGCGCGCCTTCTCCTCCTCGGCGGACTCGCCGCCCTTGCGCATCATCCCCGCGTACTCGGTCCGGTTGATGAAGCCGGTGGCCCCGAGCTGCATGACCAGGCCGCCCTTCTCGTCGGAGTTGACGACGCCGACCGACTGGGCGCCCGCGATCTTGCACAGCTGGGTGGCGAACACCCCGAGGCCGCCGGCCGCCCCCCAGATCAGGACCCGATGCCCGGCGTGCAGCTCGCAGCGGTCGATCAGCATCCGGTAGGCGGTGAAGTAGGTCAGCCCGTAGGAGGCGGCCTCCTCCCATGAGAGCGCCTGCGGCTTGGGCAGGAGCTGCTGGGCCTGCACCTTGGTGAACTGGGCGAACGACCCCCAGCTGGTCTCGTAACCCCAGATCTTCTGCGACGGCGCCGCCAGCGGGTCGAGGCCGTGTACCTCGGGGTCCTCGTAGGAGGCCTGGTTGCAGTGAATGACCACCTCGTCGCCGGGCTTCCACCGCGTGACGCCGGGGCCCACCTTCCACACCACCCCCGAGCCGTCGGATCCGCCGATGTGATGGTCCTCCTCGGGGTGGGAGTCGAACACCGAGACGGGAACGCCTCGCGCGGCCCACACGTTGTTGAAGTTCACGCCGGCGGCCATCACCCGCACGATGACCTCGAACGCGCCAGGCTCGGGGACCTCGATCTCCTCCACCTGGAAGGCGTCGATGGGCTCGCCCTCGCGCTCGCGGCGGATCACCCAGGCGGCCATCGTGCTGGGCAGCTCGCCCGGCTCGGTGTCCACGTGTGCGACCTGGCTGACGTCAACTGCCACGGTGTCGGTTCCTCCTGGTCGGGGCGCCGAAGCCTACCGGCGCCGTTCGGCAGGCGAAGCCCCAGGTGATCGGCGCGACCGTCAAGGGCGTGGACGCTGCGCGGTAGCGTTGCGCGGTGGCGCGAGCGACCCGGAAAACCTCGGACGAGGCCCGGAGCGCGGTGGCGGGACTCGCCAAGGGCGATCCGTATTGGCCCGCCCAGCTCTCCGTGCTGGCGGCGCTGCTCCTGCACGTCGTGTTGCCCGAACGGTTGACGTTGGGGCCGAGATGGCTCGTCCCCGCGCTGGAGGCGATCCTGCTGGTGGGGCTGTTCGCCACCAACCCCGCGCATCCGCGCGACGAGACCCCCCGGCGTCGCGCCGCGGACATCGCGCTGATCGCGCTGATCAGCGCGGCCAATGCGCTGGCCCTGGCGCTGCTCGTCGACCACCTGCTCGCGGGCGGCACCGCCAACGGACGCCAGGTGATCCTGTCCGCGATCGACATCTGGCTCACCAACGTGGTGGTGTTCGGGCTCTGGTACTGGCAGATGGACCGCGGCGGGCCCGGCAATCGCGCGCGTGACCACGCGTCCGCGCCCGACTTCCTGTTCGCCCAGATGACCGTTCCCACGCCCGGCCGGGGATGGCGCGCGGGCTTCGTCGACTATCTCTACCTGTCGTTCACCAATTCCACCGCGTTCAGTCCCACCGACACGATGCCGCTCACCGCGAGAGCCAAGCTGCTCATGCTCGTCCAGGCCCTGGCCTCGCTGATCACGATCGCCCTGGTGGCGGGCCGGGCGGTGAACATCCTGACCTAGAGCTAGAGGAAGCCGGCGCGGCGAAAGTAGGCGAACAGCACCGCCCCCGAGAGGAGCACGCCGCCGATTCCCAGCACCAGGAATGCGGCCAGGGAGTTCACGCGGGCCACCATCCAGCCGAAGTTCTGGCCGAAGAAGCCGGTCACGAACGCCAAGGGGAGGAAGATGGTGGCGATGGTCGTGAGCTGCTTCATGATCCCGTTGAGCCGGTTGGACACCGTGGACAGGTAGACGTCCATCGCGCCGGTCAGCAGGTCGCGGTAGGAGTCGATCAGGTCCGAGATCCGGATCAGGTGGTCGTAGACGTCACGGAAGTAGTCGCGCGTCCCGGGCTCGAGGCCGGGAAGGTTGATGATGTCGTCCCCGGCCCGCGCGAACAGGTCGCGCTGAGGCGAGATCACCTTGCGCATCACGACCAGGCCGCGCTTGAGTCGGAAGATCCGCTGCAGCTGCTGGTCGGTCGGTTGGCTGATCACCTCGTTCTCCAGCTCGTCGATCTCGTCGTCGATCGTCGATAGCACCGGGAAGAAGGTGTCGGTCAACGTGTCCACCACGCGGTAGACCACGAACTGCTCGCTGCCGGGCGGGCGCTCCCCGAGGTCGCGGTGCAGTTCGGTCAGCTCGAGGCACGGCTCGCGGTGGCAGGTGACGATGTAGTCGCCGTGGATCACCAGCTCCACCTCGACCAGGGCCGGACGCCTCTCCTCGTCCAGGCGCGCCCCGTAGAACACCATCAACAGGTAGTCGCCGTAGTCGTCGAGCTTGGGCCGCTGACCGACCTCGGTGATGTCCTCGACCGCGAGGGGATGCAGCGAGAAGAGCTCCTGCAGCCTGGCTATGTCGTCGCTGCTGGGCTGGGCGAGGTCCAACCAGAAGAACTCGCCGCGCGAGCGCAGCGACGCGATGGCGTCCGGGTCGAGCGAGGTGAGCACCTGCACGGGCCGGACCGTAGCCGCTGGAGGCGACGTGACTCCCCCTTTGCCCGCAGAGGGTCGCGCGGTCTGGCGCGATCGACGCGGCCCTCTCGGCCCCGGGGGCGCTCAGGGCTGCAGCACCTGGTTCTGCGCGCTGGGGCGCTGACCGCCCACCGTCATGGTGGCGGGCACGATCGCGCCGCTGCTCGCGCGCAGCCGGTACTCGCCCTGACGGACGAACAGCTTGATCTCGCCGGTGTCTCCCGGATTGATGGGACCGGTGGACTGCGTCACGCTGGAGCCTGACCCACCGGTCTCGAAGGTGACCTCCTGCGAGGTCGAGCTCTGGTTGGTCACCAGCACGTTGATCGGCCCGGCGCCGAAGGAGGAGGGCGACACCGACACCCGCGTCGGCGAGATGTACGCCGCGATGGTGATCGGCGCCGGCGGGCGCGGGCTCTTGGCGTAGTGCTGCTGCTGGCCGCATCCGGCGAAGGCCACGGCGCCGACGACCGCCGTGGCGACGCCGAATGTCCGGCGCCACGGCGACATCGATTTGCGGTGCGTCCTCTCCATCCGTGCAGTCGGCGACCTGTACGCCGCGCGGCGAGTTCAGCGCCAACCCTAGCCGACGCTGCGGCCATCCGCGATCCGGCCGGACCCGGATTCCGGCACGCCGGTCAGGCGGAGGACCGCTGCTCCTCGCCGGCGCTGAGCTCGAGGCGGCACTGCTCGAGATGGCGCAGCTTGCGCTGCAGGCGTTCCCAGCAGCGGTGCTCGGCCTCGTCGTACTCGCGCCCCGTGAGTTCTCGCAGGCTGTCGCGGTAGGCCGTCCAGGCGTCGAGGGTGCGCTCGTCGATTTCCTCGATGGTGAGGAGCTCTTCGGGTCTCGCGGCGGTGGTGGTCATCGAGCGTCCCTTCTCCTGGAGGTGGGCCAATCGTACCCCGCTCGCGGGGCGCCCCAATCGTCTTGTGCAAGTCGCGGTGCAGCCCGTCCGAACGGCGGCGTAGACACCTGGCATGGACGTGCTCGATCAGCCGCTGCGCACGGCGGAGTTCCTGGTGCTCGACGTCGAGACCAACGGTCGCGGGGGCGAGGAGTGCGAGCTCACCGAGGTGGGCGCGGTACTGGTCGGCGGTGGGGAGCTGCACGACCGCTTCGAGTCGCTGGTGGCGGTGCGCCGAGCCCTGCCACCCGGGGTACAGCGGCTGACCGGGATCACCGAGGCCATGCTGGCGTGCGCCGAGCCGCCCGAGGTGGTGCTGCCGCGGCTGGGCGAGCGCCTACGCGGACGGGTGATGGTGGCCCACGCCGCCGGATTCGACCGTCGCGCACTCGCGCGCGGGTTCGCCGCCGCCGACCTGCCCTGGCCCGACCCGCCGGTGCTATGCACCGTCGCGTTGGCCCGTCGCTTCGCCCCCCTGGCCGGTCAGCGCCGGCTGGCGGCCCTCGCGCGCGCGCTCGACATCGACGTCGAGCGCTCGCACCGCGCGCTGCCGGACGCCGAGACGTGCGCGCGCATCTTCTGCGCGCTGTTCGGCCGCCTGTCCGCGCACGCCGAGACGGTGCGAGACGCGGTGGAGCTGTTCGCCCGGCGCCGACGCGCGCGGCGGCGGCGCCCTCCCGGCCGGCTGGAGCCGGCCTCGAGCCCGCCGCCGCCCGTCGACTTCACCGACCTGCCGGATGCCCCCGGCGTCTACGTCTTCCGCGATGCGGCCGGGCACGCGCTCTACGTCGGCAAGTCGGTGCGGCTGCGGTCACGCGCGCGCTCGCACTTCGCCCCGGGGGCGCCCCATGCCGGCTGGACCGCGCACGCCGCGATGGTCGAGCACCAGGCGACCCGCTCGGAGCTCGGCGCGCTGCTCGTCGAGAGTCGACTGATCAAGCGGCTGCGCCCGCCGGGCAACCTGAACCTCAAGCGCGTCGACCCCTGGGTCTACATCCGCTGTCGTCTGGACATCCCGTTTCCGATCCTGGAGGTGGCTTCACGGCCGTCGGCCGGGCTGGCGGTTTGCGTCGGCCCGCTGCGCGGGCGGGCGGCCGCGGCGGAGCTGGTGGAGCAGCTCAACTCCCTCTTCGGGCTGCGTCACTGTGGGCGCCGGCTGCCACGCCGCGAACACCCGTCGGCCTACGGCCAGATGGGCCGTTGCCTGTCTCCCTGCCTGGGCGACCTCGACCCCAATCTCTACCGGCGGCGGCTCGACGGCGCGCTGGCGCTGTTCGCCGACGGGGGGGACGCGCGCGGGCGCCTACTCGATCACGTCGAGAGTCAGATGCGCGCGGCCGCCGCCGAGCTGAAGTTCGAGCGCGCAGCCGCGCTGCGGCGCCGCCGGCGACGGCTGGCCGTCCTGTTGGGGCGACTCGACGGCGTGCTGGGCGCCGCCCACGCCGCTCCCCGCCTGGTGCTGGCGCCGTCGGGCGGCGGCGCCGCGGGGTTCGACGCCCTCTGGCTGGTTGGCGGTCGCGTCGCCGACTGGGGACCACTGCCCGCCGCCGCCGAGCTCCAGCGGCGCACCGCGCTGGCGCTGGCCTCGCGGCCGCCGCCCGGAGCGCCCGGCTCGATCCACCCGGCGGAGGTGGACGAGGTGCGAATCGTGGCGACCTGGCTGGCCTCACGCGACGTGCCTTCGCTGCCGTTGGACCCGCCGCCGTCGCCCCGAGCGCTCGCCGACTTCGTGGCCGGGGCCCGGTCAGGCGAGGCTTAGGCGGCCAGCGGCTTCAGCCGCGCGGTCAGCTCGACGAGCAGCGGGCGGGCTGTGGCCTCGGGCTCCAGGCACCGGTCGATCGCGGCGGCGAGCTGGTCCGACAGGCGCCGCCGGCGGCGGCGCACCGGTTCGGCCCGGCGCTCGAGCTGGGGAGGGGGCTCGTCGCCGTGGACCGGAAACACACGGCGGCCGGCGGCGGCCTCCCACAGCACCGCGCCCAGGCCCCAGACGTCCGCCGCCGGCCCCAGCACCCCGCCTCGCGCCTGCTCCGGCGACTGGTACGGACGGGTGCCGACGCCGGGCCCGGCCGGGCCCGGGGGACGGGCGAGGCTGAGGTCGAGCAGGCGCGCCCGCCCGTCCTCCCCGATGACCACGTTGGCGGGCTTGAGGTCGAGATGGAGGTAGCCCTGGGCGTGCAGGTAGCCAACCGCCGACGCCAGCTGCAGCCCGAGCAACACGAGGTCGTCCTCCCGAAGTCGCCGGCGCGAGCGCTTGACCAGGTAGTCGAGGGTGTGACCGCCTAGCGTCTCGAGGACCACCAGCGGCTGTGCGCCACTCACGGTGTCGTAGGCGCGCACGATGTGCGGATGGGTCAGGCGGGCGAGCAGTCGACCCTCGTCGATCAGGCGGTCTCGCGCGCGCGCGTCGTCCATGCGATCGGGCCGCAGGGCCTTCCCGACGCAGCGGCACTCGCGCTCGTCGCTCCACAGGTCGTAGGTGTCCAGGATGCGGCTGCGGTGCAGATGGGAGATCACGCGGTAGCCGGACGCGAGGCGGGCTCCCGCGGGCCGGGGAGGCTCGACCGTCGTTCCGGCGACGGGGGCGGTCGCGGTGACCGCGCTCACGAGGCCACCCGCGGCGTCGCCGACAGGTCTCCGTCGGGCGGCGGCGCATGCAGGCGGTACAGGGCGGCGTAGCGCCCGCCCGCGCCGATGAGCTCGTCGTGGCTTCCCCGCTCGATCACGCGGCCGTGGTCGAGGACCACGATCTCGTCGGCCTCCCGTACGGTCAGGAGGTTGTGCGAGATCACGATCGTCGCCCGGCCGCCGATCAGCCGTCGCAGCGGCCCGAGGATCCGGCGACTGGAGTCCGCGTCGATCCCGGTGGTGGGCTCGTCGAGCAGCAGCACCGGCGCATCGCGCACCATGGCGCGGGCGATGGCCACCCGCTGGCGCTGGCCCCCGGAGAGGCGGCGCCCCTTCTGTCCGACGTGTGTGTCGAGCCCGGCGGGGAGCGAGGCCAGCAGCGATTCGAGGTCGGCGGCGCGAGCCGCGGCCTCGATCTGCGCCTGGGTGGCCCCGGGCCGGCCGTAGGCGATGTTCTCCCGGATGGTCCCGTCGAACACCAGCGTCTCCTGCAGGACGACCGCGACGTTGGCCCGCAGGTCCTCCAGGCGCAGATCGTCGAGCGCCACCCCGTCGAGGCGGATGACGCCGGCGTCCGGGTCGTAGAAGCGCAGCAGCAGCTTGGCCAGCGTCGACTTGCCGGCGCCGCTGGGCCCCACCAGCGCGACCGTCTGACCAGGCCCGACCGTCAGCGAGACGTCGCGGACCGCGGGCAGCCGAGGCGGGCCCGGGGACGCCGGATAGGCGAACGTGACGTCCTCGAACTGCACGTCCCCCCGCGCCCGCGGCAGCGACCTGGGCCGCGGGCGGTCGCTGACCGCGGGCTCGGAGTCGAGGAACTCGATGATCCGCTCGGCTCCGGCCGACGCCGAATAGATGCGGTTGCTCAGGCGAGCCAGCCCGCGGATCGGGCTGTAGAGCTGGGTCAGGAAGGCCATGAAGGCGAGCAGGCCTCCGAGCGACAGGCGCCCCTGCGACAGCTCCCAGGTACCCATCCCGATCACCACCAGCGCGCCGGCCAACTCGATCACGTCCACCAGCGGGCTGAACAGCGCCTTCACCCGCGTTGAGGCCATCTCGGCCTCGAACGCGCCGAGGTTCTGCTCGTGGAAGCGATCGACCTCGTGCTGCTGGCGGTTGTAGGCCTGCACCAGCGGCGCGTTGGACAGGCTCTCCTCGGCGACCGCGCTGACCGAGCCGCTGCGCCGGCGCTTCTCCCGCGACGCCCGCTTGATGAGCCGTGAGAACCGGCGCGCGGAGAGCCAGAACAGCGGAGCCACCAACAGCGACACCAGAGCGAGCTCCCAACGCAGCAGGAACAGGGCGCCGGTGAAGAAGACGATTCGCAGCCCGTAGGACAGCGCGTCGGTCACCCCCGACAGCACGAAGCTCTCGATCGTCGTGATGTCGCCGGTCAGGCGCGCCAGCAGGTCGCCGAGGCGGCGCCGCTCGAAGAAGTCGAGCGAGAGCCTCTGCAGGTGCGCGAAGAAGTCGGTCCGCAGCGAGAGCAGGAAGCGCTCGCCCACCCAGGTGGCCACGTAATCGTCTAGGAACGAGGCGACGCCGTCGAGCAGCGTGAGCCCCAGGTAGGCCAGCGCGATCCACCAGAACGGCCCGAAGTCCCGCGGCACGAGGACGTCGTCGACCACCAGCTTGAACATCCAGATCGTGGCGGTCTCGATTAGCGGGACCAGCCCGACCAGCAGCAGCGACACGGCGATCCAGCGCCGCAGCGGCCGGGCGTAGGGCCAGAAGCGGCGGAAGATCTCGGCGATGGGCACCGGCGGGGCGGCGGCCACCACGCCGCCGCCCTTGGACGGGGGCGCCAGCGCCCGCCACAGGCGGGAGTACAGCCGCCCCGGACTCGGGCGAGCGTCTCCCGCCGTCCCGGCGTCGTCCCGCATCAACACGACGAAACCCCGCCGGGGGCGGGGCCGTCGGCCGGCTTGCGCCAGCTTGGTGTCACGAGCTTGCGGGTGCTCGCAGGGTTACGAGTCGTCCGCCGACTGCTCGGAGGGCTGGGTCTGGGACTGGCCGGTGTCCTCGTTGTCGTCGCCGTTCACGGCCGGCGAGACCGAGTTGATCTTGTTCTTGCCCTTGCCCTTGTGACGCCCCATGGATGGATGCCTCCTTATAGGTGGGGTCCTATATACATATCCCAAGACGACCGACCGGCCCAAAGGTCACGGCCGGCCGCGCCTCATCCGAACGGCAGCGCCACGACCTCCGCGGTGACCGCGCCGTCACCCACGGCCAGGCGGTCTCCCGGCTGGGCCTCCCTGCGCACGATGGCGAGGCCGATCGCCCCGTGGCGCGGAGACACGGCCACGCTGCCGAGCCGGCCCACGTCGCGGCCGCCCAGGCCCAGCCCGCCGCCGGGCTCCGCTGGTCCCGACAGGCGCAGCCCGCGCAGGTGGCGATTGGGCTTTCCCTTGTAGAACAGCCGCGCGACTGTCTCCTGCCCCACGTAGCACCCCTTGGTGAACGACACCGCGCGCTGGTTGAGCCCCGCCTCCTCGGGGATCGTGGCCTGGTCGAGCTCGAGCCCCCAGCGCGGGCGCCCACTTTCGACCCGCAGGCACTCGGCCGCCTCCTCGGACACCGCCGCCGCGCCGCGCGCGGCGAGCCCCGCCCGCACTTCCTCGCCGCGCTCGGCGTCGCAGATGACGTCGACGCCGACGTCGGTCGCCACCAGGCGCACCGGGACCCCGGCGACCTCGCCGGCCGCATTGTCGTGCTCGTCCCGCCCAAGCGAGGCGGCGTCCGCCACCGCGCGGGACCGAGGCCCGATCAGCGACAGGAGCGCGCGCTCGAGGGTGCGCTTGTGCACCTCCACGTCGTAGCCCACCTTGAAGCGGCGGATCATGTTGAACAGCTCCTGCAGCGTGACGCGCTCTGTGTCGAGCCACAGCTCGTCGCCGAGGTCCAGCACCCGCAGGTCGCCCCGCATCTTGCCCTTGTGCGTGAGGAAGGCGGCGTAGCAGCCGCGGCCGGGCTCGAGCGCCTCCACGTCGTTCGTCACCTGGCCGTTTAGGAACTGCTTCGCCTCCGGGCCGGTGAGCGCCAGCTTGCCCCGATCGGACCGATCGAGCAGCCCGCAGGCGGTGGTGAGGATCCGGTCCTCGGCGGTGAGCGTCTCGGCGGTGGCCATGGTTCGAGGATAGCCGGCAGCCGAACGAGGACCGATATGAGTAGGCGTGGCCACAATCGAGGTTTAGGTATGCCATAATCTAGGCAGGATGCAGCCATGACGACCGTCGTCGACCGCGCATCCTCCGCCGTCCAGGACTACGCGAAGGCCATCTACGCCCTCGAGTCGCGGCGCGAGGGCGCCGTCTCCACCAACGCGCTGGCCGAGCGTCTCGGCGTCACCCCGGCGTCCGCCTCGGGCATGGTCAAGCGGCTGGACGAGTTGGGGCTGGTCACCCACGTTCCCTACCGGGGTGTCCGCCTGACCCCGGACGGGCTGGGTCTCGCGCTCGAGGTCCTGCGGCATCACCGGCTGCTCGAGCTGTACCTGGCGGAGTCGCTCGGGGTTCCGTGGGATCGCGTCCACGACGAGGCGGAGGTCCTCGAGCACGTCCTCTCCGAGGACCTCGAGGAGCTCATCGCCGCCAAGCTGGGCGATCCGACTCACGACCCCCACGGCGACCCGATCCCGACCCGCGACGGACGGATCGAGGAGCGGACCACCGAGGCGCTGGACTCCCTGCAGGGCGGCCAGCGTGGGACCTTCGTCCGCATCTCCGATTCCGACCCCGCGATGCTGCGCTACCTCGCCGACCGCGGCGTCTCGCCGGGTGACCGCTTCGAGGTGCTCGAGCGACAGCCGTTCGGCGGTCCTGTCTTCGCGCGCTTCGGCGCCGAGGTCCACGTGCTGGGTGGCGGGCTGGCCAGCGCGATGCGGGTGGACGTCGACCGATGAACCCGCCACCGCCGCCGGTCATGGGCGAGAGCGGCGCGGGGACCGTCGCCCTTCCCACGCCGAGTGCGAGCACGCTACAGCGGCTGCGGGCGCGCGGGCGCCTTCGCGGGTCGATCGCCCTGCTCGGGCCGGCCTTCGTCGCCGCGATCGCCTACGTGGACCCCGGCAACTTCGCCACCAACATCTCGGGCGGGGCGAGCTTCGGCTACCTGCTGCTGTGGGTCATCGTCGCGGCCAACCTGATGGCGATGCTGGTCCAGAGTCTGTCGGCGAAGGTCGGCCTGTCCACCGGGCGCAACCTCCCCGAGCTGTGCCGCGAGCACTTCCCGCGTCCCGTCTCCTGGGGGCTCTGGATCCAGGCCGAGCTGATCGCGATGGCCACCGACCTGGCCGAGTTCATCGGCGCGGCCATCGCGCTGAACCTGCTGTTCGGCGTCCCCCTGTTCGCGGCCGGGGTGATGACCGGCGTGGTGGCGTTCGGGATCCTGGCGCTGCAGAGCCACGGCTATCGTCGCTTCGAGCTGGTCATCGCCGGGCTGCTGGGCGTGATCCTGCTCGGCTTCCTCTACGACACCTTGCGGATCGGCGCCGACGCCGGCGCCGTGGCGCGCGGCTTCCTCCCGGGCTTCGCGGGCACCGACTCGGTCCTGCTGGCCACCGGCATCCTCGGCGCCACCGTCATGCCCCACGTCATCTATCTGCACTCGGCGCTGACCCAGAACCGGATCGCGGTCCAGCACGAGGACGAGCGCCGGCGGCTGCTGCGCTACCAGCGGATAGACGTGATGATCGCGATGGGCGTCGCCGGCTTGATCAACATGTCGATGCTCATCATCGCCGCGTCGCTGTTCCACGGCTCGGGGCGCACCGGCGTCGACACCATCGAGGGCGCGTACACCGGCTTCGGGACGCTGGCCGGACCGGGGGCGGCGCTGGCCTTCGCCCTCGCGCTGCTGGCCTCCGGCTTCGCCTCCTCGAGCGTGGGCACCTACGCCGGCCAGGTCGTCATGCAGGGGTTCATCCGCCGCAGCATCCCCCTGGCCCTGCGGCGGATGGTCACCATGACGCCGGCTCTGATCGTCCTCGCGGTGGGGCTCGATCCGACCCGCTCGCTGGTGCTCAGCCAGGTCGTCCTGTCGTTCGGGATCCCGTTCGCGCTCGTACCGCTGCTGCTGCTGACGCGCCGTGCCGACATCATGGGAGCGCTGACCAACCGGCGCCTGACCACGCTGGTTGCGTCGATGGTGGCGACGCTGATCATCGCCCTCAACCTCTTCCTCCTCTACCGGACCTTCTTCGGATAGCGCAGCCGGCCGCCCGGCGGCGGGTGCCCGCCCGCTAGGCTGCCAACGGATATGGGCCTGGCCGAGCGCTTCGAGCAGATCGTGGAGTCGCTGCCCGACGACTGGACCGACCTGGAGCTGGATCTGCGGATCAAGGACGAGACGCGCTACGTGGACGCCGCGGTCTACATGGTCACCTGCAACGCGCAGCCCTACTCTCGCCACGACTGGCACTGGCGCATCCTGGTCGCCCACCGCTTCGGCCATGCGGCGGCGGCGCCCGTCGTCCACGGCACGCTGAAGCTGCTGGACGACGCGGGCATCGAGGCCGAGCTCGCGGTACGCGAGGTGCGCAGCGGGCGGGTTGAGGTGACGCCGATGTGGGGTCGTCCGGAATCCATCCGCCGGCAGTTCCGCAAGCTCCGGGCCCAGTAGCGTGGCCCGTGTCGTCGCGCTGGTGCCCGACCTGCTGTTCGGCTCGCGGCTGACGTCGATGCTCGAGGACGCCGGCCACCAGGTCGTGCTGTGCTCCCAGGAGGACGAGACATGGGCGCGGTCCCAGGACGCCGACGCGCTGGTCGTGGATCTCACCACCGACGAGGTCGACGGGGCGACGCTGGTCGACTCGATGCGCGCCGGGGGAGAGCTCAGGCGCACGCCGACCCTGGCCTTCTACTCGCACGTCGACACCGCCACCCGGCAGCGCGCCGAGGAGGTGGGCTTCGACCTCGTCGTGCCCCGCTCGCGGATGGCGCGCGAGGGCCTCGCGCTGGTCGAGTCCCTGCTGGAGGACTCGGGTTGATCGCGCTGGTGACAGGCGCGTCGAGCGGCATCGGCGAGGCGACGGCCCGCCGGCTGGCCCGCGAGCCCGCCGCCGCGCTGGTGCTGGTGGCACGGCGCGAGGAACGGCTGCGGTCGCTTGCCTCTCAACTCGGCGAGGCCACGGTGGTCGCCGCCGACCTGGTGGACCCGGACGCGCCGACCGCGATCGCCGAGACCGTGGCGCGCGAGCACGGACGGCTGGACCTGCTGGTCAACAATGCGGGCGCCGCCTGGCGGGCCAGCTTCGAGGAGGGCGGCTACGCGAACGTCCGCGACACCATGGAGGTCAACTTCAACGCCGTCGTGCGTCTCACCGAGGCCGTGCTTCCGCTCCTGCGTGGCTCGGCGCCCAGCGCGATCGTGAACGTGGCCAGCGTGGCCGCCAGGGTCGCGCGACCAGGGGCGGGCGCCTACGGAGCCAGCAAGGCGGCGCTCGCCGCCTGGACCGACGCGCTGGCGCTCGAGGAGGCCCGCCATGGTGTCCACGTGGGGCTGGTGCTGCCGGGATTCGTGGCCACCGAGGGCTTTCCGCAGCGCCAGCTCGTCAAGCGCCGCTTGACGCGCTGGATGGTGTCTCGCCCGGAGCGGGTCGCCGAGGCGATCGTCGACGCCGGCCTGCGGGGCCGGCCCGAGCGTTACGTCCCACGCCCCTACGGGCTGATCGCCGGCGCCCGCCTGCTGGCCCCGCGCCTCCTGCGCGCGTCACCGGGTAGCCGCCGCCGCCCATAGAATCGCCGCCGCTCCCGCCCTCGCTACCAAGGAGATCGCCCGTGGAAGAACGGGGACCGACCGCCTACGCCGCCGAATTCCTCGGCACCTTCCTGCTCGTCTTCTTCGTCGCGTCGATCGTCGTCGTCAGCTCTCCGAGCGGCGTCGGGGCGACCGACTTCGCGGTGATCGGGCTGGTGCACGTGTTCGTGCTGGCGCTGCTGGTCTACACGCTGGGAGGCACGTCCGGTGCCCACTTCAATCCGGCGGTGACGTTCGGCCTGCTCACCCTGCGCCGGATCTCGCCGTTCGACGCCGGCGTCTACTGGCTCGTCCAGATCGTCGGCGGCGTGGCGGCGGCGCTGGTGGTGAAGCTGCTGCTGCTGGAGCCCGGGCGGGCCGCCGCCTACGGGGCCACGGCCGTCTCCGAGCCCCTCCTCCAGGGTCGCGCGCTCCCCGGCCTGCTGGCGGAGGTGATCGGCACCTTCGTCCTCATGTGGGCGATCATGGGCACCGCGGTCAACCCCCGCGGCGAGCGGGCATGGGCCGGGCTGGTCATCGGGATCTCGCTCGGCCTCGGGGTCATGACCCTGGCGCCGCTGAGCGGGGCCGGTTTCAACCCCGCCCGCTGGTTCGGCCCGGCGTTGGTCAGCGGCCAGTTCTCGAACGCCTGGATCTACATCGTCGGTCCGCTGGTGGGCGCGCTGGGCGCCGCGCAGGGCTACAAGGCCCTGGTGCTGGATCCCGAGGATCGGGTCGCCCGCAGGCCGATCGACACGCTGGACTGAGGTCGGCGTTCGGCTGCCGCCCCGGCCACCCGCAGCCACTGCCTAGACTCTGTGCCGATGCGGCGGGTCACCTTCTCGCGCAACCTGACGCTCTCGCTGTCGCGCACCTGTCGCTGCTATTGCAAGTACTGCGCGTTCGCCACTCACCGGGCGCACCTGTACACGCCCGAAGAGGTCGAGGGCATGCTCGACGAGGCGGCCCGGCGCAACGTCAAGGAGCTGCTGGTGCTGACCGGCGAGCGGCCCGAGGTCAACCCGGAGGTGGCTGCGCGGCTGCGCGATCACGGTCACCGGGACTTCACGGCCTACGTGGTCTGGACCTGTGAGCGGGCGCTCGAGCGGGGCATGCTCCCGCACACCAACCTGGGGGTGCTGGAGCGGGAGGACCTCGCCCGCCTGCGCGAGGTCACCGCATCCCAGGGGCTGATGCTCGAGTCCGTCTCCGAGCGCCTCATGCAGACCGTGCACGCGGGCTCGCCGACCAAGCATCCCGCGCGCCGGCTGGAGACCATCCAGGCCGCCGGCGAGCTGCGCATTCCGTTCACCAGCGGGATCCTGGTGGGCATCGGGGAGACCGAGGACGAGCGGATCGCCTCGCTGGAGGCGCTGGCCGCGGCACACCGCCGCCACGGCCATATCCAGGAGGTGATCCTCCAGAACTTCGTCCCCCACCAGTCCTACTACGGCCGTGAGCCCGCCCGGATCGCCGACCGAGCGGCGCGCGAGTACTGGCGCACCGGCGTCGCGGACGGGCCGAGCCTGCCGCTGCCCGACTGGGCCTGCGAGGTGACCGTCGACGACATGCGGCGGCTGGTCCGCGAATGCCGGCGCCTGATGCCCGACGTCGGCATCCAGGTTCCTCCCAACCTCGCCGACTGGTGGCTCGAGCTGGTGCGCGAGGGCGCCACCGACCTGGGCGGCCTGTCGGCCAACGGCGATCACATCTCGCCGGAGCACCCGTTTCCGTCGCCCCACCGGGTGCGCCGGCGCCTGGCCGCCGATGGGTTCGCGCTGACCGAGCGGCTGTGCGTGTACCCCCAGTTCATCGACTCCGACTGGATGGCGCAGGGCGTCCTCGACGTCATCAAGCGCCGCTACTGGTCGTTCATCCCGCGGCGCGGCTCCGGCCGCCGCCAGGACCGGCGGGTCCGCGCCGACCTGGTGCCGGGGGCGATCGACAAGGCGCGCGACGGCGGTCGCCTGTCCCCCGACGAGCTGACCGCTCTGTTCGCCGAGCGCCGCCCGGAGGCGATCGAGGAGATGCGCGCCGCCGCCGACGGGCTGCGCGCCGAGCTGGCCGGCGAGACCGTCACCTTCGTGGTCAATCGCAACATCAACGTGTCCAACATCTGCATCGTCGGCTGCGCCTTCTGCGGCTTCGGCCAGGGCAAGCGCTCGCCCGACGCCTACGAGCACGACCGCGACGAGTTCGTGCGCCGGGTGCGGGAGGCGGTCGACTTCGGGGCCACCGAGATCTGCATGCAGTCCGGCATCCATCCCGACTGGACGCTCGAGGACTACGAGTCCTGGCTGCGCCTGGCCAAGCAGGCGGCGCCGGGCATCCACCTGCACGCCTACTCGCCCATGGAGGTCGCGCACATGTGCGACGTGTCCGGGCTGGCCCCGATCGCGGTGTTCGAGCGGCTGCGGGCCGCCGGGCTCGACTCCACCCCCGGCACGGCGGCCGAGGTGCTGCACGACGGGGTGAGGGAGCGCATCTCTCCCAACAAGCTGCCGGTGGGCCGCTGGGTGGAGGTGATCGAGGCCTCGCATGCCGCGGGCCTGCCCTCGACGGTGACCGTCATGTTCGGCCACATCGAGGAGCCCTGGGAGCTGGCCGAGCACATGCGGGTCGTGCGAGAGCTCCAGGAGCGCACGGGCGGGTTCACCGAGTTCGTGCCGCTGTCGTTCATCCCCTTCCACACTCTGCTCGGCCGCACCCACGGCATCGAGGAGATCTCCCGCGAGGAGAACCTCAAGCACACCGCGGTGTTCCGCCTGGCACTCGGTCGAACGGTGCGCAACCTGCAGGCGTCGTGGGTGAAGATGGGGCTGGACGCCGCCACCGAGGCGCTGCGGTGGGGCGTGAACGACCTGGGGGGGACGCTGATGGAGGAGTCGATCTCCCGCATGGCCGGCTCCTACCACGGCGTGCGCCTGGAGGCCGAGGACTTCGTCGCCGCCGCCCACCGCGCCGGGCGCCCGGCCGCCGAGCGCACGACCCTCTACGGGATCAGGCGGCGCTACGAGTTGCCGGTGGCGGCCTGATCCCCGGCCGTCGGCGCGCTCGTCTCCGGCGACCGCTTCGAGTCGAGCGCGGCCCGGGCCCGCTCGGGGTCGAGTAACAACTCGACGCGCAGCGCCCGTCCCTGGCGCAGCGTCCACAGCTGGGCAACCCGCTGCCGCAGCTCGGCACTGCTTTCGCGTCCACGCACCACGATGGTGCCCAGCATCAGCACGCGGTCACCGGAGGGGATGAGCTCGTCGACCTCGAGCCGAACGTTCTCGAACGACTCGACGACACTCGCGGCGGCGGCCTCGAAGGCGCGGATCCCACGGCGCGTCCCGGGCTCCACCGCCTCGGGCGCGTTGACCCACTCGACCTGCTCGTCGAGCAGGCCCTCGGCCGCGGGCGACTCGCCTCGCCTCCAGGTCTCGAGGATGCGGCGGACGATCTCGACGTTGTCGTCTGGCACGGCGTCCAGTATCGCGCTTCGCGGCCGGGGTCAGCGAAACAGGTCCTCGGCGGGTGGGCGCAGCAGGCTCGCGGCGCCGGGACCGTCGTGCGCGCTGACGTAGCGCTCGAGTCCGCGCACCAGCACCGCCGGCTCGCGCGAGTCCTTGCTGCGTACGAGGTCGGCGGCCGCCGCCGCCTCGTCGGCCACCGCGATCCAGGTCGCCCGCAGCGGCCGGCCCGCGGCATCGGGCCGCCCGCGCCAGTCGTCGAGCGGCGCCAGTCCGGCGCAGCCGATCGCCACCTCGGACTGGCCGTGGCGCCATGCCCGCCCGAACGAGTCGGTGACCAGGACGGCCGGGCGGCTGCCGGTCAGCTCCCGCAACCGCGCTCGCAGGGCCCGTGCCGACGCGTCTGGGTCCTTCGGCAGCAGGACGAGGGTCCCCGGCGCGGGCGCGTTGGAGGCGTCCACCCCGGCGTTGGCGCACACGAGCCCGTGGCGGGTGCGGCAGATGAGCACACCACGCTCCGCGCGAACCAGCTCGGTCGCCTCGTCCAGAACCGCCTGCACGTGGCGCGGATCCTTGTCGTGGTCGGCCGCCAGGCGACGGGCCCGCTCGCCGGGGTGGATCTCCTCGAGCGCCCGCAGCCGCCCCTCGGCCTTGGACACGACCTTGTGCGCCACGACCAGCACGTCGCCGTCTCCCACCCCGCCGGCGGCGCCGGCGGCGTCCATCAGCAGCGCCGCGAGGTCGGCTCCCGGCGTCACCTCCGGAATCCCACCCAGCGCCTGAGCTGACAGGCTCATGGGCTCACGCGGCGCCGGACGCCACCGCCGCCAGGACGTCGCGAGTGCGTGGCGCGGCGGCCGGCGCGGTCGACAGCGCCGCTCGCAGCGCGACCAGGTCGCCCGCGGTGTCGACATCCAGGGCGAGCGAGGGCAGCCGCTCGACGTGCACGGCCGCGCCCGCCTGCCGGGCCGCGTCGACATGGCGGTCGAACGATGCGGGGCCGAAGGCGGGCGCGATCACGTCGGGAGGGGCGAGCAGCAGCCCGTTGGTGCCGGTTCCGTGGCGGTCCGGGACCACGGCGACCGACCGCCCCGGCGTGGCGCCGACGAGCAGCGATTCCAGCTCGGCGGGTTCGAGCACGGGACAGTCACCGGGTACCAGCAGCGCGTGAGAAGCCCCGCGTTCGAGGGCGCGCGAGATCCCCAGCCGGGCGGCGGCGCTCTGTCCGGCGTCGCGATCGTCGTCGATCGTCTCGGCACCCGCCGCGGTGGCGGCCCGCGCGATCGCCGGCTCCCCGGTGACGGCGATGACCCCGGCCAGTCCGCCGACCCGACCCAGCGCGTCGAGCACGTCGGCGGCCATGGCGGCGGCGAGCTCCCGGCGCGCCCGCGCGCTGACGGCAGGGTCGAGCCGGCGCTTGGCGGCCCTCAGGCGCTTGATCGGCAGGACGGCCAGCGTGGTCACGGCGTCACTCCCTGGCCAGCTCGGCGGCGAAGCCCAGCGTCGCCTCGGCCACCCGGCGGCGGGACTCGGCGTCGGTCATCAGCGTGTCGATCTCCAGCACCGGGATCCCGTCCGCCGCCTCGTCGGCGACCAGTCCGTCGATGACGCCGGCATACGTCGCTGCCACTCCCGAGGCGCTCGGCTCGTGGCCGGCCCAGCGCATGAACGGGTCGGTCGGGCCCTTGACCACCCGACCGCCCACGATCGGGCTGACCGCGATGACCGGGGCGGGCGCCGCCCGCAGCGCCTCGCGCATGCCGTGCAGGGCGAGGATCGGACCGATCGAGGCAACAGGATTGGAGGGGCCGATCAGGATGGCGCGGGCTCCGGCGACCGCCGCGAGGACCTCGTCGCTCGGCCCCGCGCGCTCGGCGCCCTCGAACCGCACCTCCTCCACCGGCCCCTGCGCCTCCGCCACGATCATGTACTCCTGGAACGGCCACCAGCGCCCGCGGTGGCGCACGCGCGTGCGCACCGGGTCGTCGCTCATCGGCAGCACCCGAGCGCCCACTCCCAGAGACGCTCCCAGCTCCGCCAGCGCGTCGGTGAGACGGGCTCCCTCCTGCAGGCGCCGGCGGCGCTGGAGGGCGACCGCCAGGTCGCGGTCGCCGAGCGAGAACCACGGATCGGATCCGATCTCGCGCAGGCCCTCCATGACCTGGAAGGTGTCGTCGCGCAGGCCCCATCCGCGCTCGTCGATCCGGTCCGCCAGCCAGTAGAGCACGAGATCGGGATCGGGCGACACGTGCCCGCCGTAGATCTCGACGTCGTCGCCGGTGTTCGCCACCACGACGAGGTCGTGACCGGCGATGTCCAGGACCCCGCGGGCGAGCTTGGCGCCCCCCGTGCCGCCGGCGAGGACGACTACCGGCCGGCCGGCCACGAGTCGCTGGGCAGCCCCGTGATGCGCACGCCCGCGTGGGTCTTGTAGCGCGCGTTGATCGAGATCATCAGCGCGGTGAGCGACTCGGCGATGCGCGCCATCTCGAGCCGTCCGGCGTCGACGCAGCGCAGCCCCGCAATCCGCGCGATGAGCTCGGCGGCCTCGCGCTTGTCGTCCCGGCGATCGCCGCAGATGAGCACGTCCTCGTCGAGGTCGGCGTCCAGGTCGGCGAGCCTGGCGGCGCTGACCGTGTGCAGGGCGGAGATCACCCGAACGCCGTCCGGCGCCATCTCCGCCGCCTGCTGCGCGGCCGAGCCCTGGGGGACACCCAGCATCCGGGTCGCCTTGCCGCTGACCGCGGCGGCGAGCGGAACCGTCGCGTCGATCAGCAGCTGTCCGGGCGTCAGCGCTTCCCTGAGGTTGGTCAGGTTCTCCGAGTGGTTGCGAAACGGGACGGTGAGCACCACCGCCGTGACGTCGCGGACCGCCTCGGGGTTGACCCGGCCGTCGAACGAGCCGGCGGGCACCTGCTCCGACGCCCGGGACGCCGCCTCGGTCGCCCGCCCGGCGTCGCGCGAGCCGATCACCACCCGGAGGCCGGCATCTCCGAGCCGCAGGGCCAGCCCGAACCCCAGCGCGCCCGTTCCGCCGACGATGGCCACCGTTGGCGCCTCCGGGGACACGGCGGCGGAGTATAGGGTTGGCCGCGCATGCGGCTCGAGGGGCGATCGGCGTTGGTCACCGGCGGCGCCTCCGGCATCGGGGCGGCGACCGCGCGCCGGCTGGCGGCCGAGGGTGCGCGCGTGGCGGTGGCCGACCTGGACGCTTCCGGCGCCCGTGCCGTGGCCGGCGAGGTCGACGGGCTGACCGTGGAGATGGACGTCACCGACGTACGGTCGGTCGGCGCGGGCGTTGCCGCTGCGGTGGCCGAGGTGGGGGAGCTCGACGTGCTGGTCAACAACGCCGGCGGCGGTCGGGGTGCTCCCGAGTTCTTCGTCAACACCGTCGAGGCCGACTGGGACCACTTGCTGGCGCTGAACCTGCGCAGCGTGCTGGCTGTCACCCACGCGGTTCTGCCCACGATGCAGCGGCGCAAGCGCGGAGCGATCGTCAACGTGGCCAGCGAGGCCGGCCGCGGCGGCTCGCAAGCCAGCGTCGTCTACAGCGCCGCCAAGGCCGGGGTGATCGGGTTCACCAAGGCGATCGCCCGTGAGGGAGCCCACTACGGCGTGCGCTGCAACGCCGTCGCTCCCGGCCCGATCGAGACGCCGCTGCTGGACTCGATGGTCGAGGCCAGCGACCTCGGCGCGCGGCTGCGCCAGGGGATGATCAACTCCACCGTGATGGGCCGCCCCGGCCGGCCGGACGAGGTCGCCGCCGCGATCGCCTTTCTCGCCTGCGACGACGCCTCGTACGTGACCGGCGAGACGATCGGGGTCAGCGGCGGGCTGACGATGTGGTGATCGGGCGCCTGCGGATCGGCGACGAGCGCGTCGACGAGTTCGAGGTCCAGGACCGCCACATCACCGACGTGGGCGGGACGATCCGGGTCCCGGTCCTCTCTACGCCGAGCATGATCGGGATGATGGAGCGCAACGCCGCGCGCCTGGCCTTCCCCAAGCTGCCCGACGGCAAGGCGACCGTCGGCTTCGAGGTGTGCGTCAGGCACGTGGCGGGCGCGCGGGAGGGCACCCGGTGCACGGTCCGGGCCAGGCTGCGGGAGATCGCCGACGGGCGCAAGCTGCGCTTCGACGTCGAGGTCCGCGAGGGTGATCGGGTCATCGGCGTGGGCACCCACGAGCGCAGGGTGATCGACGTCCGGCCCCCGGTGGAGTAGACGCCGGCGGGCTCGAAGTGCGACCGCCCGCCGCTCTCGCCGAAGTCCCTCAAGCGCCGCGCGGGCCGCCCTATAGTGGAACGGGTGTCTCGCCCCGTGATCGGCATCTGCACCGCGCTGGAGCGCGCGCGTTGGAGCCACTGGGACCAGCAGGCGGTGCTGCTGCCGCTGTCGTACATCAAGGCGGTGCAGGCGGCGGGCGGGCTGGCGATCATGGTGCCCCCGGACGACCTGCTCACCACCGATGCCGACGAGGTCCTGGACCTGGTTGACGGCCTGGTGCTGGCGGGCGGCGCGGACATAGACCCGTCCTCGTACGGCGCACAGCGGCACGAGATGACGGTGCGGACGGTGCCCGAGCGCGACGCTTCGGAGATCGCGCTCGCTCGGCGGGCGCTCGAGCGCGACCTCCCGCTGCTGGGCATCTGCCGGGGAATGCAGCTCATGAACGTGGCGCTGGCCGGCACCCTGCTCCAGCACCTTCCGGAGACCCTCGGCCACCATGAGCACCGCCGCACCCCGGGGTCGTTCGAGGAGGCCGACCACGACGTCAGCCTCGAGCCGGGCTCGCTCGCCGCGCGTGCCGCCGGAGAGGAGCGCCACCCGACCAAGTCGCACCACCACCAGGGGATCGACCACCTCGGCGAGGGTGCGCTGGTGACCGGATGGTCCACCATCGACGGGCTGCCCGAGGCGATCGAGGTCCCGGAGTTGCAGTTCGCCCTCGGGGTGCAGTGGCATCCCGAGGTGGACGAGCGCTCGCGGCTGCTGTCGGCCCTCGTCGAGGAGGCACGGGCGCGCCGGCTGGCGCGCGCGGCCACCTAGCGCGCTAGCGCCAGAGCTCGCCTTCGACCGCTTCGACCGCCTGGCCGCCGAGCATCAGCCGGCACCAGGCCTCGGCGGTCCACGCCCGCAGCGCCTGCTCGGAGGCCAGGGAACCGATCGCCGCCTCCCATTCCGAGCGCTCGAACTCGAGCTGCTCGCGCAGCCAGCCGTCGGCCAGGAACCCCGGCCGGGCGGCCGCCAGCAGGTAGCCCCTGACCTCGAACCCGAACCCGACCTTCGCCCGTGACGCCACGCCGCCGGGTAGATGGCGGGCACCGAGGTCGCGCAGAACGCCCTTGCGGTCGGGTCGCGTGCGGGCCTCGAGGGGCAGGTTGAGCGCCAGCGCCACCACCGCCGGGTCCAGGAACGGCACCCGGGTCTCGATCGACTCCTGCATGGTGTTCTTGTCCTGGCGGTTGAGCAGGTGGGGCAGGTAGGTCGAGAGCTGGGCGAGCAGCCCCGCCTCGAGGTCCGCGCGGGCGCCGTCGTGGTGCGCGTAGGCGGCGGCCGCTCGCTCGGCCACCCCGGCGTGGTAGGTGGCCGCCGCCTCGGTCACCGGCGGGCGCGTCAGCCGCGACGGCGGGTGTCGCTCCAGACGCCGGCGCAGGGCCCGCACGGCCCCTCGCCCGCGTCGGCGCCACAGGCCGAGGGTGCGCGCCGTCGCCCGGCGGGCACGCTGGGCCAGCCTCGCCCCGCGCGGCAGGAACGCCTCGAAGCGCTCGCGGTCGAGGAAGTCGTAGCCACCGAGCAGCTCGTCGGCCCCCTCGCCGCTGAGCAGCACCTTGACTCCGTCCGACTGCGCGAGCGCCGCGATCTGCGCCATCGGGACCGAGCTCTCGTGCATGAGCGGGAACTCGTTGTGCGCCACCGCCGGGATCAGGCCCGCTCGCCAGGAGGCGGCGTCGGTGCGCACGGTCCGCAGCTCGATCCCCAGACCCGAGGCCACCCGCTGCGCCCACCGCCCCTCGTCGGCGGCGGGCTGATCGGCGACCGAGGCGTTGTAGGCGACGATCCGAGGATGCTGCTCGCGGGCGAACGCGGCGACCAGGCTGGAGTCCAGGCCGCCCGAGCACATCGTCCCGACCGGCACGTCCGCCATCAGGCGCCGCTGCACCGACGCGCGCAGCTGCGCCTCGAGCCGGTCCACCAGCGGGCGGCGCCCCAGGCCCTCCAGCTCGGCGGCCAGTTCCGGATCGACTGCGGTGGCCGGCTCGTACCAGCGGCGCTCCCGGGTGGCCAGCGTCCGCAGGTCGACCGTCACCACGGTCCCCGGCAGCACCCGCTCCACGCCCTCGACCGGCGTCTGGCGTCCGTTGGCCCAGCCGTAGGCGACGTGATAGGCCAGCGCGTCACGGCGGGCCCGGCGCGGCAGCCCGGCGGCCAGCAGCGCGCCGATCTCGCTGGCGAACCACAGCGCCCCCTGGTGGCGCGCGAGGTACAGGGGCTTGACCCCGAAGCGGTCGCGCACCAGCAGCAGGCGCCCGCGCTCGGTGTCCAGCGCCGCGTAGGCGAACAGGCCATTGCAGCGGTCGATCGCCGCCTCGCCCCAGGCCTCGAGCGCGCGCACCAGCGTCTCGGTGTCAGACCCTCCGCGCCAGCCGTCGGCTCCCAGCCCGGCGCGCAGCTCGAGGTGGTTGAACACCTCGCCGTTGTAGGTCAGCCACCACCGACCGTCGCGGCCGGACATCGGCGCGTGCCCGGCGGGGGAGGGGTCGACGATGGCGAGGCGTGTGTGGACGAGCCCGACGGCTCCGACCACCTCGATGCCCCGGTCGTCGGGCCCGCGGTGGCGCAGCGCGCCGGCCATGCGCTCGAGCGCCCCGCGGTCGGGGCGCTGTCCCGGGGGCATGACGCAACCCGCGATCCCGCACATGGGACGCGGGACTCTAGGGCGCCGGCCGCGAACTGGGCGGTCAGTGTCTGCGGCCGCCGCCGTGCCGCCGCTGCCTCGGACCGCCAGGGCGTCCATATACTCCGCCCGCCTTGCGAGGGTCGAGGGCCATCCGGACCGCCGCCTGGACCGTCCTGGCCGCTGGGGTGATCGCTCCCCTCGTGCGACGCCGGCTGGGGCTCTCTGCAGTGGCGGTGGGCGCCGCGTCGGGGGCGGCGCCGATCGCGCTGTGTGTGGTCCGGCCCCGCACGCGCGCCCGCGACGTGTTCACCTGCTTCCTTCAGATGTGGGCGTACGTCGCCCTCTACCAGATGCCCCACGACGATCCTCGGACGCTGCGCGCGCGGGTGCGAATCGACTACCCGGTGCGCGTGGACCGGGTCCTCGGGCTGGGGGTGCTACCCACCCTGCGGCTCCAGCGATGGCTGTCGCGGCCCGACCGGATCACCCATTTCGACCGGCTGCTGATCTGGGTGCACTGGCTGTGGTTCCTCACGCCCCATGCCGCGCTGGCCTACATCCTGGGGCGCCGGCGGGACATGTTTGCGCGCGCCGCCTGCCTGATGTACGCCGTGTTCGACCTGGGGTTGGTCATCTACTGGGCGCTGCCGACCGCGCCGCCCTGGTACGCCGCCGCGCAGGGGAGGATCGAGCACGACGGCATGCCCGCCCTGAGGCGGGTCATGTACGAGCACGGCGAGCAATTCTGGGAAGACGGATGGCAGCCGCTCTACGATTTCCTAGGAGGAAATCCGCTCGCCGCTATGCCCTCGCTGCACTTCGCCACATCGGTCATGGCCGCGCACCTGCTGACCGAAGTCGGGATGCCCGAGGCGGCGATCGGCTGGAGCTATGCGGTCACGCTGTGCCTGGCGCTGGTCTATCTGGGCGAGCACTACGTGGTCGACCTGGTCGCCGGGCTAGCGCTGGCCCAGGGGGTCCGCCGCGCCGCGCCCGGTGCGGCGCCACTGTTCGTCCGCGCCTCGCGTTGCGTGGAGGCACTCGCGGCCCGAGGCGCCGCATAGCCGTGCGCGACGACCCATCCAGCTCCCGGGCGTCGACCGCGCCGGTCACCGTGCCCCACCCGGCGCCGAAGGACCTCGACGAGGAGATGCCCCGGGTGGGGGTCTCCAGGAAGCGCATGATCGCCTTCGGCGTGTTCGTGGTCTGCTCGCTCGGCTTCCTCTACTTCGTGCTGCCGCGACTCGCCGGCCTCCAGGAGACGTGGAACCGCATCAACTCGGGTCAGCCGGTGTGGCTGGCCATCGCCGCCGGCTTCGAGGTGCTCTCGTTCGGTGGCTACGTCGTCCTGTTCCGGACGGTCTTCGTGCGCGGGGCGTCGCGCATCGACTGGCGCGAGAGCTACCAGATCACCATGGCCGGCCTGGCGGCGACGCGACTGTTCGCGGCCGCCGGCGCCGGCGGCGTGGCGCTCACCGCCTGGGCGCTGCGGCAGTCGGGGATGGAGCCGCGCACGGTGGCCCGCCGGATCGTCGCCTTCATGTCGCTGCTGTACGCGGTCTACATGGCCACGCTGGTGATCGACGGGATCCTCCTGCGCACCGGCGTCTTCCCGGGCCCCGCCCCGCTGGCCTTCACGGTCATTCCGGCGGTCCTGGGCGCCACCGCGCTCACGGTGTTCCTGGCCATGTCGCTGGTCCCCGCCGACTTCGAGCGGCGGCTGGGCAGCTGGTCGCACCGGCATGGGCATCGCCGGCTGGCGAAGTGGGCACGGTGGGGCGCCAGCGTCCCCGCGGCCGTCGCCGGCGGGGTGCGCGATGCGCTCTCGCTCGCGCGCGCGCGCGAGCCCGGCCTGCTGGGAGCCCTCGCCTGGTGGACCTTCGACATCGCCGTCCTGTGGGCCTGCTTCCACGCGTTCGGCGACCCCCCCTCCAAGGCGGTGATCGTGATGGCCTACTTCGTGGGCATGCTGGCGAACGCCCTTCCCCTCCCCGGCGGGATCGGCGGGGTGGACGGGGGGATGATCGGCAGCTTCATCGCCTTCGGGGTGCCCGGCGGGCTCGCGGTGGTCGCCGTGCTCGCCTACCGCGGGTTTGCGTTCTGGCTTCCCACCGTGCCGGGGGCGGTCGCCTATCTCCAGCTGCGCAGGACGGTCAGCCGCTGGCGCGAGGAGCGGACGGCGAGCGCGCCCGCGCCCGCCTGAGCGCCGTAACATGGTTGACCGGAGGAGTACTATACAAAGTGAAGTTATGGATCGCGACCATCCGGGAGAGCAGATGGGCGAGCAGCCAATCGAGAGCGTGATCATCGTCGGCAGCGGGCCGGCGGGCTACACCGCCGCCCTGTACACCGCGCGCGCCAATCTGCGTCCGCTGGTCATCGAGGGATTCGCCTGGGGCGGGCTGCTGCAGCAGACGACCGATGTGGAGAACTATCCGGGCTACCGCGACGGTGTGACCGGGCCGGAGATGATGCAGGAATTCCGCGATCAGGCGGAGCGCTTCGGCGCCCGGTTCGTCACCGAGAACGCGACCCGCATCGAGCTCGCCGACGAGCCCGGAGGCGCGCACACCGTCTGGGTGGATGACGACTCCTACCGCGCGCGGACCGTCGTCCTGGCGATGGGCGCCGAGCACAAGAAGCTGGGCGTGCCGGGGGAGGAGGAGCTCGGGGGCCGCGGCGTCTCCTACTGCGCCACCTGCGACGCGGCGTTCTTCAAGGACCGCGAGGCCCTCATCGTGGGCGGAGGCGACTCCGCGATGGAGGAGGCGATCTTCCTGTCGAAGTTCGCCGCCAAGGTGACGGTGGTCCACCGACGCGATGAGTTTCGGGCCTCGAAGATCATGCTCGAGCGCGCGCGCGAGATCGACAACATCGCGTGGCTCACCCCGTTTGTCGTCGAGGAGTTCGCACCCGGGCAGGACGGCGCGCTGGGCGTCGCGCGGCTGCGCAATACCGAGACCGGGGAATATCGCGAGCTGCCCACCGCCGGCGCCTTCATCGCCATCGGGCACCTGCCGCAGTCCGAGCTGGTGGCGGACCAGGTCGAGGCGGACGAGAACGGCTACGTGCTCACCCAGGGCAAGTCCACCCGCACCAGCCGGCCGGGCGTCTTCGCCGCCGGCGACCTCGTGGACCACACCTACCGCCAGGCGGTCACCGCGGCCGGGACCGGCTGCCAGGCCGCCCTGGACGCCGAGTGGTACCTGCGCGACACCCCGGAGGTCGAGACGCCTCGCGAGCTGGCGGACGTGCCGTCGGACGAGGTCCCCGAGTCCCACTGGGCGCCGACCCAGTCATAGCCAAGCCCTCAGCGCAGGTAGACGGGGTTGGAGACGATCCACCTGCGCTGGCGGCCGTGGCGGTGCAGCGCCGCCTCGACGCGGTGGACGCCGGGACACTCGACCTCGTGCTCGAGCGCAGCGCCGTGAGTCCTCGCGACGGGCTCGCCGTCGCGCAGCAGCGTGAGGTCGGCAGGAGCGGGCGTGCGAATCCGTAGCCTCGTGCCGTCCGCGCTGGCCTCGCCGCCCATCTCGATCCGCTCGCGTCCGGCCTGCGCCCAGAAGGCGAACCCGCGCGCGTCGGCCAGCGAGTCCATCGCCAGGTAGCAGCGTCCCGCCTTCAGGGCCGCGTAGACCGCACCACGGTCACGAGCGGCGTCTCCACTCGGCGGGCGCTCGAGCAGCACGTGCGTGCGCAGCCGGCGGAACGACCGGTGGTAGGCCATCAGCCGCAGCGGCACGCGACCTGCCACCCGGACCCCCACCTGGTGTGCGTCGACGCCTCCGATCGCGACCACCGCCCGCCGCGACAGCAGGGCGTCCCAGCGCTCGAGGTTGCGGGGCGGGGGACCATCGATCGTCCGCTCCGGTGAGGCGATGAAGCGCACGAGGTCGCCTACCGACCCGACCGCCTCGGCTCCGTCGGTGACGAAGCTCCACAGCTCGATGCCGGTGTAGCCGCCGCAGTCGAGATCGCGCCAGGGTATGCCGCCGCGGCGGAACCGCTCGGATCCTCGCGAGAACGGATGGGCCAGGAAGCCGAAGCCACCCGCGTCGGCGACGGCGCCGACGATCTGCGCCGCCGAGAGACCCTCGTGGCGGATCTCCTCGTCCAGCCCGAACGCCAGGTAGTGGTTGCCGCCCCGCGGGGAGACCTCCTCCCCGACGCACATGAGCACCCGTCCGTGCCAGCGCTCGTGGCCGCGGCGCTTGGCCTCGAGCGAGTCGTGGTCGGTCAGGAGCACGGCGTCGGCCCCCGCGCGAGCCGCGGCCGCGGCGATCTCGGGGACGGTGCCCGTCCCGTCCGAGAACGTCGAGTGGCAGTGGATCACGCACGCCAGGTCGCGGAGCGTGGGCACTTCGCCCACGCTACCGCGCCCCGGCTCAGCCCTCGAAAGCGCCCTCGAGCTCCAGCAGGAAGCGCTTACGCTCGACCCCGCCGGCATAACCGCCCAGGCCGCCGCTCGTGCGCAGCACCCGGTGGCAGGGGACCACGATCGGGACCGGGTTGGCGGCGAGCGCGTTTCCCGCCGCCCGGACGGCGAGCGGGCTGCCGGCCTCCTCCGCGACCTCGCGGTAGGTCGTCGCCCGACCGTAGGGGACGCGCGCGGTGGCCTGGAGCACGCGGCGGCCGAACCCGCGGGCCAGCGACCAGTCGATCGGCAGCTCGAATCGCCGCCGGCGCCCGGCGAAGTACTCGTCGAGCTGGCGCGACACCGCCTCCAGGCGCTGGGGTGACTCCAGGATGCGGGGCGAGACCGATCGGGCGAGCGTGTCCATCAGCTCGTCGAGGCGCTCGACCCGGTAGGACAGGCACAGCAGGCCACGCCGGCTGCACACGCCCGCCAGCTCGCCCAGCGGCGACGCGATCACCGCATACGTGACGTCCGCCAGCCCGTCGTCGCCCGCGCGCGTGGCCAGCCGCCGCGCGGCCGCCGCGGCGGCCACGGCGTCGGTCGGCGGGGCGCTGTCGCGCAGAGCGCGCTCGAGATCGGTCATCGGGTCAACTCCTTCCTCAGGTTGGTCAGGGCCACGTGCAGGTTCCGGCGGGCGGCGGCTTCCGTGCATCCCATGACCCGCGCGGCCTGCGCATGGGGGAGGTCGGCCACGAACCGCAGTGCCACCGCGGCTCGCTGCTTGGGCGGGAGGCGGCGCACCACGGCCCAGAGCTCCGGATCCGGGGCCGCGGGCCCCTCGCCGGAGGGGCCGTCGTCCGGGTCCGCCACCGGCTCCGGTCGTCGCGCCCGGGCGCGGTGCGAGTCGATCGCCTTGCGATGGGCGATGGTGAGCACCCAGGCTTGTAGGTTGGCTCCGTCCCGCAGCCGGGGATACGCCCGCAGCGCGGACAGGAACGTTTCCTGGAAGCAGTCGTCGGCCTCCTGGCGTCCGACCAGCGCCACCAGGAAGCGCCACACCGGCTCGCGCTGGTCGTCAAGGAAGCGCTGGAACGGCGGCAGCTGCACCCGGGTTGAACGCCTGCGGCGCCCGGAACGTGACAGGCCGCGCCGCCGCCGGCTAGGGCTCGCCGTAGTCGAAGAACCCCGCACCGGTATGGCGTCCCAGCCGCCCCTCCCAGACGTGCGCCCGCAGCAGCGGCGCCGCGCGGTAGCGCTCCTCGCGGTAGTGGTCCTGGAGCCCGTCGAGCACGGCGAGTACGTGGTCGAGCCCGATCGAATCCGCCCAGTGCAGCGCTCCGTGCGGATAGTTGAGCCCGAGCACCATGCCGGTGTCGATGTCGTCGGCGCTCCCGACTCCCTCGGCAAGCGCGAACGCCGCCTCGTTGACGAGCTGGCAGACGATGCGGCCCAGGACCAGCCCGGGGGCGTCGCCCACCCACTCGACGTGCTTCCCCAGCGCACCGAACAGCCGCTCGGTGCGCTGCGCCGCGACCGGCGAGGTGGCGGCCCCCCGTGTGAGCTCGACCAACCCGGCGCCTTCGAGGGGCGGCAGCGCGTGGAACCCCGCGGCGGTGCCGGTCGGGTCCAGCTCGCCCAGCGATGCCTCGGCACACAGAAGCGCCTGCGGACCGCCCTCCAGCGGCACCGGTTGCTCGCCGGCGCTGCAGTCGACGATGAGCCACGGCGCCTCGTAGGGAGGCTCGACGCCCTCGGCGACCTCGTAGCCCGCGCTCGCGGCCGCGGCGCGCAGCTCGCCGGCCAAGACGAGGTCGCCGGCGATCACCACCCGGCCGGAGCCGCCGCCGCCGGCCGGCGGCTCGGGGTCGGGAGGGCGGTGCTCGTCGTCGGCATAGTCGTAGTAGCCGCGGCCCGACTTGCGGCCGTGGTGTCCGGCCGCCGTCAGGCGCGCCGCGATCGGCGACGGCCTCCAGCGCGGCTCGCCGAACGACTGCTCGTAGAAGCTCTTCGAGACCGCCAGGCCGGTGTCGATCCCGACCAGGTCCATCAGCTCGAACGGGCCCATCCGGAAGCCGGCGCCCAGGCGGCAGACCCGGTCGACCTGCTCGACCGTGGCCAGGCGTTCCTGCAGCAGGCGAAGGGCCTCAAGCCCGAACGGGCGCGCGCAGCGGTTGACGAGGAAGCCGGGCCCGTCGGAGGCCACGATCACCCGCTTGCCCATCGCCTCGCCGGTGGCCCGGGCGAGCGACATCGCGTCGTCCCCGGACTGCTCGCCCGCCACCACCTCGAGCAGACGCATGAGCGGGGCGGGGTTGAAGAAGTGCATGCCCACCACCCGTTCGGGATGCGACGCCGCGCAAGCCAGCGCGGTCACCGACAGCGACGACGTGTTGGTGGCCAGGACGCAGTCGGCTTCGACGATGCCGGACAGCGACTCGAACAGCTCGTTCTTCAGCGCCGGCGACTCGGGCGCCGCCTCGATGACCAGCTCGCACGGGGCTAGGGCGTCGAGCGCGTCCACGGGCTCCAGCCGCTCCTCGGCGGCGCGGGCCTCGTCGTCGGACAGCCGGCCACGGTCGACCCCGCGCCGCAGGTGCCCGTGGATCGCCTCGACGCCCCGCCGGAGGGCTTCTGCCACCGGGTCGTGCAGAAGCGTCCGGGCCCCCGCCGCCTGGCAGGCGAGCTGGGCGATCCCCGCGCCCATGGTCCCCGCGCCGACGACCCCGATGGTGCGCGCCGGGCTGGCGCTCACGCCGGCACGAGCGCGTTGATCCCGGTCGCCGCGCGGCCGATGATCAGCTTCTGTATCTGCGAGGTCCCCTCGTAGAGCGTGGTGACCCGGACGTCGCGCAGATAGCGCTCGACCGGGTGGTCGTCGACGTAACCGGCGCCGCCGTGGACCTGGATGGCCGTATTGGCGCAGCGGATGGCAGCCTCGGTCGCGAACAGCTTGGCGATCGACGTCTCGGTGGTGTTCGGCCGCCCGGCGTCCTTGAGGAATCCCGCGCGCCACACCAGCATCCGCGAGGCGTCGGTCTCCACGACCATGTCGGCGATCATCGCCTGCACCAGCTGGAAGGCGGCGATCGGCCGTCCGAACTGCTCGCGCTGCGTCGAGTAGGCGACCGACTCGTTCACGCAGCCCTGGCAGATCCCCACGCAGCCGGCGGCGACCGAGTAGCGCCCGGAGTCCAACGCCGACATCGCGATCTTGAACCCGTCCCCGACCTCGCCGAGCACGGCGTCCTCTGGCACCTCAACCTCGTCCAGGGTCAGCGCGGCGGTGTCCGACCCGTGTAGCCCCAGCTTCCCGTGGATCTCCTGCGACGAGAAGCCCGAATCGTCGGTGTCGACCAGGAAGCAGGCGATGCCCCGGTGCTCGAGCTCGGGATCGGTCTGGGCGAACACCAGCGCCACCTTGGCGTGGTTGCCCATCGAGATCCACATCTTGGCGCCGCTGATCGACCACCCGTCGTCGGTGCGCCGCGCGCGCGTTTTCTGGCTGGCCGCGTCAGACCCCGTGTCCGGCTCGGTCAGCGCGAAGCAGCCCAGCCATTCGCCCGAGCACAGCTTCGGCAGGTACCGCTGCTTCTGCTCCTCGCTGCCCCACCGCAGGATCGCCGAGCACACCAGCGAGGTCTGGACCGAGACCACCGTGCGCATCGCCGAGCAGGCGCGACCCACCTCCTCCACGATCAGTCCGTACGTCACGTAGTCGAGCCCGGGTCCGCCGTAATCGCGGGGGACGATCGCCCCCAGGTACCCCTGCTCCGCCATCTTGGCGATCAGCTCGAGGTCGAAATGGTGGTTGCGGTCGTTCTCCCGGGCCCGCGACGCGATCTCCCGGTCCGCGAACTCCCGGGCGGTGTCGCGGATCAGCTTCTGCTCGTCGGTGAGATCGAAGTCCATGGCCTCCTCGCTGGCTGCCTGCGGGCCGGCAACGCTACACCCCGACCGCGGGCGCCGGGGGTTTCGCGACCCCGCCAGCAACATCTCGGGCAGGTACTTCGGCTACCTGACCTGGGACGGCGACTAGTGAGCCCGGCGCCCTATGCGCCGCCCGACAGCTCGTCCGGCCAGGGCGTGCTGGTCGGCGAGGCGGCAAAGACCAGAAACCAGAGCGCTAGCGCCACCAGCGCCAGCAGCACCGATACGACCATCATGACGTCGAGCAGCATGAGCTCTCGACGGGCGGCGGAGGTCTGGGTCTCCGACTCGAGCCACGCCTGCTGAGCCCGCGGGCGTTGGCGGCCGCTCAGGCCGAGGTAGACGTCGTTGACGCGATACAGCCCCCAGCCCCAGAGCGCCATCGTGAGCGGGCACCCGAACAGCGCCACCAGGTAGATCACGTAGCCGGTGTCGGTGAGCAGGGAGGCGATTCGCAGCCAGGCCAGGGGGATCCCCAGCCACAGCACCACGCAGCCGGCGGCCATCACCGCGACCAGCGCGGCTGCGGCCAGGCGCTTGGAGAGGGGCCGATGCGCGGGTCCCGTGGGAGCGTCCGAGCGTGGCCGCGCGGAGCCTGCGGAGCCAGTCTTCAGCGCGCCGTATCGCATGCTTCGAGCGCGTGCTACCCGCTCCCGGCTACGGCGAAGCTCGGCCCGCAGCGAAGCGCGAGTCAGCAAACCTATGCTTGATCGGTGAGCGCTTGGCGGGAGCGTCTGCGAGCCGGCTTGCGGCGCCGGCTCTACGAGCGGGGATACATGGTGCAGCGCAGCCCGTATCCGGTCGACCCGGAGGCCTTGCGACGGACCGGGCAGTACTACCCGATCGACTTCGAACCGGCGTGGGTGGAGACGATCGAGCGGGTGGCTCCGTTCAGCCAGACGTCCCCCGAGCGGCTCGCCGCGGTGTGCGCGAGTACCGAGTACATCGTCGCTCGAGGCATACCGGGCAGCTTCGTGGAGTGCGGCGTCTGGCGCGGCGGCAGCATGATGGCGGCGGCGATCACCCTCCTGCGCCTGGGTGCTGCCGACCGGCCGCTGTACCTGTACGACACCTTCGCGGGGATGACCCGGCCGACCGAGCTCGACCGCGACTTCGCCGGCACCCCGACGATGGACGCGTGGGCCCGCTACCAGCGGGGCGAGCCCGATCCCTGCGCCGTCCCTCTCCACGAGGTGCGCCAGGCTCTCCTGGACACCGGATATGACCCGCGGCGCCTGCATCTCGTCGAGGGCCCGGTGGAGCGAACCCTCCCGTCGCAGGCGCCGCCGGACATCGCTCTTCTGCGGTTGGACACCGACTGGTACGAGTCCACTCGCCACGAGCTCATCCATCTCTACCCGCGGCTGACGCCGGGCGGCGTCCTGATCATCGACGACTACGGTCACTTCCAGGGCGCCCGCAGGGCTACCGACGACTACTTCGCCGACGCCCCCGTGCTCCTGAGCCGGATCGACTACACGGGCAGGCTCGCGGTCAAGCCGGGGTAGGTTTGCGCCTATGCGGCTGATCCAAGACAGGGACGAGGCGCAGCCCATCGAAGCCGTCGGGATCCCGGCCTAGCCCGTGTCGCGCGAGAACGTCGAGATCGTACGGCGCATCTACGGGCTGGGCTCCGACCTGCTGAACGACTCGGACGCCGTGGATCGCGCCTTCCGCGACTATCTGGACGAGTCATTCGAGCTGCATACACCGCCTGAATATCCCGAGGGCGGGCAGGTCTACCGCGGACGCGACGGAAGCGACCAATTCAGGGACATGCTTCGCCAGGCCTGGTCCAAGTGGCTCGTCGAGCCTGAGCGTTTCCTCGACGCGGGCGAGCACGTCGTGGTCTTGGTCCGCATCCAGGGCGCGGGCGGCGCCAGCGGCCTGCAGATCGGACATTCCCCAGCACACCTCTGGACGGTGCGTGGCGGTCGGGCAAGCTCCATGCAGGTGTTCATGGATCCTGCGCAGGCCCTGGAGGCGGCGGGGCTGCGGGAGGGGTCCTAGGGGCGCGGATGTCACGCGAGCTGGTTGACCGGTATCTGGCGTCGATCGACGCCTGGAATCGGGGCGATCTCGACGCCTGGCTGGCCGTCGCCGCCGACGAGTGGCACACCACCGGCAGCTTCCCGGGCATCGAGCCGGTCTATCGCGGGCGCGAGGGCATGATCGCGATCTGGGAGTACCTGCGGGCGCCGTGGGAGAGCGCGGCGAGCATCCAGATCGACGTCGACCGAGTCGAGGACCTCGGAGACAAGGTTGTCGCCCTCACCACCCTCCGGGCCCGCGGCGAGGGCAGCGAGGCCGAGACCAGCCTGAGAGTCGGCTACGTCCTCAATGACGACGATGGCTACCTGCGACTGACGAACTACCTGAGCTGGGACGAGACCCTCCAGGCTGTGGGGCTGGCCCGGTAGCGATGTCGCGGGGAGAGCGTCGAGCCCATACCACGCGCCAATTCGCGTTCCGGCGCGATGGCCTCGCCGCCGATGATCCAGCCGTCGGAGGCGGGATACTTGCACGGCCGATGTCGCGCGAGAACGCCGAAGCACTCGCACGAAGGTGGATCTCGGCCTTCGACGACCCTGACGCGTTCCGGAGCACGCTCCATCCGGACATCGTGTGGTTCCCGTTCGAGGACAACCACACCCCCTCCCACGGGGTCGAAGCCGCCATGCGGATTCGAGACCACTGGCTCGATAGCTGGGACGAGATGAGAGGCGATATCGAGGAGGTCGTCGGAGACGGAGATAGCGTCGTTGCCCGCGTCCACGTCACGGCCCAGGGCAAGACCAGCGGAGTCGAAGTCGATGTTCGCCTGTTCGTGCACTTCAAGGTCCGCGACGGCAAGATCGTCTACGTCTTCGAACACCAGGACAGGGCAGCCGCCCTTGAAGCCCTGCGGTCGGCCGAGTAGCGATGTCGCGGGAGAACGTGGACCTGACCTACCGACTGCATGGCGCGGTCAACCGACGAGACCTGGTCGGCTTCCTGTCGCTGGTCGACACCGACGTGGAGTTCACGCCTTACCAGGTCGCGATTGAGGGCGGCGAGCCTTACCGGGGCCATGGCGGCGTCCGGCACTGGTGGGCGGACGCTATCGCGGATAGCCCTGACCTCCGAGCGGAGCTCGATGAGGTTCGGGACCACGGGGACGTGATCCTGGTGCATGGACGCCTTGGCG
>JBJMKZ010000035.1:0-52311 GCA_045805565.1 Solirubrobacteraceae bacterium | reverse complement strand
GAGGAAGCCGAAGATCCGGCGTCGCTAAAACCGCGAGCGGCCATCGTCACGATCATGGGGCATGTCGATCATGGCAAGACCAGTTTGTTGGACACGATACGCAAGACGCGGGTCGCTGAAAAGGAAGCGGGCGGCATCACCCAGCACATCGGCGCCTACCAGGTTCGCCACAACGGCAGGGCGGTCACCTTCCTCGACACGCCCGGGCACGAGGCGTTCACCGCCATGCGGGCGCGGGGCGCCCGGGTGACCGACATCGCGGTCATAGTGGTGGCGGCCGACGACGGGGCCAAGCCCCAGACCGACGAGGCGATCGACCACGCCAAGGCGGCGGACGTCCCGATCGTCGTCGCCGTCAACAAGATCGACAAGGAGGGCGCCCAGCCCGAGCGCGTGCGCTCCGAGATGAGCCAGCGCGACCTGCAGCCGGCCGAGTGGGGCGGCGAGACGGAGTTCGTGGACGTGTCCGCGAAGACCAAGCAGGGGCTCGACGACCTGCTCGACACGATCCAGGTGGTGGCCGAGCTCGAGGAGCTGCGGGCCAATTCCCAGGCGGACGCCTCGGGGGTGGTGATCGAGTCCAAGCTGGAGTCTGGCCGGGGACCGGTGGTGACCATCCTGGTTCAGCGCGGAACGCTGCGGGTCGGCGATGCGGTGATGGCCGGCGCGCACTGGGGCCGCGTGCGCGCGATGCACGACTTCATGGGCGAGCGCCTCAAGCGGGCCGAGCCAGGCCAGCCGGTCGAGGTGCTGGGCTTCGACGGCGTCCCGGAGGCCGGTGAGTTCGTGCGTGCGGTGGAGAACGACCGCCGGGCCCGCCAGCTCGCCGGCGAGCGGGCCAACCGCCTGAAGTCCGAGGCCATCGCCCGCCGCTCGGGGATGAAGGTGTCGCTGGAGGAGGTGTTCCGCCTGGCCCGGGAGGGGGAGGTCAAGGCGCTCAACCTGGTCCTCAAGGCCGACGTCTCGGGCTCGCTGGAGGCGGTGGAGGACGAGATCGCCAAGCTTCCCCAGGACGAGGTGGCGGTCAACGTCGTGCACAGCGCCGTGGGCGGCATCAACGAGTCCGATGTCATGCTGTCCGCCGCTTCCAACGGGATCGTGCTCGGCTTCAACGTCCGCCCGGTGGGGGACGCCCGCGCGGCCGCCGAGCGTGAGCGGGTCGAGATCCGCACCTACACGGTGATCTACAAGGCGATCGAGGAGCTGCGGGCCGCCATGGAGGGGATGCTCGAGCCCGAGGAGGTCGAGGAGTCGATCGGGCAGGTCGAGGTTCGCCAGCTGTTCCGGGCCTCCCGCGTGGGGACGATCGCCGGCTCGTACGTCACGGACGGCAAGATCGTTCGCGGGGCGAAGGTCCGCCTGGTCCGGGACGGCACCGTCGTCTACGACGGGGAGGTCGCGTCGCTGCGCCGCTTCAACGACGACGTGAGGGAGGTCGCCAGTGGGTTCGAGTGCGGCATCGTCCTCAAGGACTTCTCGGACATCAAGGAAGGGGACCAGCTCGAGGTCTACGCGACCCGGAAGGTCGAGCGCGAGCTCGTCTGAGCGCGCCGCCCGTGGCACCCCGGGCGTTCGTCAGCATCCTCACCATCGAACTGCACTTCCCGGACTGCGCCAGCCTCAAGGCCAAGCGCCGGGAGCTGCAGCCGGTCAAGGCGCACCTCCAGGGCCGCCTGGGAGCGGCGATCGCCGAAGTCGCGCACCACGACCAGTGGCAGCGGGCCACGCTGGTGGCGGCGCTGGCCGGCGGCTCGGCCGGCCGCCTCCACGAGGCGGCCGACGGGGTGGAGCGGTGGCTCGACGCGCGGTTCCCGCAGGGGGTCAGGGTCGAGCGCCGGCTGGCCTCGCTCGAGGACCTGGACGCGTAGGGCCTGGCCGCAAGCCGCGGCCGGCGGCGGACGGCTAGGATGGGCTCGGAGCGCCTGCGGCGGGTCGACGAGGCGGTACGCCAGGTTCTGAGCGATGCCGTGACGGGTGACTTGAAGGACCCGCGCGTGGGCTTCGTCACCGTGACCGCCGTGAGGACCACCCCCGACCTCCGCCACGCCCGCGTGTTCGTCTCCGTCCTGGGCGGTGAGCCGGAGCGCGACGCCACGCTCGACGGGCTGCGCTCGGCCCACGGCTTCCTGCAGCGTCGAGTGGCCGCCGAGCTGCGGCTCAAGCACACACCCACCCTGTCGTTCGAGTACGACGACAGCATCGAGCGGGGGATGCGCATCTCGCAGCTGATCGATCGCGAGACCGGCACGTGACCGGCTCGGGGCTGGCAGAGGCGGCCGGCGCGGTGCAGGAGCGCGAGCGGCTGCTCGAGGTGGTCCGCAGCGCCGACAGGTTCGTGCTGGTGACCCACGAGAACCCCGACGGCGACGCGCTCGGCTCGCTGGTCGCGACCCACGAGGTGCTCGGCCACATGGGCAAGGACAGCGTCATGTTCATGGCCGTGGAGGAGTTCCCGCTGCCCTACGAGTACCGCTTCTTCCGGCTCGACGGTCTGGTGAGCGTGCTCCCGGACGACATCGAGCAGCGCACGATCGTCTTCCTGGACTGCGGGAACATCGACCGCAACCCGGCCGATGTCCTCAAGCGCGACCAGGCGCACATCCTCAACATCGACCATCACCACGACAACACGCGCTTCGGGACCGTCAACTACGTGGTGCCCGAGGCCTCCTGCACCGCGGAGATCGTGTGGGACCTGATGGGGGAGCTGGGAGTCGAGCCGACCATCACCATCGCCGAGGCGCTCTACGTCGCCCTGGTCACCGACACCGGCCGGTTCATGTACGAGAACACCGGCACCCGCGCGCACACGATGGCGGCGGAGCTGATCGATGTGGGCGTGGACGTGCACGAGATCTACCGGCGGCTCTACGAGGGCATCCCGTACGGCAAGCTGGAGCTGCTGGCCCGGGCGCTGTCCAACGTTGAGCGCTACGACGACGGCCGGCTCACGCTCACGCGTCTGCGGGCCCGGGACTATGTGGAGACCGGTGCCCGGGAGACCTACTCGGAGGGCGTGGTGGACCACCTGCGCTCGGTCGAGGGCACCGTGGTCGCGGCGCTGGTGCGCGACCTGCTCGGCGACGCCCAGGAGGGTGCCCGCAAGGTGTCCCTGCGCGCGACCGACGAGAGGATCGACGTCTCGCGCATCGCGCGCGCATGTGGCGGCGGCGGCCACCGCCAGGCCGCCGGGTTCACCACCTCGATGCCGTGGGACGAGCTGGTGGGGTTCCTGCGCGCCGAGATCGACGCCCAGACGGCGCCGCTCTAGGAACGTCTGGCGAACGGCCGGCGCCCGGCGCGCCGTGAGGGCGCGCCGCGGCGCCAGCGCCCATACTCCGGGCGTGGGCGACGGCGTCATCCTGGTCGACAAGCCTGCCGGCAAGACCTCCCACGACCTGGTCGCCGCCGTCCGCCGCGGGCTGAGGGGGCGTCGGAGGGTCGGGCACGCCGGCACCCTGGACCCGTTCGCCACCGGCCTGCTGCTGCTGCTGGTCGGCCGGGCCACCCGTGCCCAGCGCTTCTTCATGGCGCTGCCCAAGACGTATCGAGCGGTCGCCCGCCTGGGGGCGGTCTCCACCACGGGCGACCCCGAGGGAGACATCACCGAGACCGGCGTCCTGCCGCCCGAGCCGCTCGAGCTGCAGGTCGGGGCGCGACGCCAGCGCCCCCCGGCGCACTCGGCGGTCAAGGTCGGCGGCCAGCGAGCCTATCGCCGCGCCCGGCGGGGGGAAGCCGTCGAGATCCCCGAGCGCGAGGTCTTCGTGCACCGGTTCGAGCTGCTGGGGCGCGAGGGCGACCGCGCCGAGTTCGAGATCGAATGCTCGTCGGGAACCTATGTCCGCAGCCTCGTCGCCGACCTGGGTGACGCGTACTGCATGCAGCTGCGGCGCACCGCGATCGGCCCGTTCCGCGTCGCCGACGCCGACCCGGACCGGCTGGTCGCGCTCGGTGAAGCGCTCGGGTTCCTGCCCGAGCGGCGGCTGTCCGGCGACGACGCCCGCCGCGCATCGCACGGCGCCGCGGTGCCCGGCCAGGCCGGCGGACCGGTCCGGCTGACCGACGCCGACGGGCTGATCGCGATCGCCGAGCCGGTCGGGACGGACGCCGGCGCCGGCCCGGCGCTCAAGCCCGTCGTAGGCTTCCGCGGCCCATGAGGATCACCCCGCTCGAGCAGGCGCAGCCGCGCCCGCGGCGCGTCGCCGTGGGGGAGTTCGACGGCGTCCACCTGGGCCACCGGGAGGTGATCCGCGGATCCGACACGGTCCTGACCTTCGACCCGCATCCGGTTGCGGTCATCCACCCCGAGGTGGCCCCCAAGCTGCTCACCAGCACCGCGGTGAAGGCCGATCTGGTGGCGTCCCTCGGGGTCGAGGAGATGGTCGTCATCCACTTCGATGCCGCCTTCGCCCAGCTCGAGCCGCAGGAGTTCATAGACCAGGTGCTGGTCGGGCGGCTGGGGGCACTCCAGGTCTCGGTGGGAGAGAACTTCCGCTTCGGCCATCGTGCCGAGGGTGATCCCGACCTGCTGCGCGCCCAAGACGCCTTCGACACCCGTGTCGCCCCGCTGGTCGAATTCGAGGGCGAGATCGTCTCCTCCAGCCACGTCCGCGGTCTCGTCCTGGCCGGGGACGTCGAGCACGCCACCGGCTTCCTGGGCGACCCGTTCCAGCTGCGCGGCACCGTGGTGGAGGGGGACCGGCGCGGGCGCGACCTCGGGTTCCCGACCGCCAACCTGGTTCCGGACGACCGTCTGGTCTGTCCCGGCCATGGCGTCTACGCGTGCCTGGCCAACGGACGCTGCGCGGCGGTCAACGTCGGTGTGCGGCCGACCTTCGAGACCGGGCGGGGAGTGCTGGTCGAGGCCTACATCATGGACTTCGACGCGGACCTGTACGGCGAGGAGCTGAGGCTCGAGTTCCTCACCCGGCTACGGGGAGAGCGGCGGTTCCCCAGCATCCAGGCGCTCGTCGAGCAGATGCAGCGGGACGTCCTCCAGGCCCGGGAGGCCTGCCGGCGCTTTGCTACGGTTCCGCGCCGATGACCATCACCGCCGAACGCAAGCGCGAGCTGGTGTCGCGCTTCGGGCGCAGCGACTCGGATACCGGCGCCACCGAGGTCCAGGTGGCCCTGCTGACCGACCGCATCAACGATCTCACCGAGCACCTGCGCGCCCACTCCAAGGACCACCACTCCCGTCGTGGGCTGCTGAAGCTGGTCGGCCAGCGCCGACGGCTGCTGCGCTACCTCCAGCGCAACGACCTGGAGGGCTATCGCACGCTGGTTCGGGAGCTCGGCCTCCGACGCTGAGCCGGACCGCCGGGGCAGCGAATGAGCGTCACACCGCCCGGCACTCCGGCGCCCGACTTCACCCTCCGACGCGAGGACGGCCGGAGCGTCACCCGCGACGACCTCGAGGGCCAGACCAGCGTGCTGGTGTTCTACCCGTTCGCGTTCAGCCCGGTCTGCACCGACCAGCTCAACGTCTATCAGGAGGTCCTGGACGAGCTCGAGTCCCGCGGCGCCAGGCTCTACGGCGTCTCGTGCGACTCGACCTGGGCCCAGACGGCGTTCAAGGACAGGCTCGGCGTTCGCATCGAGCAGCTGTCGGACTGGGAGCCGAAGGGCGAGACCTGCCGCGCCTTCGGCGTCTATCACGAGGGCGGTTTTCCACAGCGCGCGCTGGTGATCATCGGCCCGGACGGCATCGTGCGGTGGAGCTACCAGGCGGCCGACCCGGGCGAGCTTCCCGGCGCCAACCTCATCTTCGACGGGCTTGAGGCCATCTGAGGTCCGCCGGGCGCAGCGCCCGGACGCTCGCGCCATAGCCGCGATCTACAACCAGGGCATCGAGGACCGGGTGGCCACCTTCCGCACCCGCCCGATCGAGGCGCCCGAGGTGGAGGCGTGGCTGGAGGCGGGCGAGCGATTCCCGGTCCTGGTGCGCGAGTCGGGCGGCGCCGTCGAGGGCTGGTCGCGGGTGGTGCCGTACAGCGAGTCGGCCTTCTATGCGGGGGTGGGGGAGTACATGCTGTACGTCGAGCGCCGCGCCCGCCGGCGAGGGACGGGACGCGCGCTGCTCGAGGGGGTCTGCGCCGAGGCCCAGCGGCTCGCCTACTGGAAGCTGATCGGCAAGCTGTTCACCGACAACCGGCCCAGCATCGCGCTCGCGCACGCGTGCGGATTCCGCGACGTCGGGGTGCACCTTCGCCACGGTCGCCTGGACGGCGAGTGGCGTGACGTGCTGGTGATGGAGCGGCTGCTCGGCGAGGCGGCCGCCTGACCGTGCCCCCGCTGACCAGCGCCCCGCCGCCGCCGGTTGCCCCCGACGACCACCTCCGGGGCCCACCCGGCGGGCCGGTGGTGATCGAGTACGTCGACTTCGAGTGCCACTTCTGCCGGGTGGCGCACGTCCGGCTCGAGCCGATCGCGCTGCAGCGGGTCTTCCGCCACTTTCCGGTCGGCTCCAAGCATCCGCGCGCCTGGGCGGCGGCGTCCGCCGCCGAGGCCGCCGCCATACAGGGCCGATTCTGGGAGATGCACGACTCGCTCTACGCGCAGCAGGGCCGCCTGGAGGACCCGCACCTCTGGCGGCGGGCGCACGATCTCGGCCTCGACGTCGACCGCTTCGAGGCCGATCGACGCTCCCCGGGCGTCGCGGCCCGCGTCAAGCGCGACTTCGACAGCGGGCTGCGGGCCGGGGTGATGACCACCCCGACCCTGTTCGTCGACGGCCGCTCGCATGCCGGGGTACCCGGGGGAGAGTTTCTCCAGCGGCTCGCCGCGACGGCGTGATCCCGGGGCACCGCCACCGGCCCCGGCCGTCCTGGCCCGGCGTGACGCATGGCGGCGCAGCCGGTGGCCCGGCGGCGATCGCTACGATGGACCGCAGACCTACCGACACGAAGAAGATTCGAGACCCGCCGACCGAGACGCGGGCAGGAAAGGAAAACATGGCAGAAGTGACGCGGATCTCCGTGGAGATCGCAGGCACGGAGATCACGTTCGAGACCGGCCGCCTCGCCAGGCAGGCCTCCGGCGCGGCCGTGATGCGGGCCGGCGACACCATGGTGCTGTGCACCGCGACCGCCGGGAACGTGAGGGACGTCGACTTCCTCCCCCTCACCGTCGACGTCGAGGAACGGATGTACGCCGCCGGGAAGATCCCGGGGTCGTTCTTCAAGCGCGAGGGCCGGGCCGGGGAGAAGGCGACCCTGACCGCCCGGCTGATCGATCGTCCGCTGCGGCCCCTGTTCCCCAAGGGCTGGCGCTACGAGACGCAGCTGGTGGCGATGCCGCTCTCGGTCGACCACGTGCATCCATACGACATCCTGGCCCTGAACGGTGCCAGCGCGGCGCTGATGGTCTCCGACATTCCGTTCCCGACGCCGGTCGGCGCCGTTCGGATCGGAGAGATCGACGGGAACTTCGTCGTCAATCCGAGCGAGGAGGACCTGGTCGACCGCACGGATCTGGACCTGGTGGTGGCCGGCACCGAGGAAGCGATACTGATGGTCGAGGCCGGCGCCAACGAGATTCCCGAGGCGGAGATCCTCGACGCCCTGGACATCGCCCACGGCGAGATCAAGAAGCTGATCGCCGGGCAGCGCGAGCTGGCTGACAAGGCGGGCAAGGAGAAGCTGACCATCCAGGTGCCGCAGGTGGACGAGGCGCTGCTGGAGCAGATCAAGGGCTCGCACGGCGCGGCGCTGGACGAGGCGACCCAGGTCGAGGGGAAGCTCGAGCGCCAGGAGGCCTGCCGCGTAGTCGAGCAGCAGGTCCTCGAGCAGTACGCGTCCGAGGACCCCGACCTCAGCGGCGAGGAAAACGCAGCGCGCCGCGCCGCCGCGCAGATGGCGTTCGACCAGCTCGAGAAGTCGCTGATCCGCGAGCGGATCGCGGTCCACAAGAAGCGTCCCGACGGCCGTGCCGCGGGTGAGATCCGCCCGATCGAGATCGAGGCCGGGGTCTCTCCCCGGACCCACGGCTCGGCCCTGTTCACCCGCGGGCAGACCCAGGCCCTCTCGGCGGTCGCGCTGGGAACCCTGCGCGAGGAGATGCGGCTCGACACCCTCGGGCTGCAGACCGCCAAGTACTACTGGCACCACTACAACTTCCCTCCCTTCTCGGTGGGTGAGGCCGGCTTCATGCGGGGCCCCAAGCGCCGCGACATCGGGCACGGAGCGCTGGCGGAGCGGGCGCTGGTTCCGATGGTGCCCTCGACCGAGAAGTTCCCCTACACGATCAGGGTCGTCTCCGACATCCTGGAATCCAACGGCTCTTCGTCGATGGCCTCGGTCTGCGGCTCGTCGCTGTCACTGATGGACGCCGGCGTGCCCATCGAGCGCGCCGTGGCCGGGATCGCCATGGGGCTGATCAAGGAGGGCGACGACTACATCGTCCTGACCGACATCGCAGGCGTCGAGGACCACCTCGGCGTCATGGACTTCAAGGTGGCCGGGACCGAGCGCGGGATCACCGCGCTGCAGATGGACATCAAGATCACCGGCGTCACCTTCGACATCCTGCGCGACGCCCTGACCCAGGCCCACGATGCGCGGAGGTTCGTCCTGGCGAAGATGGCCGAGGTCATCGACGCCCCGCGGCCGGAGCTCAGCCCGCACGCGCCGCGCATCTCCACCATCCAGATCGATCCCGAGAAGATCGGCCTGCTGATCGGCAAGGGGGGCGAGACGATTCGAGGCCTGAGTGAGGAGTTCGACGCCCAGATCGACGTCAACGACGAGGGCCAGGTCCTGATCTACGCCGCCAACGGCCAGCAGGGCGACGCCCTGGCCGAGCGGATTCGCTCGATGACCAAGGAGGTCGAGGTCGGGGACGAGTTCACGGGGCCGGTGGTCAAGACGACCACGTTCGGCGCCTTCGTCGAGCTGACCAAGGGCACGGACGGCCTGCTGCACATCTCGAACATCTCGCCCGGGCAGCGGGTCGACGTGGTGGAGGACGTGCTCAACCGAGGCGATGAGATCTCGGTGCGCGTGGTCGAGGTCGACCGCGAGCGCGGGCGGATCGGCCTCCGGCTGGCCGACGACCCGGCGGTGGCCGGGAAGTCGGCGCAGGAGCTGGCCACGGTCTCCAGCGGGGATCGCGGCCCGCGACCCGATCGCGGAGGACGGGACCGCCGGGGCGGAGGCGGTGGGCGCGGGCCCGGTCGTGACGGGCGGCCGCGGTCAGGCGACCGCGACCGTCGCTAACCGGATGATCGTCTTCCCAGGGCGCGCCGTCCAGGCGTCGCCGGCGACCGACCGGTGTCCGAGCATCGGCTGACCGAGCTCGAGTCGGGCCTGCGGGTCGTGACCGAGTCCGTGCCGGGCGTGCGCTCCGTGGCGCTCGGCTTCTGGATCGGCACCGGCTCCTGCGCCGAGACCGATGAGCAGGCCGGGCTCTCGCACCTGCTGGAGCACCTGCTGTTCCGCGGCTCGGCGCGCTTCTCGTCGACCCAGATCGACGAGATCTTCGACGCGATGGGGGCGGAGCTCAACGCCGGCACCGGCAAGGAGACGACGTCGGTTCACTCCCGCGTCCTCGACCACCATCTCCCGCGGGCGTTCGACGTGCTCAGGGACATGGTGTGGCGGCCGGCGTTCGAGGACGTCGATACCGAGCGCAGGGTGATCCTGCAGGAGATCGCCATGTACGAGGACGATCCCCAGGACAAGGTGTTCGATGTCCTGGGCGAGGCGGTGTTCGGCTCGCATCCGCTCGGGCGCGCGATCATCGGCCGCGGCGAGGTCATCGCGGGAACCCCCCTGGAGGTGATCGAGCGCTTCCACGCGGTCCGCTACGTGCCGGGCAACGTCGTGGTCGCCGCCGCCGGCTCGCTGGACCACGAGGACGTCGTGGCGATGGCGGCGGATCGGCTGCCCGACCGCGGCGGCGACCCCGGGGCGCCGCCGGACCCGCCCACCGAGCTGTCGTCGCGCGTGCGCTTCGAGCGCAAGGACACCGAGCAGTATCACGTGTGCCTGGGGGGTCCGGCGATCGCCCGGGACGACGACAGGCGCTTTGCGCTGCGGGTGCTGGACAACGTGCTGGGCGGGACCACGTCGTCGCGGTTGTTCCAGGAGGTCCGGGAGCGTAGAGGCCTCGCCTACAGCATCTACTCGTTCTCCCACCTCTACGCTGGCATCGGCCAGGTGGGGATCTACCTGGGCACCGAGCCCGGGAGCCTGTCGGCGGCGCTGCGGGTGGTGGGAGACGAGCTGGCACGGCTGTGCGAGCACCCGGCCACGACGGACGAGCTCGAACGCTCGAAGGAGAACGTCAAGGGGCGGCTGGTCCTGTCCCTGGAGTCGACCAGCGCGCGGATGAACCGGCTGGGCTCCCACGTCCTCACCGGCGTGCCGCTGCTCACGGTGGACCAGCTGATCGAGCGGGTGGAGGCCGTGACGCTCGCGGACCTGGAGGCGCTGGCCACCGAGCTCTTCGTCCCCGACCGCCTGTCGGCCGCCTGCATCGGACCGGAGGAGGAGGCCTTCCGCGATGCGCTGGAGCCCGTGTCTCCGGCGCTGGCGGCGGCGTGATGCGGGTGGCGGTGAGCGGCGCGGCGGGCCGCATGGGCCAGACGGTGTGCGCCGCCGTGGAGGGCGCCGATGACATGGACCTGACCGGGAGGGCCGATCCCCAGCTCGGCGTCGGATTGGCGGACGTGCTCCAGGACGCCGACGTGGTTGTGGACTTCACGACCCCCGAGGCGGCGCTGGAGAACGCGCTCGCCTGCGTGCGGGCCGGCGTCCACGCAGTGGTCGGCACCACCGGCTGGGACCCCGGGCGGTTACGCGAGATTGATCCCCGGTCGGCCGCCAACGTCTTCGTGGCCCCCAACTTCGCCATCGGCGCGGTGCTCATGATGCAGTTCGCGCGCGAGGCGTCGCGTCACCTGGCGCGGGCCGAGATCGTCGAGCTGCACCACGAGGGAAAGCTCGATGCCCCCTCGGGCACCGCCGCGCGGACCGCGGAGCTCATGGAGGGGAACGTGCCGATCCACTCGGTCAGGCTCCCCGGGCTCGTCGCGCACCAGGCGGTCATCCTGGGGGACGTCGGGCAGACCCTGACCATCCGCCATGACTCCATCACGCGCGAGTCGTTCATGCCCGGCGTGCTATTGGCGATCCGGCGCGTCGGGTCACTGCCCGAGTCGCCGGTGATCGGGCTGGAGAGCCTCCTGGACGATCGCTGACCGCCGCCGGGGAGCCGCTCACCGGAGGTGCGCTGCGCCGCCCGGGGCTTGGAGTACAGTTGATCTCCCGTGGCCTTCAAGTACAACGTGCTGGTGGTCGCCAACCGCACGGCGGAGTCGACTGAGCTGTTGGAGGCGCTTAAGGCCCGCGCGCAGGACGGCTCGGTCTCGTTCACTCTCCTGGTGCCAGCCAGGGCGGCGGGGCCGCAGGGTCGCGAGGAGGCGCGCAAGGCGATGGAGGGGGCAACCGAGCGCCTGCGCGAAGCCGGGCTCGAGGTGGAGGGCGTCGTCGGCCACGCGGACCCGATCGATGCCGTCTTCGAGGTCTGGGATCCCAAGCGCTTCGACGAGGTGATCGTGTCGACGCTTCCGGGGGCGGCATCGAAGTGGCTGGAGGTGGATCTGCCCCACCGGGTCGCCCGCCACACCGGCGTACAGGTCAGGCACGTCCTCGCACACGAGCGGCGGCAGGCCGCGCGCGAGCCGGTCCCCCAACGCGAGCGTTCCGGCGTGCTCGCTCCCCTCAACGTCCTGACCTGGGGCGGCGGACGCGGGCGGTAGCGGCCCGGCGGCGGCGATCGGCGCTCGGATCCCGGCGGGGACCTTGCGGGTCCAGCGCGAACGCGATTGACTGAAGCCGATCCCAAGCCCGACACGGAGGAGAAGCGATGGGATTCCTCGACAGGGCCAGACAGATGGCCGATCAGGCGCAGCAGAAGCTGGACGAGGCGCAGGAGAGGTTCAACGAATCCCAGCGCCAGCGTGCCGCCGCCGCTCGGGCCGGCGAGCAGCCGCCGGTGATCCAGTACGACAGCGCCGGCCGTCCCGTACAGCCCGGCCTCGTCGGGTCCCCGCCCGTCGCCGCATCGACCGCCCCGACCACTCCGGCGATCGCCGCCGAGGACCCGGCGCCCCCCGCCGCGCCCGCCGCGCCGCCCCAGCCGGCGGTCGGAGCCGAGGCGGCCACCGCCTCCCAGTCGCCCGCCGGTCCGGCTTCCGAGCAGCCGACCGAGGTGACGACCCCGGTGGTCGCGTCGGGAGAGCCCGCCGCGGAAGCCGACCCCGAGCCCGCGTCGGCCCAGCCGGCGGAGGAGGTAGAGCCGACGGCCGCCGAGCCGACGGACGCGCCCGGGGGCACTGAGAGCGAGGAGCGCGACGAACCGCCGCGATGACCGCCGGGCGGCCGCGGGTCCCCTGAGCGCGCGCCCTTCGCCCGCCGCGCCGCCCCGGCTCGGCGTCAGGTTGCGATAATCGCGCCGATGGCGGCCCTGGGCGCGGTAATCACTGCGATGGTCACGCCGTTCGACGACCGACTGCGGGTCGACGAGGCGGCCGCGGTGGCGCTGATGCACCACCTGGTCGAGCACGGGTCGGACGGGCTGGTCATCTGCGGCACGACGGGGGAAGCCTCGACGCTCAGCGACGACGAGCACCTGGCCATGGTCGAGCTGGCGGTGCAGGAGCTGCGCGGCCGCGCCACCGTGATCGCCGGGGCGGGCTCCAACGACACCCGCCACGCGGTCCACCTCACCGAGCGTGCCACCGAGCTGGGCGCCGACGCCGTCCTGTCGGTGACGCCCTACTACAACAAGCCCAACCGCCGCGGGATCGTGCGCCACTTCTCCGAGGTGGCGCGGGCCACGGACCGTCCCGTCGTCCTCTACAACATCCCCAGTCGCACCGCGGTGGACATGCCCAATGACCTGCTCGCGCAGCTGGCCGAGATCGACGGCATCGCAGCGGTCAAGCAGGCCAATCACGCCAACCTCGCGCTGATCGACGGCCTTGACGTCTATGCGGGCAACGACGACATGCTCTGCGATGCGCTCGAGATCGGCGCCGCCGGCGGGATCCTGGTCGCGAGCCACGTCTTCGGGGACCAGATGCGCGCCATGGTGGAGGAGCCAGACCGACGACGTGAGATCGACGAACAGCTGCGCGACGCCTACGAGTCCCTGACGGTGACCTCTAACCCCATCCCGGTCAAGGCGGCGCTCAACCTGCTCGGCCACCGGGTCGGGGGCCTTCGCCTCCCGCTGGTCGAAGCCGAGGGGGACGAGCTCGAGGCGGTGCGCGCGATGCTCGAGCGCCACGGCCTGCTGCAAGCGGCCACCACGTGAGCGCGGGCCTCCGCGTCCTGCCCCTCGGCGGAGTCGGCGAGATCGGCAAGAACCTGACCGTCGTCGAGTACGACGGACGGATCATCGTCGTCGACGTCGGCCTGCGGTTCCCGACGGCCGACATGGTGGGGATCGACCTCGTGCTCCCCGACTTCGCCTACCTGCGCGAGCGCGCGCGGGACATCGAGGCGATCGTCGTGACCCACGGTCACGAAGACCACCTGGGCGCGCTGCCGTGGGTGCTCAGGGAGCTCGGCGAGCGCAGCGTTCCCGCCGTGTACGGCGGCGCGCTCACGATGGCCATGGCGCGCTCCAAGCTTGACGAGCACCGGCTGACCGAGACCCCGCTGGAGCGGCTCGACGCAGGAACGCCGGTCGAGCTCGGCCCGTTCCGGATGGAGCTGGTCCACATGACCCACTCGATCCCCGACTCGGTGGCGGTCGCGCTCACCTGCGACCTGGGGACGGTCGTGGTGACCGGCGACTACAAGTTCGACCAGACGCCGGTGGACGGCAAGCCGGCCGATGTCTCGCGCCTGGCCCAGCTCGGAGCCCAGGGCGTGCTGCTGCTGTGCGGTGACTCGACCAATGCCGACCGGCCCGGCTTCTCGCCCTCGGAGTCGGTCGTGGGGCCGAACCTGGAGGAGGTGTTCTCGCGCTGTCGAGGCAGGATCGTCGTGACCAGCTTCGCCTCCAACATCCACCGGGTGCAGCAGGTGGTGGATGCCGCCGCGGCGCTTGGGCGCAAGGTGTCGCTGGTTGGGCGCTCGATGCGCAAGAACGTGAACATCGGCCGCCAGCTCGGTCACATCGACGTTCCGGAGGGAATCCTCATCCCCCCGCGCGAGATCGAGGACTTCCCCGATCACAAGCTGGTGGTCATCTCCACCGGCTCCCAGGGCGAGCCGCTGTCGGCGCTGCGGCGCATGGCCCACCGCGACCATCCTGCGGTCGAGCTGCGCGAGGGCGACAGCGTGGTCTTCTCCGCCACCCCCGTTCCCGGCAACGAGCGGGCGGTGAACGAGACCGTCGACCGCCTGTATCAGATCGGGTGTGACGTGGTCACCACCCGGGACGCGCCGGTCCACGCCTCGGGCCACGGCTATGTCGAGGAGCTCAAGCTGATGCTCAACCTCCTGCGCCCCCGCTACGTGCTGCCCGTCCACGGCGACCACAAGCGGATTCGCCTGCACGCGCAGCTGGCGGAGTCGGTGGGGGTCAGGCCCGACGAGGTGTTCCGCGGCGAGAACGGCCTGGCGCTGGAGATCGACGACGACGGCGCGCGCTTCGGCGCCCACGAGCAGTCGGGGATGATCTACGTCGACGGGGTCGACATCGGCGACGTCGCCGATGTCGCGCTGCGCGACCGGCGCATGCTGTCGGCGGACGGGATCTTCGTGGTCGTGGCCACCGTGTCGGAGCAGGACGGGCGCTCGGTCGTACCGCCGGAGGTCATCTTCCGCGGGGTCCCGGCCCAGGAGGAGCCCGACGGCGAGCTGGTGGACGAGATCCGCGCCACGGTGGAGGCGTCACTGACCCGCGCCGCCGGCGAGGAGATCCGGGAGATCGACCTCCTCCAGGAGGTCCTCCACGACGACCTGGCCGCCTTCGTATACGAGCGGCTGCGCCGCAGGCCGATGGTCCTCCCGGTCGTGGTGGAGGTCTGATCCGGCCGGCGCCGGCTCTCAGCTGCGGACCAGCGCCTGCTCGCGCGGCGGGGTGCGCTCGGCGGCCGGAAGGCGCACGACGAAGCGAGCGCCCATTCCGCTGCGCCCGTCCTGGAGCACGACCGAGCCCCCGTGGGAATCGGTCACGGCCCGGACGATCGCCAGCCCGAGCCCTGACGATCCCGCGCGGTCGCCGCCGCCGCGCACGAAGCGCTCGAACACGAAGGGGCGCATCGAGGACGGGATTCCGGGCCCGTCGTCCTCCACCACGATCCTCACCTCGTCGTCGAGCTGGCGGACCGAGGCGCGCACCTCGGTCCCGGCCGGCGTGTGGCGCAGCGCGTTCTCGATCAAGTTGGCCACCAGGCGGTGCAGCTCGTCGTGCGACCCCTGGACCCACGCGTGGCGGGCGCTCACCGAAAGCACGTGGTCGGCGGCGAGCGGCTCGAGCTCGCCGGCCGCCTCGGTGACCACCGCGCCGATGTCTGTCGGCTGGCGCGCGTCGAGTCGGCCCGAGTCGGCCCTGGCCAGCAGCAGCAGATCTCCCACCAGCCGCTTCATGCGCCGCGACGAGCGCAGTGCGGCCCCGGCGACGTGAGCCTCGTCGCCCTCCAGCTCCTCGGCCAGGAGCTCGAGGTTGGCCAGCACGGTGGTCAGCGGCGTGCGCAGCTCGTGCGAGGCGTCGGCGACGAAGTCGCGCTGGCGCGCGAGGGTCGCCTCGGTCTCGCCCCGGGCCGCGTCGAGCGCCTGGAGCATGCCCTCCAGCGTGCGCGCGAGCTCGGCGACCTCATCGTCGGCCTCCGGGTGAGGCACCCGGAGGCTGGGATCGCGGGTGCGCTCGATCTCCCGCGCCGTCCCGGTGAGCTGGGCGATCGGGCGCATGGCCCGGCGCGACACGGCCAGACCGGCGGCCAGGGCCAGGAGGGCGCCGCCCAGGACCCCCAGTACAAGGAAGACGCGTACCTTGCGCGCGGTCTGGCGGATCTCCGATAGCGGGCGCGCGTACTGCATGACGGTCCGCCCGAACGGCGGGACCGGGACGATCCGCGATTCCACCCGGTAGCCGCCGAGCTCGACCGTCGAGATGCGCGGGAAGCCCAGGTCGGGCGCGCCGCGCGTCTGACAGATCAGCTCCCCGTCGAGCGTGAGGACTCGTATCCGCGCGTGCTCGGCGCCGCCGTAGGCGTCCAGGTCCGGGCTCACGCAGTGAGGCGCCCGGCCAGGCCGCACCACTATCCGCTCCCGAAGGTCCTCGGCGCTCGCCCGGACGCGTTCGTTGAAGTCGGAGCGGATCTGCCGGGTGGTGAGGACGCCCACGATGGCGGCGAACCCGAGCAGGATGACGAGCGTGAGCGCCGCCGAGCCCCCGGCCAGCCGCCAGCGGATCGGCAGGCGCCTATACGCGGAGGACGTAGCCAGCGCCGCGGATCGTATGAAGGAGACGGGGCTCCCCATCGGACTCCAGCTTCTTTCGCAGGTTGGAGATGAAGACCTCGATCGTGTTGGTGAGCGAGAAGGGGTCGTAGCCCCATACTTCGTCCAGCAGCCGCTGGCGCGAGACGACGATTCGCTCGTTGCGCATCAGATACTCGAGGAGCTCGAACTCGCGCTGGGTCAGGTCCACCCGGCGCTCGCCCCGGCGGACCTCATGGGTGTCGGGATTGAGGACGAGGTCGCCGGTGACCAGCGGGGCGGCCCCTCGCGGAGGTCGGCGTCGCAGCAACGCCCGGAGGCGGGCGAGCAGCTCCTGGCGCTCGAACGGCTTGACCAGGTAGTCGTCGGCGCCGGCGTCCAGCCCCTCGACCCGCGCCTCGAGCGCGTCGCGGGCGGTCAGCATGAGGATCGGCGTGTCGTCGTGCTCGCGCAGGCGGCGCGCCACCTCGATGCCGTCGAGCCCCGGCAGCCCCAGGTCGAGGACGACCAGGTCGGGCAGGAAGGCGTGCGCCGCGTCGAGGGCCTCCCGACCATCACCCGACGTGCGGACGTCATAGCCCTCCATCCGCAGCGAGCGCTGGAGGACCTCGGCGATCGGCCGGTCGTCCTCGACGACCAGCACCCGGGGGGGACGAGTGTCTTTCATCGACCCCGATGGTACGCGCCCGGCCAGCGCCCGGCGCGAGTTTTACGGCCCCTTTAGCGGATCGCCCTCAGGGCACGCGCGCGATCAGCCTGAAGGCTCCCGCCCCGCCGATCCTGCGTACCCGGACGGCCACGCGCCGCACGCCGCAGAGGTCGCCGGCGATGAACTCCCGGCTACCGCGTCGCTTGCTGGTGGCGACCACGCGACCGCCGAGGACGACCTCGAGGTCGAGGTTGGATCCCGTGGGACCCGACACCCCGAAGGTGATGCGCCCGTCCAGCGGGGTCGCGAACGTCCGCGTGGCGACGGGGGCGCCTGTCCTCGAGAAGACGCCCCGCTTGACCACCGTCTTCGCGCCGCGCCACGGGGAGAGCACGTCGCCGCGGATCGCGGGCCGGGTGCCCGGGACCGGCGCCAGCAGCGGAGTGAACTGCCATGGCTGGCCGGTCGGATAGTGATAGAAGGCGTACGACTCGGCCCAGGCCTCCCCGGGGTTGGCGGTGTACTGGGCGCCCGAGCCGCCGGGGACGAGCTCGTGTGCCACGATCCGCTGGCAGACGTGGTGGAACGTGTCCCAGCGCTTCGGCCCCCGCGCCAGCGCCAGCCACGGCGAGTTGTTGCGGTTGCGGGCGATGTGGTGCCCGTACTCGTGGGTGACCAGGAACTCCTTGCTGAACTGGCCCTCGCGCGAGTTCTCGCCCGGGACGATCATCAACTCCGTGTTGGGCGAATAGCAGGCCAGCGCACCCGGATTGCCGCATCGAAGGGCGACCTCGCTGATCGGCGCCAGGTAGGCGGTCAGTCGGCTCAGCTCGCTTCCGTGGAGGCGTGAGCCCAGGAAATTGACGAAGCTCTGCACAGCGGCCCGATTCGGGATGAACGCCCGCGACAGCATCACCCGGATGGGCTCGTTGCCAGGCGTGCGGTACACGTCCGATGCCGCGCTCGCGCGAAGCGCCATGGAGTCGCCGCGAAGCAGCGTGTCGCGCATCGGACGGCCGATACGCCCGGCGGGCACGCGATCGCTCCACATGGCGAGCCTGGCCCGAGCTGCCGACGCGCCGGTCGGCGAAACCGCCCCCAGGGCGACGGCCACCAGCGCCGCGCGCGCGAGCCACGATCCCGGCGAGCGACGTCGGACGACGGCGGGTCGGGGCATGGAACGGACTCTACGCCCCCGCGCCCGTCAGCCGTGAGGGTTCCCGGTGGCGCAGGCGGCTGCGGCCGGACCCGCGCGCGGGAGGGTCGTGCGGGCGGGCGTCGAAGGGTGGAGGCGACATGTCGACTCGCAGGACCGCCGCCCGCAAGCCCCGGCGCAGCAAGCCGCGCCGGCGCCGCTTCGGCGCCGGCGTCTGGCTTCGCCTGCCGGTCCTGGCGCAGCGGGACTTCGACCTCATCGGGCTCGCGCTAGTCGCGCTCGGGGTGTTCCTGGCGTGTGTTCTGTATCTCGGCTGGTCCGGTGGCGAGGCGGGTGCGGCGCTAACCCACGGGATCGCCTACCTGGTCGGGCTGCTGGCCTACGGCGTGCCGATCGCGCTCGTGGCGGGCGGCGGACTGGTGATCATGCGGCCGCTGCTGGGGGCGGGCCGGCCGTTCGGAACCGGCGGCGGGTGCCTGTTCGCCGCGCTGGCGCTCGCCTTCGCGGCGGGGACGCTCGGCCTCGGGCCCGATGGCGCGCGGGCCGGGACCTGGGATACCGCCTTCGTCCAGACTCGCGGCGGCGTCATCGGGGAAGCGCTGTACACGGTCGCCGACCGCGCGGTCCAACCGCTGGGCGCCCACATCCTGGCGCTGTTCCTGTTCGCCGCCGGCGTCCTGCTCCTGACCGGGGCCACGGTGGCGGGGGTGCTCAACGCCGCCCGTGGTGGGCTGATCGGGACCGGCCGGTGCCTGCGCACATCGACCGCCGAGCTCGGGGCTGCGCTGGGTCGGCGTGCCGCGGGGGCGGTCCGGCCGGCACCGCTCGATCCCCTGGCCCCGCCCGATCCCGCCGGTCCCGAGCTGGTGGTGCGCGCCACCCACGTGGAGGCGCCGTCGCTCGATCGTCCCGAGCTGTTCGACATCGCCCACCAGCCGGATGGCGAGGGCGGCGACACCCGGCTGCTCGGCGTCGGCCAGGAGGTGGAGGGCGAAGATCCAGACGTCACGCCGGCGGACGCCACTCCCCTCGCCGAGCCGGCTAGGGACGACCTGACTCCCCGCGGGCGTTACCGCGCGTCGGTCCTCGACGATCCCGACTTCGAGTGGCAGGTTCCGGACGCCTCGTTCCTCAAGCGCTCGCGGGGGGAGGCCGCGCGACCCGACACGTCCAACCAGGAGGCGGTCGCCACCCAGCTTCTCGAGGCGCTCGGGCACTTCGGCGTGCACGCCAAGGTGGTGGGGACCGTCACCGGCCCGCACATCACCCGGTACAAGCTCCGGCTCGCCCCGGGCACCAAGGTCGCCAAGGTCGCCCAGCTCAAGGACGACCTGGCATACGCGCTGGCCGCGACCGAGATCCGGATCCTGGCTCCCATTCCCGGGGAGCAGGCGGTCGGGGTGGAGGTCCCGAATCTGCGACGGCGGATCGTCCACCTGGGCGACGTCTTCCAGGACCCTCCGGCCGAATGGTCGCCGCTGACCGTGTGGCTTGGCAAGGACGTCGCCGGTCGCGCGATCGGCGCCGACCTGGTCAACCTGGCGCACCTGCTGGTGGCCGGAACCACCGGCTCGGGGAAGTCCGGCTGCATCAACGCGATGCTCTCCTCGATCCTCCTGCGCGCGACGCCGCGCGAGGTCCGGATGGTGCTGGTCGACCCCAAGCAGGTCGAGCTCAGCCACTACGACTCAATCCCGCACCTGCTCACTCCGGTGATCACCAACCCGCGGATGGCCGCCAACGCCCTGGCCAATCTGGTGCGGGAGATGGAGCAGCGCTACGGGATCATGTCGCTCGCGCGCACCCGCAACCTAGGGGAGCTCAACCGCGCCCGCGCCAAGCGCGGCGAGCAGCCGCTGCCCTATGTCGTGTGCGTGATCGACGAGCTGGCCGACCTGATGATGGTCGCGCCCGCCGACGTCGAGGATGCGGTGATCCGCCTGGCGCAGAAGGCCCGCGCGGTCGGCATCCACCTCGTCCTGGCCACCCAGAGCCCACGGGTGGACGTGATCACCGGGATGATCAAGGCGAACGTCCCGTCGCGGATCGCCTTCGCCGTCTCCTCTCAGACCGACTCACGGGTGATCCTCGACCAGAACGGGGCAGAGTCGCTGCTCGGCCAGGGCGACATGCTGTTCTCGCCGATCGGCTCGTCGCGACTGCAGCGCATCCTCGGCGCCTACGTCGACGAGGCGCAGATCGCGGTTCTGACCGAGGCCTGGCGGCGCCAGGGCGAGCCCGATTTCCAGGAGGAGCTGCTGGAGGAGGTCGTCGAGGAGGACGCGGGCAGCGGCGACGAGGAGTTCCATCCCGACGAGGACCCGCTCCTGGAGGATGCGATCGCGCTGGTGGCGCAGATGGGCACCGCCTCCACGTCGATGCTTCAGCGACGCCTGCGCCTGGGCTACACCCGGGCGGGACGGCTGATCGACATGCTCGAGCGCCGCGGCGTGATCTCCGGCTACGAGGGATCCAAGCCCCGCCAGGTCCTGATCGGCGAGGCCGACGTGCCGCGCCTGCTGGCCCAGCTGGGCGACCGCGACGCAGGCCCTTCCGCCCCAGCGGGGACGGCCGAGCCGGTCAGCAGCGAGACGGATTCGTCCTGACCGGCGCCCGCCGGGGCGTGCGACTAGCCGCCGGTAGCCTTTCGACGGCGGATGCCGGACATCGGCGCCACATTGCGGGAGGCGCGCACGCGCGCCCGAATCGACATCTCCGAGGTCGAGGTGGCCACGAAGATCCGTGCGAAGTACCTGCGCGCGATCGAGAACGAGGAGTGGGAGCTGCTCCCCGGCCCGACCTTCGTCAAGAGCTTCCTGCGCACGTACGCCGACTATCTGGGCGTCGACGGGAGGCTGCTGGTGGAGGAGTACAAGCTGCGCCACGAGCCGCCGGTGGAGCACGAGATCCAGCCCCTCGCCCCCAACCGGGGCGACGAGCGACCACGCCGGATCAGGCCCCCTGCGATCTCGCGGGGGTGGGCGATAGGGCTATCGATCGTCGGCCTCATCGCGCTGCTGATCGTGCTGGGGTCGATCAGCGAGCGCCAATCGGCGACGCTGAGCACTCCGACCCCGCCGAAGGCGTCTCGGCGCCCGGCGCACGTAGCCGCCAAGCCCCACCGGGTCTCGCTCCAGCTGATTCCCAGCGACTCCGTCTACGTTTGCCTGCGCAACTCGAAGGACGAACTCCTGCTCAGCAACACCATCGAGCCGGGCTCCGACCAGAAGACCTACCGCTCGAAGCGCTTTCGGCTGACCCTGGGCAACAGCTCGCTCCAGATGAAGGTCAACGGGCGAACGCTGGGGGTGCCCTCGAGCGCCAACGCGATCAACTACGAGCTGACTCCGGCCGGGCGCAAGCGTCTGTCCGACAGCGACAACGCATGCTAGGACGCGGCTGATGGGGACACGCGCGGGGATCCTGATCACGGGCACCGAGGTGCTGAGCGGAAGGGTGACGGACCGCAATGGGCCGTGGCTTTCCGAGCGCCTGCGAGAGCTGGGCATCGACGTCGCCCACCAGGCGATCGTCGGCGACCGTCGCGAGGCGATGCTGGCCGCCCTGACGTTCCTGGGCGCCGAGGGCGCGGACCTCATCGTCACCAGCGGAGGCCTGGGCCCCACCGCGGACGATCTGACCGCCGAGGTGGTCGGCGGCTTCTGCGGGCGCCCGATGATGCTCGACGAGGACCTCGAAGGGCGGATCGCCGAGATCCTGCGGCCCCTGCTCGCCCGCTGGCCCGGGCTCGACGAGCAGGCGATCCGCGCATCGAACCGCAAGCAGGCGGTCGTCCCCAAGGGCGCCACCGTCCTCCAGCCGGTGGGAACCGCTCCGGGGCTCGTGGTCCCGCCGGTCGCCGAGCCGGGGCCGACCGTCGTCGTCCTCCCGGGGCCTCCGCGGGAGCTGCAGCCGATGTGGCGCGACGCCGTGGCGACCGAGGCGTTCCGCGCCGCCATCGCGGGCGCCACCACGTACCGGCAGTCGATCCTGCGGCTGTTCGGCATTCCGGAGTCGGAGATCGCGGCCTCCTTGCGCGATATCGAGGCCGCCGGCGTGGCGCTCGACCGCCTCGAGATCACCACCTGCCTGCGACGCGGCGAGATCGAGCTGGCCACCCGCTACGAGCCAGCCGACGAGGAGGTCTACCGAGCGCTCGAGGAGAGGATCCGCACCCGGCACGCGGACACCTTGTTCTCGGACGACGGGTCGACCGTCGACGACCAGGTGGCGCGCCTGCTGCTCGGGCCGCCGCGCCGGACGATCGCGGTCGCCGAGTCGTGCACGGGCGGCCTGCTGGCGGCGCGGCTGACCGAGCGTCCCGGCGCCTCCGAGTACGTGGCGGGCGGACTGGTCGCCTACGCCGATGAGGCCAAGCGCACGCTGGTCGGCGTGCCGGCGGAGCTGATCGACGCGCACGGGGCCGTCTCGCCGGAGGTCGCGCGCGCGCTCGCCGAGGGGGCGATCGCGGCCTTCGACACCGACTTCGGAGTCGGGCTGACCGGCGTGGCGGGCCCCGGAGGGGGAAGCCCCCGCAAGCCCGTCGGATACGTGTGCCTGTGCGTGGCCGAGCGCGGCGCCGGGGCGCTCGCACGCGCGGTGAACCTGCCGGGCAACCGGGCCGACGTGCGCGATCGCTCGACGACCGTGGCCATGCACCTCCTGCGCCGGGCGGTGGCCGGGGAGCGCGACCCGGAGGGCGGTGCTGCCCAGCGCGCTCCGGCGTGAGCCCCGGGCGGGCAAGGCTGTTCGTCGCGCTGGACCTGCCCGACCCGATACGCCGCGAGCTGGGGGCGTGGGCGCGCGAGCACCTGGAGGGACGGGCGCAGCTGCGCCCGATCCCGCCGGCCAACCTGCACGCCACGCTGTGCTTTCTGGGCTGGTGCGACGAGGAGGACATCGAGTCGGTGGCCGAGCTGACCGCCGCCTGCGCCGGGCCCGCGCCGGGCCTGTCGTTGGGCGCCCTGCGGTGGCTCCCACCGCGGCGGCCCCGCGTGCTCGCCATCGACCTGGGCGACCGGGCCGGCGGGCTCGCCGCGCTGCAGCAGCGCCTCAGCGACACCCTGGCGGCCCAAGCCGCATACCCCCCCGAGAAACGGCGCTTCCACCCCCACGTCACGATCGCCCGCGTCCGGGCCCGCGCGCGAGTGAGCGCACGCGACCAGGCGTCGCTGCCGCCGCCGCCGCGGGCGGCGTTCGACGGGCCGGCCGTCACCCTGTACCGGTCGCGGCTCGCGCGCTCGGGGGCGAGCTACGAGCCTGTCGCCCGAACTCGGCTGTAGCGGCGGCGTCGGGGGCGTGGTGTCGCCCAGACGGGCACAGGCCAGCCACCGACGGCGATCGTCACGGTTAGGTCACACCCCTGGGTAGAGCCTGCACAGCGCCTGCTCCTAGCCTCCGTTCCGTCCGCTGCCGCGCCTACCGTGGTGCGTTCTCCTCAAGCCAAGGAGCCGACCTGCATGTCCGACCAGACGAGCACCGCCCAGGCCCGGGACACCGCCCTGCAGGGCACGCTGACCCAGATCGAGCGCCAGTTCGGGCAGGGCACGGTCATGCGCATGGGGGACGAGGGGGCCCAGGTGCGGGTCGACGCCATCCCCACCGGTGCCCTGTCGCTCGACCTGGCGCTCGGCATCGGCGGGGTGCCGCGGGGCCGCATAGTCGAGGTCTTCGGCCCCGAGGCGTCGGGCAAGACGACGCTGATCTACCACATCATCGCCGAAGCTCAGCGGCTGGGCGGCGTGTGCGCGTTCATCGACGCCGAGCACGCCATGGACCCGCTGTATGCCAAGGAGATCGGGGTGGACATCGACGAGCTGCTGGTCTCCCAGCCCGATCACGGCGAGCAGGCGCTGGAGATCGCCGACATGCTGGTCCGCTCCGGAGCGTTGGACGTGGTGGCCGTCGACTCGGTGGCCGCGCTGACCCCCCGCGCCGAGCTCGAGGGCCAGATGGGGGACCAGACGGTCGGCCTTCAGGCTCGCATGATGTCTCAGGCCATGCGCAAGCTGGCCGGCAATCTCAACCGCACCCAGACGCTGTGCATCTTCACCAACCAGATCCGCGAGAAGGTGGGGGTGATGTTCGGCTCGCCCGAGACCCAGCCGGGGGGCCGCGCGCTGAAGTTCTATTCCTCGCAGCGCCTCGACATCCGCCGTATCGAGACGCTCAAGGACGGAACCGAGGCGGTGGGAAACCGGGTGAAGGTCAAGGTGGTCAAGAACAAGGTGGCGGCGCCCTTCCGCATCGCCGAGTTCGACATCGAGTTCGGAAAGGGCGTCTCCAGCGCCGGATGCCTGCTCGACCTCGGCCTGGAGAACGACGTGATCAGCAAGTCCGGCTCCTTTTTCTCCTACGGGGGCGAGCGCATCGGCCAGGGCCGTAACAACGCCAAGGCCTATCTGGACGAACACCCCGAGGTGGCGCGCGAGGTTGAGGACAGGATCTACGAGGCGCTGGGAATCGAGCGGGAGGTGCTGCGGGCGGTAGACGGCGACGCCGGCCAGACCATCGAGGGGGCCGATTCCGGTCGCGCCGAGGAGGCCGTGAAGGCAGCCTGATCGATGGCCGCGGATCGTCTCCAGCAGGCGCTGGAGATCGCCTTCGGCTTCCTGGCCAAGCGGGATCGGACGGTGGCGGAGACCGCTCGCCGGCTCGAGTCCGAAGCGGTGGATCCGGCCGTCGCCAGGCAGGCCCTGGCGGCCCTTATCGAGCAGGGATATCTCGATGACGCACGCTACGCCCGGCGCTTCACCGAGGACCGCCGGTCCCTCGACGGCTGGGGCTGCCGGCGCATAGAGCAGCGGCTTGTCGGCGCCGGCGTGGACGCCGAGCTGGCGCAGGCCACGGTCCAGCGACCGCACGACGTCGAGCTGGAGGCGGCGGTCGCGCTGCTTCGCCGCCGCCTACCGCACGGCGCCGATCAGGCGCGCGAGCGCGATCGCGCGCTCGGGCTTCTCCTGCGCCGCGGGTACGACTTCGAGCTCGCCTGCGACGCGGTCCGAGAGCACTCGCGCACCGGTCGGGTCGCCTGAGCGGCCCGACGCTGCGCGAAACCGGAGGCCTCCACCAAAACACCCGTTCGTTTGCGCCCGGCCGCCGCCGGTACTACGATCAAAGCAGCGAGGGATTGGGCCCGCCAAGGGCGACAAACACCAGCAAAACCCAGTTTTCCCAGAGCTCGGAACTTCAGTGTCGACGGCAAACCGACTGACTTTCGAGGGGCCCCCAGGCCTGCTCGCATCGACTAGACCCGGTAGCTAGCCGCCAGCCTGGGCAGCGGCCACGGGCCGCTCGCCGTTCCCGCTCCGTGCCCGCCGCACGGCCCGGTCCTACTCGCACCGATAACCGAAGACGAGCGGGCCGGCCGCCGGCCGGCCCGGCAGAAGGGAATCGACATGACGATCGTGATCGCGGCGGCTCTCCTGGCGGTGGGGCTGATCGTGGCCGCTGCGCTGCATGCGCGGGCGGGGCGCGCGCACCGGTCCGCCGTCGCGACCCCGGAGGTGCGCCCGCGCGACGAGCTCGAGGCCGAGCTGCTCGAGCGACGAGCCGAGATCGCCCGGATCGAGGAGCGCGTGATCTCCAAGGAGGAGGCGATCGACGTCAAGCTGGCCGACCTGGCGCGTCGTGAGCAGGTCGCCGCCGATCGCGACCGCGAGCTCGAGCGCCAGCGAGACCTGCTCGAGCAGCGCAAGCGAGAACACCTGCGCGAGCTGGAGCGCATCGCGGGGCTCAGCGCCGCCCAGGCCAAGCAGGTCCTGCTCAAGGAGATCGAGGACCAGGCCCGCCACGACGCCGCCCGGATCGTGCGACAGGTTGAGGAGGAGACCAAGCGCCAGGCGGAGCGGCGCGTGCGCAACATCCTGTCGGTATGCATGGGGCGACTGGCCGCCAACCACGCGGCGGAGACCACGGTCTCCGTCGTGCAGCTTCCGGCCGACGAGATGAAGGGCCGGATCATCGGGCGGGAGGGGCGCAACATCCGGGCGCTGGAGAGCATCACCGGAGTCGACTTCATCGTGGACGACACGCCGCACGCCGTCGTCCTGTCCGGCTTCGACGGGGTACGTCGCGAGGTCGCGCGCCTGACCCTCGAGAGGCTGATCGCGGATGGGCGCATCCACCCCGCCCGGATCGAGGACGCCTACGAGCACGCCCGCGCCGAGATCGACGATCGCATCGTCACCATCGGCGAGCAGGCCGTCCTCGAGGCGGGAGTCCAGGCCGTCGACCCGGAGCTGGTGCGGCTGCTGGGCCGGCTGCGCTTCCGTACCTCATACGGCCAGAACGTCCTCGCTCACGTGATCGAGTGCGCGGAGCTGGCGGCGATGATGGCTGCGGAACTGGGAGCGAGCGTCAAGACCGCGCGCCGGGCCGCCCTGTTGCACGACATCGGCAAGGCCGTCTCGCACGAGATCGAGGGCCCCCACGCCCTGGTGGGCGGCGAGCTGGCACGCCGTCACGGCGAACCGGAGGCGGTCGCCCACGCGATGGAGGCGCATCACAACGAGGTCGAGCCCCAGACTGTGGAGGCGGTAATCGTCCAAGCCGCCGACGCGCTCTCGGGGGCACGACCGGGAGCCCGGGGCGAGTCGCTCGAGTCGTACGTCAAGCGGCTTCGCCACCTGGAGCAGATCGCCGAGCGCCACGAGGGCGTCGACCGCGTCTACGCCATGCAGGCGGGGCGAGAGGTTCGGGTCATGGTCGCCCCGGGCTCGCTGGACGACGATGCCGCCGTGCTGCTGTCGCACGAGATCGCGCGCGAGATCGAGCAGGAGCTCGAGTACCCCGGGCAGATCAAGGTGACCGTCGTGCGCGAATCTCGCGCGGTCGACTACGCGCGCTGATCCCGGCGCAGACGGCTGGCCGAGGGCTACCCTTGGACCGTGCCCAGCTACCACGTCACCACGTTCGGCTGCCAGATGAACGAGCACGACTCGGAGCGGATCAAGGGGATGCTCGAGTCGCTCGGCTACCACGAGGCCGACGTCCGCGGCCAGGCCGACCTGATCCTGTTCAACACATGCTCGATCCGCGAGAAGGCGGACGAGCGCTTCATCGCCCACCTTGGCGAGGCCAAGCGAGCCAAGCGCGAGCGTCCCGACGTCGTCGTCGGCGTGGGCGGGTGCTGGGCGCAGTCGGTCAAGGAGGCGGTGTTCGAGCGCTTCCCGTTCGTGGATGTCGCGTTCGGGCCCGGGCAGGTGAACAAGCTGGCCGAGTTCCTCACCTCCGACTCGCTCACCGCGCAGGGCTACTTCGAGTTCGAGACGTTCACCGGCCGCCTCCCCGAGAAGCGAGCGCGCGACTTCCAGGCGTGGCTGCAGATCTCGGTGGGGTGCAACTGCCGCTGCGCGTACTGCATCGTTCCCTCCACGCGCGGCCGCGAGGTCTCCCGGCCACTCGACGAGCTGGTCGCGCAGGCGCACCGCGTGGCTCGCGAGGGCGTCCGGGAGGTCACCCTGCTGGGCCAGAACGTCAACTCCTACGGCCGCGACCTGCGGCCGCGCCCGGCCGACTTCGCGCAGCTGCTGGCGGCGATCGACTCGGTGGAGGGGATCGACCGAATCCGGTACACCAGCCCCCACCCGAAGGACATGCGCGAGGACGTCGTGCGCGCCCATGCCCGGCTGCCGGCGGTCTGCGAGCACATCCACCTTCCCCTGCAGTCAGGGTCGTCGCAGATGCTCAAGGCGATGCGGCGCACGTACACCCGCGAGCGCTACCTCGACCGGGTCGCGCTGATCCGCGAGCACGTGCCCGACTGCGCCCTGACCACCGACATCATCGTCGGCTTCCCGGGGGAGACCGAAGCCGACTTCGAGCAGACCCTGCAGGTGGTGGAAGAAGTCGGCTACGACGGCGCCTTCACCTTCGTCTTCTCGCCGCGACGCGGAACCGAGGCCGCCGGGATGGCCGGATCCGTCCCGCACCGCGTGCAACGCGAACGTATGGGGCGGCTGGTGGAACTCGTCCAGCGCCGCGCCCACGCGCGCGCCCAGCGCTTCGTGGGCAGGACGCTCGACGTCCTGGTCGAGGGCCCGTCGCGCACCGATCCCTCCCGGCTGAGGGGCCGTACGCGCCACAACAAGGTGGTCAACTTCGACGGCCTGGCGCAACCGGGGGAGATCGTGGCGGTGCAGATCACCTCTGCCACCAGCCAGACCCTCGCCGGAGCCGAATCGCTGCCGGCACGGGCGAAGGTCGCCGGATGACCGCCGGCTGACGCCTGCGGTTCCGTCCTCTGATTCTGCGAACATACGTTCGTGCGTTGGGACAACCTGTCGGTTGACGCGGAGCAGGCCCGGAGGCTGCCGGGCTATCGCGAGGAGGCCCGAGTGCGCCGGTTCGACGCCCCCGGGGCGCTCGACGTTCGCTTCTACGAGGTGAGGGCGCGATCGGCGCTCAACCGGGTGCCGGAGCGCTCCCGGATGCCGTTCCGCTGGACGATCAACCCGTACAGGGGCTGCACCCACGCCTGCGCCTACTGCTTCGCCCGCCCGACGCACACGTACCTCGACTTCAACGCCCGGGAGGACTTCGAGCGCGAGATCGTGGTCAAGGTCAACCTGCCCGAGGTGCTGAGAGCCGAGCTGGCACGGCCTTCGTGGAAGCGCGAGCACGTCGCGCTGGGCACCAACACCGACCCCTATCAGTGGGTGGAGAGCCGCTACCGGCTGATGCCGGAGGTCTGGGCGGCCCTGCGCGACTCCGGGACACCCTGCTCGGTGCTCACCAAGTCGCCGCTCCTGCTGCGCGACATCGAGCTGATGCGCGAGCTGAGCGAGCGCGTCGGGTTCGCCGCGAACCTGTCGGTCCCGACGCTGGAGGAGCGGACGTGGCGCGCCACCGAGCCGCACACCCCTCACCCCCGCAAGCGCCTGGAGGCGGTCGCCGAGCTCGCCCGCGCCGGGATTCCCACCGGGGTGCTGGTGGCGCCGCTCATGCCGGGCGTCAACGACCGGCCCGAGCAGGTGCAGCGGATCCTCGAGCTGGCCTCCGAGGCGGGGGCCGGGCACGTGGGCGGCGTCGCGCTGCACCTGCGGGGAGAGGTGCGGGGGATCTTCTTCGACTGGCTGCGGGTGCACCGGCCGGATCTGCTCGAGCGCTACCGGGGCCTGTATCGCCGCGGCGCCTACATGCCGCGCGACGAGCAGGACCGCATCACCGCGCCGGCCCGTCTGGGCGGGTCCGCATCTCGAAGGCGGGCGACGCCCGCGCCCCCGGTGACCGCCGAGGAGGCCGGGAGCGCCCAGGAAGCGCTGTTCGAGTGATGCTCGTCACAAGCGCTCGAGAAGTGAAACTGAAGCCCGGCCGATGAGTTGGTAACCGAGATGGCCCGCCGCCCCCGCATGCCCGACCGAGCGCCGATGCGCGCGATGTTCGACACCAAGAGTCACTCCTGGCAGCAGGCGGGGCTCGCGCAGCAGATCAACCAGCAGGCGGCACGGAAGGCCTGGCGGCAGCTGCTGGTGATCGTGCCGGCGATGGCGGGCGTCCTGCTCGGGTACCGCTACCGCCAGCAGCTGTTCGGCCTCGACATGCCGATCCGGGTGGCCACGGTGGCACTGCTGGTCATCCTGGGATGGGCGTTGGCGCGGGACGTGGGTCGGGCGGCGGGCCCGGCCCTGTTCCGGCGGCTGGATCCGGGGACGGCCGGGACGGTGGGCTTCATGATCCGGCTGCTGACGATCGTCATCGCGCTGCTGGTGGCCCTCAACATCGCCGGCCTGCCACCCCGCACGCTGTTCCTGGGCGGCGCGTTCACCGCGGTGATCTTCGGCCTGGCCGCCCAGCAGACGCTGGGCAACCTGATCGCCGGCACCGTCCTGCTCAGCGCGCGGCCGTTTCGGGTCGGCGATCGGGTGAGGCTGCAGGGAGGCCCGGTCGGCGGCCGGGTGGAGGGCGTCGTGTCCTCGCTCGGGCTCCTCTACCTGACCCTGGCCCACGGCGAGGACTCGATCATGGTCCCCAACAGCGTCGTGCTGAGCCTGGCGGTCATGCCGGTGCGCGAGCCCGACTCGGTGGACCTGCGCGCTCGCCTGCGGGCCGACGTCAGGCCCAGCGAACTGCAGGAGGTCCTCGAGCGCCACGTGACCACGGCCACCCGGGGGGAGCCGAGCATCATCCTCGAGGAGGTCGACGGCGACGAGGTCGTGGTCCGCATCGCGGCCGCCCCGCAGCGCCCGGCCGAGGGTCGCCAGCTGGCCGATCAGATCCTTGCCGCGGTGGGGGCGCTCGGCCGCGACAGCTCCAACGGCGGCGCGAACAGTCGCCGCGAGCCCGCCGGCTCCCAGGAGCGGGACGACGGCGCCGGCGGCCGCGCGGACGCCTGAGGCCGCTTCAGCGCCGGGACCGGTGGGCCTCGCTGCGGGCGAGCTGCTCGGCGATCTGCGCGGCCCCCAGACGGCGGTTGAGGGCGGCGATCGGCGACGGCGCGACCCCCGCCAGGGCGCAGGCCCACCGCAACGGCAGCGACGCGACGTCGATCTCGGCGCGGTCGCGCTCGATCGCCCGGACCACCGCCCGGCCGACCTGCTGCGGGCTTCGGGTGCTGGCGAAGGCGGGCATCTCGACTCCGGCCTGCGCGAACATCCCGGCCTCCCGAATCGGGCCCGGGAAGATCGCCGAGACGCCCACCCCGGTCTGCCACAGGTCCTGGCGCAGCCCTGAGGCAAACCCCCGAAGCCCGAACTTGGTCGCCGAGTACAGCGCCGAGCCCGAGGTCGCCGCCTTTCCCGACAGCGAGGACATGAACACCAGATGACCGCTGGCCCGCTCGACCATTCCCGGCATCAGCGCCCGCGCCATCTGGATGGGAGCGCGAAGGTTTATGGCCAGCGCGCGGTCGATCTGCTCGGGCGTGTACTCGTCGATCGCGCCGTCGGCCGGCACGCCGGCATTGGCGACCAGGATGTCGACGTCGCCGGCGCGGGCGAGCAGCGAGTCGAGGTCGGCACGCTCCGCGAGATCGCCGACCATCACCACCGCGCCCAGCTCCCTGGCCAGCGGCTCCAGCGCCTCGGGGCGTCGCCCGCTCATCACGATGCGTGCGCCGCGCTGCGCGAGCGCCCGGCAGATCGCCTCGCCGAGCCCGCCCGTGGCGCCCGTGACGAGGGCGCTGCGGCCGGAGATCCTCACGTCGGGAAGATGGCCACCGTTGCCGTGAAGCCGTGCAGGAAGTTCTCGCCGCCGACCGGCCCGATCTCGCCCGCGGCGAAGAACCCCGCGGCGGGAGCGCCGCCCAGCTCGGACTGCAGCGCGCTGGCGTCGTGGTGGGGAACGCCGAACATGTCGCGGCCGCGGCCGTTGCAGGTGAAGCACAGCGCGCCCGCCGCCTCGCGATTGCCGAGTGCGTGGAGCTGGAGGCCCAGGGCCTCGTGGAGGTCGCGGTCGGCCGACTCGGCGTCACGCGCATGCAGCTGGATGACCTGCCCCGGCTCGACGCTGGCCCCGACCGCGATGGTGCCGGTGTCGGGATCGGCTCCCAGCAGCCCCCGTACCAGGAAGTCACCCTGCGAGTACTCGGGTTTGCCGCCCTCGATCACGATCCCGACCAGCAGGCCCTGGGCGACCAGCGCGCGCTCCCGGGCCGGCAGCGTCGCCACCACATGGCGCACCTTGGTCAGCGCCGGGGTCCCGGCGAGCTCGTGGATGAGGTGGCCGTCGGCGGAGGTGATCGTCAGCTCGGGTCCGAACGGGGCGGCCCCCTGCGAGACGCAGGGAACGACGTCCACGCCTCCCAGGCGAATCCCCACCGCCCCGCCGGCGACCACCTCCTCTCCGCAGAACAGGGCGCTGGAGCCGTCGAGCGTTCGCGCGCTGGAGATCCCGCCGACCACCGGGACGCCCGGCGCCTGCTCCCGCAGCTCGCCCAGCGCACGGTCGGTGGGAAAGCTGTAGGGGTCGGGCAGGAGGATGCTCGCCGACGCCTCCGTGAGGTCGGGGAGTCCCGCGATCGCGCCGTCGTCGGCATCGGCACTCGCGTGGAAGGTCGTGACCTCGCCGTCCTCGAAGGCCGCCGCCCAAGCCACCACCGCCGTGCCCTCCTCGAGCTCCTGCCCGGCCGCCAGCACCCCACCGGCGCCGCAGCCGATGAGATGGCGCGGCATCAGGGCCTCCTTTACGCCCTCCAGGGTCGCCTCGGGCGCCGCCAGGTGGGTCCCGGATGCGAAAACCACCGCCAACTCGGCGGGGACGCCGGCCAGCCCCTCTCCCGCCGCCGCGGCCGCCTCGATCGCGCCGACACGCGCGTCAGGCTGAGTCGAGACGCCCGAGCCGATGCGGACCGCCATGCCTTGACCATACTCCGCACGTGGCGGCGCCCGCGGTCATCGCGGTGTTCGGGCCCACCGGAGTGGGCAAGACCGCCGTCGCCATCGCGCTGGCGGACCGACTGCGTGGGCGCGCAGAGCGACCGGTGGCGGTGTCAGCGGACGCGCTGCAGGTCTACGCCGGTCTGGAGATCCTCACCGGCGCCCCCACCCTCGCCGAGCGGGAGCGGCTCGAGCACCGACTGGTGTCCTTCGTGCCGATCGAGGCCCGGTTCAGCGTCGGCGAGTATGCGGAGCTTGCCCACGCCGAGATCGATCGCCTGCTGGCGGCCGGGCAACGGCCGATCGTGGTGGGCGGTACCGGGCTGTACCTGCGCGCGGCTCTCGCCGACCTGGACCTCTCGCCGCCGCCGTCGGCCGGCGCGCGAGAGCGCTGGGAGGCCGAGCTGCAGCGGCGCGGCCCGGGCAGCCTGCACGGGGATCTCGCGCGCCGCGCTCCGTGGGCAGCCGAGCGCGTCGACCCTGGTGACCGCCGCCGGCTGGTCCGGACGCTCGAGCTGCTGGATTCCGGCGAGCTGCGCCCGCGGGGGAACGAGTCGCAGCTGTGGACGGCGGAGGTCCGCCATCCCACCCTCCTGGCCGGCCTGGTCATGGACCGCCCGGTGCTGCACTCCCGGCTCGACGCCAGCGTGGAGGCGAGGGTGGCGGCCGGCGCGCGCGAGCAGGTGCTCCGCGCGCACGCCCGCGGGGTGTCGGCCACCGCCCGCCAGGCGATCGGCTTCGACGAGCTGCTGGCGGGCGACATGGAGGCGATGAAGCGTGGCACCCGGCGTTACGCCAAGCGGCAGCTGACGTGGATGCGCAAGCTGGCCGGGGTGCGGCTGATAGACGTCACCGGGCGCCCGCCCGACGACGTCGCCGGCGAGATCGACGCGCTGGCCGCGACGCCCTGATCGGCGCAAACTGGTATCGAAGGAGGATGCGGTTCGAGAAGTGGCAGGCCCTGGGCAACGACTACGTCATCGTCGAGGCCGACGAGCTGCCGTGGGAGCTGACCGCGGCGCGGGTGCGCCGGCTCTGCCACCGTCACCTGGGCATCGGGGCCGACGGCCTGCTGCTGCTCGCGCCCCCCGACGGGCCCGGGCATGTGGCCCGGTTGCGCATCTTCAATCCCGACGGCTCCGAGGCCGAGCTGTCGGGCAACGGCACCCGCCAGGCGGTGATGTACCTGCGGCGCTCGGGCTGGACGGACTCCGACGCGTTCTCGATCCAGACGGCGGCGGGGGAGGTGCGTCCTGCCATCATCGGGCCGGACACCTGCCGGCTGGACCTCGGCCGGGCGCAGCTGCGCTCGGTCGGGTACCCGGCCGGAGGCGACGAGGGGGTCGGGGCGCTGACCGCCGGGGGGCGAGAGTGGCGCTTCCGGCACGTCTCGGTCGGCAATCCGCAGTGTGCGATCGCGGTCGCGCCCGCCGAGCTGGAGCGCCTCGATCTCGGCACGCTCGGGCCGCAGATCGAGCGTCACCCGCTGTTCCCCAACCGCACCAACGTGTCGTGGTTCGCCGAGCTGGCGCCCGCGACGATCCGGGCCCGGATCTTCGAGCGCGGGGTGGGGGAGACCCTGTCGTCGGGAACGGGCGCCGCCGGCGCCGCGGTGGCCTACGTCCTGCAGGGAGGTGAGGGCCCGGTGACCGTACGCCTCGACGGGGGCGACCTCCAGGTCGAGGTCGCCGACGACCTGCGGGTCCACCTCACGGGCTGGGCCGTCCCGGTGTACCGGGCGCGCCTGGCCGCCGAGCTGGCGCAGGAGCTTGCCGATGAGGCATAGCAGCCGCCTGGAGCGCATTCCGCCGTACGTGTTCGCCGAGCTGGAGCGGAAGATCGAGGCCAAGCGCGCGGCCGGGATCGACGTGATCTCGCTCGGGATCGGCGACCCCGACCGGCCGACCCCGGGACTGGTCGTGGAGGCCATGCAGGAGGCGGTCGCCGATCCCGGCACGCACCGCTATCCGACCAACCGCGGGCGGCGGGAGTTCCGCGTCGCGGTCAGCGACTTCTACGCCCGGCGATTCGACGTCGAGCTGGATCCCGACACCGAGGTGATGCCCGCGATCGGCGCCAAGGAGTGCATCTTCAACCTCAACCTGGCCTTCCTGGATCCCGGCGACGTCGCGCTGGCCGCCGACCCGGGCTACCCGGTCTACACCGGCGGTCCGCTGCTGGTCGGTGCCGAGCCGGTGCTCATGCCGCTGCGTCCCGAGCGCGGGTTCGTCCCGGACCTGGACGCGATCCCCGCCGAAGTCCGCAGCCGGGCGAGGTTGATGTATCTCAACTATCCGAACAATCCCACCGGCGCCGTGGTGCCGGAGGGCTTCTTCTCCGCGGTGGTCGACTTCGCGCGCGCCAACCGGGTTCTGGTGGTGCACGACAACGCCTACTCGGAGACCACGTTCGACGGCTACCGGGCCCCGTCGTTCCTGGCCACCCCCGGAGCCCGCGAGGTCGGGGTCGAGGTGTTCTCGCTGTCCAAGGGCTACAACATGACCGGCTGGCGCTGCGCGACGATCGTCGGCAAGGCCGACGCCATCGCCTCGTACTGGCGCCTGAAGTCCAACATCGACTCCGGGAACTTCGACGCCATCCAGCTGGCGGGAGTAGCCGCCCTGTCGCCCGACGCCGACGCCGAGGTCGCCTCGATGAACGAGCTCTACCGTCGCCGGCGCGACCTGGTATGCGACGCCCTGCGGCGCATCGGGGTCGACGTCACGCCGCCGCGGGCCACCATCTACGTGTGGGCGCCGGTGCCGGCGGGCTTCGAGTCCTCGGCTGCGTACTGTGAGCACGTGCTCGACCACGCCGGGGTCGCGCTGTCTCCGGGCAGGGCGTATGGGCCCTGCGGCGAGGGCTTCTTCCGCATCTCGCTGACCACGCCGGACGACCGACTGCTGGAGGCGGTGGAGCGGCTGGGCGGGCTCGCGGGCTAGCGCCGTGACGGACGATCGGGCGGTTTGGGCCGGCGTGGACGTCGGCGCGCCGCGCAAGGGCTTCCACGTCGCGGTCATCGACGACGCGGGGCTGGTGGGCGGCCCGTGGCGGTTGGCGCAGCCCGGTGACGTGGTGGACGCTCTGGGGACGGGCCGTCCGGTGGTGGTGGGGGTCGACGGCCCGCGGCGAGCGGCGCCCGACGGCTGCGGCTCGCGGCCCGCCGAGCGCGAGTTCGCGGGCGCCCGGATATGCGGAATCCGCTACACGCCCGACGCCTGCCGGTTGAAGGCCAACCGCCACTACGAATGGGTCTGCAACGGGCTCGCGCTGTACAGGTCGCTGGAGCAGGCCGGGCTTGCCGTGGTCGAGTGCTTTCCCACGGCGTCCTGGACACGGTGGGCGGGCCCGCGCGGTGACGCCACCCGCGCCGCCTGGTCGGGCCGGGCGCTGGCCGCCCGCGGTCTGCGGGGGGTGCCGGGTCGCCTCGACCAGGATGGTCGCGACGCGATCGGGGCGGCGTTGACCGCTCGCCTGCACACCGCGGGCGGCTGCGAGCTGTTCGGCGGCGAGATCGCCGTCCCGGTGTGAGCCGGGGACCGGACCGCCTCCGCGCCTACAATTCCGTTCGAGTGCACCGCCGCCAAAACGGACGCAGCTCGCCGTGGCGCCCCGGCGCCGGCGAGCGCCCCGGCCGGCCCCGCCAGCGGGCCGTGTGCGTCGCGTCGCTGCCGGCCGGCGACGACCTCTCCGAGCTGCGCGAGCTGCTGCGCACCGCCGGGGTGGCCACCGCCGCCCAGCTGGTGCAGCATCGCGAGCGGCCCCACGCCAACACGTATCTCGGGCCGGGGAAGGTCGAGGAGCTGCGAGCCGCGATCACCCACCACGACGCCAACCTGGTGGCATGCGACGACGAGCTGACCCCGCGTCAGGAGCGAAACCTGGAGGAGACGCTCGGAGTGCCGGTCGTCGACCGCTCGGCGGTGATCCTCGACATCTTCGCCGCCCACGCCCACACCGCCGAGGGCAAGCTCCAGGTCGAGCTCGCGCAGCTCGAGTACAACCTGGCCCGCATGAGGGGGCTGTGGACGCATCTCGAGCGCCTCGGCGGCGGAATCGGCACGCGGGGGCCGGGCGAGACGCAGATCGAGACCGACCGGCGACTGGCCCGCGACCGGATCTCCGCGCTGCGGCGACGCCTGCGGCGCGTCGGCGCGTCGCGCAGGGTCATGCGCGCCGAGCGCGAGCGCGCCGGCGTGCCCCGGATAGCCCTGGCCGGCTATACCAACGCGGGCAAGTCGACCCTGCTCAACTCGCTGACCGGCGCCTCCGCGGGCGTGGCGGATCGCCTGTTCCACACGCTCGATCCGACCACCCGCACGCTGCGACTCGACGGTCGGCCGGTCCTGGTCACCGACACGGTCGGGTTCATCCGCAAGCTGCCACACCAGCTGGTGGACGCCTTCGGTGCGACCCTGGAGGAGACGCGGCTGGCCGATCTCATCGTCCACGTGGTGGACGCCTCGGTGGCCGAACCGCAGCTCGACGCCATGATCGCGGCGGTCGAGGGGGTGCTGGAGGAGATCGGGGCGGGCGCCACGCCGCGCCTGGTGGCATTCAACAAGCTCGACGTGGTGGACGACGACCGGCGCCATGAGCTGGCCCTGCGCGACCGCCAGGGAGTCGCGGTGTCCGCGATCACCGGCGAGGGCGTCGATGCGCTGATGCCGCGGATCGAGGCCGAGTTCCGGCGGACTCTGCGGTCGGTCGAGCTGCTGTTCCCCTACCGGGAGGGGGGCCGGCTGGCCGAGCTGCACTCGCTGGCCGACGGGATTCAGCGCGAGGACACCGCCGAGGGGGTGCGGGTGGTCGCCCGCCTGCCGGCCGCGGTGGCCGCCCGCTACCGGCGCTTCGCGGTGAACGGACGGGGATGAGACTCGCGGTTCGCCGGCTGTCGCGGGCCGCGACCGTGCCCGCGCGCTCGTACGACGACGACGCTGGGCTCGACCTTCACGCCGCCGAGGACGCCACCATCGAGCCGGGGGTGCGGGCGTCCGTCGGCACCGGGATCGCGGTGGAGGTGCCCCCCGGCCATGCCGGGCTGGTGCTCCCTCGGTCGGGGCTGGCGGCGCGGCACGGGATCGCGCTGGTCAACGCCCCCGGCCTCATCGACGCGGGCTACCGCGGGGAGCTGCGCGTGCTGCTCCTCAACACCGACCGCCAGGAGCCGTTCTCGATCACGGTGGGGGAGCGGATCGCCCAGCTCGTGATCCTCCGGGTCGAGCCGGCCGATCCCGTCGAGGTGGCGGATCTCGGCGTCACCGAGCGGGCCGGGCGCGGCTTCGGGTCCAGCGGCCGCTGACTCGTCGGCGCGGCCGGTCAACCGGCGGGGGATAGGATGAGCCCGGTCCGCAGCGGCCGACCGCCACAACCGTGACCGAGACCCTCAGCAACGCCTCGGCCGCCGCCACCGCGCCGCCGGGGGCCGGACGCGCAGCCGAGATCGTCTTCGACGAGGTGACCAAGCGCTACCCGGCGCGGCCCGAGCCCGCGGTCAGATCGCTGTCGCTGGTGGTGCGCGCGGGCGAGATCTGCGTCCTGGTCGGGCCCTCGGGGGGCGGGAAGACCACCGCGATGCGGATGGTCAACCGGCTGATCGACATCACCGAAGGCGACATCCGGATCGACGGAACCAGCGTGCGCTCGCTCGACGCCACCCGGCTGCGGCGCGGCATCGGATACGTGATCCAGCAGGTGGGGCTGTTCCCGCACATGACGGTGGCCCAGAACGTCGGGACCGTGCCCCGATTGCTCGGCTGGGACCGGGCGCGCATACGCGCGCGGGCGCGCGAGCTGGTCGAGCTCGTCGGACTGGACGCCGACCAGGACCTCGATCGCTACCCGGCGCAGCTCTCCGGAGGCCAGCGCCAGCGGGTGGGGCTGGCGCGGGCCCTGGCCGCCGACCCGCCGGTGATGCTCATGGACGAGCCGTTCGGGGCGCTGGACCCGATCACGCGCGCAAGGCTGCAGGACGAGTTCCTGCGCCTGCACCGGTCGATCCGCAAGACGGTCATCTTCGTCACCCACGACATCGACGAGGCGATCAAGATGGGCGACCGGATCGCCATCTTGCGCGCAGGCGGCGTGCTGGCCCAGTACGCCACTCCGGACGAGATCCTCGCCTCGCCCGCCGACGAGTTCGTCGCGCGCTTCGTCGGCGCTGATCGCGGGCTGAAGCGACTCTCGCTCGTCTCGCTGGCCGATGTCGAGCTCGAGCCCGCCGCGCAGGCGGCCGCGGATGGGCCGACCGCACCGCTGGCCACGCCCTTGCGCGACGCCCTCTCGCTGATGCTCAGCCAGGGGGGGCGCCCGCTGACCGCGATCGGCGACGACGGCCGCCCTGCGGGCGTGGCGACCGTGGACACGGTCTCCCGCGCGTTGTCGCGCGATGGCCCGGCGCAAGCCCGAGAGGCGGCGCGGTGATGGTCGCCCAGGGCGCTCCGGTGATCCCGAACTTCGGCGGCGGCGGAGGCTGCGTGCGGGCCAACCGCACGTTCTGCTGGGACTGGTTCGAGTCGCACTGGGGCGACACCTTCGAGCCGGCGCTGCTCCAGCACCTGCTGCTCACGGTCGTCGCCGTCGCGGTCGGCTTCGCGATCGCGATGGCCTGCGCGCTGATCGCCCACCGGCGCGGCTGGTTCGAGGGACCGTTCGTGACCGTCTCGGGGATCCTCTACACGATCCCCAGCCTGGCCCTGTTCCAGCTGCTGGTGCCGATCACCGGCCTCACGGTCCTGACCGCCGAGATCGCGCTGATCTCCTACACGCTGCTGATCATCTTCCGCAACGTGCTCACCGGATTGCGGCAGGTACCCGAGGAAGCACGCGACGCGGCTCGCGGAATGGGCCTGACGCCCAACCAGATGCTGGTGCGCGTCGAGCTACCGCTGGCGGTCCCCGCGATCGCGGCGGGGCTGCGCATCGCGACGGTGACCGTCATCTCGCTCGCCACCGTGGCGGCCTTCGTGATCGACCAGGGCCTGGGCGCTCCGATCTTCGCGGCGCTGCAGAGCTCGTTCAAGACCGAGTTCATCGCGTCCGGCGGGCTGGCGGTGGCCCTGGCGCTGCTGGCGGACGGGCTGCTGGTCCTGGTCGCCCGGGCGCTCACCCCGTGGACCGCCGCCCGGGCGACGTAGGGGAGCCGACCGCGGTGCAGACCTTCGTCGACTCGTTCAGGTTCATGGCCGAGAACCCGGGGCTGCTGGGGCAGAAGACGGTCGAGCTGCTCGCGCTCAGCGGGGTGGCGATCGGGGTCTCGCTGCTCCTGGCGCTGCCGCTGGGAATGTGGCTGGGCCATCTGCACCGCGGCTCGTTCCTGGCCATCAACGCCGCCAACGTCGGCCGGGCGCTGCCGAGCCTGGCCGTCATATCCATCGGGATCGGCGTCCTGGGACTGGGATTCCTCAACGTCATGGTCGCGCTGGTCGCGCTCGCCGTCCCGCCACTGCTGACCAACGCCTACGTGGCGATCGACCAGGTCGATCCCGACGCCGTGCAGGCGGCCCGCGGAATGGGCATGAGCCCCCGTCAGCTGTTCGCCCGCGTCGAGTTGCCGCTGGGGTTGCCCCTGGTGTTCGCGGGAGTTCGCACCGCCGCCGTCTACGTGGTCGCGACCGCCACGCTGGCGGCCATCGCCGGCGGGGGCGGCCTGGGGGACATAGTCGTCAACCAGGCCAGCTATCGGTTCCCGGGTGTGATCGCGGCGGCCATGTGGGTGGCGGGGCTGGCGATCGTCGTCGATCTCGGGCTCGGGTTGGCCCAGCGGATGGCGACGCCGCACGGACTGCGCGGCCGGGCGCCCGTGCTGGGACCGTCGCTGGCCGGGACCGCGGGGCTCGGAGGCGACGAGGGGACGGCGCCGGCGGGCGCGGAGTAGGGACAGGGCGTGGGGGCAAGCTTGGCCGGCCGAATCCGAACGTGCGAAAGGAGGGCGGTGCAGTGACCAACTCAACCAAGCGGGGAGCCGTCGTGGCCGCGGCCACGTTGGCGATGGGACTCGGCGTTGCCGGCTGCGGCGGTAAGGAGAACGGCCCCGGGGGCAAGCCCGGCGCGGGCAAGCCGCCGTTGACGCTCGGCTCCAAGAACTTCACGGAGCAGTTCATCCTCGGCCAGCTCTACGAGCAGGCCCTGGAGGCACGGGGCTTCCGGGTGACCCTGAAGAACAACATCGGCAGCTCGGAAATCACCGACAAGGCACTCACCTCGGGCAAGATCGACGCCTATCCCGAGTACACCGGCACGATCCTGTCGACGGTCGCCGGACGCAAGGCGCGGCCCACCAGCGCCAAGCAGGCCTACCGGGAGGCCAAGCGCTTCGAGCAGCAGCGCGGCTTCACGCTCACCAGGCCCACGCCGTTCTTCAACACCGATGCGCTGGCGGTCCTGCGCTCGTACGCCAAGCGCAGCCACCTCAAGCAGATCTCGGACCTGCGCAGGCTGGGGGGCAGCGTCACCTACGGAGCGCCGCCGGAGTCCAGGACCCGATTCGAGGGACTGGTCGGGCTGCGCCGCGTCTACGGGCTGACGCAGATGAAGTTCAAGCCGCTGGCGATCGGGCTGCAGTACAAGGCGCTCGACGGCGGCCAGATCCAGACGGCTGACGTGTTCACCACCGACGGGCAGCTGAACGGCGACCGGTACAAGGTGCTCCGGGATCCGCGCCACGTGTTCGGGTTCCAGAACGTGGCCATGGTGGTCTCCAGGAAGATGCTGGCGGCGGAGGGACCGGCGTTCGAGAAGACGATCGACGCGGTCAGCGAGAAGCTCACCACCGCCGCGATGCGCAGGATGAACGCGGCTGCGGACCTCGACAAGGTGCCTCCGGCCCAGGTCGCGCACAAATTCCTGAAGGCGAACGAGCTGCTCTAGCCCCGCAGGATCACCACGCGGCTCCCGACATGCTCGGGAGTGGGGGGCACGTCCACCCAGGGCATTGCCGACAGGCCGGCGAGCGCGGCCTCCCTCTCCAGGCCGCGCGCGGTGACGCGATCGAGGCGCACCACGTCGTCGCGCGCGCGGCGCGTGCCGTCGGGGGCCACCGACTCACGGCGCCGCTCGAGCACCATCGTCTCGCCCCGGCGTCGCACCGCGACCGGCTGGCTGGCGTACACCCAACCGCCGTGCTCGCGGATGTCGGGCGGTGGAAGCCCCGCCGGGTCCCCGGGCGCAAAGTCCGCAAGCTCCTCGGCGATGGCCGCGGCCAGCAGACCGCCCCGGCGCAGCTGCGCTCGAGCGCATCTCAGGAAGGCGGCGCGGCCTGGCCGGCCTCCCAGCAGCTGGATGGTCTGCATCGGCACGATGCAGAGCGCCACCGGCTGGTCTAGGCGGAAGTCACGCGCGTCGGCGGTGAGCGTCTCGACCGGCAGGCCGCGGGCGCGTCGGGCCAGCACCTCCAGCAGCGGGGAGTCGGAATCGAGCGCGATCACCCGGTGCCCGCGTCGCGCGAGGTCGAGGGCAACCCGGCCGGTCCCGGCCCCGATGTCGAGCACCGGGTCGCCCGTCCCTGCCGCGAGCGACCGCCACACGGGCAGGTCGGCGGCGTAGGAGCCGCATTCGACGTCGTGCCAGATAGCCGCCTCGGGAAGCCCGGCGGTCATGCCCGGTGCGGCGACGCGTGCCCGCCGTCCGCCGGCACCCGGGTCCGCTCGGCGATCACGACCTGGGCCCCGCCATCAGGCCGGCACGATCACGCGCAGCGCGCGCGGACGGGCACGCACGGTCAGCGGCAGATCTCCGATGGGATCGCCGTCCGCGTACATGGTGAAGGGGCGATCGCTGGAGATCGCAACCTCGCGGGCGCGATAAGTGCGCACCGCCGGCAGGCGCACGTGCGTCCCGGAGTAGATCCGCGGGAGGTGGCAGAGGAAGCGGCGCTTGGACTCCCGCGCCCAGCAGACGACGTCGAACAGGCCGTCGTCGAGCTGCGCCTGCGGCGCCACGAACATCCCGCCGCCGTAGGCGCGCGAGTTGCACGCCCCGACGCTGTAGCCGACGACGCTCACGCGCCGCTCGCCGTCGAGCTCGAGGTCGAACCGCGCCGGTGTCCAGGCGATCAGCGCCCGCAGCGCCCCGTAGAGGTAGACCAGGCCGCCCCTGACCAGGCGGGCCTGATTGGCGATGCGGTTGGCGTCGGAGTCGAATCCGACGCTGGCGATCCCGATGAACGAGCGGCCCTCCACATCGCCGACGTCGATCCGGCGTTCGGTCCCTGTGGTCAGCACCCCGCACGCCGCCTCGATCTCGAGCGGGATGCCGAGCACGCGGGCGAAGTCGTTTCCCCGGCCCCCGGGGAGCACCCCCAGCACCCCGGGGGTGCCCTGCAGGACGCCGGCGATGGCACCGATCAGCCCGTCGCCGCTGAGGGCGACGGCTGTCTCGCCGGCGTCGAGGGCCGCGCGGGCGAGGTCGCGCGCGTGGTCGAGGCCGGTGGTGGCCTCGACGTGGAAGTCGACCTCGAGCCCTCGCAGCGAGGCCTCGACGCGGGGCAGGAGTCGCCTCGCCCGGCCGTTGCCGGCCGAGGGGTTGACGATCAGCGAGACCCGGCGCGGCATGGGCGCGAACAGTAACCGCGGCCCTCCGACCGACCGGCGCTCAGCCCCCGATCACCAGGTCGGCGAGGGTGTCCGCCACCGCCACCGGTCGCGGATCGGTGGCGCCCTGCGCATCGGCGCGGGAGGTGGCGCCGGTGAGCACGATGGCGCAGTCGAGCCCGGCCGCCCGGGCGCCCGCCAGGTCGGAGTCCAAGCGGTCGCCGATGACCAGCGCCCGCCCTCCACCCAGGCGGTCGAGGGCCGTCTCGAAGATCGGGGGCTCGGGCTTGCCCACTACCAGCGCACCGCGGCCCGTCGCCCGCTCGACCGCCGCCAGCAGAGCGCCGGTGCCGGGCCAGGGACCGTCGGGCATCGGGAAGGTCGGGTCGCGGCCGGCGCCGATCAGGGCGGCGCCGCGCAGGATCGCCTGGGTCGCCGTCCGCAGCTCGGCGTAGGAGAAGTCGTCGTGACCCGCGACCACCACCACCTCCGCCCGGGAGGCGAACTCGGTCCCGTTGAGGATCCGCAGCCCGGCGTCCTGGACATGGCGGAACACCGGCGGCGCACCGATCACGAACGCGCTCGACGCGCCGTCGCGCCGGACCGCGAGCAGGTGCTGGAGGGCGCCTCCGACCGTGACCACCTCCTCCAGGGAGGCCTGGAAGCCCAGGCGCCAGAGCTTGCGCACGAACTCCTCGGAGGCGTGGCGCGCGTCATTGGTTATGAACGCCAGCCTCTTGCCGGCGCCACGCAGGGCGGCGATCGCGTCGACCGCACCCTCGGTGGGCTCGTCGCCGACCCACAGGCAGCCGTCGAGATCGATCAGCGCGTGGTCGTAGCGGCGCAGGAGCGCGGAGAGTGGCAAGACGCGTCCATTATCCTGCGCGCCGCGATGCGCGCCGCCGCGGCCCTCGCCGTCCTCGGGTTGGGTGCCGGCCTGACCGCCTGCGGCTCGGGCGGCCAGGGCTCGGGCCAGCCGGGACGCACGCACGCCACGACGCAGGCCGCCGTGCCCGAGTGCCGGAAGCTGCGCACCCCGGCGCCCAAGCGCCATCTCAAGCTCGCCAGGCCCCACCTCGCGCTCGACTCGCAGCGGACCTACCAGGCCGTGGTAGACACGAGCTGTGGGAGCTTCACCATCACGCTCGACGTCAAGGACTCGCCCAAGACGACCGCGTCCTTCGTCTACCTGGCCAGACGCGGCTTCTACGACCGGTTGATGTTCCATCGCGTGGTCAGCGGCTTCGTCATCCAGGGCGGCGACCCGCTGGGGAACGGGACCGGCGACCCCGGCTACCACGTGGTCGAGCCGCCGCCCAGGAGCACGCACTACACGCGGGGCGTGGTGGCGATGGCCAAGGCCGAGACCGACAGGCCCGGTACGTCGGGCAGCCAGTTCTACGTGGTCACCGGGGAGGACGCCCAGCTTCCTCCCGACTACGCACTGCTCGGGCGGGTCACCACCGGCCAGACGGTGGTCGACGCGATCGGAGTGGTGCCGACCGACCAGGGCTCGTCGGACCCGGCCAAGCAGGACCGGCCGCGCAGCCCGGTGGTGATCGAGAAGATCACCATCCAGGAACAGCGCTGAGCCCCGTCGCCGGCGGTCAGGCGCCTGCGCGCTGGGACCGCGCCCGCGCCTGACGCCGCCGGCCGAGGAGGGTCAGGACCCCCAGCACGGCCGCCACCACCAGCGCGCCGAGCAGCAGCGCCGCGCCGAGGGCGAGGCCACCGAACGGCAGCGAGGCCAGCTCGACCAGCCCGAGCCCGGCTGCGAGCAGGACCGCCACGACCAGGAAGAGAAGGACGAACCCCCGGATGCGCGTCGCGAGGCCGGATCCGGGCGGCGGGGCGATCAGGCCCATGAAGCGCAGCGCCAGCAGCTGGCGGCCGCTGGGTGCCTCGTGCCCGAGCTTCTCGACCGCCTCCTTGAGCTCGCCCGGCCGCCGCTCGGCCAGCGCGATCGAGGCTTGCGCCATGCGCCGTAGCTGCATGCGCTCCTGAGGACGCGCCGCCGCGATCGCCTTCTGGAAATGCGCGCGCGCGGCCTTGGCGTCGTAGCGGTCGGCCGCCCGCGCCCCGAGGATGGCCTGGGCGGCGGCCCGGTGACGCGTCTCGCGCTCGAGCTCCTCGTCGGAGCGCGCCTCGAGCTGCTGCATGGCGGCCAGCCCTCCGCGCTGCTCGATGCGTATCTGGCGCTGCCGGGGGGGCACGGAGGCGACAGTCTAAGCCGTGCGGGCGGCCGGCCGGCATTCCTCGACCCGGCCCCGGACCGCCCCGGATATGCTCGGCCGCGGCCATGGATCCAGTCCGAGCGCTAGAGCGCATCAACCGCGGCATGATCGGCTTCGACCTGGTGCTCGGAACGGCAACCCTCCTCGCGCCGGGGCGGACGCTGCGCGCCCTCGGCCACGACGACCCCTCGCCCGACGCCGAGCACCTGTTTCGGCGCTGCGCCCCGACCTGGCTCACGTTCGCGGCGGCCCACACGGTCGCGGCGGCGCGGGGCGGACCGCACGACTGGTGGGCCCTGGCCTGGCTGCGAGGCACCGAGCTGGCCACCGACCTGCTGTGGTCGCGCTCGCCCGCCTGGTCGCGGCCGGGGGCGCGCCAGGGATTGTGGGCGGCGGGCGCGGCCAACCTGGCCATGGCCATCGGCTTCGGCGTGCTCGCTCGACGCTAGGAGGGGGATGGACGGCATCGTCGATCCGGCCGTAGAGAGTTATGTCGAGGAGCACACCACGCCACCCGATCCGAGCCTCGACGAGCTGGCGCGGGAGACGCAGCGGACGCTCGCATTCCCGCAGATGCTCACCGGAAGGGTGGAGGGCCGGTTCCTCGAGATGCTGGTGTGGGCGGCCCGGGCCGAGCGCGTGCTGGAGCTCGGCACCTACAGCGGCTACTCGGCGCTCTCCATGGCGGCGGCGCTGCCGCGCGGGGGCCGCGTCGTGACGTGCGAGGTTGCGCCCGACCATGCGGCGTTCGCGCAGCGCCACATCGCCGCCAGCCCTTACGCGGACCGCATCGAGCTACGGGTGGGGCCGGCCCTGGACACGCTGGCGACGCTCGAGGGGCCGTTCGACCTGGTGTTCATCGACGCCGACAAGGACAACTACCGCAACTACTACGAGGCTGCGCTGCCCAAGCTCTCGCCACGAGGCCTCATCGCGGTCGACAACACGCTCTGGAGCGGCCGGGTGGCCGACCGCTCCGAGGACTCGGAGCTGACTGTCGCCATCCGCGAGTTCAACGACCATGTGGCCGGCGATCCGCGGGTGGTGAGCGTGCAGTTGACCGTACGCGACGGGATCACCCTGATCCGACGCGCGGCCTGACCTCCGACAGCCTCGCGGGGGACCACCTGCCGCTGGCCCGCCCAAACGGCCCCGCCCACAACGCCCGATAATGGTGGTTATGTCGACTCGAGCGCGCGCGTCGTGGATCTGCCTCAGGAAATGGCGCCGGCAGCCACCAAACCCAGCACCAGCGCTCCCAGCGCCACGCGGTAGACCACGAACACCGCGGTCGTGTGCGTGACCAGGAAGCGCAGCAGGAATGCGATCGAGGCGTATCCGGCGACGAACGCCAGCAAGGTGGCGACGGCGGTCGCGACGGGGTCGACCCCGCCGCCGCCGATCTCGCGCAGCTCGAACAGCCCGCTGAGGACCACGGCGGGGACCGACAGCAGGAACGAGTAACGCGCCGCGGCGGCGCGGTCGAGGCCCAGGAACAGGCCGGCGCTGATCGTCGCGCCCGACCGCGACACGCCCGGGATCAGGGCCAGGGCCTGCGCCATCCCGATGACGGCGCCGTCCCGGGCATTCAGGTCGTCGATGCCGCGCCGGTGGCGGCCCAAGCGGTCGGCGGCGGCGAGCACCAGGCCCAGCACGATCAAGGCGGCGGCGATCAGCTGCAGGCTGCGGGCGCCGTGCTCGATCTGGTGGCGGAAGGCGAAGCCCGCCGCGGCGACCGGAACGGTCCCCAGACCGATGTACCAGCCCAGGCGGCTGTCCAGCGTTCGCCGGGCCTGGGGATCGCGCAGGCCCGCCAGCCAGGCGCGAGCGATGCGCAAGAGGTCGGCCCGGAAGTAGGCCAGAACCGCCGCCATCGTCCCAAGCTGGGTGACGGCGGTGAACGCCGCGCCCGGATCCGGCCAGCCCAGCAGCGCTGGCACGATCCGCAGATGCGCGGTGCTGGAGATCGGCAGGAACTCGGTCAGCCCCTGAACCAACCCCAGCACCACGGCCTCGATCGGCTTCACCCGTCCCCCGACGGGCGGCTGCCCGAGCGGCCGGAGGTCATCTCACCAGGCCCTTGCGCGCCGCCTGCGACGCGATCTGCGAGATCAGGCTCGACAGGCGCCCACCCTGCCAGGCGAGCGGCGACTCGCCCTCCGCCTCGCCCACCAGGCGGGCTCGAGGGATGGCGGCGGCGCACCGCTCGCCGACCGCCCGGGGATGGCCCGGATCGGCGTCGTCGCGGCTGGCGACCACCACCGTCGGCGCCTCGATCGCGCCTAGCTGCTGGAACGACTCGAACGGGCGCGCCCGCGGCACCACGCGCATCGCGTCGGCCACCGCCTCCGGGTGCTCGTGCTCGGACAGGCGCTGGCGCAGCGCCTGCAGGACGGTCTGGCGCCAGCGCTCGTCCACCTCGGGCTCGCCGTACGCCTCCATGAAGCCGGCGACGCCGCCGGTCCGCAGTGCCGCGGCCAGCGCGTCCCAGCGCCCGAGCGCCGCCGGGTCGTCGGCGCGCGCCGGGTCGAACGCCGGCGTGATGACGGCGAGTGCCAGCACTCGCTCGGGGTGCTCGAGCGCGAACCGCAGCGCGGTGTGAGCCCCCATCGAGGCGCCGGCCAGCACGGCGCGGTCGATCCTCGCCTCCGCCATCACCGCCTCCAAGTCGGCGACCAGGTCTACATAGTCGTACTCCTCCCTGCGACCGGCGGGCGACGAGCGGCCGTGCCCGCGGGCGTCGTAGCCGACCACCCGGTGCCCCGACCGCTCGAGCGCGCGCGACCCCATCACGACGTACCGGCGCGTCGCGGTGAGCCCGTGCGCCAGCACCACCGGGATGCCCTCGCCGCGCTGCTCGCCCGAGAGCCCGACCCCGTCTCGCCGCACGGCCAGATCCGCCATCGGACGCGAGTATTCCGGGTGACCGCGCCCCCGGGCGCCGGTGACGGTTGCGTACCCTGTGGGGGTGGTCATCGACGTCGGCGAACACGACTTCCAGGCCGAGGTCCTCGAGCGCTCCCGCCGCCTGCCGGTGGTGGTCGACTTCTGGGCCGCGTGGTGCGCTCCGTGCCGGGCGCTCGGCCCTCTCCTGGAGCGGGCCGCCGCGGCGCGCGAGGGCAAGGTGGTTCTGGCCAAGCTCGACACCGACGCCAGCCCGGGCATCGCCCAGGCCTTCGGCATCCGCGGCATTCCGGCGGTGAAGGCGTTTCGCGATGGCCAGGTCGTGGACGAGTTCGTGGGCGCCCTGCCGGCGCCCGAAGTCGAGCGGTTCTTCGATTCGCTCGTCCCCTCCGAGGCCGATGCCCTGGTAGCGGCGGGCGACGAGGCGTCGCTGCGCCGCGCCCTGGAGCTCGAGCCCGCCCGGCGTGACGCCGGCGTCGCGCTCGCCCGCATGCTGCACGCCCGCGGCGAGGTCGACGACGCGCTTGCCCTGGTCGAGCCGCTCGAGGGCGACTTCGGCGCCGAGGGCCTGGCCGCGCGGATCCGCCTCGAGCGCGACGGCGATCCGGAGCTCACGGAGGCGTTCCGGGCCCTAGACGCGGGCGATCGCGAGCGCGGGCTCGACGCGCTGGTGGGGGCGGTCGGCGCCGCCCGGGATGGCCGCCGCGACGACCTGCGCCGCGCGATCGTCGGGGTGCTCGACGACCTTGGCGTGGACGACGCCATGGCCCGCGAGTATCGCCGCCGGCTGGCCGCCGCCCTCTACTGACGGGCGGCCGCCCCCTGGGCGAGCTCGCGGACGAGTTGCGCCGAGCGCTGTCGGCGCTCCCACCAGAACAGGTGGCCCACCCCCTCGAGGATCTCCAGCCGCGCCTGCGGGATGAGGGCGGCGATCGCATGCGCGTTGGCCACCGGCAGGATTCGGTCCTCGGAGCCGTGGACGACCAGGGTGGGCGCCTGAATCTGCTCCAGGCGCCGGCTGGTGTCGTGTCCGCCCACGGCCTGGAACTGGGCCATCAGGACGTCGAGGCTGGCCGGCAGCTCGGCCGCGATCCGCTTGAACGGCTCGAGGTTGGCGGGGTTCGCCGCGAAGCGGGCCGAGACGTTGTAGCGGATGAGCTCGCGCATGGCCTCCCCCATCCGGCCGGCCATGAACAGCTGCCCCAGCCGCTGGACGACGGCCGGGTCGGTGCGCACGCTCCCCTCGCCGCCCGCATAGGTGGCCCCGAGCGAGAGGGTGCGGACGCGCTGTGGCGCTCGCAGGGCCAGCTCCTGCGCCACCATTCCGCCCATCGAGACGCCGAGGACGTGGACGCTGGCCAGGCCGAGCGCGTCGAGGAGGCCGGCGGCGTCGTCGGCGAGGTCGGCGATCGTGTAGCCGGGGGGCGACGGATCCGAGAGCCCGATCCCGCGGTGGTCGTAAGCGATCGTCTCGAAGCCGGGCGCCAGCTCGGATAGGAAGGGCTCGCCCCAGTGCAGGTGGTTGCCGCTCAGGCCCTGGACGAGCAGCAGCGGCTCCCCCGAGCCCCGGCGAAGGTAGTGAAGCCGCTGGCGGTTGGCTGCCGCGTGGGGCACGGCTCGAACGCTACGCGATGGGCAGCACCAGCTGCTCTGCCGGCCCGCCGTCCGCGGGCTCGAACGCCGCCACCCGCACCCCCAGCAGCCGCACAGGCCGCGCAGGGGCGTATTCGCGCAGCAGCTCACGGGCGACCGCGGCCACCCGTCCGGCGTCGTCGACCGCCGCCGGGAGCGTGCGGGCGCGGGTCGCGGTGCGAAAGTCGTCGAGGCGGACCTTGATCGCCACGGTGCGTCCGCGCCGGCCGTGGCGCGCCAGCCCCGCGCACAGCTCGCCGGCCAGCCGCTCCAGGATCCGCTCCAGCTCGGCGCGGTCGCTGACATCGTGGGCGAACGTGGTCTCCCGCGATTCGGAGACCGCGATGCGCGACCCGGTCACCGGCGAGTCGTCCTCGAACCGCGCCCGGCGGCACAGCCACGGCCCGTTTCGCGGCCCGAAGCGCTCCGAGAGCCGCTGCGGCGCCGCCGCGGCCAGGTCCGCGATCGTGGCGATTCCCATCGCGGCGAGCGCCTCCGCCGTCTTCGGGCCGACCCCGGGAAGCAGCGCCGGCGCCGCCCGGCCGAAGCGCTCGACCGCCGACTCGCGGGTGAGGACCACGAACCCGTCTGGCTTGTCTGCGTCGGAGGCCAGCTTGGCCACCAGCTTGCTGGGCCCGATCCCCACCGAGCACCCGAGCCCCACCGCGGCCTGGATATCCCGTACCAGGCGACGCATCGCCGCATGCGGCGCCAGACAGCCGCCGAGGTCTAGATAGGCCTCGTCGAGCCCCACCACCTCGACCGTGGGCGCCGCCGAGCGCACCTTCTCCATAACCCGACGTGACGTCGCCCGGTAGGCGTCGAAGTCCGGGGCGACGAACACCGCCTGGGGGCACAGGCGGCGGGCTCGCGCGGCCGGCATGGCCGATCCGATCCCGTACCGCCGCGCCTCGTAGGAGGCGGTGGTGACCACCGCCCGGGGCCCGCTGCCGCTCACCACCACCGGCCTGCCCCGCAGCTCCGGCCGGCGCAGCAGCTCGACCGACACGTAGAACGCATCCAGATCGAGGTGGGCGATGGTGCGCTCGGGCGCCACCGGGAGCAGCCTACGGGTGGCCCCGGAGGGCACTGCCTTGTGCCCCCGGGGCCGATCGCCGCCGCGCAGGTCAGACCGAGACCCAGACCCTCCCGACGCCGTCGAAGCCCAGCCGCCTCGCGACGGCGCCGGCGAGATCGAACTCGCGGCCGCCCACGAACGGGCCGCGGTCCTGGACCCGGGCATGCACGGTGCGGCCTCGGTAGCGGATCGTCACCGGCGTGCCGCACGGCAGGCTGCGGTGGGCGACCACCAGCGAGTCGTACCCGAGGCGGCCGCCGCAGGCCAGCGCCCCTCCGTACATGTCGTACCGGGAGGCGGTGGTCGCGCGGAAGGCGCCGATACGGCCCAGGCTGCGCACCGACGGGGCGTTGACCGCGTCGCCGGCCAGCGACAGCCGCACGAGCGCGGTCCGCCCGACGCGGTAGCCGAGGCGATAGGAGCCACCAGCCCCGGTGCGGGCGCTCGCGATCACCCGCCAGGCGCCGCTCACGCGCCGCTCGAGGCGGATGGGCCGCCCGGCCCCGGCCGGACGGATGAAGCCGCTCACGCTGGCGGTGCCGCCCGCGAACACCTCGAGATGCCGGCGGGTCACCACCATCTGGGCGCCGACCGCAACCCGGCGCGCCGCCCCGACCTGCTCGTCGGCGGCGGCCGCCTGGGCCGCGCTCGGATGCGCGCGGACCACCGCGCGCAGGGCACCGGACCGGGCGAGCGCAACCGAGAACGAGTAGCTACCCCCGGTGGCCACCCTGGCGGTGCCCACCGGTTGCCAGCCCTCTCCGGGGGCGCCGAACTCGAGCGTCGCAAGCCCGCCGGCGTACCGGGCGGCGGTATGCCCGCGCACGGTGAACGCCTGGCGGTAGGTGGGGGTTGGATCCGACAGCGCCAGCTCGGGGCCCGCGCTGCGGGCACCGGCCGCGTTGGCCGCCGGCGGGGCGCCCGCGGTGATCATCACGGCGATCAACGCCGCGCCTCCGAGCGCGCGCGAACGCGCGCGCACCTTCGACAGCGGTGTCACGCTACTGCCTCCTTGCCTTCCCCGACCGGACGCCTACGGGGTTAGCTGCCGGGCTCGCATGTGGCCCGACGCGAGTGCTCGCGTCCTGGCCGTCGCTACAGCCGCATCAGCGGCCGATTCGCCCCATGCCCGCCGCGGACGCTTCCCGCCGCGAGCGATTGGATCCCCCGTTCGCTGCCGCTTCGGGCAGCAGCGACTCGGCTATGGTCGAACGAAGCGCTCGAGGATATGGCCTCGAGCCGCGCACTGTGTGATGGCGGTCACGGCTCGACCGTCGGCGTGCCCGCCAGTAGCGCCGCGCTAACCGCCGGGCCTACCACGCGACGCAGTGACCCGGGCAGCTCGGCGACCGCCTCCTGCGCGGCGACGATCATCGGCGTCACCCGCTGCAGCAGGGGCCACTCGGGGTCGTCG
>JBJMKZ010000034.1:0-60424 GCA_045805565.1 Solirubrobacteraceae bacterium | reverse complement strand
CTGGTCGGTGACCATGTAGGGCGAGATGTAGCCCTTGTCGAACTGCATGCCCTCGGTGAACTCGAGGTCCATGCCGAACGTCTGGCCCTCCTCGACGTTGACCACGCCGTCCTTGCCGACCTTCTCGATGGCGTCGGCGATCACGTCGCCGATCTCGTCGTCGCCGGCCGAGATGGAGGCCACGCGGGAGATCTGGTCCTTCCCGGAGACCTCCTTGGACTGGCGCTCGATGGAGGCGACCACGTCGTCGACCGCCTGCTCGATCCCGCGCTTGAGCGCCAGCGGGTTGGCGCCGGCCGCCACGTTCTTGAGCCCGTCCCGGACGATCGCCTGGGCCAGGACCGTGGCGGTGGTGGTGCCGTCGCCCGCGACGTCGTTGGTCGCCGTCGCGACCTCGCGCACGAGCTGGGCGCCCTGGTTCTGGAAGACGTCCTCGACCTCGATCTCACGCGCGATCGTCACACCGTCGTTGGTGATCGTCGGCGCGCCGAACTTCTTGTCGAGGACCACGTAACGGCCCTTGGGGCCGAGCGTGACCTTGACCGCGTTCGCTACGGCGTCAACGCCCTGCTCGAGCGCCTTCCGCGCGTCCGCGTCGTACTTCAGTTCCTTGTGAGCCATCTTTTCTCAGCTTCTCCTTGATCGGTTTTACGACTCGACCTTGGCCAGCACGTCGGACTCGCGGAGGACCAGCAGGTCCTCGCCGTCCACCTTGATCTCCGTGCCGCCGTACTTGGAGTAGAGGACCTCGTCGCCCTCGGAGACGTCCAGCGGAGTGCGCTTGCCGCTCTCCTCGTGCAGCTTGCCGTCGCCGACCGCCAGGACCTTGCCCTTCTGGGGCTTCTCCTTGGCCGTGTCAGGAAGGACGATGCCGCTGGCGGTCGTCTCCTCCTCCTCGACGGCCTGGACGATCAGCCGATCGCCGAGGGGCTTGAGCTTCATCGATGGGACCTCCCGATTTACGAGGATGGAAACGATTCTGCCTTTGCTTGGCACTCTCAGCGGGAGAGTGCCAACGCGGGTACGAACTATAACGAAGACCGCGCCGCGTGTCCGCAGTGCCTGGCACTCTAGCCGTCGGAGTGCCAGCGCCCCAGGCGGGGATCGACCGGTAGCCGCGGATGCGCGCGGGTCGGGCTAGTTGCGGGATCCGCCCAGCCCGTGCAGACGGTCGCGCAACCCCTCTCGGGAGTCGACGATCTGCGAGAAGCGCACGACGGTGACCGTGTCGTCCAGCTGGACCGCGCGGCCGTAGATCTGCTCCAGGAAATGGGTCATCTCATCGATGCGCCGGAACTCGGGGTTGTCGTGCTCGATGTCCCTCGGCGAGAGGTCCTTGACGCGCTTGACCTCGACCTGGTCGATCACCGCCTCGAAGATCTTCTCCCGGGGCGAGTGCTGGTAGCCGATGGTCACCAGCACGACCTGGTTCTTGCGGTACTTGTAGGACTTGTCGCCCAAGCGGATAGTCGCCGTTTTGCGGCCTCTTTTCAGCTGGTCGGCGAAGATCTGCGAGTAGAAATTGAGGACCTGCATCTGGCGTTGAGCCTATCGGTCGCCGGATCGGCTTGATAGGGCCCGCTCGACCATCTCGCGCTCTCCCGGGAAGCTCAGCTCCCGCGCCGCCTCGACCAGGGGCATCCACCGGGCCTCCTCGATCTCGTGGTCGTGATCGGCCACGTCGCCTCCGACGTACGAGAACAGGTAGAAGCTCACCACCTTGAAGATCCGGCGCCCGCGACGCTGGTACCAGTAGCGCACGTCGCCCAGCTTCTCGACCAGCTCGCCGTCGACGCCGGCCTCCTCGCGAACCTCGCGCCGCGCGGCGTCGACCATCGACTCGCCGCCGTCGGGATGCCCCTTGGGCAGGGCGAGCACCTTCTTGCCCTCGGGTGAGCGCCGGTGGGGAACGACCACGGCCACCTCGTCGCCCCGCACCACCACTCCTCCGGCGGAGAACTCGCGGTCCGTCTTCTGGCGAGCCATTGCCAGGTCAGAATACGTAGCGCTCGAGCGCCTCCGGGTCGTGGACGGTCAGCCTGCCACGACCCTGGGTGATGATCCCGGCCCGCTCCAGCACCGCTAGGAAGCGCGAGGCCGACTCGCGCGCGGAGCCCGCGAGCTGGGCGATGTCGTTCTGGGTCAACCTGATCTCGACGTCGCCCTCGGTCGCTCCCTCGCCACGAGCCTGGACGACCAGCGAGGAGACGACTTGCGCCACCCGACTCTGGACGGTCTGGAACGACTGGCGTGTCAGCCGCTCGTTGGTGTCCCGGACCCGGCGGGTCACCGCGCTCAGCAGCTTGGTCGCGATGTCGGGGTGCTGGCGCAGGAGACGGCGCATGTCGGCGCCGAGCACGGCGACGACCTCCAGGTCGTCCACCGCCTCCACCGTAGCCGAGCGCCGCTCGTCGTCGAACATCGCGAGCTCCCCGAAGATCTCGCCGGGCCCAAACGAGGCCAGCGTGATCGACCGACCGTCGGAGTGCGAGCGCACCGCGCGCGCGTGTCCGGAGCGCACGATGTAGCAGGTATCGGAGTCGTCGCCCTCCCGAAACAGCACCTGCTCCGCCTCGAAGGAACGGGGGACCGCGACCTCGGCGACGCGCTCCAGGTCATTCGCCTCGAGATCGGCGAACACCGGGACGCGCGCGAGCACGGCAACGGTCTCCTCCCCCGTCGTCGCCATGGCCCGATGCTAGCCGGTGCGTCTCCCAGCGACCCCCGGCCGGCCGCCAATCTGCAACTCGGCACCTGACCGTAGGTCCGCCACTCCCCCGATCGGAGGAGGCGGGCGTCGTCCCCGCACCCGTCCGGGAGTCCGATGGCCGGCTCGGCCGGCCTTGTCGACCATCCGCCGCGCTTCGACGAGCCGTGGCGCCGGCAGGGCCGGAGTCGCGCCTCGACGCAGCGAAGGCCGGGCGCTGCCCGACATCCGAACCGCGACCTGGCCGCCGGTCGCAGGCGGCCCACGACCAAGCATGACGACACCCACCCCGATCTCGATACCGCGCCCCGTCGAACCCGGACGCGAGCTGGTCCTGGAGACGATCGCGCAGCACGGTCCATCGCTCCTGGCCACTGCCCGGCGCTACTCGCTGTGCGCCGACGACGCCCAGGACGCCTACCAGCGCGGACTAGAGATCTTCCTGCGCCACGCCGATGGTCTGCGCCCCGGCGGAGCGTCGGCCTGGCTGCGGACGGTGATCAAGCACGAGGCGCTGGCGGTCCGCGCCGCGCGCATGCGGCTGGTCTCGCCCGCCGAGCCGGACCTCGACCACTACGAGGCCGGCCATCTCAGGGAGGCGGACGAGCACGCCGCCTCGCTCGAGCGCCTGGGCCGCTCCGCGGAGGCGCTGGCGCAGCTGAAGCCCCAGGAGGTGCGGGCGCTGGTGCTCAAGGCGCACGGCTACTCCTACGCGGAGATCTGTCGAATGACCGGCTGGACCTACACCAAGGTCAACCGGTGCCTGACGGAGGGCCGGCGCTCGCTTCGCGACCGGGTCGCCGACATCGAGGCGGGCCGGGAGTGCCGCCGCTGGGCAAGCCTGCTGCCGGCGGCGGCCGGCGGCGTGGCGACCGCCGAGGAGCTGATCGCGCTGCGACCGCATCTGCGCGGCTGCGGCGCCTGCCGGGCGCGCCTTCGTGACCACCGCATGGCAGAGCCGAGGGCTCGGCCATCCGGCGCCGACGCGGCCCGCACAGCCATCGAATCCCAACCCCAGGAGGACCGTTGAACGATCGAGCGCCATCCATCTACCGCGTCACGAGCCTGCCAGTTCGACTGGCCCCGGCGCTCGCCGCGCTGGGTCTTCTCGCGGCCGCCACCGGCCCGGCCGCCGGCAGCCAGGGCAACGCTCCGGCGGCGCCCGCCAAGCTGCGTGTCGCTCCGGGCGGGGCCTGGAGCCGGCACCGCGACTTCACCGTCAGTTGGACCAACCCGAGCCATCCCAAGCCCATCGCCGTCGCCTACTACCGGCTCTGCGCCGTGGAGGCCCAGCGCAGATGCAAGGACGGCAAGCAGCGCGAGCTCGATGTGCATCGCCTCCGCTTGACCGTGCCGAAGGGCGGCGACTACACCGTGACCGTCTGGCTCAAGGACAAGGCGGGTCACGTGAATCCCCGTCGCCGCTCACCTGCGGTGCATCTGCGCTTCGACGACGAGCCACCGACCTCGGGCGGCCTGAAGCGTGACGCCCACCGCGATCCGACGCGGCTGGAGCTGGCGGTCGAGGACAAGCTCTCCGGGCCCGGCGACATCGAGGTCGAGATGCGTCCCCGGCACGGTGGCTCCTGGCGGTCGCTCTCCACCAGCCGGGACGGGACGCGAACCGTCCGCGCCCGGATACCCGACCTCGAGCTCCCCGACGGCGACTACGAGGTCCACGCCGTGGTCCAAGACCGGGCCGGCAACCGGGCCGTGATCGGTGACGGCGAGCGCCAATCCATGCGAATCCGGCTCCCATTGCGCGAGCGCACCTCCATCAGCGGCACCCTCCGACACGACACCACAAGCCGAAGCTGCCGGCGGGTCGTGACCAGGATCGCCGGCCGCCCGATGACGCGGACGCTGTGTCGCTACCTCGCCGGGCATGCCTCCGTCGCGCTGCCCAACCCGACGCCTCTTACCCTGGGCCGCGCCGAGCGTCCGCTAGTCGCCGGCACCGCCCAGGGAGTCCCCCACGGAGCGTCGCTGGACGTGGTCGAGCGGCCCCGCAGCGCCGGCGCTGCGATCCGCACCTCGCGCGTCGAGGTCGACTCCTCCGGGCGCTTCCAGCTCTGGCTGGAGCCCGGCCCGTCGCGGACGGTCGAGCTCCGCTACGCCGGGGACCGGCGCACGCTGCCGTCGAAGCTGGCCGCGACCGTCCTCGTGCCCGCCGGAAGCACACTGGCTGCCAGCCGCCGCTCGGTCCTCAATCGCCAGTCCGTCGTGTTCTCCGGCCGGCTGCTGGGAGCTCCGGTCCCCGACATCGGCCGGACCGTGGACCTGCAGGCGTTCTATCGCGGGACCTGGCGGACGTTCGCCACTCCGCGCACCGACGCCACCGGCGCGTGGCGGTACCGCTACCGCTTCGGGGCGACGCCCGGGCGCGTCACCTATCCCTTCCGCTTGCTCATCCAGCGTGACGCCGGCTACCCCTACGAGACCGGGGTGAGCCGCATCGTCCGGGTGAGCGTGCGCGGGCGGTAACGCGAGCCGGCACCCGGGGGCGCCGGCGGCGGCGTCCCCGGGCTGCCGGGGCGGGTGGTCGACCGCTAGGCGGCCTCGGGGGCCGCCGCCTCGGCTTCAGGCGCCTCGGCCTCGGGCGGCTTGGCTCCCTCCCGGGCCCACGGCTCGTCGAACTCCACGCGCCACTTTCCATCCTCGGCCTGCTGGAGGGCGAGTCTGGCCCGGAATGGACGGCCCGATCGCCCCTTGAAGCCGGTGACCGGTTTCTCGGTGCGACCGGTGGAGATCAGCTCGCGCGCGACCGAGGCGGACAGCTGCTTGCCGGCCTTGGACTTCCAGATGACGAACCCGCAGCCGGGATCCTCGCGCGACCAGCACGAGTACCCCTTGCGGTTCTCCACGATTTCGCGGCCACAGACAGGGCAGGGACCGAGCTTCGCCCGCTCGACCCTCGCGCCCTTGAGGGTCTGGTCGATCACCGCAACCGTCTCCTGGGCGAACTTCGCGATGTCGCCCATGAACCGGTCGCGCGAGTCCTGACCCCCCTCGATCCGAGCCAGGCGGTGCTCCCAGTCGCCGGTCAGCGACGGCGACGTGAGCGGGTGCTGGTCGAGCAGGCGGATGACGTTGAGCCCCTTCTCGGTGCACACCAGCGAGCGGCCGTCGCGCTCGAGATAGCCCACCTGGATCAGGCGCTCGATGATCGCCGCGCGCGTGGCCGGGGTCCCGATTCCCGAATCCTTCATCGCCTCGCGCAGCTCCTCGTCCTCCACCAGCTTGCCGGCGGTCTCCATCGCGGCCAGCAGCGAGGCGTCCGTGTAGCGCCGCGGCGGCTTGGTCTCCTTCGCGATCGCCTCGATCTCGCGCGTCTGGACCTGCTCGCCCCGCTCGAGCCTGGGCAGGTGCTGCTCGCGGCCCTCGTCCTCCTCCTCGCGCGCCGGGCCGTCGTCCCGGTGGGTGGTCTCGCCGTACACGCCCCGCCAGCCGGCGACCAGCAGCACCTTCCCGCGTGTGCGGAAGACGTGACCGCCGTCCGAGTCCGCGCTGCGCACCGTGGTCTCCAGCCTGGTGTTCTCGAACTCGGCGTCGGGGTGGAAGACGGCGAGGAAGCGGCGCGTGACCAGGTCGTAGATGCGCCGGTCGTCCTGGTTCATGCGGCTGAGATCGTGCTGGGAGCGGGTCGGGATGATCGCGTGGTGGTCGGTGACCTTCTTGTCGTTGACCACGCGGGCCAGTGGAAGCACGTCGAGCCGGGCCACGAAGCGGGCGGCCTCGGCGTAGTCGCGGTGGCGGCCGACCAGCTCGGCGGTGGGCTTGATCTCGCCCCTCATGGCGGACGGCAGGAAGCGCGAGCTGGTGCGGGGGTAGGTGAGTGCCGCATGCTCCTCATAGAGACGCTGGGCGGAGGCCAGCGTGCGCCGCGCCGAGAAGCCGAAGCGCGTGTTGGCCTCGCGCTGCAGCGAGGTCAGGTCGTAGAGCAGCGGCGGGCGTTCCTTGCGGCGCGAGCGCTCCAGCTTGGTGATCGTCCCGTCGCGACCGCGACAGGCGGCGACGATCGCCTCGGCCTCCTGGGCGGTGGCGACGCGCGGCTGGGCGCCGGCGTGGAAGCGTCCCGCGTACAGGCGCTCGCCCGAAGCGGCGAACCTCGCGTCGACCACCCAGTAGGGCTCGGGCTCGAAGGCTCGGATCTCCGCCTCGCGCCGGGCGACGATGGCCAGCGTCGGCGTCTGGACCCGGCCCAGCGATACCGCCCCGTCGAAGGACGAGCGCAACCGGATGGTGGCCGCTCGGGTGGCGTTCATTCCCACGATCCAGTCGGCCTCGCTGCGCGAGCGGGCCGCCTCCTGGAGCTTGGCCTTCTCCTCGGCCGGAATCAGCGTGCCGAACGCCTCGGCGATGGCGGCCGGGGTCATGGACTGCAGCCACAGCCGCTTGACCGGCTTGCGGCTGCCGGCCTTCTCGTACAGGTACGCGAAGATCAGCTCGCCCTCGCGGCCGGCGTCGCAGGCGTTGACCACCGAGTCGACGTCGTCACGCGCCAGCTGACGCTTGACCACCGTCATCTGCTTGCGCGAGCGCTCGTCGCGCACGACCAGCTTGAAGCGCTCGGGCAGGATCGGGAGATCCGCCATCCGCCACTTCTTGTAGCGGGGGTCGTACTCGTCCGGCTCGGCCAGCTGCACGAGATGCCCGACCGCCCAGCTGACGACGTGGTCGGGGCCCTCGAGGTACCCCTCGTGCTTGGCGAACGCACCCGGCAGAACCCGGGCGAGGTCGCGTCCGACCGACGGCTTCTCGGCTATCACCAGGGTCTTGGACATGAGCGCGCAAGGGTAGCGCGGCCCGTCTTGGCGTCGATTTTGCGCCCTCCGGCGCGTCCGTTCGGGCTATCCGCCGGCGCAGGGCCCCGTGCCGACCGGGTGCGAGCTGTCGCGCAGCGCCGCGCGAACCACGGCGTTGGGAACTCCGTAGCCGCCGCGTGAGCGCGCGCCCACCGTGGCCGCGAACACCGTCGTCACCACCCGGCCGGCGCCGTCGACCATCGGGCCGCCCGAGTCTCCCGATCGGACATCCCCCCGCAGGACGGTGACCAGGCGCCGAACCGGTCCCCGCCCGTAGGCGTCCTGGCTGATGCTGGAGACCGTCGGGCCCAGGCGAGCGGGCTGGACATCGTACGGGCCGTTGCCCGGGAAGCCCAGCACCGCCCCCGAGCTGCCGGGACTGGGGTCGGCGGCGAGCGGCAGCCGCCTGCGATCGAGGCTCGGGACGCGCAGCACGGCGAGGTCGTTGCGCGGGTCGAAGTGGACCGCCTGGGCGTCGAGCTTGATCCCATCGCCGTCGAGCTGGACCGTGGTGCTGTCCTCGCCGGCCACCACGTGGGCGTTGGTCACCACCAGGCCTGGGCTGCCCACCCACCCCGAGCCCTGGACGCCCAGACCGCAGGCGGTGCCCAGGACCCGCACCACGCTGGGCGACGCGGCCCGCACGGCGGGATCGCGGGCGATGGCCGAATCGGGTCGCGAGAGCTGGGGCCGCGGCCCGCGGATGCGGGGGAAGGGATCGAAGCGGGCCAGGGCGTTGAGGATCGGCCCCGACGGCGGGAGCGCCCGGTTGAGTTCGCGCAGGACCAGGGAGCGCTGGATCTGCGGGCGCAGGGCACGGGCGCCGGGGGTCTGCAGCACCACCGCGCCGACGATCCAGCTGACTCCCAGCGCCACGAAGGCGGTCAGGCCGGCGCCCAGCAACCCGTCCACCGCGGCCAGCGCCGCGAGCCTGACCCGGGAGCGCAGCGACAGGGCGACGCCCTCGAGGCCGAGCGCCAGCACCCCGCCCGCCACCAGCGCGCCGAGCAGCCCGAACAGCGGCGCATAGGGCGAGGTCGACCCGCCCGGGAGGAGCTGCGGGCCCAGTCGGGTGCCGAGGACGGCGCCGCCGGCGAAGCCGGCCAGCGACAGGGCGCCGACCAGGAAGCCCTGGGTGTATCCGTAGAGGGCCAGCAGCACGACGAAGCCGACGATGAGCCAGTCGATCCCGGTCATGGGCGCGCCGGCAGCCTAGCCGCGGCCTGGCGTCCGAAGGGGCGGACGGCGATCCGTCGCCGAGCGGCCGGCTCGCTGGCATCAACTACGCTGACCGCGACGTGGACGCAAGCCGCACACTGGACTCCCATCCGGGTCGGCTCGCGACCCCCCGCAGACCCGACCGCCGCCACCGCCTGACGCACCGGGCGCTGCCGCTCGCGGCAACGGCGGCCGTGGCCATGGTGGCCGGGATGGTGGTCGGCGCGCTGCACGTGGCCCCTGAGCGCAGGATGGCCGAGCGGTTCGGCGCCGCCTGGCAGCGAGGCGACTATGCCGCCATGCACCGGCTGCTGAGCGCCAGCGCACGCAGCGCGGCGCCGCTGTCGGCGTTCTCGGCCGCCTACCGCGACGCGACCGCGACCGCGACCGCGACGGCGATTCGGGTGGGGTCGGCCCAGGATCCGCAGGACGGCGTGGTGGCGCTGCCCGTCCGGGTGCACACACGGATCTTCGGGACCGTCCCGGGGACGGTGCGCCTCAGGTTCGCGGGCAGCGGCGAGGACGCCCGGATCGACTGGAAGCCCGACCTGACCTTCCCCGGAGTGGCGCCGGGACAGCGCCTGGATCGCCGGACCCGGCTTCCGCGAAGGGCCTCGATCCTCGCCCGCGACGGGCAGGTGCTGGCCGAGGGCCAGGATCGAACGTCGCCGATCAGCGGAGTCGCGGCGCAGGTGGTGGGCGAGCTCGGCCCGATCCCGGCCGAGCGCCGTCAGGAGCTTCGAGCCCGCGGGTTTCCCGACGACGCCCGGGTGGGCCTTTCGGGGCTGGAGCGCGCGTTCGACGCCCGCCTGACCGGGACGCCGGGCGGGACGCTGCTGGCGGGCACCAAGGTGCTCGCCCGCGCCGCCCCGCACCCCGGTCGAGACGTAAGCACCACCATCAGCCCGAGGCTGGAGAGGGCGACGGCCGCCGCGCTGGGTGGGCGCAACGGCGGCGTGGCGGTGCTGTATCCCGGCACCGGCGAGGTCCTCGCCTTGGCCGGCATCGCCTACTCGGGCGCGGGTCCCCCGGGCTCGACGTTCAAACTGATCACCACCACCGCGGCGCTGGAGGACCGCAAGGTCAAGCTGGACGAGAAGTTCCCGGTCCAGACGGCGGCGGTCCTGGAGGGGGTGCGGCTCTCGAACGCGAACGGCGAGGCGTGCGGCGGCACCTTCCGCGAGGCGTTCGCCGAGTCATGCAATTCGGTGTTCGCTCCGCTCGGCGCGAAGGTGGGAGCCCAGCGCCTGGTGCAGACCGCCGAGAGGTACGGGTTCAACCGCGACCCCGGCGTGCCGGGCGCGGTCTACAGCACGATCCCGCCGGGCGACAGGGTCGGCGACGACCTGGCGGTGGGATCGACGGCGATCGGGCAGGGGGAGGTGCAGGCATCCGCGCTGCAGATGGCGTCGGTGGGGGCGACGATCGCCAATCGCGGCGTGCGGGTCGAGCCGACGGTCCTGCTGGGCCGGCGTCCCCGGCGCAGCCGGGTGACCTCGCCCCGGGTGGCGGCGACGCTGCGCTCGCTGATGGTCGGCGTGGTCAAGCACGGCACCGGGACGGCGGCCGACATCCCCGGCGTCACGGTGGCGGGAAAGACGGGGACCGCCGAACTCGGGGGCGGGCCGGGGGGAGCCAACATCCCTGGCAATACCGACGCCTGGTTCGTCGCCTTCGCGCCCGCGCGCAGCCCGCAGCTGGCGCTCGCGGTGGTGATGTTCCGCGCCGGGGCCGGGGGGGACGCGGCGGCGCCCGTCGCCCGGGACGTGATCGTCTCCGCGCTCCGGCGCTGACGCCTCGGGCGGCGGTCAGACGTCCAGCTCGACCGTCCCCTCGTGGGCGGGCGCCTGCCCGCTGCGGATCCGAAGCTCGAGCGGCCGGTTGGCCAGCGCGCTCAGCGTCAGCTTGAACAGCACCAGCGAGCCGCCGATCGGGGACAGGTCGGCGGCGCTGCCGAACGCCGGGAGCGTTCCGCCGGGCGGGACCCTCGCCGGCAGGTAGGCGAACGGGTTGCCGGCGATCCGGACCGGCGAGAACCGCTTGCCCTGGGTGTCCTCGATCTCGAAGTTGCGCGCCGCCGGCTCGGCCCGATCGCCTTCGTTGACTGCCCGGACGAACACCGCGAACCAGGTCTCGTCGGGGCGCAGCCGGCTGTCCTGCGGCGCGATCCCGCGCAGGTACACCTGGTCCTCGATGTCCTGGGGATTCAGCTGGCGCGAGATCTGGACCTGGTACTTGAGCGCTCCGACGTCGAGATAGGGCCCTTCGGTGTCCGCCTGGGTGCGGGTCGCCTGCGACTTTCCGCATGCCGCCAGCCCGCCCGCGAGCAGGACGCACAGCGCGACGACCACCGGGATTCGGTAGCGGCTCGGGCTCACGGCGCGGGGAGTGTAGCCGCGCCCATCAGCGCGCCGCGACGGTGGGACGGGTGCCCCGCATCTCGCCGTCCTCCAGGATCGCGCGCAGCCGGCGCATGGCCTTGCGGTTCTGACGGCGCAGCCACGCCCTCACGCCGAGCGACTCGAGCAGCCGATCCGCCCGCGTGGCCGGCTCGGTCTCGGACGTCAGCTCGACCCGCGTGGTGTTGGCGGGCCCCGGCGTCAGCGTGTACGTGCTCAGGGTACGGATCCGGTTGAACTTTCCCGTCCGCCCTGCCTCGACGATCCGGTAGGGGGGCTCGAGCTCGATCACGGTGGCGTCAGCCCAGTTGAACCGGTTGCCGGGCACCTTTACGCGGAACCGGGCGCCCGCCCCGCGGCCGTACGACTGCTCGCGGGTGAGATGCCAGTCGACCAGGTAGTGGTCGGTGTACTCGGCGTGGTTGGCGATGTCGGCCAGGTACTCGAACACCTCCTCTCGAGGCCTGGCGATGGTGACGTCGACGCTGACCGGGTCCACGGCGGCGAGAGTCTATGCCGACGCCCTTGCGGCGATGGCGGCGTCTACCGCGCCGCCGACTGTGTCAGCTCGGAGCGCCGCGCAGCCGGACGACCTGGTCGTACGCCGGGCCGTGGACCAGCTCCGAGCCCACCGGCTCGTCGTTGCGCAACGGCTGGCACAGCTCGCACGCGAGGCGGTCACCCTCGTAAAGGTAGATCCGCTCGCCGACCAGAGGCGTCCGGCGACAGTCGCGGCAGCGGCGATCCGCCGCCGCCCGCTCGCCGTCCCCCCTGCGAAGCAGCTCGCGGTCCAGCGTCGGGGCAATTCGGTCGAGGATCGTCATGACGGGGGATTCGCCGCCCGCCTAACCGCCTCCTGCCCCCAAACGTCAGTTCAGCGATTCCCGTTTTGACTCTCCGGGTATTCTCTCCCGCACCGGTCGCGCGTCGCGTCCGGACCCCGAGGGAGGGGTTACTTTGGAGGCAATCGAGTCCGGAACCCTTGCGGGCATGGGTTCTTTCCGGTGCGAGGCGTGCGACTTTCTCGTCAATCTCTCAACCCAGGACGAGGTCCCGACGTGTCCTGGATGCGGCGGTAGCAGGTTCGTGCGCGCGCCCCTGTTCGGCCATCGTCCGTTCGAAGGTCGGCCGTGGCCCGATACCGCCGCCGACGATCTGACCTGGGTCGAGGAGGCGCGTCGCGGCATCACCGAGCAGGGCCAGTACCTCGCCTACGAGGCGGACGACAACCGCATCGACGTCGTTGCCCTGAACGCCGAGTGGACGCGCATCGGACGCAGCCTGGCGGCCGACATCCGCTTCGACGATCCCACCGTCTCCCGCCGCCACGCCTTGATCGTGCGCCAGCCCGACGGGGTCCGGGTGCTCGACGACCGCAGCCTCAACGGAGTGTTCGTCAACGGGGAGCGGGTGGAATGGAGCGTGCTCGGCGACGGCGACGAGATCCTGGTCGGCCGTCACAGCCTCCGCTTCCTGGACGTGACGGACGTGCCCGACGTGGCGCCCGAGATGGACGGCGCCACCGAGATCGCCTCGTAGCGCTCGCCTCGCGAGGCGCGGCCCGATAGCCGACGGGCAACCGGCCGCGGCCACTAACATCGGCGCCCTCATGGCGGCCACGATCGCGGTCCTGTCGCAGAAGGGCGGGACGGGAAAGACCACGGCGGTGCGAACCCTCACCGACATCTTCCGCCGCGCGGGGCTGCGGACGCTTGCGGTCGACCTCGATCCCCAGGCCAACCTCTCCGACTACTTCGACATCCCTCCCGACGCAGAGCCCACGGTCGCCGATGTGCTGTCGGGACGCCGGGGGGCCGGCGAGGCGGTTCACGACGGCGTCATTCCGGCGAACCTGCAGCTGGCCGAAGCCGAGCTGACGCTGAGCGGCAAGATGGGCCGCGAGCTGACCCTGAAGAGAATGCTGCGCGAGGTGGCGGGCGACTACGACGTCGTCCTGATCGACTGCCCGCCCGCGCTGGGGCTTCTGACGGTCAACGCGCTGGTCGCCGCCAGCCAGGCCCTGATCACCGCCGAGGCGCAGTACTTCGCGCTCCAGGGCGTGGAGCAGGCGCTGGAGGTCATCGAGCTGGTGCGCGACAACCTCAACCCGGATCTGCAGTGGCTGGGCGTGGTCCTCAACCTGGCGGACATGCGGACCATCCACTCGCGCGAGGCCTATCAGTCGCTGGCCGAGAACTTCGGAGACCGCGTGTTCGGAACCACGATCCGCCAGTCGATCGGCTATGCGGAATCGGCCGAGCGCGCGGTCTCGATCATCGACTACCGCCCCGACCTGGGAGCCGACTACTTCGCCCTGGCCGACGAGCTCCTCGCCCGCCTGGGGCTCGGGGAGGCGCGCCAGCGGTTGGCCCCGCTGCGCAGCCAGGACGGCCGGACGGACGCTGAGGCCGCCGGCGGCGAGCGGTCCTAGAGCGCTCTCACGTCGGCGCCCTGCGTCTCGAACGGGACACGCATGACCTGGGCCCAGTCGGCGACGGCGCGCCGCAGGCCCTCGACCACCCCGCCCGTCTGCTCGTAGTGTGTCCACACCAGCACCGAGGGCCCGGCGCCCGAGATGGTGGCGCCCAGGGCGCCGAACCCGGGCGCCTGCTGGGCCAGCTCCAGGGAGCGCGGATACAGGTGCGCCCGCCGCGGCTGGTGCAGGCGGTCCTGCAGGCCGCGCGCCACCAGGTCCCACTCGCCCCGCGCCAGGCCCAGCACCAGCAGTGACGAGTGCGCGATGTTGAACACGGCGTCGCTCAGCGGCACGGCGTCCGGCATCACCGCCCGCGCCCGGGCGGTGGACACCGGCTCGGTGGGCACCACCAGCACGCCCTCGAGCCCGGCCGGCACGTCGAAGCGCGCCATGGTGCCGTCGGCGCAGACCACGAAGCCGCCCAGCAGAGCCGCCGCGACGTTGTCGGGGTGGCCCTCGAGCTCGGTGGCCAGCGCCGGCAGGTCGGCATCCAGCTCGAAGACGTGATCGGCAGCCATCAAGCCCGCCACGATCGCCGCAGCGCTGGTTCCCAGCCCACCGACCAACGGGATCGCCGAGCGGATGGTGAAGGCGAAGCGGTCGGCCGGGGCCAGGCGGTCGAAGCCCCTCACGCACAGGTTGCTGCGATCCGTCGGAAGCTCGAGATCGGTTTCGACCGAGAACGAGCCCGTCTCCTCGACCTCGAGCTCGAGGTGCAGCTGCAGGGCGACCGCCAGCGCGTCGAACCCCGGTCCCAGGTTGGCCGACGAGGCCGGCACGCGCACCAGCCGGTGCCGTCTCACCCCAGCACCGCCTCCTCCACGGCATCGAGCTCGGCCTCGCAGGGCACCACCGCGCCGGCGCGCTCGAGGGCCATCTGGGGGTCCTTGAGCCCGTGCCCGGTAAGCACGCACACCACCCGGCGGGCGTCGCCGGCGCCGTGTCGCAGCAGCCCGGCCACCGCGGCCGCGGAGGCCGGCTCGCAGAAGACGCCCTCGCCCGCGGCCAGCAGGCGGTAGGCGCCCAGGATCTCGGCGTCCGAGACCGCCTGGATCGAGCCGGCCGAGCCCGTGACCGCCGTGACGGCCTCCTGCCAGCGGGCGGGGTTGCCAATGCGGATCGCGCTGGCCACCGTTTCGGGGTTCTCGACCGGTGATCCGTGCACCAGGGGAGCGGCGCCCTCGGCCTGGAACCCCAGCAGCCGCGGAGCGGCTCCGCGCTCCTGGAATCCCTGCCAGTAGGCGGTGACGTTCCCGGCGTTGCCGACGGGTATGCACAGCGCATCGAGCTCTCCGAGCTCGTCCAGGACCTCGAAGGCGGCCGTCTTCTGGCCCTCGAGCCGGAACGCGTTGAGCGAGTTGACCAGGGCGATCGGGTGACGATCGGCGAGCCCGCGCACCAGCTCGAGCGCCTGGTCGAAGTTGCCGCGCAGCGCGACGACCCTCGCTCCGTGCATGAGCGCCTGCGCCAGCTTGCCGGTGGCGATCTTGCCCTCGGGGACGATCACCGCACCGGTCAGCCCGGCCCGCGCAGCGTAGGCGGCGGCGCTGGCGGCGGTGTTGCCGGTCGAGGCGCAGATCACCGCGCTGGCGCCCTCGCGCACCGCCGCCGAGACCGCGCAGGTCATCCCGCGGTCCTTGAACGACCCGGTCGGGTTGGCGCCCTCGAGCTTCAGGAGCACCTCGACCCCCGCCCGCTCGGACACCCTCGGCGCGGCCACCAGCGGAGTCGAGCCCTCGCCCAGGGAGACCACCGGGTCGCCGTCGGCGAAGGGCAGGTGCGCCCGGTAGCGCTCGATCACCCCCGCTATACGAACTCCTCCTCGATGACGCGGATGGCGCGGGGCGGCGAGCGCACGAAGCCGAGACGACCGATCAGCTCGCAGGCGGCGAAGAAGCGCGACTCGAGGACCGGATGCATGACCATGACCAGGCGCGCCTCATCGCCCAGCCCCTTCTGGACGACCGACTTGATCGAAACCCCCTGCATGCCCAGGATCTCGGCGACCTGGGCGAGCACGCCCGGCTCGTCGGCCACCTCGAGGTGAAGGTAGAACGCCGACTCGACGTCGCTGACCAGCTCGAGCCTGGCGCCCGGATGGCCCCCCGCCGCCCCGGCCGACGGCGGACCGGCGGAACTCACCACGCTGACCAGGTCGCCCAGGACCGCGCTGGCGGTCTGGGGGCCGCCGGCGCCCGGGCCCGACATCGTCACCTCGGTGATCGCCTCGGACTCGACGGTGACCGCGTTGAACGGCCCCATCACCGACGCCAGGGGGTGCCCGGCGTACAGGAAGGCGGGATGGACCCGCACCGAGAGCCCGCCGTCGACCCGCTCGGCGGTTCCCAGCAGCTTCAGGCCCAATCCCAGCTCGTGCGCGTACTCCAGGTCGTCCGGGGTGATGTGCTCGATCCCCTCGTAGGGGACGTGGTCGAGCCCGACCGGGGTCCCGAACGCCAGGCGGGCCAGGATGGCCATCTTGGCGGCCGCGTCGCGGCCATTGACGTCGTCGGAGGGATCGGCCTCGGCGTACCCCAGCCGCTGGGCCTGCGAGAGCGCCTGCGCGTAGGTGGCTCCGCTCCGCGCCATCTCGGTGAGGACGTAGTTGGTGGTGCCGTTGACGATTCCGTGGATGCGCTGCACGTCGGCGCCGGCGAGCGACTCGGCCAGCACCCGGATGACCGGCACCACGCCCGCCACCGCGGCCTCGAAGCGCAACTGGACTCCGGACTCGCGCGCGGCTGCGAACAGCTCCTCGCCCGTCTCGCACAGGAGCTGCTTATTGGCGGTGACGACGTGGCGCCCGGCGCGCAGCGCGCGCAGGACGTACGTGCGCGCCGGCTCCAGCCCGCCGATCAGCTCGACCATCACCTCGGAGCGCTCCAGGATGTCGTCGAAGTCTCCGCGGGTCCGCGTCAGGACGCCGGCAAGCTGCGGTCGGCGGCCGCAGATGGCCTCGACGGACGCCGACCGGGCGGAGAGCAGCTGCGCGAACGCGGCCCCCACCGTCCCGTGGCCCAGCAGACCGACGGCGAGCGGGCGGCTAGGGGCGCTCACGGCGGGCCAGGTCCTCGAACGTCTCGCGCCGGACGACCGCTCGGGCGTCGCCGTCGCGACAGAAGATGACCGGGGGCCGGGGGACGCCGTTGTAGTTGTTGGCCATGGCGTGTCCGTAGGCGCCGGTGACCGGGGTGACCAGGACGTCTCCGGGCCGCGGATCGTCGAGGTGGACGTCGTGCACGATGACGTCCCCGGACTCGCAGTGCTTGCCCGCCACGTGGCACAGCTCGCCGCCGGGGCCGACCCGGTCCGCGATCGTCGCCTCGTAGACCGAGCCGTAGAGCATCGGACGCAGGTTGTCCGACATCCCACCGTCCACCGCGACATAGGTGGAGAGCCCGCGCTTGACCGAGACGACCGTGTACAGGGTCACGCCGGCGTTGGCCACCAGCGCGCGTCCGGGCTCTATCACGATCCGCTTGCCGGGGCCGAGGACCTCGTTCACCGCGCTCACCTTGGCCTCGACGTAGGACTCGATCGAGGGTGGCTCGTCGCCGGCCGTGTAGGCGACCCCCAGACCGCCGCCCAGGTTGTAGGTGCCGAAGTCGCCCAGATGCGAGATCGCCTCCACGGCTCGGCGAAAGGGCTCGAGCTCGAAGATCTGGGAGCCGAGGTGGACGTGAAGGCCGGCCAGCTCCAGGGCGTCGCTGGCGTGCACCCGCTCGATGGCGGCGCGGGCATCGTCGAGGCCCAGCCCGAACTTGGAGTCCAGCTGGCCGGTGGAGACGAAGTCGTGCGTGCTGGGCTTCACCCCCGGCGTGACGCGCACAAGCACGCGCTGGGGGGGCCCACCGCCCACCGCTTCCACCAGGCGGTCGATCTCGTCCAGGGCGTCGATGACCACGAAACCCACTCCGGCGTCGCGAGCGAGGCGCAGCTCGGCGTCGGACTTGGCGTTGCCGTGCAGGTGGATGCGGGCGGGGTCCATCCCTCCGCGAAGCGCGAGATGCAGCTCGCCGCCGGACGCGACGTCGCACCCCAGGTCCTCCTCGGCCATCACCCGGAACACCGCCGAGCACGGGAACGCCTTCGAGGCGAACAGGACGTCGAAGTCCTCGTGCCGCGCGGACATGGCCGCGCGGAACGCGCGGGCCCGGGCACGCAGGTCGTCCTCGGCGACGACGTAGGCCGGGGTGCCGAACTCGCTCGCCAGCTCGATGGCGTCGCAGCCGCCCACCTGCAGGCGCCCGCGCTCGTCGAGCCGCGTCCCCATCGGGTAGACGTGGGAAAGCTGGGTGGCGGCCATGGCGGCCATTATCCCCGGCCGGCCGTGCGGCCCGTCCACGCGATACTTGGACGGTGCCGCGGATCCTGCGCAACTGGAAGGTCACCCACCGCACGCCCGAGGGACCCGCCGACATGGGCGAGCGCGACGGCCTGGCCTACGCGCTCTGGATGCCGGAGGGCCGTCCCGGCGGCGGCGTGGTGGCCATCCACGGCGCCGGGTCGTGCAAGGAGAGCCACTTCGACTTCGCCCGCGCCGCCAGGGCGGCCGGGCTGGCGGCGGCGACCTACGACCAGCGCGGGCACGGTGAGAGCGGCGGCGCCCTGGACGGCCGGCTGCTGGACGACGTGGCCACCATGGCCGCCCTGCTCCCGGCCGGACCGCTGGCCCTGCGCGGCTCGAGCATGGGCGGTTACGTGGCTCTGCTGGCGGCGGCGCGCCTGGATGCGGCCGCGGTGGTGGCGATCTGCCCGGCGGGGGCAGAGCACCTGCTGCGCGGCCTGCGCTCCGACGAGTTCGAGTTCGAGGCCGACCGGCGCTCGCTCGAAGGGTTCCTGCTCGAGCACAGCCTGGAGCTGGCGATCCAGGAGCTGCGCTCCCCGATGCTCCTGCTGCACGCCGAGGGAGACGAGCAGATCCCGGTCGAGCACTCGGCCGGGCTCTACCGGGCCGCCGGGATGCCGCGCAAGCGCCTGATCGCGCTCCCCGGCGGCCATCACCGCTCGATCCAGCACGACCCCGAGATGCACGCCGAGACGCTGCGCTTCATCGCCCGGGCGTTCGGCGGCTCGCAGGCCTCCCCCGCGGAGTCCTGAGGCGGTCGCGTCGGTGCGGGCGCGCCGCCGCCTACGCCGCTACGCGGTCGCCGGACGGCTACCGGCGGGGCGCCAACCCCCGCGAGCGCGAACCACCAGCAGCCAGGCTGCTCCGGCCACCACCAGCACGAGGCTCTCGAGCTGGGCGCCGGTCAGGCCAGCCACGACCTCGGCGTTGCGGCGAACGAACTCGACCGCGAACCGCTCGAGTCCCGCCCAGACCAGGTAGATCGCGAACAGCACGCCGGGACGAAAGCGGTCGCGCAGCCGCCAGAGCACGATGGCCGCGATGCCCATGGCCAGCGACTCGTAGATCGGAGTGGGATGCACGCGCTGGGTGGTGGGGACCACGCCGTCGGGGTAGGCCATCGCCCAGGGCCCGTTCCACGGCTTGCCGTAGTCGCCATCGCCGGAGACCTGGCAGCCGCAGCGTCCGATCGCGTAGCCGAGCGCCAGGGCCGGCGCGGCCAGGTCGAGCAGCGCGAGGCCGAGCATCCCGCGCCAGCGGGCCCACAGCACCACCGCCACCGCGCCCCCGAGCAGCCCCCCGTACCACACCAGCCCCGAGCCGCCGAACAGGTTGCCCACCACGTCGTGGCGGGTGGTGTCCCAATGCTGGATCAGCCAGTAGAGCCGCGACCCCACCAGGCCGCCGGCCAGCGCCGCGAACGCGATCTCGTAGGCCCAGTCGGCGGGCTTGCCGAGCTCCCTGAAGCGCCGCCCGGCCAGTAGCCCGATCGCGATGAACGCCAGCGCGAACAGCATGCCGAAGGTCTTGAGCGTGACCGGGCCGAGATGGATCTCCGGCAGCACGGAGCTGAGGGTAGCTGGTGCGACCGGGCGCCCCCGCGGCGCGGTGGGGGGGTCGTCGACGCAGGGAGCCTTCGGCCGGCGGGGTTTAGAGGTAGTTGAGCGGGTTGACGACGCTGCCGTTGACGCGCACCTCGAAGTGGAGGTGGGCGCCGAAGCAGAGCCCGGTGCAACCGGAGAGGCCGATCACCTGGCCCTGGCTGACGTGCTGTCCGGCGCTCACCTGGATCGAGGACTGGTGCCCGTAGCAGGTCGAAATCCCACCGCCGTGCTGGATGCAGGTGTAGTTGCCGTAGCCGCCGGTCGGCCCGGCGATCGCCACAACTCCGGAGGCGGCGGCGTGGATCGGAGTGCCGCTGCCCACCCCGATGTCGATGCCGGGATGGCAGGCCTCCCAGGAGCGCCGCTCGCAGAAGGGCGAGGTGATGGGGCCGTTGACCGGCCAGATGAACTGCCCGGAGCCGCGCCTGATCGGTCCGTCGATCGCCTGGCCGCCGCCGAGCACCCCCTGGATGCGGGCCTGCTCGCGCTGGAGCGCGCCGAGGTCCTCCTCGGCGGCGTGCTTCTCGGCCCTGACCTTGCTCAGCGCGGCCGCCCTGGCGGTACGCGCGCGCGCGTACTGGCGGCGCTTGTCCACCAGGCGGATGCGCACGCTGGCGACCTCGTTGCGGCGAATGAGCACTTGGGTGGTGATCGCCTGCTGGCGCGACTCGAGCTGGGCCAGGCGATCCGAGGCGGACTGGGCGGCGTCACGGGCGATCCGAACGCTTCGGATGACGCGGGTGTCCTGGTCGTTGATGCGCTCGATGAACTCGCTGCGCTCGAGCAGGTCGGCGAATCCGTTCGAGTTCAGGATCACCGTCAGGACGTCAGGCCGGTCGGACTTGTAGATCTCGCTCAGGCGGACGGCCAGCACCCGGCGCGACATGGCGAACTTCGCCCGTAGCTGCGCAAGTCGGGCACGGGCGACGCGCAGCTCGTCCTGCAGGCGGTTGAGCTCCGCGCGCTTGACGTCGAGGTTGCGCTGCAGCAGGTCCTGGCGCCGGCGCAGCACCGTGATGCCGCTCTGGAGGGAGTTGATCCGGTTGGACGCGGCGGCGACCTCGTTGGAGAGCACGCCCTCCTTGCGCTGGGCGTGATCGACCCGCTGCTGGGCGGTGTCGATCTTGGACTGCAGGCTCTTGCCGCTCGACCCGGGCGGAGCTAACGCGAACAGCAGGAGCGGCGCCAGCGCCAAGAGGGCGAAAGCGGCGATGCGCAATCGCATGGACGCCGGAGTCTAGGGCCGCGGCACTGAAGTTCAACTTGAGGTTCGGAGTTATGGAGACCTGCTACGAGCCATTTGGCAAGATAGGCAGCTGCACCTCGCTGCCGGATCTTCCTCAGATGCCACGCCCAACCTCAGTCGGCCGCGACACCGGGCTCCAGGTCCGGATGACGCTCACGATGTTCCTGCTCGGCGTCCTCTATGTGGCGCTGATCGCCGCCCTGCTCGCGGCAGGGGTGGGCGGCGTGACCGTGGCGGTGATCGCCGGGGGGCTCTTCCTGCTTCAGATCTTCACCTCCGACAAGCTCGCGCTCTACGCGATGGGGGGCCACGAGGTGTCTCCGGGCGAGGCTCCGGAGCTGCACGCGATGGTCGAGCGTCTGTGCATTCAGGCCGACCTGCCCAAGCCACGCGTCGCCGTGGCACAGACCAGCATGCCCAACGCCTTCGCCCTGGGCCGCTCGCCGCGGTCGGCCACCGTGTGCGCGACCACGGGGATCATGGGACTGCTTTCGCCGGCCGAGCTGGAGGGCGTGCTCGCCCACGAGCTCACCCACGTCCAGAACCGGGATGTGATGGTCATGACCATCGCGTCGTTCTTCGCGACGGTGGCGGCCTACATCGTGCAGTTCGGCTTCTTCTTCGGCGGGGACGATGACGACAACGCCGGCTTCCTGGTGCTGATCCTGGTCTCGTTCGCGGTCTACGCCATCTCGTTCTTCCTCCTGCAGGCCCTGTCGCGCTACCGCGAATTCGCGGCGGACCGGGGGTCGGCGCTGATCACCGGGCGACCGAGCGCGCTCGCTTCGGCCCTGCTGAAGATCAGCGGGACGATGGAGCGGATCCCCCAGCAGGACCTGCGGGCCTCCTCCGAGCTGGCCGCCTTCTACATCTTCCCGCCGGGCGCCAAGAAGTCGCTCGCGACCCTGTTCTCGACGCATCCGCCGCTGGAGGCCCGGCTCGCCGCGCTCCAGCGCATCGAGGCGCAGCTGCAGGGCACCGCCGCCTAGATGGGTCTGCTCGACGTCCTGCGAGGCAAGCGCGAGCTCAAGCGCCCGGCGCCCGACCGCCTGTTCGCGCTGAGCACCGCCTACGTCACGCTGGAGACCGAGCTGGGGATCACCACGCGCGGAGTCGCCGGCATCGTCTTCCAGCCGCTGGACACCTCCGACTTCCGCTCGATCGTTAGCGACATGGAGGAGGTCGTGCGGGCGACCTCGAGCGACGCCGCCACCAAGCTCGAGACCAGCGACGACTCGTTCGGCTACCGCTGGATGATCCTCCGCGATCCCGACTTCGAGGACCTGGTGGTCGGGATCAACGCGGTCTCGAGCGCCCTCGAGGCGGGCGGCTACGGCGAGCGCGTGCTCTGCGCGGTGTTTCCGTTCGAGGGCTCCGATGGCGCCCCGCGGTACTGGATCTACAACTACAAGCGGGGGGCCTTCTACCCGTTCGTGCCCTCGGGCGCAGACAAGCAGCGCGACACCGAGCGTGAGCTGCGGCTCAAGGCGCAGATCGGAGTCGAGCTGCCGGTCGAGCCCGAGCTCGAGCGTTGGTTCCCGCTCTGGGACATCCCGATCTAGCGCCGTCCGGCCACGCCCGTCCGCGCGCTCGACGGGTTCCGGTCCGGCTCAACGAATAGGCCGTTTCGTTTGTCAAGTGCCGCTGGATGGGTCACGATCGGTGTCCATGTGCCCATCGAGACGGGGCTGACCGTGTCCGGCGGCGAGTCGCCGCGGCTCGCGGACCGGCCCCGCGCCAAGCTACCGCGGTCGAGCCATCGTCTGGCGCTGCGCGGTTTCGTCCTGCTCGCCGCAGTCGGCATCGCGGTTCACGGCCTCCATGCGGCGGGGGCCTTCGGCGGCGTTCCCCACCGGTTGGTCGACGACTGGCTCTACTGCGGCCTCTACGCGCTTGCCGCCGCCGCATGCCTGCGACACGCGATCGTCGGCGACGCACGACTGGCGTGGACGGCGGCGACCCTGGGCGTCATCGTCTGGGGCGCAGCCGAGGTCGTCTTCCGCCTGGTCGAGCCCAGCTCGCGCGCCTCTTATCCACCCGTCAGCCAGGCGATGCTGCTGGTCGGATTCTCGCTGGCCTACACGACCCTCATCCTGCTGGCCCGAGCGCGAGTGCGCCGCTTCGATCCGCTGCTCGCGCTCGACGGCATGATCGCCGGCGCGGGCGGCGCGTCCGTGGCAGCGGCCCTGATCTTCCAGCCGCTTGCCGCCGCGCCCTCGGTGACCGGCTCCGACGTGCCGGCGCCCAGCGTCTACCTGGCCGGCGCGGTGCTCGGTATGGCGTTCGTCCTAACTGTGGTGGGGCTGACCGGATGGAGGCCTGGGCGGGTGTGGTCGCTGATCGTCACGGCGATCACCGTCAACACGATCGGCGACGTCGTCCTGGTCCGTGAGGTCGCGGCCGGCGGGTTCCACCGCGGTTCGATCGCCGACACCCTGTTCGTCGCCTCGGCGCTCCTGCTCGGCTTGGCGGCCTTCTATCCGGGTCGCCCGGCGCCGGTCGCCCCCCGGCGGGCGCGCTACCTGCCGATTCCGATCGCGGTCGCCGTGGTGGCGATCGCGGTGCTGATCGTCGCGTCGTTCTCCGACCTCGGCGCGCTGGCGGTTTCACTGGCCGCGATCGCGCTGTTGCTGACCCTCATCCGGATGGCGGTGGCGCTCCGGCTGCTGGAGCGCAGCCGCCGGGAGGCGCTGACCGACGGCCTAACCGGGCTGGGCAACCGCCAGAAGCTCTATCGCGATCTCGGCCGGCTGCTGGCCGCCGGGCCGGCGGCGCGGCCGTCGACGCTCGCGCTGCTCGACCTCAACGGCTTCAAGCGCTACAACGACAGCTTCGGCCATCTCAGCGGCGACGCGATTCTGGCCCGGCTCGCCGATCGCCTCGCCACCGCCGTCGCGCCGGCTCAGGCCTACCGGATGGGAGGCGATGAGTTCTGCCTGCTGGTGGAGGCGACCGGCCGCGCGGCACAGGCGATCGTGGGCATCGCCCATGGCGCCCTCGAGGAGCACGGCGACGGATTTTCGGTGACCAACTGCTACGGGGTGGTGACCCTTCCCGACGACGCCCACGACGTGCACGGCGCGCTGGCCACCGCCGACGCGCGCATGTACGCCCAGAAGGCGGGGGAACGGCCGCCCGAGCAACGCGTGGCGCCCGACGCCGTCCTTCAGGTCCTGGGGGAGCACGGCCCCCCGCTGCGCAGCCGGGGGCGCGACGTCGCCGAGTTGGCGGGCGGAGTCGCCCGCCGCTTGGGCCTGGATCCGGCGGGCGTGGACGAGGTGGCCCGGGCCGCGGACCTGCACGACATCGGCAAGATGGCGGTCCCCGACGACATCGTCTACAAGCGCGGGCCGCTCGACGACATGGAACGCAGCTTCATGCGCCAGCACGTGACGGTGGGCGAGCGGATGCTGCGCGCCGCGCCGTCGCTGGCGCGGCTGGCCCCCCTGGTGCGTTCAAGCCACGAGCGCTGGGACGGCAGCGGCTATCCCGACGGGCTGGCCGGCGGGGGAATCCCGCTCGGCGCCCGGATCATCGCCGCCTGCGACGCCTACCATGCGATGCGCTCGCGGCGCCCCCATAGCCAGGCGGTGACGCGCGAGGAGGCTCTGCGGGAGCTGCGCCGCTGTGCGGGATCCCAGTTCGACCCGCAGGTGGTGCGGGCGATCGAGGCCGAGGTGGAGGCCCGGGCGGCGGGCGGCGAGGCGACCGGACGCCGGAACGGCGTCTTCGAGCGGGAGCGACGGGACTCGAACCTGCGGCCTCCGGCGTGACAGGCCGTGTCGACGGTCACGACGCCTGACGCCGCAGGACGACGACTTGCCTGCATAGCCACAGATTCCGGCGTTTATCGCGGCATATGTGCCTGCGCTCCTCGGACGTTGGGCCACTATTGGGCCAGGGGTGGCGACAGGTACGCGGCCTGCGTGGAAGCCCTCAGCGAGCGGCGAGAAGGTAGCTGCGCACCGCCCCCAGGGTGGTCAGGTGGTTGCGGTCGTAGATCGCCAGGTAGATGACGCGGCCGTCGCGCACCACGGCCAGCGTGGAGTTGCCCAGCCACCACACGTCCTCCGAGCCGATGGTCAGCCGTTGGCGGGCGGCCGGGAAGCTGGCGCGCAGCGCGCCCAACGTCGAGCCCACGCCCACACCGTCCAGGCGATAGAAGGGGCTGGTGGTCAGCAGCATGAAGGCCGGGCCGCCGCTGGCGGAGCGGTTGGCATTTGGACCGAAGCGCCCGAAGCGCAGGCTGGTGCCGCCCACCAAGCACCAGCGCGCAAAGCCGGTGCGCACGAGGTTGGGCGCGCCGAGGCGCGCCCGGATGGCGGCGTCCTGCTCGCCCAGGGAGACCGGCCCGATGTGGGCGGCGTCCAGGGTGCCCTGCGCGGTCAGGCAGCCCGGCGCTGCCGCCACCGGGGCCGGCCGAGGGGCGTCGTCGGCGCCGTTGTCGCGGTTGCGGCCGTGATGGTGATGGTGATGGTGATGGTGGCCGCCTTCGGCGTTTTTGCCACACGTCGGGGTGGCGGTAGACGTAAAGTTCTCGGTAAGACTCGGTGAATTCGCCACAAACTGTCCGTTAAATTTGTGGTAGTCCACAAATGTCACGACGTCACCCTGATCGGCAAACGTGCACTGAGGAGTGTGGATCGTGGCAGTGTAGGTCAACCCAGAACCGGCGTTGCGGATAGTGAGCTCCTCCGTATCAGGATTAGTACAGAGGGCCCCCGCCGACGAAAGCTGCTTAGTCCCGGTGACGTTGCCGTTCGGAGACTGGATCGAGAAGCTAACATCGAAGCTAGTGGCGGGCCCCGTGAACGCGCCGTTAACCACTCCGGTGGGGGTGAACGTTACCTTTCCGGTCTCCGAAAAAGTCCCCGGAAAATAGAAACCGGAGGTCACGATCCCAGAAACGTCAAAGGTAAAGGACATCGATCCGTCTCCGTTTGTCGTGCACGGTCCAACGTCAAAGTGATCTGGGTCGTTCGCCAAGAGTATTTCGCCGTCCAGCGTGGATGGAGGCGTGGCCTGGGTCGTCAGCCCGGTCTCAGTCGTCGGCAGCGAAGAAGTCGTCTCAGTGGTAGTCGTCCCGGTGTCGGTGTCCCCGGTGTCGGTGTCCCCGGTGTCGGTGTCCCCGGTGTCGGTGCTCCCGGTGTCGGTGTCCCCGGTGTCGGTGCTCCCGTTGTCGGTGTTCCCGTTGCTGGTCTCTCCGTTCTTGGCCGGCTTGGAGTGCTCGTGGCTCGGATCTGCCAAGGCCAACGACGTGGCCATGCCCGCCGCCAAGACAGCGACCAACCCGACCAGGCGAAGGACAAACATCACCTGGCGCTTCATTCCACGCTCGTCGGTGGCGGGCTTGGAGTGCTTGTGCTTGTGGGTCGGGTCTGCCAAAGCCCGCGATGTGGCCATCCCCGCGGCCAAGACAGCGACCAATCCGACCAGGCGAAGGACAAGCGTCACCGGGCGCTTCATCCCACGCCCCACAGAACGAACGGTCTCGCGCTCACGCACTCACTCCCTCTCTCAGCGCCAGAACATATCAAGCAGAGCGCGACACAATGTCTCATGTAGCTGGACGTGGACCTGGGATTTTTCGTGCGATTCCGACCCGCAACTCACCACTGCGCTGCGCTCGCCTAACGCACGGCAGGGATGCCTGAGAGGAGGACCGAGCGAACCCGGCGCTCGCGGCATGGCAATAGAGACGGGCTCAGACTTGCTTCGAGGGGGCGAGGCGGGTGTTATGCCCCGCCCCCCAGGTGAAGCCAATACGGGGTCTGCAGCTACCGGCGACGGCCGGCCACCCGCCTACTTCGGGGCGGACCCAGTTATGTGGTCGGCGTTCAGCGTCAGCTCTCGCGTGGGCGGCATCGTTTCGGTCGGCGGCGTTGCTGCGGCCAAACAGGAATCCCCCGATGCCTGCGACCATGCTGGCGACCACGATCGCCAGGGGCACCGCGACACGGAGCGGACTAGAGGGCGGTTGGTCCCTCGTCCGCCCGATCGCCGGATCGATCACTGGCCACGCAGCGCCTTTGCGTAGGCGGCGTCGTACGCCTCTTTGTAGGTCTGCTTGAACCCGATGCGGCGCCCAGCTCGAAGTCCAAGCTCATAGCCACGAGCGGCGCCTCGGGCGCTGGAGCGCCGGGACGTCGATCGCTACGAGCGCATCCTTAACGTCTTGCGCACGGTGAGCGACGGGGAGACCGTGGAGCTGGGCAAGACCTCGGGTGCCCGGCGGCAGGTCCCTCTGTCCCTGCGCGCCCTAGCGGCGCTGGATGTCATCCCGCCCCGGCTCGACACGCCGGTGATCCTCCCTGCTCCACGGGGCGGACTGATGGACCTCAACCATTTCCGGTGCCGCGAGTGGGCACCCGCGGTTGAGGCGGCAGGAATCCGCAGGCCCGCCCGCATCTACGACCTCCACTCGACGTTCGCCTCTGGCGCGCTCGCTGCGGGCGTGTCTGTGTTCGAGTTGGCCCGGATCATGGGCACGTCCGTACGGATGATCGAGCGCCACTATGGGGCGCTGCTGGACGGGGCGGGAGCCGAGATCGCAGGCCGCCTGGACGCGCTGGACGCCGAGCGCGACGGCGCCAAGCCCGCCGACTCAGACGACGGCTGAGGGTGTTTGGGCCACTAGTGGGCCACAGCGTCTAGGCCGGTCCAGTGGGCAGATTCCCTGCAAGCCACCAGTTGCAGCGAGAACCTGGAACGGGAGCGACGGGACTCGAACCCGCGGCCTCCGGCGTGACAGGCCGGCGCTCTAACCGACTGAGCTACGCCCCCTTGACGTAGGGCAAGTATGGCAAGGCTCGCGTCGAGCCCGGGTGCGCGGCAGCGCCTCTACCCTGATCGCATGTCGGTCGCCGCGCCGCCGCCGGTCTCCTTCAGTCCCTGGCGCCGCCTGGCGCGCGACATCGTGACCGAGCGGACCGCGGCGGCGCCACTGCCGCCCGGGCCGACCGGGTTCTCGTGGGCGCGCACCCGGGACTTCGCCCGCGATCCCCTGCCCCTGCTGCTGGACGCCTACCGGCGCTTTGGATCCGTGTTCTCGATGCGGATCCTGCACGCCTCGGGCGTGTTCATGCTCGGCCCCGAGGCCAACCACTACATCACGGTCTCCCATGCCGAGAACTTCCGCTGGCGGGACGGCAGCATGGGCGACCTGATGCCGCTGCTGGGCGACGGGATGCTGACCATCGACGGCGACTACCACCGGCGCGCCAGGCGCATCGTGCTCCCGGCCTTCCACCGCGATCGCCTGCTGGCGGCGGTCGGGACCATGACCGCCGAAACCGAGCGGGCGATCGCCGGTTGGCGACTGGGCGAAGAGGTCGACCTCTACCACTGGGCGCGCGCCCTCGCGCTGCGCGTCGCGATGCGCGCTCTGTTCGGCTTCGACCCCGACCGGGCCGGCGGTGACTCCGACCTCGCCGACGAGTTCGAGCGCGCGCTCAGCTACTACGGCAATCCCTACGTGATGCAGATCCTGCGGGGGCCGGGATCTCCATGGAGGCGGATGCACCGCTCGCGGGCGCTGCTGGACCGCGTCATCTATGCCGAGATCGCCCGCCGGCGCGGCGCCGGCGACCGGGGCGAGGACATCCTGTCGCTGCTGATGGAGGCGGTCGACGAGGAGGGGTCGGGGTTCAGCGACCGCGAGCTGCGCGATCAGGTGATGACGCTGCTGTTCGCGGGCCACGACACCACCACCTCGACCGTGACGTTCCTGTTCTACGAGCTGGCGCGCCACCCGGGCGCGCTGGCGCGCCTGCTGGCCGAGCAGGACCGCGTCCTGGGCGGCCTCCCCCCGACCGACGAGCAGCTCATGGGCGGCCTGCCCGAGCTGGAGATGGCGCTCGACGAGACCCTGCGCCTTTATCCGCCCGCCTGGGTGGGCCCGCGGCGGGTGGTCGAGACGTTCGAGTTCGCCGGCCACGTGATCCCCGCGGGCATGCCGGTCCACTACTGCTCGTGGGCGAGCCACCACCTGCCCGAGGTGTTTCCCGAGCCGGAGGCCTTCCGGCCCGAGCGCTTCGCGCCCGCAGCCAAGGCGGCGCTGCCCAAGGGCGCCTACGTGCCGTTCGGCGGTGGCTCGCGCACCTGCGTCGGAATGCGCTTCGGGCAGCTTGAGATCAGGACGATCGCCACCCTCATCCTGCGGCGCTTCCGGCTCGCGCTGCGCCCGGGGTACCGGATGCAGATCCGCCAGATGCCAACGCTCTCGCCGCGGGACGGGCTGCCGATGACGGTCCGTCCGCGGGTGGCGCCCGAGGCCGTGGGCGCCGCGTGACGCGCGGCGGGCGCCGAGGCCGGCCGGCGCGTGCCGTCGCCTTCGCCGCCTGCCTCGCGCTGGTGGGGATGCCGGCGGGGTGCGGCGGCGAAAAGGCGGCCCCCGCCAGGCACCCGACGCCCCGGTATGTCGACCCCAGACCCGACGAGCAGGTCGGTGACGTGGTGTCGCGGGTGCAGGGCGCCGCCACCGCCTCCGGGTGCACGGCGGTCAAGGGGCTGCTGCACTCGGCGTACGGAACCATCGGCGACGCCTCCTGCCGCAGCGTCAAGGCGCAGCTCGGCGCGTTCCAGGACCCCGTGGCCAGGGCGTACGGCACCGGGGCGGTGATCGACTACAGCGCGGTGGCCGGCGAGCACCGCATGATGGGGCTGGCGCTCGACAGCGACCGCAAGTTCCGCGTGGCGTTCATCGAGGACGCCGTCTCGCCCTCGATCGGAACGCCGAGAGCCGCGCAGTTCGACACGGCGGCCTCCAACGTGGTCCTCGCCATGCAGACCGGCGACTGCGACACCTTCCTGCGCTACGTCGACCGTCGGATCGGTTTGGGGACGGGCGGCGACGAGCAGGTCTGCCGCCGCGTCACCGACGACCCGTTTCGCCGCGAGCTGGTCGCCAACCGGTGGGCCCGTCCGGTCCCGCTTGGCGGCAACTCGCGGATCGCCTTCTACAAGGTGCGGACGGGGCCGGCCCGCTACTACACGATGATCATGGTTCGCCAGGGGGGCGGTCCGAACGGCCCTGCGCGCGACGTGCTCGTCAACGCCTTTCCGGCGTAACCGGCGGCCGCAGCCCCAGGCGCCGCTTGAGGGCCAGCACCCGGGCGTCGGCCTGCGCCAGCCGGCCTCGAAAGCCGGGGTCGCGCCGTGCGAGTGCCCGCAGGTGTTGCGAGACTTGGCGAAACGACCCGTTTCCGGTCAGCAGGAGCAGGTCGGCGCCCGCCTGAAGAGAGCGGACGGCGGCCTCGGTGACCGAGGAGCGTCGCAGGACCGCCACCGCCTCCATCGAGTCGGTCACGATCACGCCGCGAAAGCGCAGACGCTGGCGCAGCAGGCCGCGCAGGATGACGCTGGATTGGGAGGCGATGCGTCCCGGGTCGAGATCCGTGTACACGGCGTGCGAAACCATGACCAGCGGCACGCCGGCGCCCACCGCCGCGCGGAACGGCTCCAGGTCCCCGGCGTCCAGGCCCGAAATGGTGACCGGAGCGTAGTCGGTATTGGCCCGGGCGGCGCCCAGTCCCGGAAAGTGCTTGACCGCGGCGCCCAGGCCGGCCGCCCCGTAGGCTCGCACCGCCGCCTTCACCCGCGCCGCCACGGTGGCGCCGTCGCCGGTGAACGCCCGGTCCGCCAGGGCTGCCCCGGGCGCCGACGGCACGTCGGCGACGGGGGCGAGGTTGACGTTGACGCCCAGCGACCGCAGGTCCTTCGCCGCGGCCGCCGCTTGCACGGCCGCCCCCTGAGCGGTGTGCTGGCGTGCCTGCCCGACCGCCGGGGCGGCGAACGGCACCATCTGCACCGGGCCGCCTTCCTGGTCGACCATCACCAGGGCGCCGTGCCGGGCGGCGCGCTGCAGGCTGGCCGTCAGCCTCCGAAGCTGATCGGGGGAGGCGATGTTGTCCGAGAACAGGATGACCCCGGCCACCCGCCCGTCGCGCAGCGCCCGCTGCACGTACCCCGGGACGGTGGTGCCTTCGAACGAGAGGATCACCGCCTGCCCGACCTGCTGGGCGAGCGACAGCCGCTGGGCGGCCGGGCGCGGATGGGCGGGCGGGGGAGAGGAGCGGGAGCGGCGCGCGTGCTCGGGCCCCGGGCCGTTGCCGCATCCGCCGGCCGCGGCGGCGGTCAAGAGGAGCGCCGCTGCCGCCAGCGGGCGCCGGCCGGTCCTCAGTGCGATCGCCAAGTCGCTCGCGGCGAAAACCGCTCAGCCCGCGGCCGCCAGCGCGCGGGCGCGCTGCGCCTGGTGGGCGATCGCCAGGCGCTCGTACATCTCGCGCGCCGTCTCCAGCGCCTCGGCGGCCGCCGCGGGATCCTCCTCCTGCAACGATCGCCCGAGCAGAAGCTGGCAGCGGGCGGCGTCGAGTGGCCGTCCCAGGGCCTCCCAGCGCTGCCTGGCCTCGCGCAGGCGCTCGGCCCCCTCGGGCGGCCCCGCGGTGGCGCCGTCGGCCTCCATCGCCGCCGCCCCGCCGATCGGGTAATGCAGGCGCTCGGCCAGCTCGACCGCCTCCTCGGCGGCCTCGCGAGCCGCCTCGTCCTTGCCCGCCAGCGACAGCGTCACCGCCCGCGCGGAGCTGGCCTGGATGGATTGGGCTATCAGGCCGGCGCGCTCGCAGACGTCCAGCGCCTGGGCGAGGGCGGTGACCGCGCCGCTGGGGTCGTCGCGATCGCGCAGGGTGATGGCCAGCCCGAACAGGGCCGAGAACGCCACCTCGGACCAGCCCACCTGCTCCGCCAGCTCGTGGGCGCGCCGGTAGAGGTGCTCGGCCTGGTCCCAATCGCCGTCGCGCCAGTGCAGGACGCCGCGCAGCGCGTAGGGAAGGCACAGTTTGCCGACCAGGCCCTCGCGCTCGGACAGCCCGGCCGCCGCGTCGCAGGCGCGCTGCACCACGTCCCAGTCGGCCCGGTAGACGCCCAGCCATGCCAGCGCCGACTGCAGCTCCACCTGGGCCGGGACGTCTCCCACCTGCTCGGCTTGGGCGAGCGCCTCGGCGTAGGCGTGCTCGGCGGCGGGGTAGTCGGCCTCGAAGGTCTCGAGGTGGTGACCCAGGGCCAGCAGCGCGAGGATCGTCTCGCCCTTATCCGAGCCGCGAGCCAGCTCGACCGAGCGCTCCAGGTTCTCGCGCGCCTTGGCGGCGTCGCCGATGCGGCCGAACACCCGGCCGAAGATTCCGTGAGCGCGGCTCGCGGCGCGCGTCTCGCCGAGCCGCTCGGCCAGCCGCAGCGACTTCTCGGCGGCGTAGATCGCCAGCATGTTGTCGCCGGTCTGCATGTACAGCCAGGCGGCCTCCTCGTAGAGGCGCACGAGCTCGATGCAGGGCGGGCCGTCCTTGAGCAGGTTGATGCCCTTCTGGTGGTGCTCGATCGCCTGCTTGCGCTCGCCCTTGTGCCACAGGCCCGCTCCGATCTTGCGGTGCAGGTCGGCGACCCGCTCGAGGTCCTCGCGGCCGCGGTGGTATTCGAGGCACTCGGTCCAGAGGTCGATCGCCGCGTCGACGCGTCCGAGACGCAGCGCGACGTCTCCCTGCTTCTCGCCGACCCTGGCCAGGGTCCCGTCGTCGCGATCGGCCGGCGCCAGCCCGTCCGCGGTGCGCGCGAACAGCTCACGCGACTGCTGGTAGTGCGCGAACGCCTCGGGATTGGAATAGAACGCGGCCGCCGCGTCGCCAGCCGCCTCCAGGAATCGCACCGCCTTGCGGTGGATCGGCTCACGCTCTTCGGGCGCCAGGCGAGCCTCGTCGGCCAGGGCCGCCGCGCGACCGTAGTGCTCGGCCAGCAGCGCGACCACCTCGTCGGTGCGGTCGCCCATGCGCTGTTCGATGAAGCCGCCGACCTCGAAGTGCTTGCGGGCCCGCACCGACTTGGGGAGCATGGCGTAGGCGACGTCCCGGATCAGGACATGCTTGAAGGCGAGCTCCGGCTCCCCGGCGAGGCGGCCGCCGCCGGTCACCACGATGTCCTTCTCGCGCAGCGCGGCCAGCGCGGCGTGCAGGTCGTCGCCCTCCTCGCGGGCGACCGGCTCCAGCAGGTCCTCCCAGAACGTCCGGCCGACCACCGCGGCCTGCTGCACCACGCGGCGCTCGAACGGCTCGAGCGAGTCGAGCCGGGCGGTAAGCAGCGCCTGGACGGTGTCCGGCAGCTCGTCCGCCTCGCCGCGCTTCTCCTCGCGCAGCAGCCGCACCATCTCCTCGACGAAGAACGGGTTCCCTCCCGCGCGCTCGGTCACGCTGGAGACCAGCTGTTCGTCGTCCCCGCCGGGAAGTAGCGCCCCGATCAGGTCGCGGGTCTCCGAGGCGCTCAACGGCTCCAGGAAGATGTTCGATGCGCTGCGCCGCCCACCGCCCCAGCTGCGGCGACGCTCGAGCAGCTCGTCGCGCGCCAGGCACAACAGGATCACCGGCGCACGGACCCACTGGGCCAGGTACTCGATCAGCTCGAGCATGCCGTCGTCGGCCCAATGGATGTCCTCGAACGCCAGCACCAGCGGCTGACGCAGCGCCATGGCCTCGATCACCGACCGCACCGCCGAGAAGAAGCTCTCGCGTACCCGCTGGGGATCCTCCATGTCGATCCCGGGCGACTGGGGCGACTCGGCGATCCCCAGCAGCCTTCCGATCAGCGCGGCCTTGCGGTCGCTGGGCTCGCCGGGCTCATCGGGCGCCTCGGCGAGCAGGTCGGCGACGTGCGCCGAGAGCTTGTGCCACGCCACCTCGGCGGCATCTCCGTCGAGGATCCCGCACTCGGCGCGCAGCACCTCCCCCAGCGCCCAGAAGACGATGCTCGAGCCGTAAGGAGGGCAGCGCCCCTCGCGGATAACCGGCCCCGGCTCCATACCGGCCAGCAGGCGCTCGCATTCGCGCAGCAGCCGGGACTTGCCGACCCCCGCCTGCCCGATGAGGGTGACGAGATGAGGGCGGCGTTCGCGCGTCACCCGGTGGTAGATCGACTCCAGCAGCTCGAGCTCGTCGCTGCGCCCGACCAAGGGCGACTCGGTGCGCGTCGCTCCGCGCCTCTGTGGCTGCGCCGTGCTGACCCCCACGGCCTCCCAGGCCGGTACCGGCTCGGCCTTTCCCTTGAGCCGCAGCGCCCCCAGGTCGCGGTACTCGATGGCCTCCTCGGTGGCCCGGACCGTGCGCTCGCCGACCGTGATCGTCCCGGGCCGCCCGGCGGCCTGCAGCCGGGCCGCGACGTTGACCGTGTCGCCGGTGACCGTGTAGGCGTCGCCGATCGCGCCGGCCAGGACCTCGCCGGTGTTGACGCCCACGCGCAGGGCGAAGGAGGCGCCTCCGGCGGACTGCGCCTCGGAGTTGAGCTCCTCCATCGCGGCCTGCATGCCTAGGGCGGCGCGGACGGCGCGCTCGGCGTCGTCCTCGTGCGCCACCGGGGCCCCGAACAGCGCCATCACGTTGTCGCCGATGTACTTGTCGACCGTGCCGCCGAACCTCACGACCTCCTCGCCGAGCCGGCGCAGGCAGCGATCGACCATCGCCTTCACCGCCTCGGGGTCCATGCGCTCCGCCACCGCCGTGTAGCCCGACAGGTCGGCGAACAGGACGCTCACCTGGCGGCGCTCCTCGGCCGGAGCGGCGTGAGGCGCGGCGGCCCGCGAGGCCCGGATATCCGCGGGACCAGCCGGAGCGGCCGCCGGAGGCCCCGCGCGCACCTGGGCGCCGCAGTTCATGCAGAAGCGGGCCTCGGGAGGGATGGACTCGCCGCAGGACGGGCAGCGCAGCTCGAGCGGCGAACCGCAGCTCATGCAGAAGCGGGCGCCCTCGGGGTTCTGCGTCGAGCAGTTGCCGCACACCAACCCGGCCATCACCGCTCCACGATAGCGGGGCGTCGAGTGTCTCTCGGGGCGAGCCCTGGTTCCTGGCGCGAGGACGTCCGCGCCGGGAGGCGATCAGCCGGCCGAGCCTGCCGCCGAGGGGGCCCTCAAGCTCGGGAAGCGCCGCTCCCAGGCCTGGGGAAGCCGGCGGCCCAGCAGCGCCCTCAGCGCGATGACATCCGGCTCGTAGACCTCGACCAGCACCCGAACCGACTCGGGGTCGGGCTCGGGCTTGGCCGCCGGGGTCATCACGGCCTTGAAGACCCCCCGCCTGACCGCGGCCGGAATCAAGCCCCGGACGAGGCGCCGGCCGGCGACCAGCCGCCGGATCGCCGCGTTGCGGGGCTGTGCGTACTGGTTGTGCGGCTTGGGATCGAACCGATCCGCGCCCCCCGGGTCGACCTCGAGCGCACGGAAAAGCGAGCGCATCGTTCCGCGAGGATCGGCCGCGAGCTCCTCGAAGAACAGCACCGAGACCTGGTCGCCGAAGCTGCGCAGGTAGCGCTCCACGGACCGGGCGTAGAGCGCCGGCCGGACATAGGGGGAGCGGTCGGGGGCAGCGCGGCGATGGGCCAGGTCGTCGCTGACCGCCTCCAGGAACGTCCGCTTCTCGATCCCGTCCTCGACGTTGCGCAGGTACGCGGAGTGGGTCCATTCGACCGGCTCGCGCAGGGAGATGACGATCTTCGCGTCCGGGCTGACGCCACGGATCGCCTCGGGGACCCGCTTGCGCCACAGGTAGGCGGGGGTGGCCTCGCCGCGCAGCTTCTGGCCGCGGGCGCCGCTGAACAGGCGCAGATACGACTCCGTGTCGGTGACCGATCGCAACGAGCGGTTGCCCGAGAAGAACCGAGGCTCCTTGACCGGCGACATGAAGATGTCTGGGTGCTCGCCCAGCCAACGCCACAGCGACGTGGTGCCGGATCTGGGCGCGCCCACCACGAAGAGGTTGGGCCATTGCATGCCGGCGGGAGCGAGATCGGGCTGGGAGCTTGGCATCGAGGCGTCCGGTCGCATGATCCGCGACGGAAGCCTAGCTACGGCCCTTGCGGACCGGCGTGGCGGCCTGCGGCTCCGCCGGGCGGCGGGAGGTTCCGCGGCTCAGGGCCGCCTGGGGCGGGCGACCGTCACGGTCCTCGTGACCGTCCGGATGATCGTCCGCTCCTTGACCTGGGGGACGGTCACGACCGTAGGCTGCGTCACCGTCCTGGTCTGGGTCACGGTACGGGCGACCGTCGTCGTACGCGGCGCCACGGCGACGATTCCGGCCATCCCCCTTCTGCGGTACGCGTCGAGCGGGTCGTACATGCCGTAGCGGCCGGGCCGGAAGTCGACCTTTACGCTGCCCGACTTGCCGGGGGCCAGCCGCTTCGTCCGCGCGACCTCGCCGTCCGACGTCTGCACGGCCAGCACGTGATCCTTGGCGCCGTCGTTGCGCGCGAAGAGCTCGATCACTCCCGCGCGCGCGTGGATGTGGCTCGGGGCGAGCGCGAACTCGGTCATTCGCACGTGCACCTCCTCGGCCTCCGCCACCATCCGCGCCCCGCCGCGACCGGCGCCGCAGGAGGACACTCCGACCGCGACGACGCCTCCGGCCACCAGGGCGGCGAGCGTGACGCAGGCGCAGCGAAGCGCCGATCTCATCGAGTCGCGGTGATGACGCCCGATCACAGGCGGTGTATTCCCGGCTTGAGGGACCTCCGAACCGGTGGTCTAATGACGCATGTGACGGCTCACGTGCCTCGGCCGGACGCGGCGCACGACACGCCCGCTGCGGAGGGTCGGGCGGGGCTGCCGCCGAGCGCCACCGAGTTCGAGAATCGAGGTGGCGACGCGGAGAGGCGGCTGGAGGAGCGTCGAGAGGCCGAGGAGGAACTCCGGCGCCGGCGCGCCTACCACATCGAGGCGGCGTTCTGGGCGCTGATGGGAGCCTTGGTCGTGCTGTACCTGTTCTTCGCCGGACTGGGAGCGGTCGATCCCGCCGAGGCGCCGGGCGCCACGCTCGTTATCGCGGTGGTGGCGCTGATCTGGCTGGCGCACGCGTGGGAGCGCCTGTACGCGGGCGGCCACGTGTCGCGCTCGGACCGCGAGCGACGCGGCTTCTAGGCGGGGACTAGCGCCTGACCACCGTCAGTTTGCCGGCGTAGCTCGCGGTCGCGATCGTGCTGCCCTTGTGGTCCTTGACCACCACGACGACATTGACGTACAGGCGGCCGCCGACCGGTGAGCGGATGGCTCCCACCTGACTCAACGTGCAGGTGACCGGGCAATTCTGGCCGGCCCTTCCGACGATTCCCATGCCGCGGTCCGCGAAGGTGGCGGTTCGCCGCCGCGTCAGGAAGACCGAGGTTCCGGTGAAGGGAGCGTTGTCCCTGGAGTTGTGGATCGTCAGGTCGAATCGGGTCCTGACGTCGAGGACATCTCCCGCCCTGACCGTGACCAAGCGCGAGAAGATGATCGCCGGCAGCTGGTCGGACTTCGAGGCCTCGGAGCTACCGGCGGAGACCGCGAAGCTCTTGAGACGCGGGCCGCCCACCAGCGGACGGCTCGCCGAGTGGGGGCCGAGCAGCTGTATGACCTGCAGCTCGCCCTGGGTGGGCTCGATGGCCAGCACCTGACCGATGCCGGCCCCATCCGCCTGGGCGCCGGCGACGAGGTTGACGTACCGGCCGGCGCCCGAGACCACGGCCCGGTTCGCTCCTACCGAAAGGGGACAATGGTGGACGACGTCGATGCAGGGCGTGCCCTTCCACGCCTGGATGACACGGCCGGTCGTCGCCGTCGGATTGGTGGCGACGACGAGCTTGGCGTAGACGTTGGGCTGGAAGCGATAGGGCTGAGTGCCGACGCAGGGATGGCCCGGCTTGTTCTCTCCCGAGATGTCGGCGGACCGGCAGTAGGCGCTCTGGAGCATCCCCCTGACGGTTACGCGGCTGAATGCCCGGCGCGGGTCGAGCCGGACCGAGTAAAGGACCTTGGGCGCGGCGCCGATCGCCTGCGTGATCGGCAATGAGTTGGCCCGAGCGGCTGCCGACATTCCGAAGCGCAGGTTCGGCGACGACGTCGCCCGAACGCCGGCGGCCCCGACGACCGCCGCCGGAGCCGAGGGCGCCGCGCCGAGGCCGACAAGTGCGCCCAGGAGGATGATCAGGTAAGCCCCTCTACAGGATGAACGGCGCATCGAGAATGAGAACAAGCGGACCAAGCTCCGGTTGCGTGGGTTTGACGTCTCTCCGCCCCACAACCACATATGGCAGGTCCACCCGGCGAAGGCCGGCGGACCCTATCAACAAGATGCGATCCCGATGCAAGTTCGAACCGTCCCGCGAGCGCGGGACCCGCGATGGGTTCACACCACCGGCAGCCGGAACCCGTCGAAGTACCACAGTGCGCTCGAATACCAGAGCACGGCGACCAGCGTGACCAGAGTTCCTCCGGCAATCGGCAGCGCCGCGCCCGGCAGCCGCCGGGAGCGAGCGACCGCGATCTTCGCCGCCACCGCGCCATAGAAGAAGCATCCGGCCGCCGAGTGGATGAGCGTTCGCGCGTCGAGGCTGCGAAACCCGTAGGCGAACATGCAGTGGTGGGCGATCGGCAGACTGACCAGGATCGCCGCCGCGCCCGAGGCCCGATGCGCACCGCCCAACCAGCGCGGCCGCCGAGTCGACCTGAGCTTGCCGTAGATCCACAGCGCCGAGAAGAGCTGGAACAGCGCGAGGCTCGCCACCCCGGTGGCGAGCCACGACTTGAGCGGGTAGGTGTCGCTTGCGCTCTGCCCGAACAGGCTGGTCGTGTAGTCCGGAGTGATCGACGCCGCCCAAACGAAAACACCCAGTGCCACCGCGATCCCCATCAGGACGACTAATAGGGCCCTTCGGCGGGACGGGACAGCCTGGCTGCCCTCGGCCCTGGTCGCGGGACCGCTCACCGCGCCAGCGTAGCCGCTGACCCCGAACCTGACGCTTGCCGTGCCTAACCCCGGGGCCTCTAAGGCTGCGCGATGGGACCAGTGGGCGCCAATATCTGATCGGTGATCGCCCCGGGGTTGAGCGTCACCGAAGTGGCGACCTCCGTCCCGATGGGTCGCACTTCGATGGCGCTCACCGAGACGCTCGCCGACTGAAAGCCAACGCCGTTTCGCTCAAGCTCCAGCGAGGCGAGTCGGGACAGGGCCGCCGCAAGCTGTGCCTGCACCGCATCGATGATCGCCCTGTCCAGGGTGTCGCGGTAGAAGCCGGCGACGCCGGTGCTTTGCGCCGTGTCCTCGGGCTGGGCCAGCACCGGCGGGGTCGGTCGGCCGGGATCGCGATTGGCCACCAAACGCAGCGCCCGCCGGTAGGTGAAGTGGAAAAACAACCCTAGGCGGCCTCTCACGATGACCACGTAATGGCCATCCGCATCCGCGCCCAGCTCTGCTTTCTCGAAGCGCAGCGGCCAAGGGAGGCTTTGCAGATGTTCGGTCACCACCTCGGGCAGGCCGTCTGCCAATTCCAGGCCAAACCCGACGCGGGTGTGGAAGATCGACACCCGGCCCCTGGGAATCACTTGCGACGGTGGGCCGGGCAGGACGCCTAGAGGTCCCGAGCGGAAGACCGGCCCGCCGGTGGCCGTCTCCACGATCCTGATCGCCCACCGCAGGCCCGGCTCTAGCGGCGGCCCCTGGTAGGTCGCGACCCCATTCTGTACCGGCACGCCGCCCAATTCCTTGGCCAGCTGGCCGTCGGCCGCCACCCAGAAGATCTCGGCGAACAGATCTCCCGCCGGCGATATCCCGGGTGGGTTCGAGATAGAGACGGGGATCGCGTGGCTCAGATTCGTCCCCCTTGCCGCACGAGTCAGGTAGAGGCCCGTGCTCAGGACCTGATTAGAGGGCAGGCTCGCACCTCGCCGGCAACGAAGCAAGTAGAGCTCAGACCGCCACCTGCCAAGGCTGCCCTGCAGGGGTTGACGTCGAGCGGACCCGGGGACGCGCCAGCATGGAGGCGCACCCTGGAAGCGTTCCTCAAAAAAGTGGGCGGTGCCTGACTCGAACAGGCGACCTCCTGCTTGTAAGGCAGGCGCTCTGACCAGCTGAGCTAACCGCCCGAAATGCCCATGCTAGAGCGGTTTTTGGCTTGTGGTCCATATCGGGAGGGCGGTGAGCTTTGGTCACCGGGGTCGAGAGTGATCGACTCACCACCGCGCAGGATCACACCGTCGCTGCAGCGCGCCTCGACGGCTCCCGCTCCGAACTGCTGCTCATAGAGCGCCGCGAACAAGCCACGCCGGGATATCAGCTGCTCGAAGGTGCCTCGCTCGACGATCCGGCCGCGCTCCAACACGAAGATCACGTCGGCGGCGAGAATCGTCGAGAGCCGGTGAGCGATCGCGATCGTCGTCCGATCTCGGATCAGCGGCTGCAGCGCTCGCTGGACGAACCGCTCGCTGTTTGTGTCGAGTGCGGACGTCGCCTCGTCGAGGATAAGGATGCGCGGGTCCTTCAGGAGGACGCGGGCGATCGCCAGGCGCTGCTTCTCGCCCCCCGACATCCGGTAGCCGCGCTCGCCCACCAGCGTCTCGTAACCGTCTGCGAGGTTCGTTATTCGCTCATGGATCAGTGCGGTTTGCGCGGCGTGCTCGATCTGCTCCCGGGTGGCGTGCGGCTTCGCATAGAGCAGGTTCTCGCGAACACTGGTGTGGAAGAGGTAGGTCTCCTGCGTGACCATCCCTATCAGCTCGGCCAGCGACGACAGCGCGATCTCGCGGACGTCGATCCCGTCGATCGCCACCATGCCAGCACTGGCGTCGTAGAGCCGGGGGATCAGGTAGGCGGTCGTCGTCTTGCCAGCCCCGCTCGGACCGACGAGGGCGGCCAGCTGACCCGGCTCGATGTCGAAATCTAGGCCCTCGACCGTCCAGGCATCCTGCGCCCCGTGTTCTGAGCTCAGGCCCGAGGGGGGCGAGTGGAGGCCAAGGGTGACGCCTTCAAGCTCGGCGAGCTCGTCTGAGTCTCCAGTCCGTCGCATGTGGTCGTAGCGAAAGTGCACATCGCGGAAAGAGACCCGGCCCCGAACCTGATCCTTGGTCAGCGGACGGGCGGCATGCGTATCGACGATCTCGCGCGGAAGATCGAGGTACTGGAAGACCCTCTCGAAGAGAGCCAGCGACGAGTGCGCCTCCGCCCAGACCTGGAGCATCTGCATGACCGGGAAGAACAGCCGCGTTTGCAGGGCAGTGAAGGCGACGATCGTCCCGGCAGAGATGTGCGGCGAACCCTGGCTGATGACGTGCTCTGCTACCAAGTAGACGAGCGCCGGTGTGAGCGTGAAAAAGGTGCCAGCTACGGTGAACGACGTTCGGCCAGTCATCTGCTGACGCACCTGAAGCTGCGCGAGTCGGCGGTTCTGCTCCTGGTAGCGCGCGATCACGTGGCCGCTGCGGTTGAAGACCTTCGCCAGGAGGATGCCCGAAACAGAGAGCGTCTCGGCGGTGATCGCACTCATATCGGCCAGCGACTCCTGGGTTGAGGAGGCTAGTCGGCGGCGAATCCGCCCCACCCGATGCGTCAGGTAGACGAAGCCGGGGATCACGGCGAGAGGCACGAGCGTGAGCTGCCACGAGAGCATGGTCATCGCCGCCAAGGTGCTGACGCCGATCACAAGGTTGGACAGGATGGTGGATGCCGTCTCGGTTACGGCGGTCTGCACGCCGGCGACGTCGTTGTGGATCCGAGACTGGATCTCACCGGTGCGGGTAGAGGTGAAGAAGCGGAGCGACATCGACTGCAGGTGGGCGTACAGCCGATCGCGGACGTCCTGCATCACGCGCTGGCCAATCACCGTCGCGAGATAGGTCTGGCTAAGGCCGATTACCCCAATGGCGACCGCGACCACCACCATCACCGCGATCAGCACATAGAGCAGAGCCGCGTCCGGGTGCCCGCCGGGTGGGAACAGCGCCCGGTCGAACACGAACTTGGTCAGGACGGGATTGACGACACCGAGTCCGGAGGACAGTAGGATCGCGAAGAAGAGGAGCGCCACCTGGCCTCGATACGGACGGAACAGTGCAAAGATCCGAGGCGCCAGCCGTGCCGCGCCAGACGTGGCAACGCCCTCAACTGCGTCCGGATGGGGGCTGGTCATCCTTCGGGCATTCGGGCGCCGAACGCTCGAGCCGTTCTGAGCGCCCGCGCAGCCGGCCTGACGGCTCCCTGAACGAGGGTTAGCCAGTACATCAGGCGAAATCTCGATCCGACCAGGTCTGTGCCGAGCAGGAAAAGAGCTCCTTCCCGGCTGGACTCCGGCAGGCGGCGGCCTGAACCAATCCGGAATCGCGCATTCACGGTTCTCCCGAACGGACCTGAGAGGCCGACAACGAAGATCTGGTCCGGCGGAAGGCTCTGGGTAGGAGCGACCGAACGGTCGGCTCGAGCTTCTCAATGCGGCTGGGAAGCGTGGTCAATCCGACGAAAACCGGAGTCTCGATGCGTGGGATTCTAAAAGGGTGGCGAGTGCCCACTGCTTGAGAGCGGCGCCCCCTTGGCGTCTGCCAGCCGCGGGTCTCGCAGTTCGTCGACGGCCTCCTGGCGGGTGGATCTCTCGCCGATGCGGTGGTCCCGAGTGCTAGGCGCGGCCAAGCCAAGGACGCATTGGCCGAGCCAACCTTTCTCTGAGACGGCTGGCTGCTGCCTCGACACGCTCTCCGCGCCGCAGAGGGCGATGCTGTAGACCCACTCGTCGGCGGTACTCGTGACCGAAGGCATCGACGTCTGCCGGGCTCGGCGCCCATTCCGACGGGACGCGACCTTCGCTAATTAGGCTCGTGAATAGCCGTTCGAGCTGTCGGGCCTGGGCCTGTGGGTCGAACTGCCGGCAGACGGCTGAGCGCGCATTGGCGCCCAGCCGCTCTCGCAGCTCGGCATCGAGGAGTAGAGCTGCCACCGCCTCGGCGAACGAGCGCGGGTGATTGGCGACGAGTCCTGCGCGGCCGTGCTCCACGAACTCCACTTGGGCATTGTCAGCCCATGGCGTGGAGCAGGTGATGACCGGGACGCCCAAGGACATCGCCTCTAGGTTTGCCAACCCCTGCGTCTCGCCGATCTCGGATGCGGAAGCCAGGACGTCGCAGGCGGCGTAGAACGCTGCCAAGCGGTCTTCGTCGAGCGTCTGCTCCACCAGCGTGCATCGATCCAGTACCCCTCGACGGCGCAGACGCCTCAGCTTGGCGGCAGTCGCGCCGGCGAGCAGGAGCTGCACGTCAGGCACCGCGCGCACGAGGTCGGGCACCATATCGACGAGCAAATTTCGCCACTTGACATCGACCGGTCGGCCCCCGCGACCAACCACCGGGCGATCCGGGTCGAGCCCGAACCGACGCTTTGCGTCGGCGCGATCCGGCGCCCGGTCGCACAGAGCCAGGTCGACCGGCAGATAATGGACCCGGTGGCGGTAGTGAAAGCGGGCGCTCTGGTCTCCCACCCTGAGGCGGTAGCGCAGCTGCGTGGTCTTACTGGTGAATAGATGGCAGGCGAACTTCGGTTCGTCGGGGGAGCGGTCGACCTGGCCGAAGATGTTCCAGTCAATGAGGTGGGCGACCGCGGCGCGGCGGCAGGCGGCAGGCAGAAGTGGCGCTGCATCTCCCCGGCGCAGGTGCACGACGACGTCCACACCGCGAAGCAATTCCACCAGCCGGTCGAACTGTCCGTTTCCCACCGCAACTGGCAGCCCCGCCGCTTCGAACAGCTTGTGCCGGGGGCCCGAGCCATGCACGCCGAGAATGCGCACGTCGAAGCGCTGGCGATCCAGTGCGAGCGCCTGGGTAGCCATCCCCCGCTCCGTCCCTCCCGTTCCCAGGTGGCTCGAGGCGAAGACGACGGTCGGCATGGGTTGATGCAGGCTAGCCCGTTATGCTCGGAGTGAGCGCGATGCGGGTTCTGTTCGTCGTCGATGGAGGCCTTGACGACCCGAGCGCGCGAGCCCGCGTCCATCAGTTCGTTCCCGGCCTCTCGGAGCTGGGAGTCGATGTGCGCATCCTGTCCGCGAGCGACCGTGCCGGCCTGGACGGGAAGCGGCGAGTGCTACGCGCGGCCAGGCAGGCCGATGTAGTGGTACTCCACCGGATCCTGCCGCCCCGGCCTCTACTCGGGACGCTCGTGCACGTCAATCCAGTTTTGGTATTCGACTTCGACGACGCTCTGCACACCCTGCCGGGGCGGCGCCGCCGGCTTCGCCCGGTGCTCGAGCTTGCGGCCGAGGTCGTGGCAGGTAATCAGGAGCTTGCCCGGTACGCCCGCCGCTTTTGCAGGTCGGTCACCGTCGTTCCAACCGTCGTGGACCCCGGCGCATACTCGTTGTCGGCCGGCTTCTCGACCCGCAAGCCGGTGCGCGTTGGCTGGATCGGCACTCCGGGGAACCTACCGTTCTTGGAGCTCGTTCGACCAGCGCTTCGCGAACTGGTCAAGCGCGGCCGCTCGCTCGATGTCCGGCTAATCAGCAGCTCTTTCCCGGACTGGCCCGAGCTGCCCGTCACGCCGGTGCCGTGGAAATTTACCGGCGCCGCATCGGCCCTGGCCGAGCTCGACATCGGCCTCGCGCCCCTGCCGGACACGCCTTGGACACGGGGCAAGTGCGGGCTGAAGGTGATCGAGTACATGGCGACGGGTTTACCTGTGGTCGCCGCGCCGGTCGGCGCCCTGCGCGAGATAGTGGTCGACGGGAAGACCGGACTGCTTGCCCGCAACGGGCGGGAGTGGGTCGCGCACGTCGACAGGCTAGTGGTAGATGCGGAGCTCCGCTGCTCACTCGGCCAGGCCGGTCGGCGGCGGGTCGAGGAGCGCTACTCCGTCGCCGTGGCGGTTCCGGCCATCGCCAAGGTGCTCGAGCGTGCGGCCACCACCGTACGAAGAAGCGCCGCGTAGGCGTCGGACATCCGTCGGGCGTCGAAGTGAGCTCGCTGCCGGTCACGGCCGGCGGTGCCGAGGACAGCAGATCGGGCCGGGTCGCGCGCGAGGTCGACGAGGGCATCGGCGAGTCGCGCTTCGGGGCCTGCCACAAGGAGACCCGTTTGCCCGTGGAGCACGATCTCGTCGAGCGCGCCGACGCGCATCGCGATCACTGGCTTCCCGAGCGCCATCGCTTCGATTGCCGCGTAGGGCCCCCCTTCGAGATCGCTCGTCAGGCAGACGACGTTGGCCGCGTCGATGAGGTCAGCGACGTCGCTGCGATGGCCCAGCACCCGGACGGCGCCCCGGCTGTCGACGGCCAGCCGACGGACTCGGCTCTCATCAGGGCCGTACCCGACCACCAGTCCGCGGATGCGGGAGTCGACCCGGCTCGCCTGCGAGACAGCGCGCACGAAACGGTCTGCGCGCTTTTCTGGGCGCAACACGGCCAAGAACAAGGCGACGAACGCCTCCTTAGGAAGCGCTAGGTCGGAGCGGGTGGCTTCGCGCGAGTGCGATGGCCGCAAAGCTGCCGGTTCGACCCCGTTCGCGATGACGTAGATCCGGTCACGGGGAAATCCGCGGCGGACAAGGTCGGGAACGCGTCGGCCGGACATCGTCACGGTCGCCGTGAAACCAGGTGCCGCGAGTCGCAGGATGAGCTCACGATGCGTCTTGAGGCGGAAGCCCGGCGCGCCGTGGTCGGAGGCGACGTGGGGCGCGCCGTGCCGCAGCGCCAGTGCCCTCCCCACGAGGTGTGAGCGCTCGTCGTGGGTGACCACCACCTGCGGCCTCCATCCGCGGAGGTCGAACGCCTTGCGCAGGGCTCTCAGATCAAGTCTGGTTCTCATTCCCGCGCAGATGGTTGGGACGCCCGCCCGACGCAGCTCTGCGAAGAACTCACCCTCTTCCTCCAGGGTGACGAGTCGGGCCGCAAAGCCGCGCTTCGCGAGTGCGGGCAGCAGGATGGTCCAGTTCCGCTGCGCGCCGCCCACGCGCAAATGCTTGGTGATGAATAGCGCACGGATCACGGGTCCGCGCCTCGAAACCGTCCGGCGAGAAACAGCGGCGCCGTGAACAACTGAAAGGCCCGGTCGCGCCGTGTCAGTGGACGCGGAAATGAAGCGAGGCGCTCGGGCGATCGACGGGTTTCGCGCCCCGCCGCGTAGGCGCGTCGCAACATCCATCGCCAGGAAAGTCGATCTGGCCGAACATGGTGCCTTACGGTCGCCCCCGGCTCGTAACGAATCCGCCCCCCCGCCGCTCTGACGTCGAGCGAAAGCTGGACCTCCTCCCAGGCGAGCAGCCCAGCACGCCGCCGACCAAGGTCCGGGCTGAACGGTTCTGCGCGAGGAAGTCGCTCGCGGTCGGCTGCAAAGCTGGTACCCATGACTCTGGGCAGCTCACACGGCTCGAAGCCCAGATCCAGCATCCCCAGCAGCTCGAGGGCAATCGTCGTGTCGAATAGCCGCGGCGCGTGCTGCGGCCAGCCCGGGATGATGCGGGCACCAACCAGCGCCACGCCCTCCGCGGCACCAAACGCCGCGAGCAGAGCATTGGCCCAGCCATGTAAGGGCACGGCATCTGCATCGAGGAAGAGGAGGTACCTGGTCTCCGCGAGGGCGACGATGCGGTTTCGCGACTCGGCCACGCCGCTCGACTCCTTGAATCGCACATAGCGCAGCTTCTCAGGCCGAGCATCGATGACTCGGCCTATCCGATCGGTTGATGACATGTCGACGATCAGCGGCGGATGAGCGACGGGTTCGGCCGCGATCGCGTCGAGCGCGAGCGACAGCACGTGCGGGTCGTCGTCACATGTCGGGATCCCGATCGTGGCGTCGAGGCGGCGATCCACGACCGCCCTAGGCGTTGCCGGCGAAGCGGCTGTCGTCGCCGGTGAGCTCCTCGTAACAGGCAAGGGTTGCCCGGGCGGTTTGCTCCCACCTAAAGCGTTTGGCTTTGGCCAGTCCTTCCCGCCGTCGCCTATCCCGGAGGCGGTCGTCGCGAGCCAGGCGGACCACTGCCTGGCCGAGAGCCTCGGCGCTGTCAGCGGGCACCAGTTCGGCCGCTCCACCGAAGTTTTCGGCGAGGGCGGGCGTGCTCGAGGCGGCGACAGGCACTCCGCAGGCCATCGCTTCGAGTGGAGGGAGCCCGAATCCCTCCGCAAGCGACGGATAGACGAACACCCGCGCACCCGCGTACAGGGCGGGCAGCGCAGTTTGATCTACGTAGCCAAGGGGATGAACGTAGTCGCGGAGCTCTGGCGTCCGACAGAGTGCCAGCACCTGCTCGCAATCCCAACCACGGCGGCCGGCCAGGACGAGATCCTCGTGGATCGCGCCAGCCACCGTTAGGCGTCGGTACGTCTCGAGCAGGAGCTCGAGGTTTTTCCGCGGCTCAAGTGTGCCGACGAAGAGTATGTATGAGGAGGGCAGCCGCAGCCGCCTCTGTGCGGCTGGTGCGTCGATTGCCGCCTTCGGATGAAATTCGCTGGAGACTCCGTGCGGTATGACACGGATTCTGTCGGTAGGGGGGTCGAAGATCGAGCGCACCAGCTCATCACGGACCGCCTGGGTAGGGACGCAGATACGCGCGGCGAGACGGATGCTGGCCATGACCGCGCTCCGGTAGAACCAGCTGCGTCGCAGGGGCACATGCCACTCAGGGTGAGAGAAGGACGTCAAGTCGTGGATGGTGAGCACGTGCCTCGCCTGGCGGTAGGCCAGAGGAACGATGAACGACGGAGAGTGAATTACGTCGAGGCCGCGGACCGTGGCGATTATTGGCAGCCCGGCTTGCTGCCAACCGAGCCGCACGGCTCGATTACGGACGGCAGTCCGGACGACCTCAAAGCTGTCGGGAAGGGTTGGCAAACGCTCGCGGTCCTCGCGATTGACGAAAACGACGTAGCGATTTCGCCGATCTATAGCTGCGAGCCCCTCGACGAGCTTTAGAAGGTAGGTGTCAACTCCCGTCGCCTCGGGCAGCAGAGCGGTCAAATCGATGCCGACCCTCATCCGCTAACGACGCCGATAGGCGAGTCCGTCGAGATCACCTCACGAAAATAGACCGGCGGAGCGGGCGGGTCAGGTCGATGGCGACTCTGCTCCGTTCGCAAGCGGACGCGGCTTGCGCAGAATCTGGTCGGGCACGACGGCGCCCGACTTCATGTCCCAGACACGAGTGGGCGGATTGCGCCGAAGGCGCGCGCTCTGTCGGGCCATCGGGACACGCTGCGAGTCGGTCAGACGCCAATGCACAAAGCCCAACCCGTCCCGGCCGTGGCAGAGCAGCCGTTCCACCCGACCGGGATGGCGCACACGCTTGCCAACCGGGTAGCCCAGCGCGGCCAGAACGTCACCTGCCACCGCCTCGAAGACCGCGCGATCGTCTGAGGACATCACCGTGCGCCAGATCCCGGCCGTCGAGGAATCGATCGCCTCCGCTTGGTGTGGTGGCCACGGCGGAGTCCAGCCGGGGGGCGGAAGGATCCGATCGAGGCAAAGCAGCGAGGGCTCGAAGCGCTCGCCGAGGAAGCCGCACAGCGCGCGTAGCTCCGGCTCGGGGGTAGCCACGAGCGCCTCATAGCGCAGCTCGCGGTAGACGCTCGGTCCCAGGAGCTTGCCCGCCGCTCGCCCGGTCTCGACCGCGCGGCGCCAGAGCAGTGCGGCGGTATACACGTTGGTGGGCCCCCAGGGCTGGCGCCTCAGCGAGCATGCGACGTCGCGCCCGTCGCGGATGATGTGCACGATCTTGGCGGAGGGGAATATCCGCAGGATCGTCGGCAGCTCGGTCACGTAGAGCGGCGTCTTGTCACCCCACCGGGCCTTGCCTTCTCGCCGCGCCCATGCCCCGTACAGCTCGCAGACAACGCCGCCAAAGGACCGATGCTGCTCGAGGTCGGCCGGCGTCAGGTCGAGCTTCCAGGCCGCGATCCAGGCGGAGCCGAGCAAGTCTGCCGCCAGCCGACGAGCCGCGCGATCGGTTGTCGGGTCCCGGTGACGGCGGTAGAGGTGCGCAAGCACGCCGGACTCAGGCGGAAACGTGAGCCTCGAGTGCGAGCGCAGCGCGTCGCGTAGCATCGTCGTCCCGCTGCGCGGCGAGCCGACTACGAAGATCGGCTCGTCGGTCATTGTGGGCTCGGCGCCCGGCACCAGAAGACGGCACTCGCATCCATGCCCGGCCTTGGTGTTGGCGAGAAGCATGCCTAGATCGTGGGTGTGGCCACAGTTAGGGCATGTCGCAGTGACCAGCGTCGCGGTAAAGCGAACCGAACCCATGCTGCGATTCTCGCAAGGTGAGGTGGGCCGAGCGCGTCGATCCGGGCAAGCTTGTCCAGCTTCGTCCATTCTGTGTCTGAGCGAAGCGAGGGCGCGGCGCCTCGGCGCCCCAACCGCGAGCGCGACCGCCACGGCGCAACCGCGATCAGTCCGGGTACTCGTCCTTGCGCCAGGCGCGGGGCTCCCCGGGCTCAGGCTTGGGCGTTCGCGCGAGCAGGAACGAGTGGTACGGCGCGACGAACGGATCGGGCGCCATCACCGTATAGGTGTGGTAGACGCTTCCGTTCTCGCGCGCGAAGGCGATGAAGCCCGGGCCCTCACGTAGGCCATCCTCGAGCTTGGCACCGACCTGCCGCCCCCAGTCCTCGAGCCACTCGGGTGGGTTGTCGACCATCTCCTTGACCTCGGCGATCGCCTGCGCCTGCTCGGGGGTGAGGGCAAGCCCGAAGTCGAACGGGAACTCTGTCCGATTGGTCGAGACGTAGGGGAACTGCCAGCCCATTCGCTCCTTGTAGGCGATGAGCCGATCGATGGGCGCGCGCGAGAAGCAGATCAGCGTCACGTCGCGGTGGCTCAGGTGGACGCGCGTGGCATCGAGCTCATCCCCCAAGTTCGAACACCCGGGGCAGGCGCCGAGCTCGTAGTTGGGGCCGAACATGATGTTGTAGGCCAGGAGCTGCGAGCGCCCGTCAAAGAGCTCAGCGAGCGTCTTCTTCCCGTCCTCGGTGTCGAACTCGTACTCCTTTTCCACCGAAACCCAGGGAAGCCGACGTCGCTGTTCGGTCACCGTGTTGCCGAGCTTGGCGTGCTCGGCCTCGAGCTTCGCGAGTTCATCGCGAGCCGCTTGCCATTCCTCGCGGCTTCCGATCTTGTGCTCGGGCATCGTGCGCCTCCTTTGGCCGTTCGTCACCTCAGCGTACGCGGCAGTCGTGAATTGTCGGCGGCCGCCTGCGAGACCCGTAGCTAAGACCGGCGCGCCGCGCCGAACTCATCGTCCTGTCGGGGACAGACTCGATCGATCCGTGGTGCCCGCGAGCCCCGTGTGCTCGAGGACCGCCTCCGCGATCGCCTCCCAGTCGGCTCGGTCGACCCCGTGACCAGCTCCCTACCACCCGCGACTGGCCTGTTCGCTTAGCTCGCCCGTCGGCGACGACTATTGCCGGGACACTACGCCGGTGGACAATCCCCAGCTCGCCGACCGCCTCGATGCGTTCGCCTCGCTGCTCGAGCTTGGCGACGCGAACCCCTACACCACTCGCGCCTACCGCCGCGCTGCCGAGACGATCCGCCGGGCGCCGTTGCCCGTCGGGGAGCTGGTGAGGTCCGGGCGCGCGCGCGAGCTGCGCGGGATCGGCCCGGGCATCGAAGCGCGGCTGCGCGAGCTCGTCGAGACGGGGGAGATCGCCGAGCTGGCAGAGCTCGAGCGCGAGCTGGCACCCGATCTCGTTGGCCTCGGGCGGTATCTGGGGTTGGGGGCGAAGCGCTCGGTAGAGCTCGCCCGGGCACTCGAGATCCGCACCGCCGACGAGCTGCGCGAGGCGGCGGCCACGGGTCGGCTGCGCACCGTTCCGGGGATCGGGGAGAAGACCGAGGCACGGCTCCTCGAAGCACTGAGCCGCGAGGGCGAACCCCGACCGCGGCGCGGACTCCTGCTCGACCGCGCCCGGGAGCTCGTCGGAGGCATAGCGGCGGCGCTCGAGGGCGAGGCGGCCGGCGATGTGCGGCGCTGGCGCGACTCCTGCGAGCTGCTGGCGGTCGTCTGCGCTGCGTCCGATCCGACTTCAGTCCTGGCGCGCTTTGCGGCGCTGCCCCAGATCGTCGCGCTGATCGAACTGGGCGACCGGCGCGCCCTAGGTGTAACCGTCGAGGGCGTGCCGGTCGAGCTCGTCGTCGCGGAGCCGGAGCGGTTCGGAACCGCCCTCGTACGCGCGACTGGCTCGCCAGAGTACGTCGCCGCGCTCGGGCCGCTTCCCGAGGCGCCCGACGAGGAGGCGGTCTACCGCGCGCTCGACCTGCCCTGGTGTCCGCCCGAGCTGCGGGAGGACCCCTTCCGAGGGGAGCCAGCGGCCCTCGTCGAGCCGAAAGACATCCGGGGCGACCTCCATTGCCACACGACGTGGTCGGACGGAAGGGCGAGTGTCGACGACATGGCCCGTGCCGCCCGGGGGCGCGGCTACGACTACCTGGCGATCTGCGATCACACCCCCGCCGTGGGGGCGGTCCCGGGGCTGCGCGCTGACGACCTCCGCCGCCAGGGCGAGGAGATCGCGGCTGTCAACGAAGTGCTGGCGCCTTTTCGAGTCCTGCGCGGGATCGAGTGCGACATCCTCTCGGACGGGCGGCTCGACCTCGGCGACGACGTTCTGGCGGAGCTCGACTGGGTGCAGGCCAGCGTCCACGGAGGGCAGCGGATGCCGCGGCAGGAGCTGACCAGGCGTGTCGAGCATGCGCTGCGAAACCCCTACGTGCGCTGCTTGAGCCATCCGATGGGCCGCTACATCAATCGGCGACCGGAGAACGCCCTCGACCTGATGCGTGTATTCGAGGTCGCGCTCGAGGAAGGAGTGGCGCTCGAGGTCAACGGGCTACCCGATCGCCTCGACCTTCGCGGCGAGCACGTCCGCGACGCGCTGCAAGCCGGCGTCCAGCTCGTCTGCTCCACCGACGCGCACTCGGTCCGGGGGCTGGAGAACATGGCGCTCTCGGTTGCGACGGCGCGCCGCGGCTGGGCGACGGCAGCTGCCGTCGTCAACACCCGGCCGTTACCGTCGATCCTCGAGCGGCGTGGGGCGGCGTAGTGCGGCGACCGGCTGGACAGATGCCCCCAAGCGACGACCCCGCCCAGGCCGCTGCGGCCCCGACGGGTGGATCAGGCCGTCCCGGCCGCCGGGGACGGGGCGGCTGGATGGGCGTCGGCCCACTGGACGATCTTCTCCGATCCCTGGATGACCTCGTCGTCCTCGGTCACCAGCACGGGAACCATGTAGTTGCCGGTCATGCGCTTGACGTCCTGCCGGCCACGCGTGCGGTTGAAGATGCCGGGCAGCATGCCGAGGCCATAGGACTTGATGACCTCCGGGTCATGACCCGCCTCCCGCAGCGCGCGGTGCGCGTTGCCGCAGGGGTGGCCGCCGGGACGCGGTCCTCCGGTGAACGTGCCGTAGCAGACATAGAGCTTCATCGGGCCTCCTCGACGCGGACATACGGCCTCCTGGACAGGCCGTCGTAGTACCCCCAGGGGGAGTCGAACCCCCGCTACCAGGTTGAAAACCTGGCGTGCTGACCGCTACACCATGGGGGCGGGGCTCGACCTAGTTTGCCACCCGAGTGGCGCCGCCGGGGCCTACGCGGGCCCGGGCCAGCCGCTCGATCCCGCCCACGAAGAGCTCGGTGGCGAACCGCGCGGCGCCCTCGACGTCGGGCGGGTCGCGCTCCACCATTCGCACCGCCACCTCGATGGCGACCCCGGCCATCGCCGCGGCCATGTAGTCGGCGTCCAGCAGCGGCAGCTCGCCCTGCGCCGTGGCGGCCCGCAGGTCGTCTCGCAGGTCGTCGACGCCACCGCCCAGGGCCGGCTCGTCGATCAGCTGGCGGATGCTGCCCGCATTGCGACGGACCAGCTCGAATGCGGCGGGATCCTCCGCGATCCAGGCGAAGTACACCCGGTAGGCGTCGCCGACGAAAGACTCCAGGGTCGTCGCCGCCGCGCGCACTTCGCGCAGCCGCGCGCGCAGCAGCGCCGCATCTTCCTCCACCAGGGCGCGCAGGACCGACTCCTTGTCGGGAAAGTAGTTGTAGAAAGTGCCCGAGGCCAGCCCGGTGCCGCGCACGACGTCGCGCACGCTCGCGGCCTCGTAGCCCAGCGCCGCGAACACGGCTCGCGCCGCGGCCAGGATGGCGCTGCGATTCTGGGCCTTGGTGCGCTCGCGCTTGCCCGCCGGCAGGGGAGGCGCCGATACCCCGGTGGCGGCGCTCACGCCGTCGCCAGTGCCTCGGCGGCGCGCGGCTCGATCGGCAGGCCGAAGCCGCGCCGGCGGGCCCGCTCGGCCCCGCGCCGGGTCTCTCGCTCCAGCCGGTACATGTAATCGTCGTAGTCGATCTGCATGGTGTGCCGCTTGGACTTCACGTAGCGCTTGAACATGCGCTCGCGTTCACGGCGCATGTCGTCGAGCATCTCCGCCCGGGGCGGCAGCGCGTAGTCGCCGCGCAGGTAGTCGGCGATCCACTCGGCCTGGCGCTCGGCGATCGGCATCGTCGCACCCAGAGGCTGCAGCAGCGAGAGGAAGAAGACCCCGCCGATGTCCGGATGGAACACCCGCCTGAACAGGGGCAGGTCGTTGTCGGGGGCCGAGATGAAGTCGTCGTCGAAGAACGGGAAGGTGACCTTGTAGCCGGTGCAGTAGACGATCAGGTCCGCCTCCTCCTCGCTGCCGTCCACGAAGCCGACCCGGTGCCCGCGCAGCTCGGCGAGGTTGGGCTTGGGCGTGATCGTCCCGTGGACGATGCGGTCGAGGATGCGGCCGGAGACCGTGGGATGCGCCTCCCCGAGCCGGTGGTCGGGCTTGCGCAGCCCGTAGTCCTCCATCCGGCCGATGTGCTGCTCGACCGCCCGCTCGAGCGCCCGCTGGCGCACCTTGAACGGCACGCGCGGGTTGGCGAACAGCGCGCTCAGTCGCCCATAGCGCCAGGGCTGGTCGATCGGCTGCCCGGCCAGGTACTTGGGGATCACGTGCGCCCCCCGCCGCGCCGCCAGAAACGTGCGCTCAGCGACGTACGACGCGTCCACCGCGATGTCCATCGCGCTGTTGCCCATTCCCAGCACCACGACCCGCTTCCCGCGCAGCTGCTCGGGGTCGGTGTAGTAGTGGGAGTGGATCTGCTCGCCGTCGAACTCTCCCGGGAACGGCGGCTCCGGCCAGCGCGGGTCCCAATGGTGGCCGTTGGCCACCAGGACGCAGTCGTAGAGGCGGGGTTCACCGCCGTCGAGGGTCACTTCCCACACGCCGTCGCCGCGGCGGGCGGCGCGGGAGACCTCGGTCTCGAAGCTGATCCGGTCGCGGATCCGGAAGTGGTCGACGTAGTCGTTGAAGTACTTGGCGATGTGGGTGTGGTGCGGGAAGTCGGGATACGACTTGGGCATCGGGAAGTCCGAGTACTCCATGCGCTCCCGTGAGGTGTTGATGTGCAGCGTCGTGTAGGACGACGACATCCGGTTGCGGTTGCCGAAGACCCAGTTGCCGCCCACCTGGTCGGACTTCTCGAAGCAGTCGAACGGGATGCCCCGCTCGTGGAGGACCTTCGCGCCGGCGATCCCGGAGGACCCGGCGCCGATGATGCAGGCGAGGGGAAGCGATGACATGCGTGTGGGGTTCTGTCGCGGGCGGCGTCCGCCGGGCCACCCTAGCGCAAAGGTGACGCCTGCGTCAACTTTGCCTGCGAGCGGCGCCCGCTGCAGCGGCTAGCGTTGCCGGCGATGAGCGACCACGTGCTGGTCGACCGGCTGCAGTTCACGCTCACGGTCACCTTCCACTACCTGTTCCCCATCCTCACGATGGGCCTGGCGCTGCTCATCGCGTGGCTGAAGACCGTCTCGTATCTGGGGCGCCCCGGCCACCGCTTCGCGCCCCTGCGCAAGACCGACGCGCAGCGCGGCCACTACGAGTCGGCGGCCCGCTTCTGGGCCAAGATCTTCGCGGTCAACTTCGCGGTGGGCGTGGTGACCGGCATCCCGCTCGAGTTCCAGTTCGGCACCAACTGGGCGGCCTTCTCCAATTACGCGGGCGGCGTGATCGGCCAGGCGCTGGCCATGGAGGGCGTGTTCGCCTTCTTCGCCGAGTCCGTCTTCCTGGGGATCTTCCTCGCCGGCCGGGCGCGTGTCAGCGCACGCCTGCACTGGATCTCCGCCCTGTTCGTGTTCGCCGGCTCGTGGTTGTCGGGATTCTTCATCCTCGCCACCAACGCCTGGATGCAGCATCCGGTCGCCTACAGCCGCGGTCCCCGCGGCCAGGCCCAGCTCGACTCGTTCTGGGGACTGCTCACCAACCCGTGGCTGGGATGGCAGTTCGCCCACAACATGAGCGGCGCGGCGATCACGGGCGCGTTCGTGATGGCGGGCATGGGCGCGTTCTTCCTGCTGTCGGATCGCCACCATGAGTTCGCGAAGATCTCGCTGCGGGTCGGGGTGGTCACCGCGCTGATCTTCTGCGCCCTGCAGATCTTCCCCACCGGGGATCGCTCCGCCTTCAACGTCCACCGTCACCAGCCGGCGGCGTTCGCGTCGATGGAGGGCCTGTTCGAGACCCAGGCGGGAGCGCCGCTGGTGATCATCGGCAACCCGGACACCCGCGCACGGCGGCTGGATTCGACACTCGGCATGCCGCGCTTCCTGTCGTTCCTAACTTCGCACAACTGGAACGAGCGCATGACGGGCCTCAACCAGATACCGGTGAATCGGTGGCCCGATTCGGTCCCCCTCGTCTACTACGCGTACCACATCATGGTCGGGCTGGGGACCATCCTGCTTGCCATCGCGATCGTGTGCGCGTTCCTGCTCTGGAGGGGTCGCCTGTTCTTCTCGCGCCCGGCGCTGTGGACGCTGATGCTGGCGTTTCCGTTCACCTACATCGCCAACATCGCGGGCTGGGTCACCGCGGAGACCGCGCGCCAGCCGTGGGCCGTCTACGGACTGCAGCGCACTGGCGAGGCGGCCTCCCCGCCGGCCTCGGTCCCGGCCGGCACCGGCATCTTCACGCTGCTCGGCTTCTCGGGCCTCTACATGCTCGTGGGGATCCTGTTCCTGATGCTGATCGCCCGGATCGTCGCGCGCGGGCCTGACGACGCGGGTTTCCCGACCACCTCCACGCGGGCCGCGGCCGCGCAGGCCGGGGGAGCCGCCTGATGACGACCGCGTGGTTCTGGTTCCTCGCGGTCATGGTGACCCTCTACGTCGTGCTGGACGGCTTCGATCTCGGGGTGGGCGCGCTCCACCTGCTGGTGGCGCGTGACGAATCCGAGCGGACGGCGTCCACCGCCGCGATCGGCCCCGTATGGAATGGCAACGAGGTCTGGCTGATCGCCAGCGGCGGGGTGCTGTTCATGGCCTTCCCCAGGGCCTACGCCGGCGCGTTCAGCGGGCTGTACTTCGGCCTCATCCTGGTGCTCTGGCTGCTCATCGGCCGCGGATTGGCGCTCGAGCTGCGCCACCAGCTCGACCACCCGCTGTGGCGCACGGCGTGCGACGCGGTGTTCGCGCTCTCCTCGGCCGGCCTGGCCTTCGTGTTCGGCGTGGCGCTGGGGAACGTCGTGCGCGGCGTGCCGCTGGACGCGAATGGCTACTTCAGCCTTCCGCTGTTCGCCATCCTCAACTGGTACGCGCTCCTGATCGGCGTCTTCGGCCTCGTGGTGCTGACCGTTCACGGCGCCGCCTTCCTGGCCTTCCGCACCGGCGGGGCGTTGGGCGCTCGGGCCGCCGCATGGTCACGGCGGCTGTGGTGGCCCCAGCTCGTCCTGCTCGTCGCGCTGGTGGCACCCACCTATGCGGTCCGGCCGACGATGTTGACCAACCTGGTGGACCACCCGTGGCGACTGCTGTTCCCCGTCCTGACGGTAGCGGCCCTGGGCGCTCAGCTCGTCTACCAGCGCCGGGGCCGGTGGCCGCGGGCGTTCGCCGCGTCGGCGCTGTTCATCGTCGGGCTGCTGACCACCATGGCCGCGGGCCTGTACCCGAACCTCCTGCCCGGGCGCGGCACGCCGGCGCACAGCCTCACCGTCCACAATGCCGCCGCGGGCGACCACGCGCTCACCACGGCGCTGGTCTGGTGGCCGCTGGGAATGGTCCTGGCGGCCGTCTACTTCATCTTCGCCTACCGGATGTTCTTCCGGGCCGGCCCTCCTGCGATCGGCCCGGGAACGGCCGCTCCGCAGGGATAGACTGCCGCCCGTGATCCTGGCCAACTATGCGACCGACGTGACGCTCGGGCTGATCGTGGTGTTCGGCGGAATCGGGGTCGTGGTCGGCGGGATCGTCGCCTACATCGCCGCCCAGGCGATGGGGGAGCGTGCCGAGAATCGCCGCCGCGGCGCGGGCGCCGGCGGCGAGGGCGAGACGGCGGCCTAAACGCGCCGCTCGCCGAGCACCCGGTGGGCGGTGGTGATCGTTCCCGCCGTCTGGGCCTCCGTCTCGATGAAGTGGGCGTCGCCGAACTCCGGCTCGGGCGTGCGGCCGTCGCCACCGCCGAGATAGCGGTTGACCATCCGGGCGCACTTGCGGCCCTCGGCGATCGCGGTGACGACCAGGGATTGGCCGACGCGGGCGTCGCCACACGCGAACACACCGTCCAGCGAGGCGCCGTACACCGGCGCCTTCACGTTGCCGCGCGCGTCGAGGTCGAGCTCCAGCTCGGCGATCGGGCCCTCGTGCTCGGGGTGGGCGAAGCCGATCGCGATCAGCACCAGGTCGGCCGGCAGCATGTGCTCGCTGCCGGGGACGGGCCGCAGATCCCGCGAGGAGGTTCCCTCCACTCGCCGCCCGTGCACCGTGGTGACACCGCCGTCGCGTCCCTCCAGGGCCGTCACCTCCGCGTTCCACTCGCGCTGACCACCCTCGTCCAGCGCGTAGGTGGTCAGGGTCCGCTTGGGAGGAAGCGGCCACGGCGTGTTGGCCGGCCGCCCCGACGGCGGAAGCTCGGGGTAGACGTCGAGCATCTTCACGTCCAGCGCCCCCTCGCGGATGGCGTTCGAGATGCAGTCCATCCCCGTGTCGCCGCCACCGACCACCACCACGTGCTTGCCCTCGGCCACGATCGGGTGCTCCGGGTCGCGCGACGCGCGTCCCTCCAGCCGCGCCACGTACCGGTTGCGCTGGTAGAGGTAGTCCATCGCGAAGTGGACTCCGTCGAGCTCACGGCCCGGGACCTCGAGCTCACGGTGCACCCGGGACCCGATCGCCAGCACGACCGCGTCGAAGCGCTTGCGAAGCTCGGCGGAGGTCACATCGGTTCCCACGTCCACGTTGCATTCGAAGCGCACGCCCTCCTGCTCCAGCACGCCCGCGCGGCGGTCGATGATCCACTTCTCGAGCTTGGCGTCCGGGACGCCGAAGCGCATGAGCCCGCCCACGCCCTCGTCGCGCTCGTACACCGTCACCTCATGCCCCAGCTGGTTGAGCTCGGCGGCAACCGCCATGCCCGCCGGCCCCGACCCGACGACCGCCACCGTCCGACCGGTCCGGCGCTCGGGGGGCTCAGCGACGATCCACCCCTCCTGCCAGGCGCGCTCGGCGATCCCCAGCTCGATCTGCTCGATCGCCACCGGGTCATCGTTGATGTCCAGCACGCACGCCGACTCGCACGGCGCCGGGCAGATCAGGCCGGTGAACTCGGGAAAGTTGTTGGTGGCGTGCAGCTGGTCGATCGCGGTGCGCCAGTCCCCTCGGTAGACGAGGTCGTTCCAGTCGGGGATCAGGTTTCCCAGCGGGCAGCCCTCGTGGCAGAAGGGGACGCCGCAGTCCATGCAGCGGCCGCCCTGGCGGCGCAGCTCGTCCTCGGGCTGCAGCCGGAAGTACTGCCGGTAGTCGTTGATCCGGTCGTGGGGGTCGCGCTTGTCGAAGCCGACCCGGTGGATCTTCAGGAACCCGCCGAGCTCTCCCATGTGGCTACGGCCTGGACGCGCCGGAATCCGTGGCGAGGCGCTCGCCCTCGGGTGACACCGGCGCCTGCTCCTCGGCCAGCTCGGCCAGCGCCCGCCGGTAGTCGTGGGGCATCACCTTCACGAACCGGGGCAGCAGGAGCTCCCAGTTGGCCAGCACGCGCTCGGCCACCGGCGAGCCGGTCCACTTGAGGTGCTCGGCGACCAGGCCGCGCAGCTCGGCGGCGTCGAGCGGCCCGATCTCGTCGAACCCCACCAGCTCCATGTTGCAGCGCCGCTCGAAGGTCCTGTCCTGGTCGAGCACGTAGGCGATGCCGCCGCTCATCCCCGCGGCGAAGTTGCGCCCGGTGCGCCCCAGCACCACAACCCGGCCCCCGGTCATGTACTCGCAGCCGTGGTCGCCCACCCCCTCGACGACCGCCCAGGCGTCGGAGTTGCGCACCGCGAAGCGCTCGCCCGCCAGCCCCCGGAAGAACGCCCGCCCTCCGGTGGCGCCGTAGAGCACGACGTTGCCGACCAGGACGTTCTCCTCCGCGGCGTAGGGGTGGCCCTCGGGCGGACGCACGGCGAGCACGCCTCCCGACAGCCCCTTGCCGGTGTAGTCGTTGGCGTCGCCGTGCAGGACGAACGTCACTCCGGGAGCCAGCCACGCCCCGAAGGACTGGCCGGCCGAACCCCGGAACTGGACCTCGATGCTGTTCTCGGCCAGCCCCGCCGACCCGTGAAGCTGCGCGATGCGGCTGGACAGCAGGCCGCCGACGGCTCGGTTCACGTTTCGCACCCCGCACTCGAGGCGCACCCGGCGCCGGCCTTCGAGCGCCGGCTCGCAGGCCTCGATCAGCTTCCAGTCGAGCGCGTCGTCGAGCACCCTCGGCGGCGGCTCGGTCCGCCGGCGCGGCCTGTCGGGTTCGACCTCGGGCATCTCCAGGATCCTGGAGAGGTCGACGCCACGGGCCTTCCAGTGGTCGATCGCGGCGTCGGCGACCAGCAGGTCGCTGCGCCCGATCAGGTCGTCCATGGTGGACACCCCGAGGGAGGCCATGATGCGCCGCGTCTCCTCGGCGACCAGGAAGAGGTAGTTGACCACGTGCTCGGGGGTGCCCTCGAAGCGCTCACGCAGCACCGGGTCCTGGGTGGCGATCCCCACCGGGCACGTGTTGAGGTGGCAGACGCGCATCATGATGCAGCCGGTGGCGATCAGCGGGGCGGTGGAGAAGCCGTACTCGTCGGCGCCCAGCAGCGCCGCCACCACCACGTCGCGCCCGGTCCGCATCTGCCCGTCGGTCTCGACGATGATCCGCGAGCGCAGGTCGTTGGCCAGCAGCGTCTGCTGGGTCTCGGCCAGCCCGATCTCCCAGGGGACGCCGGCCGCCTGGATCGAGGACTGGGGAGACGCCCCCGTGCCGCCGTCGTGGCCGGCGATCGTCACGTGGTCCGCATTGGCCTTGGCCACGCCGGCCGCCACCGTCCCGACCCCGATCTCGGACACCAGCTTCACCGAGATGCGCGCCCGCGGGTTGCCGCAGCGCAGGTCGTAGATCAGCTGCTTGAGGTCTTCGATCGAGTAGATGTCGTGGTGGGGCGGCGGCGAGATCAGGCCGCCAACGCAGCGGTCCTTGTTCTCCACCTTGAGATCGATGCGGACCGGCTCACCGCGTTCGAGCGCCGGCTCGGCGAACCTGATCAGCTCGTGGTCACGGTGGTCATCGAGGACCGGGTCCTGAGGGCGGTCAACAGCGAGCGGCGGGCCGCGGGCCTGTTCCCCACCGGGCTCGACGCGGTTGCCTGCCGGGGGTGCCGCGCTCACGCCGGCTACCTGGCCCGCAACGCGCCGGCCGTGGCGGCCGGGGAACTGGACCGGCACGACGAGGACCCCAGCCGGCCCGGTTACACCAAAGCGGGGCGGGCCGTCGCCCGCAGGGCGGCCCTCGCCGACCGGG
>JBJMKZ010000033.1:0-45120 GCA_045805565.1 Solirubrobacteraceae bacterium | reverse complement strand
GCGGCTACTTTTTGATCTTCTGGATGTTCCAGAACCCGCCCGACCTGCTCTACAGCGTGATCAAGGGCATGGTGATGGCCACCGCGATCGTGCTGGTGGGCTGCTACTACGGCTACAACGCCGGTGGTGGGCCGGTCGGGGTGGGCACCGCCACCGCCAAGTCGATGGTCCTCAACATCGTCCTGGTGCACCTGATCGGGATGCTGGGCACACAGCTCTTCTGGGGCGCCAACCCGCGGGCGCCGATTGGAGGTTGACCATGGAAGTCCTCGATCGTCCCGTCCCCTCCGCTCCCCTCGGCCCGCTGCCGACGGTCGAGGTCGAGGTCGACGAGGCCGCCGCCCGGCGCTCGCTGCGCGAGCAGATCGAGAGGCTGGAGCGCGGTCTCGGGGAGGTCCTGGTCTCGGCCTATCCGCGGACCGGCATCGACGTCTCGGTCGCTTCGTGGGGTGGGCCCCGGATGCTGTCGCTGGGCGAGCTCGAGCAGCTGCGCGACGAGCTGGCCAAGCGCCTGCGCCAGGCTCGAGCCGCGTTCGCGCAGCGCACCGAGATCGAGGAGCAAAACCGCCGGTTGGTCGAGCGGATGATGCTCGAGCCCGCCCGCTACAAGTTCGCGCGGGTCACCCGCGAGGACGTGGGCGAGACCGGCTGCGGCGGCTGGGAGGTGCGCCCCCACCTCGGCCTTCTGGGCATGCTGGCCGGATGGTGGCGGGTCAGGCTCTCCTCCGGTTGCCCGTTAGCCACCTGACAGCCCGAGCCGTCAGCGCGGCGGCACCCTGGCCGGTGAGGCCCACACGCCGATGAGTCGGCGGCTGCTGCTAGGGCTGCATGGAGCCTTCTGGCTCCTGGTCGCCACCGAGGTCGCCTATGTGCTGCTGTGGGCGAATCCTCCGATCTCCCCGGGCATCCTGATCGTCGCGCTTGCCCTCTGCGTCGGCCTGGCGGTCGTGTCGAACAGCTAGCACGCAGGGGACGTGCGGTCACGCGGCCGGACGATCGGTTGAACCTTGCTAGCGCTGGCGCTTAGGCTAGCCACAGCCCATGGCCGACGCCTTCTGGGTCCTCGTTCCAATCCTGGTGCTCGCCGTGGCGCTGCTGGTGGGGTTCGCGGGCTGCGGGTTCGAGCACGGAAATATCGGGACGGACCCTTATCCGCAGGCGCAGAAGCTGACCTTCAGTGCGAGGGTGCCCGCCGCCCTGACGGTAATCGGACCTGGTGTCACGTTCACGTGGATGACCCCCCACGGGACGGCGCCGGAAACCACGACCGTCACGTCGCCGGCATCCCCGCACTCGGTCGAGGCGTACATCACCACCGCGCTTGGCCTCGCACCGTCGCTGTTCTGGACACTCGGGAGCGCCGGCGGGGTCGCCGACCGCTCGGGGAACGGACACGACGGGACACCGCTCGGGGGAGTCACGGTCGGCGCCTATCCCGACGGCCCCACCGATTACCCGGACGCCACCGCGACGCTGTTCGACGGTGCGAACGACGGGATCGGATCGTCGTATAACCCGTTCGTCGGCACTAGCGCGCGAACCTTCGTGGGCTGGGCCCGCTGGGACTCGGGTGGACCCGCCGAACACACGCTGTTTGGAAGCTCGGCCGGGGACAACAATCGTCCCAACCTGCGCGTGGTGGTGGCCAGCCGCGACGTCAAATGGCTGCCCAGCGGGGACGACGGCCAGGTCATCACCTGGCCCGCCGCCGCGCCCCCTGGGGACACCTGGTTCATGTGGGCTCTGCGGGCCGATCCCGCCAACGCCACCGCGGCGCTGTTCATCAACGGCGCCAACATCTCGCAGCAGCCGATCACCGAGCCGTGGCCGGCGAATCCGGGGACCTTCCAGGCCGCGGTCGGCGCCGCCAACAGCCACCCCTTCAAGGGCGCCCAGGGACTGGTCGCGGTCTACGAGAGGGGCCTGATGGACTCGGAGATCGCCCAGCTCTATCAGACCTCGCATGGGGACAGCGTCTACGAGTACCCGCTGCAGTCGCCGGACCTCGGTAGTTGGGGCGCGCGCTGCGAGATGACCGTGCAGGCCGACAGCCAGACAGCGTTTGGAAGCTCCCCCTACCCCGGAACTGCGTTCAGCTTGGAGGAGTCACTCACCTACGTACTGTCGTTCCAAGCCACGGGAAGCCCTCTGAATCCGCCGTTCACAGTTATGGACGGCGTGCGCAGCCCCTGATTGGGAGGCAGAACATGGCGAATCTCACAGGTGAGTACGACGTCGCCACCGAGCTGGGGCTCGGCCTCGTGAACTGCGTGCTCGCGGCCATCCACGAGAACCAGAACGAGGCATACCCGCGGCTGCCTCACAGCTTCAGCCTTTACGTCAACGACACCTACCGGGGTGCCGCAGACCCGGTTTCCGAGGCGCAGCGAACCGGGGTGCGGACCAGAGCCGAGATACAGGTCTCCACCCCGACCGTCTCACTTCCGCTCGAGGGCCTGCCCCCGCTGGTGTGGTCCCGCAGCCGAGAGCCGGTGATGGCGGCGCTACACACCGGGCTGGAACCCACCGGATCAATCGAGCCCACCAGAGGCGGTCACGGCACCCGGCCGACCTGCTGGCCGAAAATCACCGTCAGCGTCCAGCTGCGAGCGTGGCTGCTCGATACCCCCGAGGCGCTGCCCGAGTTCCTGCACGGCGAACTGCGGATCACCGCGGGCGTCATGCGCACCGACCTCTACCGCGTACCCCGTCCCGCGCGCCGCGGCACGTTCCTCGGTCTCGACCTCGACTCGGGACTCGAAGTACGGTTCGAGCCGGCGCCGGGGACCACTCTGAGCGATGAGCAGCGGGCCGTGGCCGAGCGGATTCTGCGCAACTTCCTGCGAAGCGACGCCGAGCCGGCGACGTTCAAGCTCGACCTTCCCCCGGACGTCCACCGCTTCGACTACAAGCTCCAGCCGACGGGCCCGCTTCCGTCGGCGATGCTGATGGTCACGCTCAGCGCCCGGCCGCCCGGGCCCCAGGGGCCGCGCAGCGTCAGCGCGAGATTCCTGCCGAGTGGGGCCGACTTCGCCGTCGCGGTGGGCCGGGATTACCTGCTGGAGAGGCTTCGCGCTGCGATCCTCCCCATCGTAACCGGCGGAAGAAGACCATCCGGTTCGGGGACCGGCTACAGCTGGCGGGCCACTCCCGACTTGGCCAGCGCCACCTTCGACCTGCAGCCCGGGGCCATCGTCTTCTCGCTCAGCGGCAGCGGCAGCGTCACCTATGGCGGTTGGTTCGCCACCGTGACCGACCACTGGGATTTCAGGGTCAGGGTCGCGGTCACGCTGCAGGTCGTCGATGGACGGCTGCAACCAGCGTTGGCCGGGGATCCCCACGTAGACCTCTACGACGTCGCGGTCTTCGAGGAGACGATCAGAGGCAAGATCCGGGAGGGCGTAAAGGACGGGTTCGAGACCGCCCTGGACCCGCCTCCGCCCGAGCTCGAGAAGGCCCTGGACGTCGGCAGCCAGCTCGAGCAGATCATCGCCGCTGTGCACCCCTCTCGCCCCGGCGTCGCCCTCACCGGCGCGGAGATCCGGCCCGACGGAGTGGTCGTTCCGGGGACCGTCGCCCTGGCGCCGTCGCGCCCGGTGGAGGTCAGAAGGGTGAGCCGTTACGGCGCCGCCGATGCCCTCGAGAGCTGGATTCCGGGGGGCACCATCGAGCGGTTCGTATGGGAAGGCCATGTCGAGGAGCACAAGTTCGTGCACCAGGGAGGACGCGCGGCGGCGACTGCGGTTTCCCCGGCACTGCGCTGCCTCTCGGTGCAGGGGACCAGGGTCACGCGGGGCGGCGGGCTCGCGCCGGTAGCGGCCGACGACTGTCCCGTGATCGTCGTCGCCCTTCCCGTAGTTCCGGGACTCTCCACTCCACCCGTGCCCTCTGGCCGGCCCCTGCTGCCGCTGCTGGCACCCAAGCCCGAGGGAGGGGTGGAGGTCGTCGGGCATTTCGATCCCTGGGCGTCCGGCGCTGCGCCGAGCGGGGGACCGACCAATCTGCTCGTGCACTTCGCGGAAGGACCGTGGGCGGACGCCGCGACGGTACTAGACAAGGCTCTGGCCACAGCCGCCAAGCGCGCGGCCCTCGTGGTGGTCGGGGTGCTGGGGAGGGGCGGGCTGGCGCAAGCGGCCGACGCCGCGCTGGACGCCGATGTGAGCCTCCTCTTGACGGAGGACCCTGGCGGCAACTGGGCGTCGGCGTTCGAAGTTCCGAAGGCGCCGGCGGCCGTGCTGATCGGTCCCGACGGCAAGGTCCGCTGGAAGGACGAAGGGGCCCTCGACGCCCGGAAGCTGGGCAAGGTGCTCAAGGAACGGCTGGAGCCGGGCGGCGAGCTCTCCTGGCGGCCGCTGCGCCTGGCCGTGGCGACGAGCGCTCAGGCCCCGGACGCTCCCCTCCAGCTAGGCGACGGCAGGGAGCTGGCCCTTCGCAGACTGGGGCCCGTAGTGCTCAGCTTCTGGACCTCGTGCTCCGAGCCCAGCGTCGAGCAGCTGCGCCAGCTACGCGAGGCGCTCGAGTCCGGGCAGCCCGAGCAAACGTACGTCCTCGGAATAGGGGACGGAGAGAGCCCGCAGCAGGTCGCCGAGCTAGCCAAGCGCGAGCAGCTTCCGTTCCCGCTCGTCCCCGACCCCGAGCGGGTGATCGCCCGTCGCTACGGCATCTCCTCCTGGCCGGCCACCGTGCAGGTCGGTTCCGACGGCAGGGTCCAGGCAGCCGATCTCGGACTGCTCCCAGGGTTGAGTCCCTGCGATCGTCCGACCACGATCGGCGCTCACTCAACCACCTAGAGAGGGGTCCGGCGACGCCGCTCGCTACGCGAGAGGCGAGCTGCGCGAATGCGTTGCGGACTCGCGTCCGTCGTGCGAGCCGCGCCGGGAAGTCGTCGGCCACTCGGGCGGCTCGAGAAGACGATCGAGCGCGATATTCGCTCCGGCATTCGTGGCACCGACCGGGTCCGACTCCGCGCCGACCTCACCATGCTCGTCAAGCTCCTCGCCGGAGCGCAGGCCGTTCGTATAGGTCGGCTCGTCCAGACGGCGCGCCACGATTTGCGAAAGCTCGGGGCAGAGCTCGTCGTAGGAATCGGCTATCGATGGCGGCTGCTTGTCTCGGACGCGCCGTAGCGCCATCGCCGCCAAGGCGACCAGCACGATGATGGCCACCGGTCCGATCAGGGCGAGTTGCATGGTCATGGTTAGGAGTTCGCTGGCCGTTCCGCGATACCTCCCGATCTGCAGCGAGGGAGGCCGCGGGGTCCTCATGCGCTGTATCCGCCGTCCGACCTCGAACGCAGCGAGAGCCACGGCTGGCGCGAGACGTCGTCGGCGTAACCCGGGTAGCCTGGCTCAGGCCGCGGCGGGGACTGCCTCCAGCGGTGCCAGGACCTCATCCGGGCTCTCGCCGGCGGCCTGCAGCATGGCGGGGACGCGGGGGATGACGTCCCAAGGTGCCTGGGCCCGGCTCCAGATGTCGACGATGGCGCGCGCCAGATCCGCGTCCATGGCGGCGGCCGAGACGATCTCGCCAATCCCCTCAGGGCTGGGCACGGCGCCGGCGAAGCGCGAGAAGGCGTACATCTCCCGCGTAGCGTGGTCGCGCCAGCCCGGAAATCGCGTGCTGTAGCTCCCGTCGGGGATCGTGGAGGCAAGGACCTCGGTGGCTTCCAGCGCATCGGCGATCCCCTGGACCGCAGCCGGGTGCTTGAAGTGGCCGGAATCGCCCGCCAGCGCCCATCCGGGCCCGGCGGCGCGGCGGTAGTAGCCGTCGAGCTGGCTGGTGCCGAACACCTTGCTCACCCTCAAGCCCTCGCGCAGCCGGACCGCGAGTGGTCTGATCGCAGCCACGCGGTCGAGGTAGATCGACTCCTTGGCCCGGGCCGAGTACTCCTCGACGGGTCCGATCAGGATGACCAAGTGGTGCCCCTCATCGGCGGGGAAGTGGGTTCCGATCCAGGGGGGGTCGAAGAAGAACTCCTGGCAGTTGCGCAGGGGCAGGTCCTTCCAGTAGGCGTAGAGCATCATCGTGGGCGTCGGCATGATCAGCTGCCGCTCTGCGCCGAGCCTGCGCGCCACGGTGGAGTGGACTCCGTCCGCCCCGATGACGATGGGCGCCCTCAAGATCCGCTCGCCACCCTCGTGACGGCCGCAGATCCCCCCCACCGGGTCGTCGTCGGTGCCCGCACCGAGGAGGCCGGTCATCGTGAAGCGCTCGATCACCTTCGCCCCGGCGCTCCGTGCTCGGTCGACCAGGATCTTGTCGAGCGTGATGCGCCGAACGCACAGCGCCCAGTCACGCCCTTCGATCGGTGTGTGCGGGGCTACGAACATGGCTCCCGCGTGGTGCCACGCCGTGTACAGAGGGGGCGGCCCGTGGGCGAGGATCTCGTCCAGCACTCCGAGTCGCTCGAGGCGTGCGATCGAGTTGGGATAGACGACGTGGGTCGACAGGGTGTCGGAAGGGAAGCTCGCCCGTTCCACGACCGCGACGTCCAACCCGGCCAGGGCGAGGTGGGTCGCGAGGGACGCTCCTGCCACCCGGCCGCCGACGATGACGACGTCGTGCCGGCTGTCCGTCGCCATCAGCGCGCCTTCACAGCGCCGTTGGAGCCGACCACTCGATGGTCGGCGTCCTGCTCGTCGAGGACAGCCAGCTCCGCGCCGGTGAACTCGCTGAGCGCAACCTCCTCCTCGAGGTGCCCTTGCAGGCGCTCCCGGACGTCGTGCAGTCGTGGGTCGTCGCGCTCGCGGGGACGCGGCAGGTTGATGTCGACGACGTCGACGATGCGACCGGGCGACCCCGACATCAACGCGACCCGATCGGCGAGCACCAGCGACTCGTCGAGATCGTGGGTCACGAACAGGACGGTCGCCTGCGAGTGCCGCCACGTCGACAGGAGGTAACGCTGCATCACCTGGCGCGTCTGGTGGTCGAGGCTGGCAAACGGTTCGTCCATGAGCAGCAGCTTCGGGCGGGTTGCCAGTGCCCTGGCCAGCGCGACTCGCTGTCGCATTCCGCCGCTGAGCTCGCGCGGCACCTTGCCCGCCACTTCGGCCAACCCGACGCTGCCGAGTCGCTCGATCGCCTGCCTGCGCGCGTCGCGCCGCGACACGCCCCGATTGCGCAGCCCGAAGGCCACGTTGTCGCGAACCGTGTACCAGTCGAACAGGTTGTGCTGCTGAAAGAGCATCACCGTGTCGCGGCGAGGGGCGGCCACGAGTTCTCCGTCCACCAGCGTGGCCCCCTGCGTCGGCTGCTGTAGGCCAGCGGCGAGCTCGAGCAGCGTCGTCTTGCCGCAGCCCGAGGGTCCGATCAGGACGGTGAAGCTCCCCGACTCGACCGCGAGGTCGATGTCTGCCAGGGCCACGTGACCGCCGTATTCCTTGCGGATCCCATCGAAGCGCAGCTCAGGCATCCCCGGCCGCCATTCCCTGGGTGCGGGCCTCCCACCACAAGATGCGATGGCGCATTAGCAGAAGCAGCCGGTCGAAGGCAAAGCCGAGCAGGCCGATCATCACCAGCCCCGCCATGACCAGCCTCATGTTGAACTGCTGCTGACCGAGGATCACCAGTGCCCCCAGACCAGAGTTGATCCCGGCCATCTCACCGGCCAGCACCGACATCCAGGCCGCGAAGAAGCTGATCCGGACCGCGGTCGCCAGGCCCGGGCTGGCGGCGGGAATGACCACCCGAAGCCACAGACGCCAGCCTTGGCTGCCCAGCACCCGCGCGCCCTTCACGTACTCCGTGGGGACGGATGCCAGTGCCGCGATCGTGGCCAGGGTCATGGTGGCAAAGATGCCCATGAACACGACGAAGATCGCGGCGCCGCTGCCGGTCCCGATCAGCGCGATGGCCAGAGGGATCCAGGCCACGGGCGCGATCGGCGCGATCGTCTGAGCGATCGGCATCCCAACCAACCGGGCCGCTCGCGTCGCGGCAAGCAGCGTCCCCACGACGAGGGCCCCCCCGACGCCCAGCCCGAAGCCCACCGCCACCCGCAGCACGGTGTCCATGATCGCGTGGCTGAAGCTGACCTCGGTGGTCCCGATTCCAGCCGATCCGGGACCATTGATCATGTATGGGATGAACTGGCTGGGCGGCGGGAGGATTGACGCGTTGAGGATCCCGGTCTTCGCACCCAACTCCCAGGCGGAGCCGAGGATCGCCCAGGCGGCCAGGAACCCGGCCAGCGACCTCCAGCGGACCCACCGGCGGGTGCGCACGGCCGCGACGGAACGCGACCTGGACTCGCTGGCGAGCGCAGCCCCGACGGGGCTCTCGAGAGCCTCGGGGCTCGGCGCCTGAGCGGTCTCCGCCATCAGGCTGCGGCCAGATGGGCGCCCTGCTGTACGGATGGGTCGAACACGTCCTTGATGACGTCCGTCTTCAGGTACTTGAGCTCGATCAGGTATCCCACGCCGTTGTGCAGGCTCTTCAGGCCCGTGGAGTCGAGCACCGGCTGCGGCGTCTGGCGCTTGAGCCCCGAGGCAAGGATCGGCCTCGGCACCTGGTAGATGGGCTGCAGTTGACTGAGGGCCTTCTCGAAGTCGGCGTCGCGCTGTCGCGCCGCCTCCTCCAGCACGTGCAGGTACGTCTCCAGCTTGCTCTTGTTCTTCTCGACGTAGCTCGCCTTGGCGTTGACCACGCAGTCGGACGCGTTCGGGCCCCAGACCTGATTCGAGTCCTCGAGGTAGGTGCCGTGGGCCTGGTCGACGACGGTGGCGCCGTATGGCTGGGCCAGTGAGGCGACATCGACGCTGCGCTTGATCAGCGCCTCCCCCATGCCGACCATGCTCGGGAAGAACTTCATCTTGTAATCGGCGTAGGAGACTCCGGCCTTCTTCATGGTCCCGTAGGTGACGAGCTCGAGGGTGTCGAGGCGAAGGGTCCCGACCTTGAGGCCGGAGTTCGCGGCAGCCGCAAGCTGGGGAACGCTCTTCACCGAGCCGGCCCGAGCGACCAGCTCGATCCCGCCCTTGCCCGAGCCGCCGAAGATGCGCAGGTCCTTCTGGCCCTGGTCATAGGCGGAGATCACCGTGGTCCACGGATTGTGGGACACGTCGATCGCCCCGGAGACCAGCGACTGGAGATTCGGCGGCGGCCCGTCGAACTGCGTCAGCTGGACGTTGAGACCCGCCTTCTTGAACAGCCCGTTCTTCTGGGCCAGCAGCAGGTGCTGGATGCAGCCGGCAGGCAGATGGCCGACGCGGATCGTCCCCGCGGACGAGGACGATGTGTTGCCGCAGGCGGACAGCAGCGAGGCGATCGAGCCGCTGGCGACGATGCCGAACCCGGTGGCGCAGCAGGCGCCCAGGAACTTTCGGCGGGTGACGTCGGCCGCGATGGCGTCGGCTATCCCGGCGCGCTCATCGACCGAGCAGCACGCCTGGGGGGTGACATCGGTTCCCCCCGTGCAGCGGCATCCCATCAGGTCAACCTCGCGTTCACCTCGACCGGCCGCGCAACCGTGTTGGGGATCGGAGCGCGCTCGACGACCTTCTCGTGCAGGTCCTCGAGCTCCTCAGGTCGGGCATCGGCGTCCAGGTGCACGTCGACCTCGATCCGGTCGAACCCGGGATGCCCCTCCTCGACGCCATAGGCGGCAGGGAGATTCACCTTGCCGCGTACGTCGATCTCGAGGGAGTCGATCTTGATCCCCCGCGAGGCGGCCGCGCCGGCGTAACCCACGGCGAGGCACTGCCCCACCGCGCCCAGGAGCATCTCCTCGGGGGTGGGACCCGTGTCGGTGCCTGCGAGCGCCTCGGGCTCATCACCCTTCACCGGCTGATGGGCTCCGAGTTCACTCACCGTCTGGTAGCCACCGAGCCAGCGGACCCTGGCCGAGAACGGCGCCCGACCCGAGTCGGGATCCCGGCGGTATTGCTGGGTGATCTGTTCGACCTTCTGAAGGTCGACGCCGTTGAGCCTGGTGGACACCTCGGCCATCAAGCACAGAATAGCTGAATCGAGATCGGGAAAAGGGGGATTAGGTCCCTTGGCCCTCACTCGGGTGGCAGCGGGCTTCCCCGCAGGGCAGCCCCGCGCAGCAGCTGCTTCCGGTCCACGCCCGTCGCCCCTCCCGCACGGCGATCGCCGAGATCGCGAGCGCGGCCACCGGGTCCGCCCACCACAGGCCGAGGACGGCATTGGCCGCCAGGCCGAGGAACAGCGCCCTGGAGAGATAGGCGCAGAGCAGGTTCTGGCGACCCTCGATGACCACCGAAGCGGATCCCAGGCGCCGGCCGACCCGGGCCTTGGCCGCGCACAGGGGCGGCATCAGCAGCAGCGCGCCGATCGCCAACCCGATTCCCAGCGGACTCGCGTCCGGGCGTTCGCCGCTGCTCAGCATGCCAAGCGCCTCCAGGGCTATGTACGCTGCGAGGAGGCCGAAGGAGACGCCGAGCAGACGCTGTGCCCAGCGCTCCGCGCGATCCGATGGCGCCCTCGCCGCGGTCAGGCGCCATAGCACGATCATCCCTCCGAACGCCTCGAGTCCGACGTCGGCCCCGAAGCCGACCAGCGAGATAGAGCCGGCTGCGATACCGCTGGCGAGTGCGACGGCCGCCTCGGTTGCGTGCCAGCCAAGGGCGAGGGCGACGAGTGTCCGCGCCCGCCGCAGGAGCCTTGCCCGCTGGGAGAGGTAGGTCTCCGCGAGCCCGGGAAGCGTAAGCGGGCTCGTCGTGCCCAGCCAGCCCTGCGCCGCCGCCGTGGTGGGGTCGAGTCCCGAGACCTCCATCGTCGCCATGAGGGCGAGATCCTACAAAGTCAAGTAAAACGATGAGCTTTTGATAGGCCGTGACCCGAGGTGTTCTCGCTTCAGAGCCGCCCAGGCACGATTCCCGTTCGAGCGCTGCAGGAGCGGGCATCAGATGGCTTGTCATCGATAAGCGCTGCCACAAAAGCCGCAGCGACGACGCTCACGGTTAGAGTCGCTCATGGCTATCCCGGGGGTTGAACAGTGAGACGGATCGTCGACCGCACACTGCTCGCGTTTTTGCTGGCGCTGCTGGTCTTCTGGGCGGCTGGCATCGCGGGGGGCGCACTGAAGGCTATGACCACCCGCATGGGGCCGTCCCCCCATCCGTGCGTCCACTGCGTGATCCACTGGCGGTGATCGCGACGCCGCGACCCTTCGTAGGTCGCGAGGCAGCCATGCGCCAGTGGGAGCAGTGGCGCGAGACCTGGGACGCCGACGCAGTGGAACCCATCAGCGACTTCATCGACGCCGCCGACCGAGTCGTCGTCAGGCAGATCTGGCGTGGCGCGGGCCAGAGCCCGCAGGCCAACTAAGCGCGCGCCTAGCGCGCACCCAAGAATCTGCGGCTTTCTGCCGACGCGTAAACCGCATCTACATCGGATGTCCCCGCAATGCCTGCCACCTAGGCTCTGCGAGAGCGAAGGGGGGACGAGGAGGGCCGCGATGAAGAGAGTCGGCGTGGTCGGTCTGGTCGCCTTTGGCCTCGCCGGGGCTGGCTGCGGGGACGAGGACGCCGGGCGACCGGCGCTGGCTACGACGCCCATGGCGACGCCACCCAAAACCGAAACCGCCAAACCAAACGTCCTTGGCCTCGATCAAGACCTCTACGAAGACCTGAAGGACACCGCAGCCGAGGACTGTCGAACCACCCCCAGGGCAGGGCTGGCCAAGCAGAACCAGGTGTCACCGTCGGTCAGCGACCAGAAGCTGGCCGAGGAGTATGGGAAGGGCGGTGCGCACAAGGGGACGCCAGAGGCGCGGCAGGCGCTCATCGACGGCTGCTACACGGGGCTCGAGGAGAAAGGACGCTGAGGTGTAGATGCCTGGACTGATCTTCAGCCGCAACCACGATGGCTCGTACTCGCACAGCAGCCATGCGTGGCGGGCTGAGCATGTGGAGCGCGGGCCGATCCATTGGCGACTGCGCGTCGCGGAGGACGACGCTCACCCGCCTGCGTACTTCCGAACCCTGACGGACGCCCAAGCGTTTGCGACCGTGGTCCACCGCCATTACCGGAACGCCGGCTAGCACCGCCAGGGGCGGGCTACCGCGGAATGACCGTCAGGACCGAGCGTCTTGAGGTGAGCATCGTCAGCCGCGCCGCCAGGACGGCGGCGCTCCTCGGACGCGAACCCCGAGGCGAGTTCGGCGATCAGCGCCTTCGTCGCCGCGGGTCCGTGGCGTGCATCTGCTGGTAGTTCCGGATGTCCTTTGTGGGCGACAAGGTGAAGCGTTGGCCATCCGCAGGTGTCGACGGCCTGGGCGGCGGCGTGCAGCGACGTGCTCGCTGCGTCAACGGTCGCGATGAGCCCGCCTGGGCCGAACAGCTCCACGGTGGTAAAGCCGGAGTCCCGTAGCTCTCGCACTGATTCCGCGAAGGTCACCCGGTGCCAGATCACCGGGCGGCCGTAGCCCAAGCTGACGACGGTGGCCCAGCCCTCGCCGCGTGCGCTCAGCGCCCGCAGCCGTCGGTACTCCCAGATGGTCCTGGGCAAGCGAGTGATCCGACGAGCTGCGTAACCTGGGCGCTTGATGAGGGGGCGCGGATCGAAGTGTCGGCGCATCCGCCCGGGTGATCGATAATCGAGGTTGTGAGTGGAGTAGGCGAGCAGTCCACCGGGCCGGAGCACGCGATGGAGCTCGTTGAAGACCCTGGGCCGGTCCGCGTGGGAGACCCCGTCGATACCGTTCCGGCTGAAGACGACGAGCGCAAACACCTCGTCGCCCAACCTCGACAGGTTTCGCGCATCCATGTGCTCCACGCGAGCGCCCGGATAGCGGTGTCGAGTCGCGTCGACCAACGCCTCGATGAAATCGATTCCCACATAGTCCGTACTCACGGCGCGCAGAAACGGGGTCGTGCGTCCGCCTCCCACGCCTACGTCCAGGATCGGCTGGTCCTTGGCCGCCGTCGCCACCCGCCGCATCACGTGCGCTTCCGCGTCGCTGCTAAAACCCTGACGCCGCAGGAACAGCTCGACGACGTCGCGGCTCCCCCACACAAGCCGGTTGGCCCGATCGGAGTCGGATGACATCAGCCGCCGTCGAGTCTAGATCGTGATGACCGATTCACGCCGTAGGCGTCGCATCGAGGCGGGTTCACCGGAGGTCGGCAGCGGAATCGTCGCTCCCGGTGGCACATGGACGTTCGGAGGGAACACACCATGCGCGTTCGATGAGCACGTTGCCCGCTCGGTGCCGGCTTACGAGCAATGTCATGAGCTGATCGTCGATATCTGCGCACAGCTCGTGCCGGCCGGCGGGCGCTGCTATGACCTCGGCTGCTCGACCGGACTTCTGACCGAGCGCCTTGGCGACTGCCTCGCCCCTCGCGGCGGTGAGGTGATCGGAGTCGATCGTGAGCCTGGAATGATCGAGCGGGCGGCGCGGCGCTGCGTTGCGTTGCGGTCGGTGCGCTTCGTTTGCTCCGCGCTCGAGCAACTCGAGCTGGAGCCGGCCGACGTGGTCGTGTGCTTCTACACGCTGCAGTTCGTGGCGAGGCGAGACCGGCAAGCGGTCCTCGAGCGCGTAGGCCGGGCGCTGGAGCCCGCCGGGACGCTGATCCTGTTCGAGAAGCTCCTGGCTCCGACGGCCCGCTTGCAGGATGTTGCTGAAGGTGTCTACTTCGAGTTCAAGCGTCGCCGAGGCTTCAGCAACGAGGAGATCGCCGAAAAGACCCGCAGCCTCCGCGGACTGCTTCAGCCGCTTTCGGCGGACGACAACGAGGCGATGCTGAGGCGGGCTGGGTTCGCGGAGATCGCGAGGGTCTTCCGGTGGATGGCCTTCGACGGCGTGGTTGCGTCAGTCTCGCCCCGGTGAGCCTGTCCCAGACCGCATATCTGGCGCGGCAGCTTCCAGGGCAGGCGAGCTTCCCCTTCGAGCCCTCCGTGACGGTGCAGCGCGCTCAGCAGCGGCGGCTCGCCCGCATCGTCGCGCACGCTCATGCCACCGTCCCCTACTACCGCGACACGATGCGGCGCCTTGGGCTGACGCCGCAGGACTTTCGCACGTCTGCCGACCTTTCCCTCCTTCCGATGCTCGACCGCGAGGAGATCCAACGAGACCCCGAGTATTTCGTTTCACGTTCACAGCCGATCGACCGTTATCTGCGGTTACGCACCGGCGGGAGCGGCGGAGCCCCTCGGCAGATCTTCTACGACACGTCCAGCGTGATCGAGTACGGCGCCTACGCGGAGCGGCATCGCTCGATCGTGCGCAAGCTTGCGGGGAGGCGTCTTCGCTATCGCGAGGCAATCATCGAATCACCGTTTGGCACCGCGCGAGCGATGCACGACTTTCTCGCCCGACACGTCGCCATCGCTCCCAGGCTGGCGATCCCGCGGCTGTATCTGTCGCTGTTCGACCCACCCGACAGGAACGTGGCGCTGCTCGACGCGTTTCGTCCCGATGTGATCGATGGCTACGGCTCGTACTTGGAGCTGCTGTTCGCCCACATCTCCTCCACCGGGAGGAAATTTGGTTGGCCACGAGTCACCGTCTACGGGTCCGACGCGATGTCCACCGCTGCCCGCCGGCTGATCACGGAGTCCATGGGATTGCCGGTGCTGAGCACGTACGGAGCGGTGGAGGCACTGCAGATCGGGTTCGAATGTGAGCAGGGGCTCGGCTACCACCTGAACCTGGACCTCGTTGCGCTCAGGGTCGTTGGACCGAATGAGCAAGAGCAGTCCGCGGACGAGACCGGCGAGGTGGTCATTTCGAATCTGGTCAACCGCGCCACTGTCCTGCTCAATTACCGCCTCGGCGATGTCGCCTATCTGCACCCGTTTGGGTGTCCGTGTGGGCGCTCGCTCCCGCTGCTCTCGTTCATCGAGGGCCGCACGGATGACTGGATCGAGATGCCATCGGGCGAGAAGCTCCACCCCCAGGCGGTTCGGACCCTCTTCACCGACGAGGCCGAGATCTACCAGTACCGGGTCAGGCAGTTGGGACCCGGCCGCTTCGACACCGACGTGGTCATCAAGGACGGCATCGACCGCGAGAAGGTGCGCGCTCGGCTCACTGATAAGTTCCTCTCCCGGCTCGGCCGCGGCACCAAGGTTCGCGTCTTCTTCGTCGACGCGGTACAGCGAACGCAAGGCGGCAAGGTGCGCGTTGTCGCCCGGAGCCCGTCTCCAGGCGGCTAAACGGCCCGTTTGGTCGCGAGCCGTCCCGGCGCTCGCGCTGCGGCTTCATCCCGCGGAAACGGCGCTACGCGGGAAATACCATTCCGACGGGCCAGGGAGGGAAGTGCTGAGATCCATCTATGGGCCACATCCAGACCACGTCAGGGCCCGCCGCCAAGGACCAAGCGCTCTGGCGTCTCGGTTCATCCTCGGCGGGTAGGCGCTGGGTCCGTGCCATGCCAGCAAGGGCGGCGGAACTTCTGCATAGGGCCGGGCTGCGTGCACGTTGCCGGGTCCAAGCTCCTCGGCGACCGAATACAGGCGACGATCCTTGGGATACAGCTGCTGCCCGGGTGATCGCTCGTCCCTACCTCGACGGTCGGATGGCATCGGTCAAAAGACGGGCACATCTGGATCTGATCGACCGCTGGCTCCCGGACCTAAAGACCGCCATCGTCCTAAAGACGGACCTCTGGGAGGAGGGTGTGGTCGGCGACGAGCTTCTGTTCACACTCGCCCGACGTGCGCGGGCCGCCTATGGGATCGACATCTCAAGCCAAGTACTTTTGTCCGCCTCCCGGGCCGCGGCTCGCGCGGGGGTGACGCCCCGTTTAGTCCGGGGTGATCTGCGCCACCTGCCGTTCGAGGACGGGGCACTTGATGCAGTCGTATCCACGTCCACGCTTGACCACCTCCCCGACCACGACCGGTTAACGGCGGTCCGCGAGATTCGCAGGGTCCTCCGTCCCAACGGAGTCCTAGTGCTCACCTGCGACAACGCCGCCAACCTCGGCGATCCGCTGCTCAGGTTAGCCGCGCGCCTGCGGCTGGTGCCGTTTCCGCTTGAGCGCGCGCTCTCACTCGGGGAACTGCATCGGCTCCTTCACCGTGCGGAGTTCGAATCCTGGGGAAATTCTTACCTAGTCCATGGACCGCGTGTCCTGACCACGCTGTTCGCGCGGGGACTTCGGATGCTGCCGGGGAGCTCGGGCGCATCTGCGATTGACCGCATGCTTGGGGCGTTCGATGCGCTCGGTCGCTACATGCCAAGGAGGTGGGGTGCCTTTGTCGCAGTGCGTGCCGTACCCCGCATGCGCGAGGTAGCGGCTGGCACCGCGATGAACCACGCAAGTGCCCGCGTAGCCTCCTTGAGGGATCCGTGCCTTGAAGATTCCTAGGGCAGCCGTCCAGCAGCAGAGTCCCGCGGGCAAGGAACCGAGCAGCACGCCTGTTTTCGCCAGACTGTTGTGGAGCGTGCAGCTTGCGCTAAGGGCTCCTTGGCAGGGAGGGCTCCCTTTCAAGTCTGCTGCCGCGATTGAACGTGCGCAGGAACGCCACGTTCGGAATGCCGTCTCACATGCCTACCGCTACGTCCCCTACTACCGCGAGACCATGCGCCGGCTGGGACTGGGACCGGATGACTTCCAGACGGCCGCTGATCTCAGCAGGCTTCCAGTCCTCGATCGTGCCGAACTCCAGCGCGATCCGGAGTACTTCCTCTCGACCGCTCGCCCGCGTGCCGACTACCTGAGGCTTCGGACCAGTGGCACTTCGGGTCAACCGATGACGGTCTTTCGGGACGCCCACATGCTCTTCAAAGAGGCTGCCCATGGCGAGCGCCGACGGGCAGTGATCATGAAGCTCGCGGGCAAGCGGATTCGCTACCGGGCTGTTCGCATTGCGACGCCGACGAGTGTGAGCGTCTCGGCGGCCAGGGCGTTCGAACGCCAAAGCTTTATCCCGTTTGGCATTCGTGTCGTTTATCACCACCTGTCGCTTTACGAGCAGCCGGCGCGCAACGTAGAGCTGATTAACAAGTTGAACCCTGACGAGATCTTCTCATACGGCTCCTACATCGAAGCCCTCTTTCGCTACGTCGAGGAGAGCGGAGTCGATTTCCATGTGCCGCGAGTGGTGACCTACGGAGCCGACGCACTGTCGGCATCCACGCGCCGACGCCTGACCGAGCGTTTCGGACTCCAGGTCCTAAGTATTTATGGCGCCATCGAGGCGCCGAGTATCGGCTTCGAATGCGAAGAGCACCTGGGGCATCACCTGAATGTCGACCTGTATCCAGTCCGGATCTTGGACGCCAACGAGGCCGAGGTCGCTGACGGCGAAAGCGGTGAGGTCATCGTGTCCAACCTTGTCAGCCGTGGCACGGTCCTTCTCAACTATCGGCTTGGCGACATCGCGTCGAAGCGGCCGGGGCCGTGCCCGTGCGGGCGCTCGCTGCCCTTGCTCTCGTTCGTGGAGGGACGCATCGACGACTGGCTCCAGGGGCCCTCGGGCGAGCTAATACATCCACAGGCGGCGGTCAAACTCGTCGCGCCCGAAGAAGAGATCTGGCAGGCGCAGATCATCCAGCACGGTCCGAGTCGGTTTGAAGTCTTGGTGGTCCCGGCCGCGGGCTGTGACCGCGACGGCTTGCGGGCCCGGCTCAGACACAACTTCGCGGACCGCTTCGGAGACGGGACTACCGATGTCGCATTCGTGGAGTCGCTGCCGCGCACCGACGGCGGCAAGGTCAGAGCCGTGATATCGAGGCGCCGGTCCGAGATGAGCCCGTGAAACGGTTGACTCGGGACGAGAGCGGGCCGAGCCGGCTCGATTCGACCCCCGTCGACCCGCCACCGACGACGTGTGCAGACCGCTCGAGCGGCAGAAAACCCCGCCGTAGCGGGGCTTTCCGGCACTCGCCTGTTAGTGGGCGATCCTGGACTCGAACCAGGGACCTCCTCCTTATCAGGCAGCGGCAAGTCGCGGCGACCTCGGGCCGGAGGACGCGATGGAGCTCGTTGAAGACCCTGGGCCGGTCCGCGTGGGAGACCCCGTCGATAGCGTTCCGGCTGAAGACGACGAGCGCAAATACCTCGTCGCCCAACCTCCTGGCTGGCCGAGTCATGGTCACGACGTGAACCAGCCGCGCTTCGAGCTAACGCCGATCGGAAGGGTCGAGTCTCCTCTGACCGATCCTGGGCTCGCCCCGAACCAGGGCGACGAGGGCGCGCCGGACGCGTGGCTCGTCTTCGAGCCTGAGGTGCTCGAGGCCCTCGACGGTATCCGAGCGGGCGACGAGGTCGTCGTCCTCACGTGGCTCGACCGCGCACGCCGCGACATTCTGCGAGTGCATCCGCGCGGCGAGCTGTCGAGAGCGCAGCAGGGCGTGTTCAATACCCGCTCCCCCCACCGACCCAATCCGATCGGGCTGCATCGGGTGGAGGTCCTGTCGATCGACGGCGACCGCGTCCGGGTGCGCAACCTCGAAGCGCTGGACGGGACGCCGATCGTCGACGTGAAGCCAGTGCTCAGCAGCGACATCAGCGAGCGCTGAATGTGGCCGCGGTCCCCGCTTAGCAAGGCGGGCAGCGTCTTCGCCGGTGCCGACAGACCCCCTCGCGGTCGATCTCCCCCGCCGCTCGGCCGGCCGGGCCGGAGCTGTCAGCTAATGCGCGGTGGAGAGGCCCGCAAAGGCCGAACTACTTCGCAGCCACCCTGCCGCGCATCCGGGTGATCTGGGCATCTAGTGGCGGTAGGATTCTGGACGCGAGATAGCTTCGCGACACCCCGACCTCCGCCGCCAGGTCGGTGATCGAGACCCCGTTGGCCCCGTGCTCTCTGATCCGGTGCAGGGCCTGAGCCTCGCGCTCACGGGGGTCCATCCGAGTCTGACGGCGACGGCGCCTAGCTGAAGCGGAACCAGGCTGCCGCGGCTGCGCTTTGGTACGGCCACGATGGCGGCGCCCTCGCGCCGGAGTCCCATCTGTGTTAAGCGCGTCCCTCGCTAGCTCCAAGCGCTCGATCTCGCTGCGAAGTTCCGCTAGCTGGTCTTCAATCGCGGACTGGATGTCCGTCATCTCAGATCGTCCTCCTTGAGATCTGGGTTTGGCGTTGCCGAAGCGTAACGGTGTCAGATACGTCGCGCACCGATCTGCCGCTCCTCCCAAGCGGGCGCGAGAGCCAGCTCGTCACGCGTCAGGTGCCCAGCGTAGCGACCCCCTGCGTTTCTTCACTCGAACTCCTCGCGCAGCTTTCGAAGGCCTCGGTACACGCGGCCGTGGACGGTGGTCTGAGACTGGCGAAGAACCCGAGCTATCTCCGGGATGCTCAGGTCGGCCCCGTAGCGAAGCGCGATGCATTCCCGCTCATCGGCGTTCAAGGTATCCATGGCTCGCCCCAACACATCGCGATCTTCCACGTTCGCCTCCCAACCACCCGAATCTGCAGGCATGCCGGCGGCCAGGGACCTCTCCATCGCACGATTTTCGGCAGAGCGGCGGCGGCCGTGATCCCGCAGACAGCTGAGCGCCATCGTGTAAACCCACGTCTTTTCGCTGCCTCGACGCGGGTCGAAGCGCCACCGGGTTCGAAGAATGCGCTCGAAGGTCTCGGCGACGAGGTCTTCGGCTAGGACGCCGTCCCCTGTCCGATACGTCAGGAACCGCAACAAGGAGTGCGATTGCCCGGGCCATATACGCTCCTTACCTGGATACGCTCGGCAGGCCAACCCTATGCCGGGCGGCACGTGCATTGTATTGAGGACAGACCGGCCTCGCGCGCGTTTAGACGGCTCAGGGGGGTCGCGTCAACCCGCAGCCCGTAAACGGGCCCGTTTGGTGTGACGATCCCATCTCATGGTGCAAACACATCCGAGGAGGCGACCGTGATCTCCCCCATTTTCAAGCTTGACTCGCGTGAGAAATGGCGCCCTCAGCCCGTCGAGACCGCTGAGCGCCTGGCTAAGATCGGCGCGGATCCCGTCCGCCTGTCCGTACTCCCGGAGGCCGGCGGACGGATGAACTTCCCGCCCGACATGCATGATCCGGTTGACACGCCGGTGGTCGGCTATCACCGTGTTGTGGAGAAAGCAGATCTCTTCTGGCACCAGTTTTGGCTTTGGTACCTCTACAACCCGTGGTCCGTGGCGGGGATCGGCGAGCACGAAGGCGACTGGGAGTTCGTACAACTGGCGACGGTCGACCCAGTGGGCGACCGGGCGGTTCTGATGACAGCTTCCCAGCACCACTCAGGCGAGAAACGGGAGTTCTGGCGGTGCGAGCTCGACGCAGGACGACCGGTCATATACGTGGCGCTCGGGTCGCACGCGCACTACTTCACCCCAGGTTGGCGTGGTGAGGACGAAGCCGATGGACAAGGCAAGGCGTTCACCGAGATCGAATGGCGGGAGTTCGGAGCGTGGGCCGACTGGCGCGGCCTCTGGGGCAACTCGACCGGTGCCGGGCGTTCTCCAGACTCGCCGGGACGCCAGCTTGAACGCTGGAATCTGCCCCAGATCTTCCACTCGCGGGCCGCGTAAGCCGTCCGGGATGGCGCAGGCGCCGCAAGGGAAATGCCTCATCCCCTCGCCTCCACCATGCCCCCACCACGCGATTGACACTGCTGGTGCGGGCAACGGCAAAATCTAGCCCCGAAGACATGGCAGGTCCCAAGGCCTGATCAAGGCCAGCACTCCGCTATTCGGCTTAATCGGATCCGGTAACTTCTGCGGGTCTAATGGTCGAACTCAAGCACGTAAGCGATTACGTCAGCTTGGTCCTTATCGCCGCGGGCTGCGGTGCCCTAGGGGGGCTTGCCGCTGCCTTGGTTCCGACCACCTCGCCCGGGGTCAATAAGCCTCGGTGGCTGACCGGACCAGCCGTGGGCGCGGCAGCTGCAGTTGCCATCCTCCTCGTGTTTCCTGGCACCAAAGACACTCTCGCTGTAGTGGCAGGAGAGCCCGTCACCACGACGACCTGGAGCGTGCTGCGCGTAGTCCCTGTCGCGCTCATAGCTGGGTGGGCGGGACCTAAGACGCTCGCCGTCCTACAGGACCGAGTGCTTGCGGCGGCCAAAGATCAGCGCTTGCAGGCCACCGTCAGCGTCGCGGCCAGTCAAGCGGACAGGCTCGCGGCCAGCGGCGCCGCATCGGTTCGCGAACATGCAGACGATGAAGCGACCGCGGATGCCCTCGCACCCAAGGTGAAGGCCGCGCTTGATTCCGACGTCGAAGCAGCGAAGGCCGCCATCCAAGCGGCGGCCACAGGGAGAATCCCCTAAGCGTTCGTGAGCTGGTCCGACGCGGGCTGCTCGTCACGCGGCAGTGGCTGAAAGCCGATCCGCTTGAGCTCCGGCGCACGCCCCGCCCAGGCGCAGGACGGTCTGAAAACCGTCGGCGCCCAACGGTAGACAGCGAAATATTAGGCGGGTCTATCTCGGGAGATTCATACGACCGGGCAACCGTAGATTCCCCGCTTGTCTCTCGGCGTGACCCTTCTAGACTGGTAGGTGGTCGCCCTCGGGATCTTTGCGGGACCCTCCACCTGTCCGCGGCCTTGCTCGCCGGAGGGGACCGAGACGAGGAGCCAGCATGGCGACCGAGGACGGCGGTCTCGACGGGCAGGTCTGGGGGTTCGCGATCACCGTCGTGGCCACACCCGACCCCGGTCAGGTCTGCGTACGGCTCACCGGCGAGCTCGACATCGCCACGGCGCCCGTCGCGAGAGATCGAATCGCTGACCTAGAGGACGAAGGACGTGACCTGGTCCTCGATCTTCGAGGGCTGAGCTTCATCGACTCGTCCGGCCTCAATCTCCTGCTCGAGCTGGCCGCTCAATCGACGCGGGACGGATGGAACCTGTCTCTGATCCCGGGAGCGAGTGTCGTCCAGCGCATCTTCCAGCTCACGGACACCGAGGAGCGCCTGCCGTTCAAGAGCCACCCTGCGGACGGAAGCCTCCAGAGCCAGTCGCATAGCCGGCCGGATACCCGGCGCCTGAATCTAGGAGGGCCATCGTGACCGGGGCGGCAGGAGTTCCGGTTGAAGGCGCGTTCGATCACGTCGCTGGCGCGGTAGGGCGGCTCGGTCGTAGGTGACGGGGCAGGGAGCGGGCTCAGGAGCTGGGCTCAGCTCACCGCTTTCTTCACGAGCGCGCCGATCTTTGCCTCTTCGGCGGCGTTCAACTCCTTCAGCGCGAAGGAGGTTGGCCACATGGCGCCTTCGTCGAGGTTCGCCTCGTCGCTGAAGCCGAACGTCGCGTACCTCGCTTTGAACTTCTGCGCGCTTTGGAAGAAGCAGACGACCTTGCCGTCCTTGGCATACGCGGGCATCCCGTACCAGGTTCTCGGCGAGAGGGCTGGCGCGCTGGCTTGGATGAGGGCATGGAGCCGCTTGGCCATGGCGCGATCCGTTCCCTGCATCTCGGCGATCTTCGCGAGCACGGCGCTTTCCCCATCCGCCTTGTCCGCGCGCCGGCCGCGGCGCGCTTCCACCTTCAGCTCTTGGGCGCGCTCCTTCATCGCGGCTCGTTCCTCGTCCGTGAATCCCTTGGACTTCTTTTTGATCGCGGTGGTGCTCTTGGCGGACTTCTGCGTGCCCTTCTTTGCAGGTTTCCTCTCAGCCATTGCAAGCACCTCCTCCGGACGGCTCAGCGCGGCTCCTGGATTATCCATGGCGGTCACTCGAGGTGTGGCTCGGTGACCGCGCTTCTCGATTCCTGATCGGTCGAATCACCTGTTTCGCCACGCACGACGGCATGCCCGCCGTCGCGCGCGCCGCACGGCGCCGGTAGGTGCTGGGCGGCATATCGCTTTGCGCGAAATCGGAGCCGTCTCCGAGGTACCTCACTTCACGGCCAGCGCGGTGATCTTGCCGATCCGCTCGTCCATCTCGCTCCAGCTCTCGCCGCCGTCTTCGCTCTGGAGCAGCGTGCCGTCGCCCAGACCGGCGAAGAGCTGTCCCCGCCCGATCGCGAGCGCGTAGACGTGGGAGTCGAGCGGGCCCTCGATTGCCTGCCAGGGGCCGGAGCCCTCCCAGCGGTAGATCGCCGAGTCGGACGGGCGGCTCCCATGCGCCTCGAACGGGCCCGGAGCCGCCGAGACGAACCAGCGCTCCGGATCGACCGGATCGACGGCCAGCGCCCAGGCGTAGCGGCGGTCTCGCCCGGCGTCCGCCTGGTCCCAGCTGCGGCCGCCGTCGCGGCTCCAGGCGGCGCCGTCGCCGCCGGCCTCATAGGCGCGCCCCGGAGCGCTCGGATGCCATGTCAGGCAGTGCACGTCGCGGGCCGCCTGGGGCCGATGATCGCTGAACGAGGCGCCACCGTCTTCGGTGCGCATCAGCCCGCCCAGCTCGATCCCCACCAGCACCACCTCGGGATCGTGCGGGCTCGGCGCGATCCAGCGCACGTGCGAGCTCCAGGGCCGGGGCGGAAAGCTCCAGTCGGGCCGCGACGGGATCTCCTGAAGCGCCACCAGTTCCTCCCAGCTCTCGCCGTCGTCGCGGCTGCGGAACAGGCGGCTCGGCTCCGTCCCCGCGTACACGCTGCCGTCCGCCGCGCTCACCGCGACGCTGAACACGTCTGGCTCCGGCAACGGCAGGTCCTCGAAGCTGACGCCGCCGTCGGTGCTGCGCTTTAGCCCGCCTCCCCGACACCCGACGTACACCGTGTCGCCGTCGAGCGCCAAGCACTGCGCTCCCGAACCTTGCAGGCGGGTGTGCGCACCGACCCTCACGAACGCGTCACCGGTCGTGGCCGACAGCTCCATCCCCCACAGGATGGCACTACCGTGCGGGCGCGCCCAAGGAGCGTGTTCGGGAGAGGGCCTGGCAGAGGGACGCTAAGGTGAAGCTGTCGAGCAGAGCGCCGGCGAGTTCGGTTGGACATCCGTCGAAACGGCCCCTGCGGTTCGGGCGAGCGGCCACCATCGGCGATGCCGGTACCGTCGGGTCGGTGCGAATCGCGACCTGGAACGTCAACTCGGTCACGCAGCGCGTGCCGCGGCTGCTGCCTTGGCTGGATGAGCGGCGTCCGGACGTCGTCTGCCTGCAGGAGACCAAGCTCGCAGACGATGCTTTCCTCGATCTGCTCGGTGACGAGCTCCGCGACCGCGGGTACGCCGTCGCAGTTCACGGCGAGGCGACCTGGAACGGGGTCGCCATCCTCTCGCGTGTTGGTCTGGACGACGTGGTGGTGGGCCTCGCCGGCGCGCCGGGCTTCCCGCGCCCAGAGTCGCGCGCGGTCTCTGCTACGTGTGGCGGGATCCGCGTCATCTCGGTGTACGTACCGAACGGGCGCGTGCCGGACTCGGAGCACTACCAGTACAAGCTCGCCTGGCTGGCGTCGCTGCGGAAGGTGGTTGCGGCCGGCCGGGAGGCGACGGTCGTATGTGGCGACATGAACATCGCACCGACCGACGACGATGTGTTCGATCCCGAGGCCTACATCGGACAGACCCATGTGACCCCGCTCGAGCGGGCGGCCCTGGCGGAGCTACAGGAGCTCGGCTTGCGTGACGTCGTGCGCGATCGCTGGCCGAACGAGCGGGTGTTCACCTACTGGGACTACCGGGCCGGAATGTTCCATCAGGACCTCGGGATGCGGATCGATCTGGTATTGGCCAGCGAGACGGTCGCCGACCGTGTCCGGGCGGCATGGGTGGACCGACAGGCCCGCAAGGGAAGCGGGCCGAGTGACCACGCGCCGGTGATCGTCGACCTGGACGAGGCGCCGGACGGGGACATCGGGCCAGTCGTGCCGCCGCCCTCCGCTCCGGTGACGACGCGCGGCTCGGCCAACCTGCCGCAGTCGCCGTAGGTCCACGAAGCCCTTACCGCCGGCGGTCACGGTCGCGCGAGGGCTGGACTCGCTTTGGCTCTCCCGGCATCTTCGGATAGTCGGGTGGGTAGGGCATGTCCCCCCGCCCCTCGGCCGCGTCATTCCTGTACATGTCCAGCAGCGGCTGCAGCGAGTGGACGGTTTCGTCGATGGCGGCGTGGCGATCGCCCACCTCGGCAAAGCGCGCGGGCATGGTTGCGACCGTGAAGTCCTCAGGCGCGACGTCGGCGAGCTCGTCCCACGTGACCGGTGCGGAGACCGGCGCACCCGCCTTCGGCCGAACACTGTAGGCCGAGGCGATCGTGCGATCGCGGGCGTTCTGGTTGTAGTCGATGAAGATGCGCTCGCCGCGCTCCTCCTTCCACCAGTTGGTCGTGACCTGGCCTGGCATACGCCGTTCGAGCTCACGCCCGAATGCGATCGCGGCATGACGGACGTCCGTGAACGTCCAGCGGCGCGCGATCCGAACGTACACGTGCACACCTCGGCCTCCGGAGGTCTTCGGGAAACCCGTGTAGCCAAGCTCGTCCAAAAGCACCCGGGCCTCAGCGGCGACGCGCACGGCGTCGGCGAAGTCCCTGCCTGGCTGCGGGTCTAGGTCGATGCGTAGTTCGTCTGGATGGTCGACGTCGTCGCTGCGAACCGGCCACGGGTGAAAGGTGATCGTGCCCATCTGGGCCGCCCAGCCGATGACGGCCACCTCCGTGGGACAGATCTCATCCGCGTGACGACCCGACGGGAACTGGATCCGCGCGGTCTGCACGTAGTCTGGAGCCCCTCCTGGGATGCGTTTCTGAAAGAAGGCGTCGCCGCCGCCCTTCTCGCGCGTCGAGACGACGATGCCCGGGCGCACGCCCTTGGGCCAGCGCTCGAGCGTCGTCGGCCGCCGCTCGAGTGCGCGCATGATGCCGTCGCCAACAGCGAGGTAGTACTTCACGATGTCGAGCTTGGTGACCACGCCTGAGCGCTCGGTCCTCGGGAAGATCACGCGATCGGGCCTGGACACGCGCAAATCGCGCCCACCGGCGGCGATCATCGTGGCGTCCGACGCGACCATACCGAGGGTTCTACGACAACAGCGCCCGGCGCGGTCGAGGGCGCGCCTTGCCCGCCGAACGGTTAGCCGAAGCGGCCGATGATCCGATCGGCGTAGAAGTCCTGCCAGCGTGCCGCTGGCGCCGTGTCGGCAAAGGCCCGTTCGGACTCCACGAGCTCGTGTACGAGGTGGCTACGGGTCGGGACGCGCCCGAGCGTCTCGGGAAGCTCGGAGTGATCGATGAGCCAGTCCGCATAGAAGGAGGCCCAGTCGTCGTCTGCGCCGTCCGTGATGCGATAGACGACGTGGTGGACCTCACCGGCCTCATGGAGCAGATCGCTGGCCCGTTGGGTGCGCTCGTCCACGCCGAAACCCTATGCCACGCGCGACGACGAAGCATCGGCGCGGGGAGCGCTCCGCACGGCCCGCCCCACCGCTTCTAGCTGCCCGCCTCGGTCAGCTCTCGAGCCGGAACTCGGTCTCGTAGCGACCGTGGGGGCGGCCCTTGAAGAGCATCACGCCGTTGGCGCCGGCGTACTTGCCCGTCCCGCCCAGCACGGGGCGGACGAATCACCGGTTGCCACGCAAGGGACGGGCCTGCTCCTCAACGGCGATCCTGAACCCCCACGGCGCGTGCGTGTTCGGCGACGGGCGGAGGGGAAACCCGTGCGAACCCGAGGCAAGACACCGGCCAAGTACGGTTGCGCAGCCAGCCAGACGCCGGAAGGATGGGGGTCGACGGGAGGCAGGCCGATGCTGGCCATACTTGCGCTCATAGAGCCTAAGCACGGCAAGAAGGTCCACTAGGCACTAGCCCTCCCTCCGAAGCCGCGGGGCACGTCTCGGCCGGCGTTTGCTCATCGGTCGACCCCGGGGCTTCGTTCGTTTCTACGCGGCTGATCCATCCCAACATCCCCAACCGTCGCAAGCGCCAGCCGGCGGCCATGCCTTTCTAGCGGGACCGCCTCGACGATCCTGAGCATTGCAAGCCACGCCCCCTAGATGGCGGCGACTGACGGGATTGCTTGTCGGTTACCCCGTTCCTTGGTTAGTATCTTCGCCTCGGTCGTCTGTCACGGGCGACGGGAGTAGGCGTGCATGATGTACGAGACCGAGCTCTCTCGGCGTGGATTGATGGCCGGCCTGGGCGCCGTCGCCGGGGCGGCTGCGCTGGGTTCGGGCTGCGGCGCTAAAGCGAAGGAGCCGATGAGAGGCAAGCGAGCTCCGCACCCTCCCACCCCCGACGCGGCGCTGGCGCTACTCATGGCCGGCAACGAGCGCTATCGCCGCGGCCAGCTCGAGCTGCGTGACTACTCCCCCGTCGGGGAGCGGATCGCCAGCGCTCAGAAGCCTTTCGCCGCGATCATCGCCTGTGCCGACTCACGCATCTCGCCCCCGCTCATCTTCGATGTCGACAACGGCAACCTGTTCCTCTCGCGAGTGGCCGGGAACTCGATCGACGTCGCAACCCTGGGCAGCACGGAGTACGCGGTCGCGGTGCTGGGAGTCAAGCTGGTGATGGTACTCGGCCACAGCGACTGCGGTGCCGTGAAGGCCGCCATCGAGGTGGCCAAGGGAACCAAGAGCTACCCGGCCAGCAAGTACGGCGCCATCGGCGCATTCGTCGACGCGATCCTGCCCCCGATCAAGTCGCTGCCCACGGCACAGCGCACGCTGGAGTCCGCGACGGCCGCCAACGCCTCCGCCCAGGCCAAGTCGATCGCCGCCAAGGGACCGATCATCAAGCCGGCGGTCGACGCCGGGAAGATCCGAGTCGTCTCCGCGGTCTACGACATCGCGACCGGCAAGGTCTCACTCTAGGGGAAGACAACGGAGAGATATTCGGCCACGCGAACTGGACGCGAGCCGAAAATCTCCTGATGGCAGGCGATTCCCTGACGGCGCTCGACCTTGAGCCGCTCATTAATGCCTTTCTAGCGGGACCGCCTCGGCGACCCTGAGCACGGCCGGTTCCGCCGCCGACGACGGCGATTGACACGCCTTGGAGGCTGTTCGTGGGGCTGCTAAAACACCACCGAGGTGTAGTGGCAGTTGGCACCGGTACCGCTCGCCCCTGACCCCGCGGTATACACGTCTCCGCTGTACACCTTGGAGCCCCGGGACACGCTCCATTCAAGGTGCTCGGCGGGCTTCGGGAGAATCTTCACAACCGGTTGGTCCGTCTCGGTGTATTGCAACGAGCTGCCTGCGCTGGACGTTATGTGGGTCCACAGGTGGATCGCACCCACGCCCTGCGGGGTGAAGCGAACGTCGACGGCTGGCTCGTCGCAGGTGAGGTCAACCTTGATCAAGCCGCTGGCATTGAGCAGCGTCACCCCGTTGGTTCCGCTGAGGTCGCCTGCCTTCTTAGTTACCGCGTAAGCGGGCGAGCCCCCACCGCTACGATCGCGGCCACCAACAGCCCAGCAAGTCCTATCCGATGCCTTCGAAGCATCGCGCACCCCCTCCAGGGTAGACAACAGCTAGCGCGAATATACGCCGTTCGCGCAAGCCGTGTCCGAAGCGCCGCCAGCCTGCGGCGCTGCCCGTCTAGGGTTCTCGCTAGCGCCTCGGTCCCGAATGCCGATGCGCGTCGAGCGCTACGGCAGTCACGCTGGGCTGCGCCCGCGTTGCAACCTTCGCCGCTCCGGGTAGAACAGAGGCCGAGCGAACCCCTAGCGCTCCCTTCCCAGGACGCGTCCTTGCTGGCACCGGGGCCGCCCAGCCAACGGTGAGCGTTCCCGCTGATCACTGAGGGAAACGCTTACGTTCACCTATTGGACGGACCGGTGGTCCTTATAGGGCCGAGCGGACCCGGCAGAGCCCATCCAGAGCTTGATCTGTCGGGGTCCCTCAACCCGCGTCCCGGTCGCTGGTCTCGGGTGGGGGGAACAGCGCCGAGCGCGACTACCGTACCCGGCTGGAGGGGCGCTCAGTCGGTAGCTGTCAGCGAGGACCGGGCGCGGTTAGATGCGCCGGGCGCCGGCAGCCGGCCGCAGCGACGCCTTTCTCGCCGGCCTAGCTAGCTGGGACCACGGATTCGAACGGGGCGGGGCTGTCACATGCGTCTGGCAGTCGTCCCGCTGTCTCGGAGAGCGGCCCCCAGGGCGAAAGCGAACAACGGCCCGCTGCCCAATGAAGCAGCGGCTCGGCGCTCGCCGAGCACTAGTGCTTTATGCCGCGCCGCCGCTCGCGTCCGCCTGACCCTCCAGATCCCGGTTCTCCGGCACGAACTTGCTCGCGATGAACGTGGCGCCTTGGGGGTCGGCGAGCACGGTCATCCTGACCCAGGGCGCATCGAAGGGCGGGACGATGACCTCGCCGCTCAGTTCGGTCGCCTTGGCGGCCGTGGCGTCGGCGTCGTCGACTGCGAAGGTCACGCTCCAGTGGGGCGCGACGTCCGGTTGGTCGTCGGGGATCGGGTTGATGGTCGCCACCACGTCCTCGAAGCCCGGGGGAGCGCCCGCCTCGGCCATCTGTCCGCGCAGCCCGGGGTTGCCCTGCTCCAGGTAGTCGCCGTAGCCGGGCAACGTCCACATCTCGCCGGCGCCGCCGAGTGGCAAGGTCTGCCAGCCGAACACCGAGCCGTAAAAGGAGCTTGCGCCCTCCCGGTGGCGGGTGTTGAGCCCGTTGAAGTTCAAGGAACCCGCCTCGTTGACGATCCGCGCGCCCCTGTGCTGCTTGGCCTGCCAGACGCAGAACGCCGCGCCCTCGGGATCCGCGAACACGGCCATCCGCCCGGCGTCCATGACGTCGAAAGGCTCCATCAGGGCCTGACCGCCCGCGTCGCGGACCTTGGAGGCGGTCTCGTCGGCGCTGTCGACCCAGATGTAGGTGTTCCACATCGCGGTTGGCGGTGCCCCATCGGGGATCGACCCCACAGCGGCGACCTCACCGCCGCGAAGTCGGGCGACGAGGTACTTGCCCGGGGACTCCGGCGGCAGCACGCTCTCAAACTCCCAGCCGAAGAGGCCGCGATAGAAGTCGATCGCGGCCTCGGGATCAGGCTGGCTGGTGTCGACCCAGCACGGAACGCCGGGGATGTATCCGTGTCGTTCGGGCATTGGTGCTCCTTTCCGTCGTGTGTAGCTCGCCGCATCTGACGAGGTCCCAACTGGGCGGCTGGTCTACGCGGGTCAGCGCCGGACGACCTCGTAGCGCAACTCGACCATTCCACTAGGTGTGGCGCGGATGTCCAGAAGCTGCATCGGCCCTCCGGGGAGGCGACGGTCAAAGAGCGGCTTGCCTGACCCCAGCACCACCGGGACGACCGTGACCTCTACCAGATCGATCAGGCCGTGGCCGGCGAACTGCGAGGCGACGTTGCCCCCGCCGACCACCCAGAGATCTCGCTCGCCGGCTGTCGCCAGCATCTGGTCGAGGAGCTCGGGCACCGGCGCGCCGACGATCCGAACGTTGACGTCCTCGCCCTCGGGGAGCGGCCGATCCCGCGAGCTCAGCACCCACACCGGCTTGCCGGCGTACGGCCAGTCCGGGAGTTCGGCGAGGATCCATTCGTAGGTGACAGAGCCCATGACGAGCGCTCCAACCTGCTCGTAGAAGCGCTCGTAGCCGCCGCCGGCCCCTGCCTCGACGCCGTCGTACGTGCCCTCATACTTACGCAGCCAGTCCAGCGTGTCGTCGGACTCGGCGATGAACCCGTCGAGCGACATCGCGCAGTAGTAGCGGACGGCGCTCATCAGGCCACCCTACTCATCGCTCTTCTTGGCCAGTGCCGATGAGGCGCGTGATGAGTGACGACGAGCCAGACCGCGCAAGTTTCCGCTTCTCGTCCTTTGCGCTAGCGAGAGCGGTGGCCGCGTAAACGCCCCCTGTCATGGGAACGCGACACGGTGTTGCGGTCCATGTTCATCCGCCCTGAGGCCGCCCCATTGCGCAGACCGCGGGGACCGGGCACAGGTCCTCGACCAGCACCCTGTCGACGGAGAATCCGCCCTCGCGTAGCCGGTCGGTCAGCTCGTTCCCGAGGTCCCGGGCTCGCTCCGGCGCGGAGTGGCGCGCGTCCCAGAAGAGGTACACGGTCCCATCCCGGGCGAGGTGCTCGCGGACGGCACCGAGCGCCGCCTCCGGCTGCTGCCAGAAGGGAGCGACGTTGAAGGCGAAGACCTTGTCGAAGCGCCGATCGCCGAGGTCCGCATCCTCCAGCGCGACGGCCTCGAGCACAGCCCTGCCTGCGTCGACGTGCTCGCGGTTACTCCGCGTGGCCATCTCGATCATCTTGGGCGAGCGATCGATCGCGGTGATCGTTCCCGTCGTCAGCCTCTCGCAGACCAGGGAGACCGCGACGCCGTGGCCGCAGCCGACCTCGAGCAGGCGGTCGGCCGGGCGGACCTCCAGAGTGTCGACCGCCCAGACGAACCGCTCCGATGCCTTGCCCGCCATGCCCGAGCAATAGCATCACGCGCCCGTGAAGCCCATGCTGATCTACTCGATGAGTGTCTCGGTGGACGGCTTTATCGCCGACCGCGAAGGCGCGTTCGACTGGACGGGCCCCAACGACGAGCTGTTTCGTTTTCACCTCGCGCAGGTACGCGAGCTCGGCCGCTATCTACTCGGCCGCAGGCTCTACGAGACGATGCTGGTGTGGGAGACGGATCCGTCCCTGCGCGACAGCGAGGCTAGGTCCGCGTTCGCCGACGTCTGGTGCGCGCTCCCAAAGGTCGTCTTTAGCCGCACGCTCGACAGCGTCCAGGGCAACGCCCGGCTCGCCGAGGGCTCGGTGGCCGAGGAGGTCACCGCGGCGCTCGACGCGACCGACAAGGACGTCTCGATCGGCGGTGCCGGACTGGCCGCGGAGGCGATCGAGCTCGGCCTCGTCGACGAGCTGCGCATGTTCCGCTATCCGGTCGTCGTCGGTGGCGGCACGCCGTTCCTGCCACCGGTCACCGAAGACGTTCCGCTCGACCTGGTCGAAACCAGAACCTTCGGCTCGCGGGTGATCTACGAGCGCTACGGGCGCGCCCCGCGATGCGTCGGACTGACACCGCCGTCCGAGTCATCAGCGCCTCGCCGGACCGGGTAGCCGCCGCGCCGACAGGCTCCGACGCGCTTGCCGCGCCCGCTTAGGGAGCCCCAAACGGGACACCGGTCGCCGCTTCCGCTCAGACCCACAATGCGAGCGCCCGGCTCGCCGCCGGTCGCGCGCCTGGTTTGGACGACGACCACTCGTCTCGACCGTCGCGTCGGGACGCTTGCTTCGCCAGGGGAAGCGGGCGCCCCTGCTTTCCGCGCTTAGCGCGACCGTCAGTCTGGATCTGCCCGGAGGTATTGCGGCACTTGTTCATGGCGCTAGGAGGGGCCGCCGCCCGGTGGCGGCGAAGACTCGCAACGAGCGTTGGTGGGGCCGGGGCGCCTAGTACGCCTCATGGGGCGCGACCGGCTCCCCGAAAAACGCGTGCGCACGCAGTGGGCCCTGCGGTGAGCAGGCCGAGCAGCGGCGTGAGCGCGAGTCATCCACCGATACCGAGGCGCGGACAACTCCAGTGGGCCCGTAAGGATTCGTCAGCGCCTTTCAGGCATAGTGGGCCCACCTCACCCCGCGAATGAGCCGTACGACCGCCTTGACCGCGCCCGCATCTGTCCCCGTTGACGTGATCGCCTCCCATGCCCGCGCGGTCGACGCCGAAGGCCGCTTTCCGACAGAGAGCGTCAAGGCGCTGAGACAGAGCCGCCTGCTCGGCATCGGGATCGGACCCGAGCACGGTGGACCCGGCGGCGGGCCCTTAGAGGTCACGGCGGCCATCGAGGCCGTGGCGGCGGCATGCGGCTCGACGGGGATGGTCTTCACCATGCACGTCGTCGCGGCCCAGACCCTCGCGGCCGGGACGGATGGAGACGGTGGTCAAGGCGCAGACACTGAGGGAGGTGGTGGCCGGACGCCATCTGAGCACCCTGGCGTATTCCGAGCGTGGCTCGCGAAGCCATTTCTGGGCCCAGGTCTCGCGGGCAGTGCCCGCGGAGGGCGGCGTGGTCATCGACCGTGAAGACCGAGGGCGCGAGCTTCTGGAGCTTCTTTACCAGATCGTCGGCCTGAAGGTTGTGCTCGTGGATCACGGTGGGCTCGCCGCGCATCTTCAGGCTGTGATCTAGGGCGATGCCCTTGGTCACCGAGAGGTTGCGACCGGCCGTCGACGCGTCCTTTACTGAGCCGTCCTCGAGCTGGCGCTTCGTCTTGGCGATGGCGACGCGTTCGGCCTCGCCGGCAGCATGGGCGATTTCGATCTGCTCTTGGGCGATGACCTCGCGGATCTTCATCGTGTGCCGGTTGGCGATCTCCCTGAAGTGTTCGGCATGAGTGGTCTTCCAATCCTGAAGCGTCTGCCGCGGGATCTTGTGCCCCTGAGCGGCGAGCTGGCGCGCGGCGGCTGCGGCGTTGCCGCAGATCGCGACCGCGAACAGGCCACGCTCGATTTGCTCGGGCGAGTAGACGGTGGTCTGGCGCTTCTCGGCCATGCCAGCGAGGCTACGAGCCGCGAGGACGTGTGGTCATGCGACGGCCGCTGGTTGCCACTTTGTTGCCACTTGGCGAATTCGGCGCGGCCCGAGCCTTCAATCGACATGAGAAAACCCCGTCTGAGCGGGGTTTTCTCGATGGGCCGGGGAGGATTCGAACCTCCGTCCAACGGATTATGAGTCCGCTGCTCTACCGACTGAGCTACCGGCCCGATGGCGCCTCTGGACCGGGGCCATCGGCGAAATCACGCTAGCAACGCCGGTGGCGCGCCGGAGACTTTGCGAAGGACGGGCGGGCGTGGCGGCGCGATCAGCGCAGCGCCTGCTCGATCGCACGGCGGATCTCCGCCACTGACGCGGCACCCTCGATGCGCGCCGCCACCCTCCCGCGGCGATCGATCGTGAACACCCACGGCTCGTTGTGGAGCCCGAACGCCCTCAGCTGCGGACGGGGGCCGTCCTGCACCCGGTTGTTGCGGTAGATCTCCATGTGGATGAAGGCAGCGCGGTTGCCGAACTGCGCCTGCAGCTGCGCGACCTCGTCGACCACCGGGCCGCAAACCCGGCTCTGGCAGAGCTGTGGCGTCGCAAATGTCAGGACGACCGGCTTGCGACCCACGACGTTCGCGAAGTCGACCGAGTGCATGTTGTCCGGTGGGACGCGCGTGTCGATCGAGGCCACGTCACCGTGCACGCTGGCGACCGTGGGGGTGTGGATGTGTGGCGCCCTGGCCCCCACGGCGATCGGCGACGGGCCGCCCACCTCCAGCGCTGCTGGCCTCGAGGCGACCAGCCGCCCACCGGCCCGGGCCACCGCGAACGCCACGTACCGGCCCTTGCGCCCGAACGGCACGTCGGCCACGTAGACCGACTTGGCGGCGTCAGGGTCCTGAGTCGTGGTTCTCGAGGCGAAGCGGGGCTGCACGCCGAGCGACTCCAGGCGCGCGACGAAGGGGCCGCGGACGCCGGCGCCCGACGGCGAGGCGACATAGACGGCGGCCGCGGCCTGGAGCTGCTTGCCGGACGACTGGAACAGCCCGAATCCGAAGCGGTTGGCTCCCGGTTCCAACGCCGAGACGCTCGGCGCGAGCTGCGGCCGGGCGGAGCTCGGCGCCCGGGTGAGCCGGGCGAGCTGCGAGCTGCGGACGGACGGGAAGTCCTGGGGCCGGGACTGCGCAGCACCGGTCGATGAACCCGCCGGCGCGCCGGCGCCGCAGCCGGCGAGCGCCACGGCCACGACCAGCACGCCGGCCAGCAGGTACATCCGGGCACGCACGCCGAACACTGTAGAGCGCGCCCCTCGCGGCACGGTCCGGTCCCCGCCATCCCCAACCTGATTGGATACCGGCCGCATGGCGCAGCGGGCGGCGATCGTGACGGGGGCGTCGAGCGGGATCGGGCTGGCGATCGCGCACATGCTCGGGGAGGAAGGCCATGCCCTGACGGTGGCCGCCCGGCGCCCCGAAAAGCTCGAGCAGGCGGCGGAGGGGCTGCGGGCAGCCGGCTACGAAGTCGAGGCCGTGCCGGCCAACCTGACCTCCGAAGACGACGTCCGAGGCGTGGTCGAGCGCCATCGTGAGCGCTTCGGCCGCCTCGACGTGCTGGTCAACAACGCGGGCGTGGGCATCGGGGCCCCCGTCGAGGAGACGCAGACCAAGCGACTCGACATGCAGCTCGGCGTCAACCTGCGCGCGATCGTCCTCTTCTATCGCGAGTGCACCGACATGCTCAAGGCGGCGGGCGCCGAGCACCACAACGCGCTGGTGATCAACACGGCGTCGATCGCCGGGAAGACCGGACAGGGCTGGCTTTCCATCTACTCGGCGACCAAGCACGGGGTCGTCGGCTTCAGCAACTCGATGAACAAGGAGCTCGGATCGGCGGGGATCAAGTCGTGCGCCCTGTGCCCGGGGTTCGTGGACACCCCGATGACCGAGTTCGTAAAGCAGGAGGTCTCGGCCGACGAGATGATCCGGCCGCAGGACATCGCCGAGCTGGTACGGGCGCTGCTGCGGGTCTCACCCGCCTGCGTTGTCCCAGAGGTGATCTTCCAGCGCCCGGGCGAGGGGCTCTAGCGCCGGCTCAGACGCCGACCGGCGCCCGCTGGTCTTCCGTGTCCGTGGACGCCAGCGCGTCGCGCTCGGCTTCGACCCGGGCCAGCGCCCGCTGGTAGTCGTCGTAGCGCTGGAATGGCCGCAGCCACGCCCAGCCGGAGCGCTGGCGCAGCTCGCGAGAGCGGTCCCGGTCACCCGGGCGCGGTGCCCGCGGCTCTGCGGGGCTCGACGCACGCCGTTGCTCGACCAGCCGGCGATGATCCCGGATCGCCTCGCCGAGGTCGCCCGGCTCGGCGCGCTCCTCGGCCAGCAGGCTGGCCTCCAGATGGGTGACCAGGACGCGCAGCTCGCGCGCGGTGGCCCGGCGGGCGCGGTCCTTGGCTCCCGCGAAGCGGTCCCACGAGCGCGCGAACGAGAGGAAGTCGGTGCGCCCGCCACAGCGGTGGGCGGCGAGCATCGGGCAGACGCCGCCCCGGCGATCGGTGTAGGCGCCGACGATGATGTCGTTGGCCCGCACCCCGGCGAGCATCGCCGCGCGCGTCGCCGCCGGGAGGCAATCGATCGCCGTCCTGAGGTCCTCGATGGGATGCCGCTTTCGCCTTATAGCTGCCCCTCCCCTGCCGAGGCTACGGTATCGCGTCGGGGCTCACAAAAAAAGCCCTGGGGCTGAAAGGAAACTTGCGCATGAGGCTTCGGCTTCTCCTCGCCGCCTTCGGCGACCCGGGACACGCGTTCCCGATGCTGGCGCTGGGCGAGCGCCTGGCGGCCCGCGGGCACGACGTGACGCTCGAGACGTGGCGGCGCTGGCAGGGGCACGTCGAGGCGGCCGGGATGACGTTCGCCCGCGCCCCGGAATACGACGTGTTCCCGACTCGGGAGCGACCCCTCAAGCCTTACCAGGCGGTGGTGCGCGCCGCTCGTGAGACGGCGACCCTGGTCGCCCGGGTGCAACCGGCCGCCGTGGTGGCCGACATCCTGACGCTGGGCCCGGCGCTGGCCGCGGAGATCGAGGGCGTTCCGGTCGCGACCGTCGTGCCGCACGTCTTCCCCGCCGGCGCTCCGGCGCATCCCCCCTACGCGCTCGGGGCGCGGGTTCCGCGCACCGCCCTGGGCCGTGCACTGTGGCGCTCGCTGGCCGGCCCGATGGCCGGCGGGCTTCATCGCGGACGCGAGGAGCTCAACGAGACCCGCGCGCGTCTCGGACTGCCGGCCCTGGGTCACGTGCACGGGGGGATCAGCCGGCGGCTGTGCCTCGTCGCGACGTTCCCGCAGCTCGAGTACCCCCGGGCGTGGCCGGGGTGGGCGCGGGTGGTCGGCCCGCTGCTGTGGGAGCCCCAGGCCCCCGACGTCGAGCCGCCCCCCGGCGATGAGCCGCTCGTCCTGGTGGCACCCTCGACCTCCCAGGATCCCGATCACCGGCTCCTCCGCGCGGCGCTGAAGGGACTTGCCGGCGCCCCGGTCCGCGTCCTGGCCACCTGGAACCGGCGGCCGCTCCCGCGCCCGGTGCCGGTGCCGGCCAACGCCCGGCTCGTCGAGTGGGTCTCCTATGCGCGGACCATGCCGCACTGCGATCTCGTCGTATGCCACGGTGGGCACGGCACCGTCGTGCGGGCCCTGGCATGCGGGGTGCCGGTGCTCGCCTCCCCTTCGGGCGGCGACATGGGCGAGAACGCAGCCCGCGTCGACTGGGCGGGTGTGGGGGTCCGGCTGCCGTGGCGGCTCTGCACACCGCGCGGGCTGCGGCTGGCGGTCGAGCGGGCCCTGGCCGATCCGCGGATGGCGGCGCGCGCCGGGGCGTTATCGGCCTGGGCGGCGGCCCGCGACGGCGCCGACCGCGCCGCCGACGAGGTCGAGTCCTTCGCGTTGGCGCCCACGGCGCATGCCGCGGCGTTTGGCTAACCTTGCCACCCGCGGGGTTCCCAGCCAGCAGACGGTCCCGGGTAGCTCAATTGGCAGAGCGCTCGGCTGTTAACCGAGAAGTTGTGGGTTCGAGTCCCACCCCGGGAGCTTCCGACGTCCAGTCGTCACGGCGTCGTCGCCGCATCCGGGCTGAGCGGGTCGCCCGAAGGCGACCCCGTCTCCATCACCCGGTCTATGGCGCTGTCCAGCCTCTCCTTGACCCTGGTTCGCTCGCGGGCGAGCGCGCTGATGTCGAGTCGGCCCTCGGCCCGGGCGGCGGCGATCTCGCGCTCCAGACGAGCGGTCTCGAGCTGCAGGCCCTGCACCTCGAGGGTGCTCGGCTCGGCCGGCTGGTGCGCTGCGCGAAGCGAAAGCTCGGCCAGCAGCGGTGACAGATCGCCGTCGCCGGGCTCGAGGCCCGCCAGCGGGTGGGCGAGGTGCTCGCGCAGATGAGCGGCCGCCCGGCGCACCGACTCGCTGGTGAAGTGCTGTTCGAGATCCACCCGGCGCAGCGCCTCGCGACCGTGCTCGGGCAGGGCGATGCAGAGTGCCAGGAACGTCCGCTCGGTCTCCTGACGGCGGTCGAGGGGCGCCTGGGCTCGACGCCGACTCGGCTGCGCCCTCTCGGCCGAGCCGGCCGGCTCGGCCAGCGACGCCACCAGCTGCTCGGAGAGCGCCAGTCGGCCGGCGACCAGGCGCACCAGCTCCTCGCGCAAGGCGCTGGGGGGTAGCGCTCCGAGCACGCCCCGCAGCCGATCGAGAGCCCTGTCGCGCCCATCGCCCGTCGAGAGGTCGGCCGCCGCCAGGATGCGCTCGACCTCGAACCGCGCGAACGGCAGCGACTCGGCCAACCGCCTTCGCATCGCGTCGGGCCCCTCGCCGAGCACCAGATCGGCCGGGTCGTCACCCGCCGGGAGCCCGACGACCCGCAGGTCCAGCGACCGTCGCGCCGCCACGCGGGCGGCGCGGACCATCGCTTCCTGGCCCGCGGCGTCGGCGTCCAGCGCCAGGACCACCCGCGGCGCGAGCCGGGCCGCCTCGGCCAGCTGGTCCTCGGTCATGGAGGTTCCCATCAGCCCGACGGCGTTGGTCAGCTGCGCCTGGTGGAGAGCCAGCACGTCGGTGTATCCCTCGACGACCAGCAGCTCGGCCGCCCGGGCGGCCGCGGGGCGCGCGCGATCGGCCCCGAACAGCTGGCGGCCCTTGTGGTAGAGCTCGCCCTCGCTGCTGTTGAGGTACTTGGGCAGCTGGTTCTCGCGCAGCGCGCGGGCCCCGAACCCGACCACTCGCCCGCGCAGGTCGCAGAGGGGGAACATCACACGGGCCCGGAACCGGTCGTACAGCGAAGCGCTCTTCTGCGACCGCTGCGCCAGGCCGGCGCCGAGCAGCTCGTCGTCGCTGAACCCGGCCCTCCTCGATCGGACGTACATGTGGTCCCAGGCGCTGGGGGCATAACCCACCCGGAACTCGCGCAGCGTCGGTTCCTCCAGACCGCGGGAGGCCAGATACTCGCGCGCCGGCGCCGCCTCGCTGGACTCCCACAGGAACCGCGCGTAGTAATCGGCCGCCCGAGTCAGCAGGGAGTACAGCCGCTCGCGGCGCTCGCGCCGGGCGGCCGCGGCGGGGTCCTCGTCCTCGCGCTCGAGCGTGACCCCATAGCGGTCGGCCAGCATCTCCAGCGCCCCCCGGAAGTCGAGGCCCTCGGTCTCCATCACGAAGCGAAACACGTCGCCGCCGGCCGCGCACCCGAAGCAGTGGTAGAGCTTCTTGACGGGGTCGATCTGGAAGGAGGGCGTGCGCTCCTCGTGGAACGGGCACAGCCCCTTCAGCGTGCTGGCCCCGGCGCGCCGCAGCTCGGTGCGCGCCGAGACCAGGTCGACCATGTCCACCGCGTCGCGGACCCGCTCGCGGGAGTCGGCGCCGATGCGGGCCATCACGCGAACGACCGCGGCACGGTCAGCGCCCGGAACTTCCGGATGCAGAAGCGGTCGGTCATCCCCGCCAGGTAGTCGGTCACCCGTCGGGCGAGATCGCCGGGTGTCGCTCCGTCCCGGCCCGGCTCGGGCCGCGGCAGATCCTCGGGGTTGTCGCAGTAGTGGTCGAACAGCGTTCGCAGCACCGTCTCGATGCGCCGGTGCTCGCGTCGCGCCTCGTCGCTCATGTAGACGTGCTCGAACATGAACGTGCGCAGGCGGTCCATGGCGCCGGCGACCTCGGCCCCCTGGACGATGTCCCGCGCCGGCTCGGAGTGCTCGACCAGGTCGATGACCAGTGTGTCTATCCGCCGGCCGCTGGTCTGCCCCAGCGCGGCGATCTCGTCGGCCGGTAGATCGTGGGGAGCGATCACCCCGGCGCGGACCGCGTCATCTATGTCGTGGTTGATGTAGGCGATCCGGTCGACCAGGCGGACGATCCGCCCCTCGGCGCTGGCCGGGCGCGGCGCCCGGCCGGAGTGGCAGACGATCCCGTCGCGCACGGCATCGGTGAGGTTCAGTCCCGCGCCGTCGCGCTCGAGCACGTCCACCACCCGCAGCGAGTGCTCGTGATGGCGGAACGCGCCGCCGAAGCGTTGGCGCAGCCGTTCGTCGAGCACCGCCTCGCCGATGTGCCCGAACGGCGGATGCCCGAGATCGTGGCCGAGGCCGATCGCCTCGACCAGGTCCTCGTTGAGCCGCAGGGCCCGCGCGACGGTGCGCGAGACCTGGGTCACCTCCAGCGTGTGGGTCAGGCGGGTGCGGTAGTGGTCGCCCTCGGGGGCCACGAACACCTGGGTCTTGTGCTTGAGCCGCCTGAACGCCTTCGAGTGCAGGATCCGGTCCCGGTCGCGCTGGAACGGGGTACGCAGCGGGCTGTCGGGCTCCGGCCGCCGCCGCCGCGCCGGATACGACCGCGTGGCATGGTCGGCGAGCGTCTGCTCCTCCCAGGCGCGCCACCGGCGGGCGAATTCGATCCGGGCGGGGATCGTCGGCGCGGCGCTCTCCATAATCCCGATTGTCGCAGCGCGAACGGACCGGCTGACGCGCCGGTCAGCGGCGGCGCACCGCAGCCTGGGCGGCGGCCACCCGGGCGACCGGCACGCGGTAGGGAGAGCAGGACACGTAGTCCAGCCCCGCGCGCTCGAAGAAATCGATCGAGTCGGGATCACCGCCGTGCTCGCCACAGATGCCGAGCTTTAGATCGGGCTTGGCCTCCCGCCCGGTCCACGCCGCCAGGCGCACCAGCCAGCCGACGCCCGGCTCGTCGATCGTCTCGAAGGGCGAGCGATCGAGGATCTTGCGGTCGATGTAGCGGGCCAGGATGCGCGCCTCGATGTCGTCGCGCGAGAAGCCGAGCGCGGTCTGGGTCAGGTCGTTGGTGCCGAACGAGAAGAAGTCCGCGTAGCGCGCGATCCGGCCGGCCACGAAGCAGGCGCGGGGCAGCTCGATCATGGTTCCGACCGAGTACTCGATCCTGGCGTCGGCCGCCTCCATGGTCTCCTCCGCGACCCGGACCATCAGCTCCCGCAGCAGCTCGAGCTCGGTCTCGTAGGCGATCAGCGGCAGCATTACCTCGATGCGCGGCGCGGCGCCGCGCCGGGAGACCGCGATGGCGGCTTCCATGATCGCCCGCACCTGCATCTCGTAGATCGGCGGATACAGGATCCCCAGGCGGCTTCCGCGCGTCCCCAGCATGGGATTGGCCTCGCTCAGGGACTCGACCAGTGCGAGCTCGCGCTGCGCCTCCTCGAGGCCCCCGTCGCCGCCCTCCTGCACCCGCTCGAGCTCGGCCCGGAAGTGCTCGACCGGCAGGAACTCGTGCAGGGGCGGGTCGAGCAGCCGGATGGTCACCGGTAGCCCACTCATGACGTCCAGGATCTGCTCGAAGTCGGCGCGCTGGAGCGCCTGGAGCTGCTCGAGCTGGCGCCAGAACTCCGCGTCGCGCGCGTCGAAGCGCCGCTGCGCCTCCGCTCGCCCCTCGTCGCCGGCGGGGGCGACCTGCGCACGCGCTCGACGCCAGCGCTCCGCGGCCAGGAACATCTGCTTCACCGGGCGGTCCCGGTCCTCGCCGAAGAACATGTGCTCGGTGCGGCACAGGCCGATGCCCTCCGCCCCGAACTGGCGCGCGCGGCGCGCGTCCTGGGCGGTGTCGGCGTTGGTCCGCACCTCGAGCCGCCGGAGCTGGTCGGCCCAGCCGAGCACGGTGGCGAACTCGTCCCCCATCTCGGGCTCCACCAGGGGTACGTCCTCCACCGTGATGTCGCCGCTCGTCCCGTCGATCGCGATCACGTCGCCCTCGGCGAGGACGGTGTCGTCCGAGCGCACCGAACGGGCCGCCAGGTCGATCTCCAGCTCGGAGGCGCCGCAGACGCACGGCCGGCCCATGCCGCGCGCCACCAGAGCCGCGTGCGACGCCTTGCCGCCTTCGCTGGTGAGGATCCCTCGGGCGGCGTGGAAGCCCGCCACGTCATCGGCCTCGGTGAAGGGGCGGACGAGGATCACGTCCCGCCCGTCCTGCGCGGCGGCGACGGCGTCCGGCGCGCTGAACACGATCTGCCCCTTGGCGGCGCCGGGCGAGGCGGCCACGCCCCGGGCCAGCGCCTGGTATTCGGCGCGCGGGTCGAAGGTGGGGTGCAGCAGCGCGTCGAGCGACTCGGCCTCGATGGTCAGCAGCGCCTCCGCCTGCTCCAGCAGCCGCTCGGAGACCGCGTCGACCGCGAACCGCACGGCCGCCTGGGCGGGGCGCTTGGCGCTGCGCGTCTGGAGCATGTACAGGCGTCCGTCCTCGATCGTGAACTCGACGTCCTGCATGTCGCGGTAGTGGCGCTCCAGCCCGCGCAGGATGTCCATCAGCTCGGCGTGGACCTGCGGCATCGCCTGGCGCAGCTCCGAGATGTCGCGCGTGTTGCGCACTCCGGAGACGACGTCCTCGCCCTGGGCGTTGGCCAGGAAGTCCCCCGAGGGCTCCGGCGCACCGGTCACCTCGTCGCGGGAGAAGGCGACGCCCGATCCCGAGGTCTCGCCGCGGTTGCCGAACACCATCCGCTGGACGTTGACCGCGGTGCCCCAGTCGTCGGGAATGCGATTGAGGCGCCGGTACTGGACAGCCCTCTCACCCTGCCAGGAGTCGAACACCGCGCGAATCGCCTGACCAAGCTGCTCCCGCGGATCCTGCGGAAACTCCTCCCCGGTCCGCTCACGGAAGATCGCCTTGAACCGCCCGACCAGCTCGTGCAGCGCTTCCAGCGGGAGGTCGGTGTCGAGCTTCACGCCGGCGGCGGCGCGCGCATCCCGCAGCTCGCGCTCGTAGAGCCCTCCCGGGATGTCGCGCACGACGCTACCGAACATCTGCAGGAAGCGCCGGTAGGAATCCCGCGCGAACCAGTCGTTCGCGGTGATCGCCGCCAGTCCTTGCACCGAGCCGTCGTGGAGGCCGAGGTTGAGCACGGTGTCGAGCATCCCGGGCATCGACTCCCTGGCGCCCGAGCGCACCGAGACCAGCAGCGGATCGCCGGGTTCCCCCAGCCGCTTGCCGATGGAACGCTCGAGCCGGTCGAGCGCCTCGGCGACCTGCTCGGCGAGGCCGTCCGGCTCCTCGCCGGTGGCCATGTACGCCACGCACGCCTCGGTGGTGATCGTGAACCCGGCCGGCACCCGCTCGGGGCCCAGTACCCGTGTCATCTCGGCGACGTTCGCGCCCTTTCCACCCAGCAGGTCGCGCATCTCGCGGGACCCTTCGACGAAGTCGTAGACGTACTTGGTGGCCACCGCGGCGCTCTCGCGCGAGGCGGTGGTGGGGCCGGCCTCCACGTCCCTGAGTCTAGTCCGCGCTCAGGCCGCAGCCGCCGGGCGCAGGCGCACGTGGGCGTGGTGCTCGAGCGTCTCGCGAATCGCCCGCTCCGCCTGGGCCAGCGCCCGCTCGGGGGCGGTCGGCGCTTCGACCAGCGGCGCGCCCAGCGCGGCGACGAGGAAGCGGTGCGCGTCGGCGTCGAGCCCGAAGGCGGACGCCTCGCAGGCGCTGCACACCACGCCGCCGCCGGCCCCCGAGAAGCCGCTCAGATGCTCGCGGTCTCCGCACGACACGCATGCCTCAAGCTGTGGCCCGAGCCCGGCCGCCAGCAGCAGCTTGAGTCGGAACGCCAGCTGGTTGGCTCGGCCCGCCCGGCGGGGCCCGGCGTCGAGTAGCGCCAACTGGTTGGCCAGCAGGTGGTAGACGCCAGGGTTCGGATCGCCCGACTCGAACAGGCGCCCCACCGCGTCGCAGGCGCGGGCGGCCGCGTCGAGGGACCCGTGATGCTCGCGCAGCCGGGGATGCGCGGACACCGTCTCGGCCGAGGTGACGGTCAGCAGCTCTCCCCTGCCCTCGTGGAGGATCAGCGCCACGCGGAAGAAGGGCTCCAGGCGACCTCCGAACCGGCTGCGTGCCCGGCGCACCCCCTTGGCGATCGCGCCCACGCGTCCACGCGTGGGCGTGTACAGGTGCAGCACGCGGTCGGCCTCGCCGTAGCGGATGGAGCGCAGCACGATGGCCTCCGTCTTCAACGGACCCGGCATGATCAGCCGTGCCTTTCGGCTTCGGTAGCTACTATACTTTCTGAAGTAATGGCGAGGATCACCCTCTACACCACCGCTCCCTGCGCTCGTTGCGGCAAGGCCAAGGTGTTGCTGTCCCAGCGAGGCATCGAGTTCGAAGAGGTCAATCTGTCAAAGGACCCGGTCGGACGGGCGGAGCTGGCTCGCCGCACGGGATTGATGACGTTTCCCCAGATCACGGTCGGCGGGCAGACCCTCGGCGGCCTCGACGACCTTCGCGCCGCCGACCAGGACGGTCGGCTGGCGGAGCTGCTGAGCGGCGAGAGCTAAGCGGCCGGCGGGCGCCGCCGCCGCGGCCGAGGCTGACAGCGCTCGCAGGCGTAGGTCCCTCGGCCGGCGGCCAGCAGCTTGACGATCGTGGCGCCGCAGCGCGGACATGGCTCGCCGGCCCGGCGGTGGACGAGGAACTGGTCCTGGAAGCCGCCGCGCAGTCCGTCGACGTCACGGTAGTCGTCGATGGTGGCTCCGCCGGCCACGATGCCGGCGTGCAGGGATGACACCACCGCCTGGTGCAGCTCGTTCACCTGGCGGGCGGTCAGCTGCCCGGCCGGCCGCAGAGGATGGATGCGGGCCCGGAACAGGGCCTCGTCGGCATAGATGTTGCCAACCCCCGCGACCCGTCGCTGGTCGAGCAGGAAGGCCTTGACCGGCGCCCGGCGGCCGCGGGCAAGTGCGCGCAGATGGGTGTGGGTGAACCGCGGCCCGAGCGGCTCGACCCCGAGGCGGGAGGCGAAGAAGTGCTCGAGCCCCCGCGTGCCCCAGGCCAGCTCGGCGGTGCCGAAGCGGCGCGGGTCGCACATCGCCAGCCGGTGCCCGTCCTCGAGCTCGATGCGGGCACGCGTATGCGGGGACGGCGTGGGCGAGTCGTAGAGCACGGTGCCCGTCATGCGCAGGTGCATGAGCAGCGATACCTCCCCCATGTCCCAGACCAGGTACTTGCCGCGGCGCCACAGGCGCTCCACGCTGCGTCCCCGCAACGCCGCGGTCAGCTCGGCGGGCGCCAGAGGGCGGCACCAGCGGGCGTCGAGAACCTCGACCCGATCCAGCCGCCGGCCCTCCACGCGGGGCGCCAGCTGGCGGACGATCGTCTCGACCTCGGGGAGCTCGGGCACGGCCCGAGTATCGCAACCGGGGGCCCGGTGGCCGCAGGCGGAGCGGCCGCCGGATCCCCGGAGCAGCTACGCGGCGGGCGCGCCGCTGGGCTCGTTGGCCCGCCAGGACTCCTCGTCCTCGATGATCCCCCGAATCATGTCCCGCAGCTCGGCGTTGTCCTCATGCTTGTGCATCGAGACCGCGTGCTGAGCCGCCGCCTCGACGACCTCGTCCTCCTCGCCGATGATCGTCAGGCTGCAGTTGATCTCGCTCGGCGTGC
>JBJMKZ010000032.1:0-31086 GCA_045805565.1 Solirubrobacteraceae bacterium | reverse complement strand
CGGCGCGGCGGGCTCGCCGGCCCCCGACCGGCGCCGGTCGCGGGGCGAGGCGCGCGATGCCCAGGCCCGCGCCCGCCTGGCGCCGCTGGCCGAGGGCGAGCGTCCCGTCGCGGTCACCGTGGCCGCCGTGACGGCTGCCGTGCTCGCGCTCGCCAACCTGGTCGCGTATCTCGCCGGATTGGAGGTGAACGGGCAGCGGCCCGCGCTGGTGGGAATGATCGTGTACGAGGCGCTCCTGATCACCGCCGCGGTCGGCATGTGGCGCGTGCGCTACTGGGCGGTGCTCGGCTTCGAGTTCATGCTCGGCTTCCTGATCGTGTTCCTGGCGCTGTTCCTGGTGCAGGCGACGAGCCTGCTGCGGGCGGCGCTGGTACTGGCGATCGGGATCCCGGCCGGTGCCCTGTTCTGGTTCCTGGTTCGCGCCATGGCCCGCATCCAGATGCCAGAGCGCCACCGGGCCGAGCCCTGACCGCTTTTATAGGCTCCTTCGCCGATGCCGGACGCCTCCTACGACTGCGTGGTCATCGGCTCGGGGCCGGGGGGCTACGTCGCCGCCATCCGGGCCGCGCAGCTGGGCATGAAGACCGCGGTGGTCGAGAGGGACCGGCGGGGAGGACGCTGCCTCAACTACGCGTGCATCCCCGCCAAGGCGGTGCTGCGCTGCGCCGACGCGCTGTCGGAGATCGATGACGCCGGCGACTTCGGCATCACGGTCGCCGACCGCACGGTCGACTTCAAGGCGGTAGGCGCCCGCCGCGACAAGGTCGTCCGCACGCTGACCGGCGGGGTCGGAGGCCTGTTCAAGAAGAACAAGGTCGACTACGTCGAGGGCGACGGCTCGCTGACCGCCGACGCCAACGTGTCGGTCGGCGGTGACGAGCTGCAGGCCGGGACCGTGGTGCTGGCCACCGGTTCGGTGGCCAAGCCGATCCCCGGAACCGACTTCGGCGATCGCATCGTCGAGACCGCCGGTGCCTGGCTGCTCGACGAGCTGCCCGAGCGCCTGGCGGTGGTCGGCGCGGGCGCGTCGGGCGCCGAGATCGCCTCGGCGTTCGGTCGGCTGGGCACCCGGGTGCAGCTCTTCGAGGCGCTCGATCGAGTGCTGCCGACCGAGGACGCCGATGTCTCGCGGGTGGTCGGGCGCGCGCTGGCCAAGCAGAACATCGAGATCCTGACCGGGACGCTGATCGAGAACGTGGAGGCCGGCTCCGAGACGGTGAAGTTCTCCTATGGCGACCAGCAGGCGGAGGTCGACTACCTCTGCATCGCCGCCGGTCGGGGACCGGACGTGGTGGGCCTCGGCCTCGAGAAGGCCGGGATCGAGCTCGACGAGCAGGGGATGGTGGGGGTGGACGGGGCGATGCGGACCTCGCGTGAGGGGGTGTACGCGATCGGGGACCTCGTGCACGGGCCGGCGCTCGCGCACAAGGCGTCGGACGAGGGCATCATCGCGGTGGAGGACGCGGCGGGACGCGAGACTCACGCGCTGGCCTACGTGGACATCCCGCGCGCCACCTTCTGCACCCCCAACGTCGCCTCGTTCGGGCTAACCGAGGAGCAGGCTCGCGAGCAGGACTACGACGTGACGGTGGGAAAGCTGCAGTACGGCGCGGTGGGAGGCGGAGCCGTGTACGGGGACCGCGCCGGGCTCGTCAAGCTGGTGGGCGAGAAGCGCTACGGCGAGCTGTTGGGGGGGCACATCGTGGGCTCCAAGGCGACGGAGCTCATCCAGGAGCTGGTCAACGTCCGAGCGCTCGAGGGGGGCTACTCGGAGGTGGCCCATATCGTGCACGGCCATCCGACCCTGTCGGAGGCCGTCATGGAAGCCGCGCGCGCCGCGGACGGCTGGCTGATACACGGTTGAGCCCTGACGTAGCCTTGGCCCACGTGGCCGACGGCGCGCCCCTCTTCTACTACGACCTGGCCAGCCCGGAGGCCTACCTGGCCGCCGAGCGCGTGGCCGACGTCCTGGGCCGCGTCCCCCGTTGGGAGCCCGTCCTGCTGGCCGAGCTGCCGGGCGGCGCGTCACCGGATGCCTTCCGTTGTGCGCAGGAGCGCGAGGTGTACATGGCGGACGTCGAGCGGCGCGCCAGGGCCCAGGGAATCCAGCCGATTCGGTGGCCACCGGCCTGGCCCTCCGATACGCGCCTGGCCATGACGGTGGCCACCTATGCCGCTCGCATCGGTCGCGTGGTGGCGTTCTCGCTGGCCGCGTTCCGCCAGGGGTTCGCCGCCGGACGTGACCTCGCCGATCCCGACAGCGTCGTGATCGCCGCCGCCGCCTGCGAGATGCATCCCGCGGCGGTGCGCAAGGCGGCCGAGCTGCGCTCCGCCCGGGCGGCGTTGCGGGCGGCAACCGCGGGGGCGGCGGGGGCGGGAGTGCGCGACGTGCCCGCGCTGCGCGTCGGCGAGCGGCTGTTCCAGGGACCGGGAGCGCCCGAGGAGGCCGCCGCGGCGCTTGCCGCGGTGCCCGCGCCGCCATGAGAGCCAACCGCGCCTACAACCTGATCCATCATCGCGGAGGTCCGGCGCCCGCGATGCTGGCCGACCCGTCCCGCATCGACCACGTCGAGATCGTGGAGCTCGACTCCGGCGAGGTGGTCCTGTTCTGGGACCTGCCGGTCGACGCCGCGCGGCGGGTGGTCCGCCAGCTGCGCAAGGACCTGGTCGACCTCGAGGCGGAGGAGTTCATCGCCGCCTGGGCCGAGGCCGACAGCGACGCGCGGCGTTAGGCCGGCGCCTCCCCGGTTCGAGCCTCGGCGAGCCGCGGGCGATGGCCCGCACGCAGCGACCCAGGCACGCCGCCGCCCTCCGCTATCGTGGCCACAGGAGAGAGAATGGCCGACCACACCGCCTCCCCGACGCAGCAGCAGGACCAGCGCGAGCGTCCTCTCCCAGAGCCCGAGGTGGCGCGCGAGTGGCTGCGCACCATGATGCTCATCCGCCACTTCGAGGAGCGCGCCGGCGAGATGTACGCCAAGGCGAAGATCGGCGGCTTCCTCCACCTGGCGATCGGTGAGGAGGCGACGATCGTCGGCGGCTGCCGCGCCCTGCGCGACGACGACTACCTGATCTCCACGTATCGCTCGCACGGACATGCGCTGGTGCGGGGAACGCCGCCGGGCGCCGTCATGGCGGAGCTGTTCGGCCGCGAGGGCGGCTGCTGCCGCGGGCGCGGCGGCTCGATGCACATGTTCGACCTCCGGCGCCGCTTCATGGGCGGCTACGGGATCGTCGGCGGGAACCTTCCCCTCGGCGCCGGGATCGGGCTGGGGTGCGACTACCGGGGGACCGACGAGGCGACGCTGTGCGTGTTCGGGGACGGCGCCGTCAACCAGGGCACGTTCGGCGAGACGATCAACCTGGCGGCGCTGTGGCGCCTGCCGATCGTCTTCATGGTCACCAACAACCAGTTCGGGATGGGCACGGCGCTCGAGCGCCACTCGGCGATGACCGACCTCACGCGGCGGGGGGAAGGGTTCGGGGTGCCCGGCGTCCGCTGCGACGGGATGGACGTGGTGGAGACGTACGAGGTAGTCGCCGAGTCCCTGCGCATCGCGCGCGAGGAGCGCCGCCCCACCCTGGTGGAGGCGATCACCTACCGCTTCCGCGGCCACTCGATGGCCGACCCCGAGGAGTACCGCACCAGGGAGCAGGTCGAGGAGTGGCGCCGCCGCGATCCGATCAAGGTGTTCGCGTCGCGACTGGTCGAGGAGGGCGTCATCGACGAGGACGAGCGCGAGCGGCTCGACCGCGAGGCGGTCGAAGAGGTCGATCGCGCGGTCGAGTTCGCGGACAGCTCGCCGTTTCCGTCACCGGAATCGCTGTACGACGACGTGTACGTGCTCGGCGACCAGCTCAGCGGCTGGTATGCGATCGACGAGCGCTCGCCCGGCGTGCACAAGGGCGAGGACGAGCGGGGGATGGCCGTCGAGGACGTTCATGACATGGAGCGCTACCGCCGGGCCGCGGCCCGGGCCGACAGCGCGGAGGAGGCCGAGCCGCGTCCCGCCGACCGGGCGCAGGAGGACGAGGGCTGATGGCGGTCATGCGCTACCGGGAGGCGCTCAACCAGGCGCTGCGCGAGGAGATGCGGCGCGACGACGCCGTGTTCCTGATGGGCGAGGACATCGGGGTCTTTCAGGGGGCGTTCAAGGTCACGGCCGGGCTGCTGGACGAGTTCGGGGAGAAGCGCGTGCGCGACACCCCGATCTCGGAGAACACGATCGTGGGGACGGGGGTCGGAGCCGCGATGGCGGGCCTGCGTCCGGTGGTGGAGCTGATGACGATCAACTTCTCGCTACTGGCGATGGACCAGGTCATCAACCACGCCGCCCACATCCGCTACATGTTCGGCGGCCAGGTCAAGGTCCCGCTGGTGGTGCGCATGCCACAGGGGGCCGGGCACCAGCTCGGGCCGACCCACTCACACTGCCTGGAGGCGATGTACCTCCAGGTCCCCGGGCTGCTGGTCGCCGTCCCGTCCACCGCCGCCGACGCCAAGGGGCTGCTCAAGGCGGCCATCCGAGATGACAACCCGGTGATCTTCATCGAGCACGAGTACCTCTACGGCCAGCGCGGGGAGGTCGCCGACGGCGCGGACCACGTGATGCGCTTCGGCGAGGCCGCCGTCCGCCGCGAGGGCTCCGACGTCACCATCGTGGGGATCTCGCGCATGGCGATCACCGCCGAGCGGGCGGCGGACGTGCTGGCCGATCAGCACGGCCTGCAGGCGGAGGTGATCGACCCGCGGACGCTGCGGCCGCTCGACCTGGACACCATCCTGGAATCGGTGCGCAAGACCAACCGCTGCGTGGTGGTCGAGGAGGGCTGGCCGCACGGCGGCGTCGGGGCCAACCTGGCGGCGCTGGTACAGGAGCAGGCATTCGATCACCTCGACGCCCCGGTGGCCCGGGTGACGGGAGCCGATCTCCCGATGCCCTACTCCAAGCCGCTCGAGGACATCGCCTACCCTCACGAGCCGCAGGTGGTCGACGCCGTGCGTGCCACCTTCGGCGACCTCTGAGCCGGCAGCCTGGCCCCGCGACCGCACGGCGTGACATGGCCGGGCCGGCCATCGCGGGCCGGGCGATCGTCCTACCGCTCTCGGCGCCCGTCCACGAAGTTGATGCCGTCCCCGCCCACCCAGCTGTCGTGGCCCGGGCCGGTGAGCAGGACGTCGTTGCCGGGGCCGCCCAGCAGGAAGTCGTTGCCGGTCCCGCCGAACAGGATGTCGTTTCCGAAGTTGCCGTCGAGCCGGTCGTTGCCCGGACCGCCGTAGAGGCGGTCGTTGCCCGCCTCGCCGATGACGACGTCCGATCCTCCCCCGCCGCGCAGCCGGTCCGCTCCTCCGTCGCCCAAGATCATGTCGACTCCCGGGCCTCCGAACACGACGTCGTTGCCCGGTCCGGCCGAGATGCTGGTTCTGGGCCTAAGTCCAGGGGCTGCCTGGACCACCAGCCTGTCGTTGCCGGCCCCGAGCACGATCTGCGCGGTTTCATAGTGGACCCCGGGCGTCCCGCTGCAGTTGACCAATGTGTGGTCGAGCGGATTGGGGTAGCGGCACCTGCCGCTCGGCTCGAGCCCCGCGCTGTCGCGCACCAGGACCTGGTTGTCGGGATTGAACCGGATCAACACCGAGTTGCGTTCGGCGGTATTGGCGGAGAAGAAGAAGAAACCCGTCACCCCGCCGGTCAGCGATCTGGACTCCTCCATCGAGACGCCGCCGGCCGCCCAGGCGGGACCCGCCAGCGCGAGCGCGGCCGTCACCGTGACAAGCGGTCCGACCAGCCGGCGCGACCAGTTCACGGCCTCGACGCTACTGCCCGCACCGGCGTGCGGTCAACCGCCGACCGCGCGCGAGCGAAGGGCCGGCCTGGCGCTTGTGTACGCTCGCAACCATGTCCGACGTCGTCATGCCCCGCCTGTCGGACTCGATGGAGGAGGGCACCATCCTGCGGTGGCTGAAGGCCGAGGGCGACCAGGTGCGCCGCGGTGACGAGCTGGTCGAGATCGAGACCGACAAGGCCACCATGACGTACGAGGCCGATCAGGACGGCGTGCTGGCGATCGTGGCCGGCGAGGGCCAGACGCTTCCCATCGGCGAGGTGATCGCCCGCATCGGCAAGCCGTCGGGCAACGGCGCCCCACCCCAGGACGAGCGCGGTGCCCCGGAGGGGCGCGCGGAGGCGGCGCCCGCCGGGGTCCAGAGCCGTCCCCGGGACGCAGGGAGTGCCGCCACCGAGCAGGATGCGCCGCCGCCCGACAAGCCGGCGGCCGCGCCCGAGCGGGGTGCGCCTCCGAGCTCCGGCGATGGCGGCGAACGGGTGAAGGCGTCGCCGGTGGCACGCCGGATCGCGCATGACCGGGGCGTCGAGCTGAGCCGGCTGACGGGGTCGGGCCCGGGCGGGCGGATCCTCAAGGCGGATGTCGAGTCGGCGGCCGCAGGGGATGCCGCGGCCCCGTCGGAGCCGGCCCCCGCAGCGGCTGATCAGCCCGCGGCGGCCACCGCGAAGGGCGAGGCCGAGGTTCGCGAGCTCTCGCGCAGCCAGCAGACGATCGCCCGCCGCATGGCGGAGTCACGCGCGACCGTGCCCGACTTCACGCTCGAGGCCGAAATCGACATGGAGGCGGCGCTCGAGGCCCGCGCCCAGATGCGGGCGGTGGCGTCACAGCAGCCTGTCCCCTCGCTCAACGACATGATCGTCAAGGCGTGCGCGCTCGCGCTGCGCGAGTTCCCGCGCGCCAACGGCTCCTACCGCGACGGCCGCTTCGAGCTGCACTCCCGGGTCAATGTCGGGGTGGCGGTGGCGGCCCACGATTCTCTGGTGGTCCCGACGGTGTTCGACGCCGACCGCAAGGGACTCGGTGAGATCGCTCGCGAGACTCGCGCGCTGGCCGAGAAGGTGCGCGAGGGCAACATCACCCCGCCCGAGGTCTCGGGCGGCACCTTCACCGTCTCCAACCTCGGCATGTACGGGATCACGAGCTTCACCGCGGTGATCAACCCGCCGCAGGCGGCCATCCTGTCGGTCGGCGCGGTGGAGCCGCGGGCGGTGGTCCGCAACGGAGGACTCATCGCCCGCCACCTCATGCGGGTCACCCTCGCCTGCGACCATCGGATCCTCTACGGGGCCGACGCCGCCGAGTTCCTGGCTCGCATCCGCGAGCTGCTCGAGCATCCGGCGGCTCTCGAGCTGTAGGGCTAGCCGCCGGGCCCCGGGCTCCGGTGCCCGGCGAAGCTCTCGTTGGTCTCGCGGTTCGGGTCGGGCCGAACCCGCGGCGGCGAGCGCGCGGTGTCCACGAACACGCAGAGCGCGCGCCTGGGGTCGTCCCCGGGCACGCAGGTCCGGTACAGGTCGCGCTCCACCCGGCGGGTGTCGGCGCGCCCGAGGTGAGCGCGATACACCGGCGGCGCCTCCCGCATCAGGTAGGCGTGCGCCGCCGCGGCCTGGGCGCGAAGATCGCTGCGCTCCTCCAGGACCGCCGGCCGGTGGGCGGCGCCGCCCACCACCAGGCCGGCGGTGACCGCCACCAGCAGCGCGGTGCCCGCGTAGTCCTGCGCCACCACCCGCGGGAGGTCCCGCCGGCGGCGCCGCAGCAGCGCGCCGGCGAGCGGAGCCCCCACCGCCACCGCGACCAGATTGAAGAACGACGCCAGCAGCAGCGCGGCAACCACGCCGGTTGCGTCACCGGATATCGGACGCGCGTGGAGGAGGAGCCCGTCCAGGAGCGTGAGGACGCCGAACGCCGGCCACATCCAGGCGCCACGCATCCGCCAGCGCAGGCGCGAGATCCACACGCGCTCCATCGGCAGCGGAGTATCTTCGGTGCGATGGGCGATCACGAGAGGCAGCTCTGGGTGTGTCACCTGGGCGTGGTCGACTACCACGCGGCGCTGCGCCTCCAGGAGCGTGTGCGTGACGCGCGCCAGGCCTCGGAGCTGCCCGACGTCCTGCTGCTCCTCGAGCACCCGCCCGTCTACACCCGTGGCCGGCGCTCGGAGCCCGGCGAGCTCCCGATGGGCGAGGACTGGTACCGGGCCCAGGGAATCGACATAGTCGCCACCGACCGGGGCGGGAAGCTCACCTACCACGGGCCGGGGCAGCTCGTGGGCTACCCGATCATGCGCATCTCCGACGTGGTCGCCTACCTGCGCACGATGGAGGCGGCGATCGTGGCGGCGCTGGCCGACGCGGGCGTCCGGGCCGGCCCTCGCGAGGGCCTGACCGGGGTGTGGGCGGGCGAGCGCAAGATCGGCTCGATCGGGGTCCACGTTTCACGCGGTGTCACCACGCACGGCTTCGCGATCAACGTCGAGAACGACCTGCAGCCGTTCGAATGGGTCGTTCCGTGCGGGCTAGACGGAGTGCGGATGACCTCGGTCGCGCGCGAGATCGCCGCGGGCGGGCCGGGGATCCTGGCCGGCTTCCGCGAGCTGATGGCGCGCCGCTTCGCCGAGGCGTTCGCGCGCCAGCCCCGCGCGGTGGCGTCCGCGCAGCTGGAACCGGCGGGGGTAGCCTTGGCGCCATGACCCCGCCGCGCACCCACCGCACCCGCTCACGCGCCAACCCCGGCGGGATGGACGTCCTGCGCGTCCTGGGCAGCGACGTGCGCACCCTGCGCGAACGCAAGCCGCCGTGGCTGAAGGTCCCGGCGCCGGGCGGTTCTCGCTACCGCGCGCTTCATCGGATGATCGAGGACCAGAGCCTGCATACCGTCTGCCAGGAGGCGGCCTGCCCGAACGTCGGCGAGTGCTGGGAGCGCGGGACCGCCACCTTCATGATCCTGGGCGACACCTGCACCCGGCGCTGCGGGTTCTGCAACGTCAAGACCGGGAGGCCGACGTGGAACGACCCGCTCGAGCCGGCCCGCGTGGCAAGGTCGGTCGCCCGCATGGGACTTCGCCATGCCGTGATCACCAGCGTCGACCGCGACGACCTGCCCGACTACGGAGCGTCGGCGTTCGTCGGGGTGATCCGCCAGATCCGCCGCCAGGCGCCCGGCTGCAGGGTGGAGGTGCTCACACCCGACTTCCGCGGGGTCGAGATGCCGCTGGCCAAGGTGATCGCCGAGCGCCCGGACGTCTTCAATCACAACGTTGAGGTGGTGCCGCGCCTCTACCCGATCGCCCGGCGGGGCTCGGACTTCCTGCGCTCCTGTCGCGTGCTGCGCAACGCCAAGGAGATGGGCGGGGACGAGCTGGTCACCAAGTCGGGTCTGATGGTGGGTCTGGGCGAGACCCACGAGGAGCTCGTCGAGGCGTTCGCGGCTCTGCGCGATCACGGCGTGCAGGTGCTGACCGTCGGCCAGTACCTGCGTCCCACCGAGCACCATCTGCCGGTGGTTCGCTACTGGCACCCGGACGAGTTCACCGCGCTGGCGCAGGCGGCCCGCCGGCTCGGTTTCGGGAGCGTCGCCGCCGGGCCGCTGGTGCGGTCCTCGTACCACGCCGACGAGCACGTGCCGCACGAGCGCGCCGGCGCCGGTCCGCTGGCCCCGGCAGCGTCCTGATCCCGGAGGGCATGGCCACCCACGCGATCGACGCGGAGATCGGCTCGCTCCTGGCGTCTCCTCGAACCTGGGCGGTCGTCGGCTGCTCACCGGATCCCGGACGCGACAGCCACCGCATCGCCCGCCTGCTCCTGCAGCGCGGCAACCGCATGGTGCCGGTGAACCCCGCCGCGGACGAGATACTCGGCGAGTGCTGCTATCCGAGCCTCGCCGACGTCCCGGAGCCGATCGACGTGGTCGACATCTTCCGGCGAGCCGACCAGGCCGGCCCGCACGTCGACGAGGCGATCGAGGTCGGCGCAGCGGCGGTGTGGATGCAGCTCGGCGTGATCGACGAGGAGGCGGCCGAGCGGGCGCGAGCGGCAGGGCTGACCGTGGTCATGGACCGCTGCCCGGCGATCGAGGCCCGGCGCCTGCAGGCGGAGACCCGGCCGGAGCCTGCGACATGACCCGCGGCGAGCGCCGGGCGCAGCGCAAGCCCGGTTAGGCGGGGCACGACCCGCGGTTGCGCCGGAGCGCCGGGCGCATCTGGCAAGCTGGCGCGGCCTCCGTCGCGTGTTCCCGCTCAAGGACAACATCCCGACCGATCGCTTCCCGGTGGTCACCCTGGCGCTGATCGTGATCAACGTCGCGGTGTTCCTGTTCTTCCAGCACCCGACCGGGTTCTCCAGCGTCAGCGACCGGACGGTGGTCGAGTACGGGGCTATCCCCTACGAGCTGACCCATCCCGGGCGGCACTGCTCCCTCGCTGTCGCCCTGGAGCACGGCCGCGTGATCCCACCGGCGAGTCCGACTCGGCACGGTCGCGTCGCATGCGAGGGCCAGGTCGTGCAGACAGATGCCGGCCCGGAGACGGTGCGGTCCGCCCCGGACCCGACGCCCACCTGGCTCACCGCCTTCACCTCGATGTTCATGCATGGTGGCTTCCTCCACATCATCGGCAACATGCTGTTCCTGTGGATCTTCGGCAACAACGTCGAGGACTCCATGGGACGGCCGCGATTCGTCGGCTACTACCTCCTAGGCGGCCTGGCCGCCCTGGCCGGCCAGGTGGTGTTCTCGCCCGGCTCGACCGCGCCGACGATTGGGGCGTCGGGTGCGGTGGCGGCGGTCCTGGGTGGCTACATACTCCTGTTCCCGCGCGCCAGGGTCCTGACGGTGGTGTTCATCATCTTCTTCTTCACCCTGATCGAGCTGCCCGCCATGGTCATGCTCGGGCTCTGGTTCCTGCAGCAGATCTACTTCGGCGCGGCCGAGCTGAGCGATCCGCTCGGCGGGGGAGCGGGGGTCGCGTACTGGGCGCACATCGGCGGGTTCCTCTTCGGGCTGCTCCTCATCCGGGCGTTCGCGACTCGGCGCAAGGAGGTCCCGCCGCGGTTCCCGGTCTACTGATGAACCTCCGGTCGCTGGTGCTCGGGGTGGCGCTCTTGTTCACGGTGGCGCTGGCGGCCCTGACCCTCCGGGTCCTGTTGCAACACGGGATCGACGTGCTGGTCGTACTATCGCTCGTGGTGCTGAGCCTGTTCATGTTCGGAATCGTCGGCGCCCTGCTTCATCCTCCCGACGAGTGACGTCCTCATCGGCCCCGGTTCGCCTGGCGCTGCTGGTGCTGGCGGCTCTGATGGCGCTGGGTGGATTTCTCGTCCGGGCCAGCGAGACCGACGACGCTCCCGGCGATCGCCTGGTCGCCGCAGCGCCGGGGGCTCACGCCGTGCCGGCGCGCCCCGCGCCCTACGCCGCACGGCCGGGCGAGGTGCGGATCGCCATCGGCTTCAAGCGACCGCCCCGCAGTGGCCTGCTGTTCGAGCTGCGCGGTGGACGGGTGCTGTGGAGCCGGGGTCCCGCGCGGCGCCGGCCCATCGCCAGCCTGACCAAGATGATGACCGCGCTGCTGGTCGCCGACCGCTCGCGTCCCGGCGAGCGGGTGCTCATCACCCGCCAGGCCCTGGACGAGCCCGGTTCGCAGGTCGGCCTGCTGCCGCCGCACCGCAGCGTACGCCTGGAGACCCTGCTCTACGGGCTGCTGCTGCCCTCCGGAAACGACGCCGCGGTCGCGCTCGCGCAACACGTGGGCGGAACGGTTCCCCGGTTCGTGGCCGACATGAACGCCGAAGCGCACCGGCTGGGGCTTCGGTGCACCCACTTCTCCTCGCCCGACGGGCTCGAGGACCGCGGCAACCGGTCGTGCGCGCGAGACCTTGCCGTGCTGGCCCGGGAGATTCTCGTCCGCCGCCGGCTGGCGCGGATCGTCCGGACCTCTGTGGTCGCGCTGCCCGCGCTGGTCCCGCACACCGCCAAGCGCGGCCGGCGCAAGCGGACCGTGTGGCGGCCCGGTCGCCTGTGGCTGGTCAACAACAATCCGCTGTTGCGGACCGACTACCGGGGCACCACCGGGGTGAAGACGGGCTACACGGACGCCGCCGGCCGCTGCCTGGTGGCGACGGTGCGTCGGGGCCGCACCGTGCTCGGAGTCGTCCTGCTGCACTCCCCGGACCCCGGCTATCAGGCGATGCGGCTGTTCAATCGCGGATTCCGCGCGCTGCGCCTGCGCCGCGCTCGATCGGCGGTAGCGTCCCCGATCCGATGACCGCGGCCCACCGGATCCGGGAGCTCGTATCCGCCGACACGGTGCTGATGCCGGGCGTCTACGACGCGCTGACGGCGCGGATCGCGGCCCGGGTCGGCTTCGACGTGGTGTTCATCTCCGGGTACTCGGTGAGCGCGGCACGCCTGGGCGAACCGGATTTCGGCCTGCTCACCGGCAGCGAGATGGCCGAGGCGGCACGGTCGGTCTGCCGGGTGTCGAACGCACCGGTGATCGTCGACGCCGACACCGGCTACGGCAACCCGCTCAACGTCATGCGGACGGTCCGCGACTTCCAGGACGCCGGCGCCGCCGGCGTATTCCTCGAGGACCAGGTCTGGCCCAAGAAGTGCGGTCACATGGCCGGCAAGCGTGTGATCGAGACCGAGGAGCACGCCGGCAAGATCCGCGCCGCGTGCGACGCCCGGGCCGAGCGCGACCTGTTCGTCGTGGCGCGAACCGACGCCCGCCAGCCGCTCGGCCTCGAGGCGGCGATCGAGCGGTGCCTCGCCTACCGCGAGGCCGGCGCCGACGCCCTGTTCGTCGAGGCGCCCCAGTCGCTGGAAGAGCTCGAGCGGATCGCCGCGGCACTGCCGCCGCCGCTGGTGGCCAACATGATCGAGCGCGGCGCCACGCCGCACCTCACGCGCGCGCAGCTTCGAGAGCTCGGCTTCTCGCTGGTCGTCTGCCCGCTCGCGGCCCTGTTCGCCGCCGCCCGCGCGGTCCAGGACGTGCTGAGCGAGCTGCGGGATCGCGAGACCACCGCGGCGGTCGTGGACCGGATGCTCGCTTTCGACGAGCTCAACGCGCTGGTCGACACCGACGGCCGCTACGCCGACGAGGCGCGCTACGCCTGAGCGCTAAGCCGTCGGCGGCGCGCCACCTTCCGGGCGTTCGGTTCGCGCGGCGTCCGCCCGGCCGGGTCGCGCTAGGGTGCAGGCGCCAGTAGCTGGCCGGCCAGCCAGGAGGAACCCGCGTGGATCTGAACGACACCCCCGAACAGGGCGAATACCGCGCCAGGGTGCGCTCGTGGCTGGAGCAACACCGCGATCAGGCGCCGGTCCTGCGGGGGCGCAAGCGGACCGCCGACCAGGACGAGGCGGTGGCGGCTCACCGGGCGTGGCAGCGCATGCTGGCCGAGGCGGGCTTCGTCGGTGTGACGTGGCCGAAGGAGTACGGCGGCCAGGGCCTGGGACCGCTCGAGCAGGTGGTGGTCAACCAGGAGATCAACCGCGCCGGCCTGCCGGGAATCCTCGACGCGATCGGCGTGGGCATGCTCGGGCCGACCATCATCGCCCACGGGACCGAGGAGCAGAAGCAGCGCTATCTGGCTCCGATGCTCCACGCCGATGAGGTGTGGTGCCAGCTGTTCTCCGAGCCGGCCGCCGGCTCGGATCTCGCCGGCATCCAGTCCCGGGCCCGCCGGGAGGAGGACGGCAGCTGGCGCCTTTCCGGCCAGAAGGTGTGGACCACCAACGCCCAGATCGCCTCGTTCGGGCTGCTGCTGGCGCGGACCGATCCCAACGTGCCCAAGCACAAGGGGCTGACGGTATTCATCGTCCCGATGGACGCCGAGGGGGTGACCGTCCGCGGCCTGCGACAGATCACCGGCGAGGCCGAGTTCAACGAGGTCTTCTTCGATGACGTGCCGCTGGCACCCGACGCGCCGGTCGGAGCGGTGGACGGAGGCTGGAAGACCGCGCTGACCACCCTGATGTTCGAGCGCCTGGCGATCGGCGGCGGCAGCGAGGGGATGGGATACCGGGCCGACCGCTTCGCGCAGGCGATCGCCTCCGACACGGAGGCGGCCGCCGACCCCAACGTGCGCCAGCGCCTCGGTGAGATCTCGACCGACCTGCTGGCGCTGCGCTTCACGGGCTACCGCCTGCTGACCGCGATCCAGCGGGGGCAGATCCCCGGACCCGAGGCGGGCCTCGGAAAGGTGACCGCGGTCAACGCGGCGATCAAGGCGGGCGACCTGGTGGGCGACGTGCTCGGCCCGGAGGCGCTGGCCGACGGCGAGTGGTCGTACCTCATCTCGTACCTGCCCGGCCTCAAGTCGGCGGGCGGCACCGAGGAGATCCTGCGCAACACGGTCGGAGAGCGCGTCCTGGGACTGCCCCCAGAGCCGCGGCTCGACAAGGGGATCCCGTTCTCGGAGCTGCGGGCCAAGGAGCGCGACTACACCGGCACCGTAGCCGCCGGCGCCGGGGCTGCCGGCGCCAAGCAGTGAACTTCGAGCTCTCCGACGAGCAGCGGCTGCTGCAGGAGGCCGCCCGCGACGCGCTCTCGCGCCACCCGACGGTCGCCGCCGCCCGCGCGGCCCTCGACGGCGGCGAGCGGCTCGACCTGTGGGATACCGCCCGCGAAGCCGGCTGGCCCGGCCTCCTGGTCGGCGAGGCGCACGGCGGCGCCGGGCTGGGCGCGCTGGACGCGATGCTGGTCGTCGCCGAATGCGGAAGGGTGCTGGCCTCGTCGTCGCTGCTCGGCCACGTACCCGCGACCGCGCTGCTCGACGCCGCGGGCGATGGGCAGGAAGAGCGGCTCCAGCGCCTGGCCGAGGGCGAGGCGCGCGCGGCGTTCGTCCCGGCCCGGCCGCCGAGCCACCTGGATCCCGAATGGACGGTGGACGCCCAGCGCGGGCAGCGGCGCTCGCCGGCCCCCAGCCTGGATTCGGCCGGCGGGCTGTCCGGCGCCGTCTGGTGGGTGCCCGACGCGCCCGGTGCGGACGTCCTGGTGGTCGCCGCTCTCGACCAGGACGGATCGCCCGCCGCCGTGGTGGTGGAGGACGCAGCGCAGGTCGAGCCCGTCATGCGCTACGACGCAACCCGCTCTCTGGGGCATATCGAGCTGGACGGAGTCCACGGCGAGCGGCTCGACGTCGGCGAGGGCCAGCTGCGCTCGGCGTGGTATCTCGCCCAGGGGCTCATCGCCGCCGAATCGCTCGGCGCGGTCGAGGCGGCGTTGGAGATGTCGGTCACCTACGCCAAGGAGCGGTTCACGTTCGGTCGGCCGATCGGCTCCTACCAGGCGGTCAAGCACGCGCTGGTCGAGGTCCTGAGACTGGCCGAGAACGCTCGCTCGCTGATCTACTACGCCGGCTGGGCTCGCCAGGACGCTCCCGCGGAGTTCGCGCTGGCGGCCAGCGCGGCGCGCGTGGCGGCGGGCAAGGCGCTCGACTTCGCCTCCCGCGAGCTGATCTCGGTGCACGGCGGCATCGGCGCCACCTGGGAGCACGACGCGCCGCTCTACTTCCGCCGGGGCCAGCTCTCGCGGCGCCTGCTGGGCGGCGACGCCGGCGCGACCGACCGGGTGGCCGACGAGCTGCTCGAGGTCGCGCGAACGGCCGCCTGAGCCGGCGCACCGAATCGCCGGCCGGGGGACTGTGTTACTTGAGCAACTTGACACGGCCCTCGCGGGCCGGATAGGACTGACGTTCCAACCGAATCCACCGAGGGGGACCATGGTGAGAGGGATGAGGAGTCGCACCCGTGTCGTGACCGCGCTGGTGAGCGCCGTCGTGGTCGCGTTGATCGCCGCCGCACCCGCGGGGGCGTACCTGCGCGACTTTCAGACGGTCGGTCTGAGCTCGCTGAACAACTCGACGACCGTCAAGTCGGTCAGCGTTCCGTGTCCGCCCGGCAAGTTTGCGCTCGGCGCGGGCGGGGCCGTGATCTCGCCGTTCGGGAACTTGGGCCTCGACAACCTGTGGGTCTTCTTTGGGCAGTTCAGAGCTTTCAACGGCGGTGCCGAGACCGACGCTATCGCCTCCAGATGGCTGGTCACCGGGCGGGTGTTTTGCGCGACCCAGGTCCCAGCCGTCCCCCCCGGCGGCGGGGCGCCGTTCATCAAGAACGTCTCGTTGGTCACGCACACGAGCGGGGCCAACTCGAACCCCTTCAAGACGTCGGTCGCCACCTGTCCCACAGGCTCGAGTGCGATCGGAGGGGGCGGAGATCTGAACGGTGCCACCAACGATCTCGCCTTTGACTCCGTCCGGCGGGGTGCCGCGTCAGGCTTCCGCGTCAGGGCCCACGAGGTGGACTTCACCAACGTGTCTTGGTCGGTGACCGCCACTGCCATATGCGCCAACATCACCAATACGCCGCCCGGCTCCCAGTATGTGGGTGTCACGCCGATCGTCGGTCCAGATACCGGACCGGGCCCGCTTCATACCGGCACCGCAGCGACGACCGCCACATGCCCCGGCGGAAAGAGGATCATCGGGGGCGGCGCCTACCTCACGGGAGTGACGGCCGGGTCGCCGCCACCGGCTGATCTGGTGCTGACCGCCTCGCGTCCCATCAACAACACCCAGTGGTTCGGCGAGGCTCGCGACACCGACCCGCCGGGCGCGGGTTACCACCTCCAGGTCAGGGCAGTGTGCGGTTGATCGGGAACGTCTGCGGCACGGCGAACGGCGGCGCTCCGGTCTAGGGCGACGCTTCACGAGCCGGCGGCCGGGCGCGGATCGCGCCCCCGGCCGCCGGTTCTACCGCCGACCGCGTAGCGCGCGGTCGGTGACGCGCGCGGCCACCGGCAGCAGCGCGGAGCGCGGGGCGAACCGCCCGCTGAACGCGGCCACCCTCGGCGCCATGCCGGGGAACACCGAGCGCTTGCCCTTGACCATCGCCTCGATGCCCGAACGGGCGACGTCGGCGGCCGACTGGGCGATGAACTCCGGGATCCGGGACTCGAGCTCTCCGATTCCGGCCACCTCGCCGAACTCGGTCTCGACCGGCCCCGGGCACAGCGAGGTGACCGATACGCCGGTGCCGTGCAGCTCGGCCGAGATCGCCTCCGAGAAGGAGTGCACGAACGCCTTGGTGGCCGCGTAGGTGGCGTTGTGGGGAAGCGGCTGGAAGGCCGCCACCGAGGCGACGTTGAGGACTGCGCCCGAGCCGCGCTCCACCATTGGCGGGAGAAAGCTGCCGGTCAGCTCGTGCAGAGCGAGGACGTTGAGGCGCACCATCCGGACCTCTCCCCCCAGCTCGAGCTCGTGGAACGCCCCAAACGAGCCGTAGCCGGCGTTGTTGCACAGCGCGGCCACCTGCCGTTCGCCACCCTTCACCGTCTCGATCAGCCGCGCCCGGGCGGTGTCGTCGCCCAGGTCGCAGGGATGGATGTCGGCGACCACCCCGTTGGACAGCCGCAGCTCCTCGGCCAGCTCGGTCAGGCGGTCCTCGCGGCGGGCGACCAGCGTGACGTTGTGGCCCCGCGACGCGAGCTGACGGGCGAGCTCGGTCCCGATCCCGGCGGAGGCGCCGGTGATCACCACGGTGTCCTCGGACTGCGGGCTGGGCAGGCTCATCTGCGCTCCGTTCGGTCGGGTGAATCGTGGATCGGGCGGCGAACCGGCTGCCGCCCGATGGCACCATAGCCGCGCCGGGGCCGCCACCGGCGCCCGGACCGGCGTCGAGAACGTGAGCCGGTCGGCGAACGCTGGTCGCCATAACTCCGCGCGGGGTTCGAGCAATCCGCGGGCGCTGTGTTAGCGTCGCCGCCGCCGATCTCCCCGTCACGCGGGGACGCGGGGGAACGCAGGGCGTTCCCGGAGCGAGCGGCGCCTGCCGCGCCACCGCGCGCGGACGCGAGAGCCCGTCAGCTCAGCCGCCGGCGCCCAGCCGAATGATCCAGATCCGGTCCAGCCCCCCAGGTCCCGGCCGCTTCGCCGCCGCCTCGAGGGCCGCTGCGGCGGCCGCGCTGGCTGCGTGCCTCGTCGCCGCGGCATATCCGGGCCAGGCGGTGGCCTCCCGCGTGGAGTCCACTCGGGCGCGGCTGGAGACCCAGCAGTCCCGCGAGCGTGCGCTGGCCGGTCGCGTCGCCGGTTTCTCCAACCTGATCGGCCGCCTGGGCGGCGACATCGCCGTCCTGCGACGCAGGGAGGACGTGCTTCAGGCGAGCCTGCGAGTCCAAGAGGCGCAGCTCGCGCGGGTCCAGCAGGCGCTGCGCCTGGAGCGAGCCCGCCTCGCCGCCCTGCGCGCCCGGCTCGCTTACTCCCGGCGCGTGCTCGCCCGGCGGCTTATCCAGATGTACCAGGGGGGAAGGCCGGACCTGGTCACGGTGGTCCTCACCTCCCGCGGTTGGATCGACCTGCTGGAGCGGGGCGAGTTCCTGCGCCGCATCAACCAGCAGGACCAGGTTGTCATCATCGGGGTCAGAGCCGCCCGCGACGCCGTCCAGCGCTCGGCCGATCGGCTCGCGGTGCTCGAAGCGCGCCAGCAGCGCATCACCGACGCGATCCTCGACCAGCGCAACGAGGTGGTCAGCACGCGGCTGGAGCTCGGCCGCAGGGTGGCCGGATACAGCCGGGCGCGCGCGGATGCCCAGTCCGCGCTCCGCACCACGGCGGCCACCCGCGCCCGTCTCGAGCGCCGCCTGGCGAGTCTCGAGGCGCAGTACGCGGACGCGGGGTCGCTCGGCGCTTCCGGTGGCTGGGCGATCCCCTGGGGCATCGTCAGCTGCGAGTCCGGCGGTCGCAACACGGGGCCCAACCAGGTCGGCGCCTCGGGCTACTACCAGATCATCCCCTCCACCTGGCGTGGCGCCGGCGGCCGGGGACCTGCCGCCCACCTCGCCCCCAAGTCCGAGCAGGACCGCATCGCGCGGCAGCTCTGGAACGGCGGCCTCGGGGCCTCCAACTGGGTCTGCGCGGGGCGGCGATAGTGGCCCCAACCGGGCGTTGCACGAACCGCCGGGAGACGCGTCTCCCAGGCTGCCGTTTCGCGGTCGCGTCTGTCGGCGTCAGGGAGACCGACGTCGACGACCAGTAGGTCGGGCCCAATCGGCCTGGCCAGCTCGAGCGCGCGCCCACTTGCAGCCGCGCTGGCGGAGAGCCCCTCCTCATGAGGGCGCGCGGGAGGACTTCTCGCAGCGTCGAGTCGCCCTCTACGATTACGAACGTCGGCTCAGACGGACTGGCACACCCGGTCGCTTCGAGGGAGGCTCGGGCGAGGCCGGAAATGTCGCCGAACGGGACCGTCTTGGATTTATCACCGGCACCTCGAGGCGGAGTTGGGCCAACGTGATGGGTGGGATGTACCCCTGGCGGCAAGTCTGGGAGCGGAAGGGCTCGCCGCCAGTACGCGATGGTTACGACCTGGAAACTCTCCTGGCCATGGACGGCTTCGACGTCGGCGCTGGAGCCCTTCCCGCGGAGGGGTGCGCGGCTGTAGTCAATGTCGTCCGCACGGAGCTTGCGCTACGGCCTGGGATGAGTCTCCTCGAGGTCGGCTGCGGGGCAGGCGCACTTCTCTGGTGCCTTAGGGACGACGGATTGGAGCTTTTGGGGATCGATTATTCAGCGGCTTTGATTGAGCATGCCAAGGCGGCAATCCCCGAGGCGACCTTCGCGGTCGCCGAGGCGATCGACATTCCGTTTGAGGCTGACGCGCTCCTTTGCCATAGCGTCTTCCAGTATTTTCCAGACTACGGCTACGCACGACGGGCCATCGAAGCATTTCTGCGCGCGGCACCGGTGGCGCTAGTGATGGACATTCCCGACCTTGCGGCCCAGGAGGAGTCCGCGGCGATGCGGCAGACCAGCGGATCGAAGCGGGAGCGCCACCTCTATTTTCCCCGGTCGTTCTTTGAGCCAGCCCGGACATGGACCAGCGAGGTACCCGGCTACGGAAACGCGCCCTTTCGCTTCCACGCCTACTTCGGGTGACGTTTCGATGCAACACCGGGTCGAACGTCGGGTTTGCGGCTGCAACTCACGCGACCTGGCTAGCGGTCCAGACCGGGCGTTGGACGACCCGCCGAAGTCCGGGTCTTTCGGGATCTGACCCTATGCGCCCGGAGGAGAATGCTTACTTGCGACTATCGCAGCCTCATGGGCTAGAGAGGGAGGAGACGGGCACCTGTAACGTCGGTTCCGCTTGACCGCGCGTCGCCACGTGTGCTACCTGTCGGCGGGAGGACTGGCGAATGAGCGATAGCGAATCTGGCCGCGAAGCTCCCACGCCTCGTCGTTCATTTTGGAGTCGGCTGGACACCGCGGGAAAGAAGGTGCTTGCCGTCGCCGGCGGTGTCGTAGTCATCACCGGCGCCGTGGCTGGGGTGCGAGGCCTGCTGCCCCATTCATCTTCTCCAGCCAATCTGCGCGCGGCTCTTGAGGCGCTCGACATCCGCGTTGGGGTTCCGCTCGACGCCTTCACCGCTCAGGAGACGGTGGTTACCGCCCAAGCCCCCGGGCAGGGGATGGGGAGCACAGCGGTCGCCACCCCCGCGCTTGCAGCCAACGTAGTCGTTGCGGACTCGGCTTTGTCTGCCCAAAGTGAGACGCCCTCGCCTTCGGGTCAGGGCGAGGCGGCGCCGTCTTCGGGTGCGGGCACACCGCCCTCCTCAACACAGGAACAGCAACCGGGGACGGGAACTGAGGGCAGCTCAGCCTCCCCGTCGGCGCAGAGCCAGACAGCGACGCAGCCCCCTACGACGACGCTCATCTCTCGTGGCGTGGCGGCCCCGAGCCCCAATGGGCGCCTGTGCGTTGAGGATACGAGCGCACGATCCCAGGCGACCGCCACGTCGACCACCTCGAGCGCCCCCGCACCGGTTCGCGGTGCGCCGCACTGTCAAGGGGTTGTCTATGTCGTGCCGGCGAGCGATCTGCGTAAAAGCGCGGGCGAACTCCGGAGGAAGCAGACGAAGCTCACTCGGCAGGTCGCCAGCACCTGGATTGTCGGACGGGTATGCGCACAACAGCTGACCAGCCAGAGCTGTGCCCTGGGCGCCGGCATACGTCCACAAACCGTTCGTGCGCTTTCCTCTCACTCGGGTGTCCCATCCACGACAGCTCAGGCACCCGCCAACCAGTCCCCAAGCGGCAATCCGACCGTGGAGGAAGCCAAGAAGCTCGCCCTCATCCGCGAGGAGCTAAAGGTTCTCCAGAACACCAAGTCAAGCCTGGCGGCGGATGGCAAGAAACATCCTCTCGGTGTGGTCATCAGCTACCGAGTGACGCTGTGTGGCTTCTCCGATCATCCCGCCCGGATCTTCTGGTCGATGTTCGACACCAAGCAACCGCCGAAGCTGCCCTACCTGTGGGACTTTCAACGGATGGCCAACACCGTGATCTCACACGCCTCGGGCTGCGAGGACTTCGCGCCAAGTTTCTGGGTTCCACTGCCGGCGATCACTGGACGCTTCACAATCGCGCTTAGCGTCTTCGACGACAAGGGGGTTTCCCGTTTTCGCACCAGCAGCCGGCCGTTCGCGTCATGAGGCGCTTGGTAGTCGATGGCGCACGGCTGCGCGTTGACCAAGTCCGCGTGTCTGGGGTCACAGATCTGGGTTGGCGTCTGGCAGCACAGAGACCCGGGGTGGCAGCGCGGCCACATTGCCGGATGATCCGATACGAAGAAATCCTGCCAGTGCCGGGGTTCTTTGGCGATGGAGCAAACCGGGCGTTGGACGAACCCGGACGAGACGCGAATCGCGGGCTCGCGTATTGCGGTGTGATCTAGGTTCGAATCTTGCCGAGCCCGTCTCGGACCGGCGGTTGCCGGCCTCTTGTCCCACGTATTAGGCTGCGCCCATACGGCGGCCACCAACTCTGAAGAGCAATCGTTTCGGAGGAGCTATGACATACGAGCGGTTCGCGTTGTCGGGGGGCATGGGGCGTCGCGGGCGCTCGGCGCTTCGCGGGTGCGCTGTTCTCGCGGTGACGGCCATGGCAGTCGCGCTGGGTGCCCCGGCGGCGCAGGCCAGCGCGGTCTACAGCGCGCCGGACTCGACGGAGTACGGGGGTGACCCTGGGGAGAGGAACTCAGTGACGATCACCTACGCCAGCAACTCCGTGACGATCCACGACACGGCCCGCTTGGCGATTCGCCGCTATCGCAACCAGACCACCGCGTTCGGGCCGCCAAAGCACTGCACGCGCCCCCCCGGAGATCCGATCCACACGGTGACGTGTGCGCTGGATCCCACGCAGTCCGAGAGGCTCTACGTCGGTCTCGGCGACCTGGACGACCATGGCGTGATCAGCGACCCCGCAGGGCGGATCACTGCCACCTACCTATTCGACGGCCCGGGCAACGACACTCTCCGTGCCGGCAACGACACCAACCACTTCTTCCCCGGTCCCGGCAACGACGTCTACTACGGGGGCTCGGGTCCCGACGACTTCTTTATCGGGCGGGCCAGAAACGTACGGCTCCCCGTCATCGTCGGCAGCCCCCGGGTCAGCGGCGGGGGCAACGACCGGCTCTATGGCGGTGCGGGCAACGACAAGCTGCTCGGCGGCCTAGGGAGCGACGGCCTCTACGGCGGATTGGGTGACGATCGGCTGTACGGCGGCTTCGGCAACGACCGCTTGTTCGGAGGACTGGGGAACGACCTGCTGTCGGGGGGCCCGGGCTTCAACGTCGTCGTGGGAGGTCCGGGGCGCAACCGCAGGGTCTAGTCCAAGCGTGAGCGAAGGCGCATCGGCCTGGCGCGACGGGATGGAGCCAGCCGGACTCGAACCGGCGCCCTTCTGGTTGCAAACCAGACGCTCTCCCAACTGAGCTATGGCCCCTAGCGTACGAGTCTAGGGCGTGGCGATGCCACCATGATGAGGGGATCCCGATGGCCCGCGTCCTCTTCGTTTGTCTGCACAACGCCGGTCGCTCGCAGATGAGCCAGGCGCTGTTCGAGCGGGCGGCCGGCGGGCGGCATCAGGCCGCTTCGGCCGGCACCACGCCGGCCGACCGCGTCCATTCGCAGGTCGTCGAGGTGATGCGTGAGGTCGGGATCGACCTCGCGGACCGAGGCCCCCGGAGGCTGACCTACGAGCAGGCCGAGTGGGCGGACCTGGTGGTCACGATGGGCTGTGGCGACCAGTGCCCTTACGTTCCGGGCAAGCGCTACCTCGACTGGGATCTGCCCGATCCCGGTGGTCGCCCGATCGAGGAGGTGCGGTCCATCCGCGACGAGATCATCGCGCGCGTGGACGATCTGGTGCGCGGGCTCGACCCCGATTAGAACGACCGGAGGGCGGGCAGGCTTGGACACGAGGTGAACCGCATGGCAGAGGATCACGGCCCCAGCCTGAAGGACGACAAGCAGTACGAGGGCTGCGCAAGCGCGGTATGAGCAAGCAGCGGGCCGCCCGGGTCGCCAAGGCCCCCAAGAGCAGCCAGCGCAAGGGGGAAAAGAGGGGCGGGAAGGAGTCCAGCTGAGCCCGCCCGTGGCGGCGCGGCCGCGTCGCCGCTTCACCGCGCCGGAAGGCGGGTAGGACCTGCCCCCGAGGCCAGGAGGCGAGACGAGAGCGATATGGCGGACGACGGCCCACGCGTTGCGGAAACCGACGCCTCCGCCGAGGACGCCGATTCGCAGCGCTCCGCGTCGCGGGATCAGCGGGACGGGCAGCCGCGGCCCCCGAAGGCCAGCCGGGCCGAGATCTCCAACTTCGAGATCGTCGACCATTACTTCGACGCGGCGGCCGAGCGGCTCGGTATACCCGAGGACCTTCGGGCTGTCCTGAGGTCGTCCTACCGCGAAGTGCGGGTGCAGATCCCGGTGAGGCTGTCGGACGGCAAGATCCACGTCTTCTCCGGGTACCGCGTCCAGCACAACGGGGCGCGGGGTCCGTACAAGGGCGGCGTGCGCTTCCATCCCGAGGTGGACCTCGACGAGATCCGCGCCCTGGCCTCGTTGATGACCTGGAAGACGGCCATCGTGGGAGTCCCGTTCGGCGGCGCCAAGGGCGGGGTCGACTGCGCTGTGAATGAGCTCGAGCGCTCGGAGGTGCAGGCGATCACCCGCTCGTTCATGGACAAGATCGAGAAGGTGCTCGGTCCTACCCGGGACATCCCCGCTCCCGACGTGAGTACCAATGCCCAGGTGATGGCCTGGATGATGGACGAGTACGGGAAGCTACACGGCCACACGCCGGCGGTCGTGACCGGCAAGCCAATCGCGCTCGAAGGCTCCTACGGGCGAGAGGCGGCCACTGGCCGCGGCCTCGTCTACCTGTACCGTGAGGCGGCACCCGCGCTGGGGCTGACCCCGGCCGAGACGCGCTTCGTCGTGCAGGGCTACGGGAACGTGGGGTCCTGGGCAGCCCGGATCTTGCAGCAGCTGGGGGCCACCCTGGTGGGCGCCTCCGACCAGATGGGAGCGATCCGCAACGACGCCGGGATCGACGCCGACGCGCTCGCCGAACACGTCGCCGAAGGCGGGGCGGTGCCGGAGTTCGAGCACGCCGAAAAGATCTCGCCCGACGACCTTCTGGCGATCGAGTGCGACGTATTCATCCCCGCCGCGCTCGGGGGGATGATCCACGCCGACAACGCGGACCGGCTCGCGTGCAAGATGATCATCGAGGGCGCCAACAGCCCCACGACGCCCAAGGCGGACGAGATCCTCGACGACAAGGGCGTCTACGTCGTCCCCGACGTGATGGCCAACGCGGGCGGCGTGGTCGTCTCCTACTTCGAGTGGGTGCAGAACCTCCAGCACTTCCGCTGGGACGAGCGAGAGGTCAACGACAAGCTGGGGACGGTGATGCGCCGCGCCTACCGCGAGACCCTCGCGCGCAAGCAGGACGGGGTGCCGCTGCGCCTGGCCGCCTACGAGCTGGGCATCGAGCGCGTGCTCGAGGCGGCCCGTACCCGCGGTTACGTGTAACGAGCATGGGAGCGCTCCTCTCGGAGCGCTCCCATCGCGGGCGCCGGCCGTCCGAGGCCGGTGCCACGCATGCTCGGCCGGCGTCCGTGCCGACGCCAGCCACATCGGCCTCATCGGGCCCGGAGCTTGAGCCGGCGCCGGCGCTTACGAACAGGGGTCCATTCGGCTCACAGGAAGACGCTGCCCTCGCCCAGGACGACCACCCCTCCGCCCACCCGCACCCGTCCCGACTCCATCGCGCATTCCAGGCGGCTCGGACGCCCCATCTCGAGGCCCTGGTCGATCTCCAGACGCTCGGCGCCGGCGCGGGCGTGTAGATAGGCGCACAGCGGCCCGGCGGCCGAGCCGGTAGCGGGGTCCTCCCCCATCTCGGCGCTGTGGGTGAATGCCCGGGCCCGGGCGCGGCCCGCAGCCGGGTCGCAGGCGGCCAGGTAGAGAACGATCGCGCCGTGGCGGTCGAGCAGAGCGGCGGCAGCCCGCCAGTCCGGGCGTGCGGCGCTCAGCGCGGTTGGCCCGCGAACCGGCACCAGGACCTGCGGCACCCCGGTGGAGACGACCTGGGGCGGCAGCTCGGCAACCGCCGCGTCGACGCCGAGGCCGACGGGGGCGAGGGCTTCGCGCGGCTCCAGCAGCGGCCCGAACTCCGCCGCCTCCTGGAGCATCGACGCGTAGGCCGACTCCCCGTCCAGTCGCACGTCCACCGGTTGCAGCCCGGCCGGCGTCTGCTGCACGTAGCGGGCCTCGCGCTCGCCCCGAGCGCGAGCCACCGCCACCGCGGTGCCCAGCGAGGGATGCCCAGCGAAGGGGAGCTCGCGGCGAAGGTCCCAGATGCGGTTGCGGTAGTCCGCTCCGTCCCGGTCGGCCGACTGCACGAACGTCGTCTCGGACAGCCGCATCTCACGGGCGAACCCGAGCATGGCCTCGTCGTCGATGCCATCGGCGTCGTGAACCACCGCCAGGCCGTTTCCGGTGAGCGGACGATCCGTGAAGACGTCGAGCAGCGCGAACCGGTGCGGCCGGCTCAATCGTCGAAGTCGAAGTCGCGAGGCGGCCTCTGCTCGAACCAGAGGCGGTCGTGCTCCGGCGTCTCCTGAAGGAAGTCGGGCGTTTCCTCGAGTACGTCCTCGCCCTCCTCGCCCTCCGCCGTTCCGGGCGCGGGCGGCTCGTCCGCGGACGGGGGGGCGGCAGGCTCCGGGGGGGTCGATTCGGCGGGCGCGGGCGCGGCCGGTTCGGCGGTCGCGGGGTCGGCTGCCGTGGGATCGGCCGGGTCGGGGGCGGGAGCCGCCGGTTCGGAGGGGGAGGCCGGAGGTTGCGCAGGGGGGACCACCGGCTCGGCCGTCGGCGGCGCGGGCGCCGAGACTCCGGCGCTTCCGTTCGCCTCCTCCGCCATCGCCTGCTCGGCGTCGAACGCGACGGTCGGCTCCCCGGGCTCGGCGCTCGGCCCGCCGACAACCGGCTCGGCCTCGGGCGTCGAGAGTGGCTCCTCGGCGGTGGTGTCGGGGCCGGCGGGCGCCCCCGCCGCGGGTCGGGCGGCGGCCGTGAGGACCTCCTGCGTCTCGCGCACCGGAGGCCCCAGCGCCTCGCGCTCGAGACGGGCGAGCTCGGTCGGGTCGGCCCCGTGCTGGCGCTTGAGCTCGAGGTGGTCGCGGATCGCGTTGTCCAGCAGCCCCATTGCGGGGGAAAGCCTACCCGGCGGGAGCGACGGTTGCGGCCAATGGGTCGGCTCGCTCGGTGCGGTTCTTGCCCGCGCGCTTGGCCCGGTAGAGGGCGGCGTCCGCGGCCGCGATCAGCCCCTGGTGGTCGATCGCGCTCTGCGGGAGGGCCGCCACCCCGAACGACGCGGTGATGCGCAGGACGCCGTAGCCGTCCAGGCGCGGGATCTCCAGCTCCTCGATGGCGAGACGGATGCGCTCAGCCAGGCTGGCAGCGCCGTCCAGGTCGGTTAGCGGCAGCGCGACGGCGAGCTCCTCGCCTCCGTAGCGGGCGGGCTCGTCGATCTCGCGCGAGTTGCGGCGCACCACCCGGCCGACCTCATGCAGCACCAGGTCGCCCTGCTGGTGTCCGAAGGTGTCGTTGACCTGCTTGAAGTCGTCGATGTCGAGCATGATCAGGCCGACGCCGTGCTCGAACCGTCGCGCCCGCTCGACTTCGTTGCGGATCACCTCCTGGAAATGGCGGTGGTTGAACAGCCCGGTCAGCTCGTCGGTCAGCGCTTGGCGCTGGACCAGCTCGTGGAGCTCGACGTTCTCCAGCGACACCGCCGCCTCGCGCGCGAGGTAGTTGAACAGCTCGCGCTCGGCCGCCCCGAACGCGCGCCCGACCCGCGCCACGGACACGAACGCCTCGAGCTTTCCCTGACCCGAACCGAGCGGGGAGGCCAGCGCCCTGCGCCGGTCGTGCGTGACCTGCTCGGAGCGACCGGACTCCCGGGCCAGTCTTTCCGCCGCCCGGATGGCGTCGCCGAGCCCGCCCGGCCGGCCGTTCGACGCACGTTCCAGCAGCGGGCCGTTAGGGCCCCTGCGCGCCGTGGCTCGACCGTATTCGGCGTTGACGGCGTCGACCGCGGTCCGAACGACGATCTCGAGCAGCCCGTCGCGGTCGAGGTTCGAGGCAAAGGTCTCGCCGATGCGGCGGATCGCGTGCTCGAGCCGGGCCCGCTCCCCCGCCTGCCTCTCCGCGGTGTCGACCAGCCGCCTCATCAGGCCCCCCATCCGCGCCAAAACCAGCAGGAAGATGAGCGCCGAGGCGACGACGATGACCGGGACATCGACCGGCTGCCCGCGCAGCGACTCGATCCCCATCGCCAACGGCCCGACCAGGGCGGCGACTGCCAACCCGGCCGTGCGCCCGCGGGTCAGCGTCTGCTCGCGCACGCGGGCGGGGCTGGACATCCGGCGCATGGAGGGATGAAGCGCGGACGCTCCCCAGAGGACGTAGGACAGCGCGTAGGCGCCGTCCACGGCGTCACCCACCTGATAGCTGTTGCCCAGGCTGGTCAGGCCGTAGACGACGTCGGCGACCAGGAGGACCAGCAGGCTGAGTCCCAGCAGGTAGAAGGCGGCAACCCTCCGGCCGGGCCCCAGGGCCAGCCGCGCCACGCCTCCCAGCAGCACCACGTCCATGAGCGGATACGCGACCGAGATGAGCTTGGCCTCCAGCGACAGGGAGGGATCGCCGGTGTACTGCTCCATCCAGAACGCCCAGGCGAGGACACCGAGCCCGATGGCGATGATGAGCGCGTCGATCATCGCCGCCCGGTCGGCGCCCTTGGCGCGGGCGCGGATCAGCGTGAGCAGCCCGGCGGCCAGCAACAGGTAACCGCCCAGATACAAGCCGTCGGCCGCCGACGGGAACGGCTGCTCGCCATGGAGGTACTGGTACATGCTGAGCAGCGCGTCGCCCGCGACGAACAACAGCACGCCGCCGGCGAACAGCCACCACACAAGCCGGCGGGGGGGCCGGTGGTGGACCACCCCCACCACGATCGCTGCGACGCAGGCCAGCCCGAAGGCGTCGTACCCGAAGTTCTGGGCGCCGGCCGGCAGCAGGAAGTAGACCCCGATGGCGACGACGCCGGCGATCAGGAACGCGCGTGAGGGCGTGGACGACAGCGCGGTCGTTCGCGACGCCGTCGTGCCGGCTCCGGTGCCGGATTTGGACATCGGTCGGCCGGCCCCGGACGTGGAGCGCTTCCCTGCCATACCCAGATTATCGGCCGCTGATCGACAGGCCTGAAGCGCATCGGCCTGGCCTGGCCGCGCGCCGCAGCCACGCCGGATGCGTCGGGCGCCCCCGGAGGGCCCGGCTACACTGTCCCTCGCCCGTCCCGCATGCGCCTGTGCGCGGATGTGCGCGGGGCTATAGCTCAGTTGGGAGAGCGCCTGGATCGCACCCAGGAGGTCGGGGGTTCGAGTCCCCCTAGCTCCATCGCGAAGAAGACCTGCATACGCGCAACTTTTCTAGGTACTCCGTCGGTCCAAATCGCCTCAAGGGGCTGAGACCGCTTAGCTCCGAGGGCTACCCTCGCTTGCGCGCCGAGGGCATGAAGGCGCGGGCGATCGATCGCCCGATCCAGGGCGCCCTGCGGGCCATCGCCACGCCCACGCGGTCGGAGGCGCGATCGCCCCGCGTATCGGCGATGGGCTTGGCGCTGGCCACGCTGGAGGCAGGCCCGGCCACCGAGTACAAGCGCCACTCGCCAGGCACTCCCTTGAGCACCTCGGTCCCGCGCTCGACGAAGTCGATTCCCGATCCCGCCACGAGGTCTCTGACAGTCGAGGAGACCACCACGTGCCCCGGCGGGGCGAGGGAGCCAACCCGCGCGCCGATGTGGACGGCCAGCCCGCCCACATCGCCGTTCATCCGCTCGCACTCGCCGGTGTGGATGCCGGCCCGCACCTCGATGCCCAGCCTTCGCACCTCCGCGGTGATCGTGGAGGCGCAGCGGATCGCTTTGGCCGGACCGTCGAAGGTGGCGAGGAAACCGTCCCCGGTGCTCTTGACCGGCCTGCCGTCGAAGCGTTCGACCTGCTCGCACACCAGGGCGTTGTGGCTCTCCAGCAGCTCGCGCCAGCGACTGTCGCCCATCTCCCCGGCCCGCTCGGTCGAGCCGACGATGTCGGTGAACAGCACCGTGGCCAGGACTCGGTCCGGCTCCCGGGTGTGGCGCGCGCCGGTCAGGAACTCCTCGACCTCGTCGACGATGGCGTCACTGTCGCCGATGAACGGCAGGTGGTCACGGCCCTCGAGCTCGACCAGCCGTGCACCAGGAATAGCCTTGGCGGTCTCGCGTGCGCCTTCGACCGGGATGTTCTCATCGCGCCGATGCAGGACCAACGTGGGTGCCTGGATCGCCGAGAGCGCCGGCGTTACGTCCGTGCGCCGGACCGCCTCCACCAGAGCCCTCGCCATGCCCGGGCTCGCCGAGGCCCGTTCGTAGGTGCCAGTGAGCCTTCGGCGAACCTCCTCATGGGCCACCGACGGCGCGAAGAGATCGAGGATCGATCCCTCCCCCCAGCGCTGGTCGACCACCTCGAGCACCTGTTCGAGCTGAGGGCCCAATGCGGCGCCGCTCACGAAGGTCCCGTACAGGACGAGCGCTGCCGTCCGGTCGGGATAGGTCGCCGCGAACAGGACGGCCATCGGACCCCCCTCGGACCAGCCGAACAGCACCGCCCGCTCGGAGCCGACCACGTCCAGGACCGCGTGAACGTCCTCCATGCGCTCCTCGAGGGTGGGGATGCCGGCCACCGGGTCCGACAGTCCGGTCCCGCGCTTGTCGAAGCGAATCAGTCGCGAGAACGACGACAACCGCCGGAAGAAGCGGGTCTGCAACGGCTCGGTCCAGTCGAGCTCGAGATGCGAGATGAACCCGGGCACGATGACCAGGTCGAGCGGCCCGTCACCTAGCACCTGATAAGCGATGCTGACGTCGCCGTTGCGGGCGTACTGCGTCTTCGGGGTCAACACGGCCACAGTACTCGCGAGCCGGGCGGAGTGCCAGTAGCGCGGAACCTCCCGTATCCCCCGTATGCCAGGCAACAGGGCGAGCCAGGCACAAGCCAGGCTCAGCCAGGCAACGTCCCCAGCCTGGCTGCCGCCAGGCACGAGCCAGGCTCCAGCCAGGCAGAAGCCAGGGGAAATGCCAGGCACCGCGGTGACGGTCCTGCCCTCCCCCGAGGAGTACCTCGAGCTCAGCGGGTCGGCGGTGAGTCGGCTCACGGCCACCCGCGGTAAGCCCGTCCTACATCACCCTGGCTCGGATCAGCATCCCCGGCGCCGAGGACCCGGGAAGCTTGTCGACCCCGAGCCTGAGCGTCACCGAGTTGTCCGCGCCCAACGTGGGCGCGAAGGTCACGGTTAGGTGGAAGCTGTGGCCGGGCGTCAGCATTGGCTTGCCAAGGTGACTCACGGTCGGAAACCCTGACCAGCTGGAGGCTCGAAGGTCGGGTGCGTTGTAGTACGGGTCGAGGTGGTGCTGGCCCAAGAGCACCGGCAGCAAGCCAGTGTTGGTCACCGTGACGGTCTTGCTTGCCTGCTGGCCGACCCCTACCCAGCCGAAGTCGATCGTCGAGGGCGAGATCTCCACCAAGGCTCGCACCCGAGCAAACAGCGTGGGCCAGTTGGCGGTGTTATTCGGCTTGTAACTGACGTTGACATGGGCAGAATGCGCGCCGACGACCCCGGGTGCCTGGGTGGGCGCGCTACCTCCCACTTCCCACGTCCAGACGGTCTCATCGTGGGTGACGGCGGCAACGATCGTGCCGGCATTGATGTTCGCGCCCACCGTGCCGGCCTCGATCGCCACGGCTGGCGGAAGCCCCTGGACCCGTACGGGGGTAGAGCCCTGCGGATTTCCCCACGCGTAGACGCTG
>JBJMKZ010000031.1:0-11744 GCA_045805565.1 Solirubrobacteraceae bacterium | reverse complement strand
TCACGATCCAGGTCACCGGCTACGTGCGCGCCGCGTTTAGCTGCATCCAGGCCAGCGCCGTGGGCCGGGCGTTCTCGGCGCGCTTTTCGCGCCACATGAGCGTGGCCACGCTGGTGGCCAACGGCAGGGTCTACCACTGCGCGCTCGTCCCCAGGGTTCCCCAGAACTACGCGTGCAGGGGAGGCGGCACGCTGGTGCGCTTCGCCGGCCCCACCGGATGACCGGCGCGAACCGCGGCCGGAGGCGTGCTCCGCTGGCGTAGGCCAGTGGCGCGGGTGGGGGCAGCGGTTGCTGTCGCCGCTTGCGCCGGCCTGTGCGTAGCCGCCGGCAGTGCCGCCGCCGCGACGGTCACTCGGGTCGTCTCGCGAGCCGGCACCGTGCAGTTCGTCTATCGGGCCGGCCGCGGCGAGCTGAACCGGCTGACCGTGTCGGGTCAGGTCACGCAGGAGCCCGAGTTCGCGAGCTTCGCCTTCCGGGGGTCGCCCCGACCGCGGCCCCTGGGCGGCTGCACCCGGGGACCGGGACCGACGACCTCGACCTGCCAGGCGACCGGAGCCCAGTTCGGGGGCTTCGACGGCACGCGCATCTTCCTCGGCGACCGCAACGACGTCGCCACCGCATCCCAGAGCCAGGTCTTCGGAGAAGCGGGCAACGACCGGCTGACCGCGCGATTCGGTGCCCCGCTGGACGGCGGAACGGGCAACGACGTGCTGGTCGGCGACGGCACCGACAACACCCTCACCGGGGGCCTGGGCAGCGACCGGCTCTATGGCGGGGCAGGCCGTGACGTGGCGCTCTACGCGGCGCGCAGGGCGGCGATCCGAGTGGACCTGCGTCGCGCCGGCCCGGACGGCGCACGCGGCGAGCGCGACTTCCTGTTCGGGGTGGAGAACGTCAGGACCGGCAGAGGACCCGATTTCCTGGTCGGCAACGCGGTTGCGAACACGTTCACCGCGGGCGCGGGCAACGACACGGTCAACGTCGTGGGCGGTGGCCCGGACATCGTGTTCTGCGGCCCGGGGTTCGACACCGTGCGCGCCGACTCGACCGACACCCTGGTGGGCTGCGAGCGCGTGACCCGCGCCGGGTAGTGGTCGGGCGCCTACGCCGGCTGAACGCCGGCGCAGGCCATTACCGGCGCAGTCCCCCGGGGCGGGTTGGTCATCGCTCCTCGGCCAGGTCGTACTCGTCGTGTCGCCGGAGCCAGAACTCGGACGAGCCGGCCTCGTCGCGCCCCTTCGGCGCCCGGTCGAGGATCGGGTAGTACCCCATCAGGAACTCCAGTCCGCGCGCGTGGGTCGAGTAGGTGTGGTAGACGGCGCCGTCCGCTTGGACGAAGGCGCTCATGCCGGGACCCTCCGAGACGTATCCCGCCACGTCGGTCCCGCTTGCCGCCGCCAGCCGGCGCAAAATCGGCGGCGGCTCGCCCTCGAGGATCGGACCCATCTGCTCGCGCACCTGCTCGTCGGTGTAGGAGACGCCGAAGTCGAAGTTGAAGTCGCTTTCGGCCGATGAGACCCAGGGAAAGCGCCAGCCCATCCTGCGCTTGTAGGCCTGGAGCTTGTCGAGCGGCGCCCGCGAGACGTAGAGCATCGTCACGTCGCGCGCGTGCAGGTGCGGCAGGACGCCGTTGACGGCGTCGGCGCTCGACGAGCACACGGGGCAGCCGGCCTCGTAGCTCGGGCCGAACATGAAGTGGTAGACGAGAAGCTGTGAGCGACCGTCGAAGAGCTCCGCCAGGGTCCGCGTGCCATCGTCGGTCTCGAAGCCGTACTCCTTCTCGACCCGGACCCACGGCAGCTCGCGGCGCTGGCGTGCGAGCTCGTCGCCCGCCCGTGTGTGCTCCTTCTCGCGCCGGAGCAGCTCCTCGCGCGCCGCCTGCCATTCCTCGCGACTGGCGATCTTGTGATCCGTCATCGCAGTGCCTCCTGTTCGTGCGCGCGCCACCAAGTGTGCAGCAGACGGCAGCTCATCACGGCCAGGGGCTCGAGCTTGACCTCACAGAGCTGCCAGCGCCGCGGTTCTCGGACGCCTCGGAATCGGCTGCGTGAGCCCTCGGGCGCCGGTCACCCGCGGCCCGGGCGCCCGCCGGAGCGGATCCTCGCGCCCGCCCGCCAGCGCACCCTGACGTCGCGGTAGGTGACCCCGGGCTCGACCTGGTCCGGGAGGTTCTCCCGCTCGGTGTCGGAGACCTGCTCGCGAGGCTCCTCGCCGTGGAATTCGACCTCCACGTCCGGCACCCGCTTGAAGCGCAGGGTCTTGGCCTTGACCACCGCGCCCATCTCGACGTCGGGTTGCTCGATCCGGTCGAGATCCTCCTCGGTCACCGAGCTGCGGCCTCCTCGGCCTCGCGGACGTCCCTGACCGTGATCCGGCCTTCGACACCGCTCCCCTGGACGGCATCGAGATCGACGCCGAGCTCCTGCGCCGCCCTCAGCGCGGCTTCGGTGGCGTTGTGCCGCTCGGCACGCCGTTGGCGCCGGCGCGCGCCCAGTTCCTTCGCCTTGCGCGTCGCGGCGAGCCCGAGATCCTTCGCCTCGTCCGAGGCGGCGGAGCCGATCTCCTTGGCGACCGCCCGTGCAGCCTCCTTGGCGAGTTGCCCGGGGCTGCCGGCAGCGGGGTCGCCGCCGTCCGGCTGTCCGCCCGGGGCCTCGCCGGCCGCGGCCTGCTGAGGCTGGGCGTTAGCACCGCCCTGCTGCTGCGCGCCGTCGCCTTGCGGCTGCCCGCCTCCTTGCTGCTGCGCGCCGTCGCCTTGCTGCTGCGCTCCGCCGCCCTGCTGGCCAAGCTGCCCGGCGGCGCCGGCGACGCCTCCGACCGCCTGCCCGACCTGGCCCGCCGCCTGTCCGGTCCCCTGCGCAACTCCGCCAACCCCCTGCCCGAGGCCGCCGACCGCCTCGCCGACACCCTGGCCCGCCTGCCCGGCCGTCTGACCGAGGCCTCCCACGGTCTTGTCCAGGTTGCCGACCGCCTGGCCAGCGCCCTGGCCCACGTCGCCCAGAGCCTGCCCGGCTCCCTGGCCGAGCTGGCCCGCCGCCTCGCCGGCGCCCTGGCCCACATCGCCGACCGCTTGGCCGGCGCCCTCGCCGACGTCTTCGACGGCCTGACCGGCGCCCTTGCCGAGCTCTCCGGTGGCCTGGCCGGCACCCTTGCCGACGTCGTGGACGGCACCCTCGGCGCCCCGGCCGACGTCCTCGACGGCTTCGCCGGCGTCGGCCAGCGTGTGACCGGCGCCCGACCCGACGTCCTCGACGGCGTGGCCGAGGCTCTTCACGAGCTCGGGGTTGCGGTCCAGGGTGGTCAGCACGCGATCCACGATGGCGGCCACGTGATCGAGGCGAACCTTGAGGAGGGCCTGGGCTTCGACTCCCTTGATGTCGAGCCGGACCTTCCCGAGGTGCACGTAGACGCCGACGTTGAGCTTGACCAGGTCGAGCACCTGCGCCTTGAGTGCGACATGGGCGTCGAGGTCGTCGAGCTCGAAGTGAATCGAGTCGACCTTGACGACCGGAACATCGAGCAGCACGTCGGGGTCCCCGCCCGGGTCTCGGCCGTCGGAAGTCGCGTAGCTGCGGTACTCGCGCTCGGCGACCGTCTCCTCGCCGCCGAGGTTCTGCGCGAACCGATACTTCTCGGTCTTCTGCGAGGCGCGTCGCCCGTTCGGGGAGGCGTTGCGCCGGCGGCGCGCGGGGGAGTTTGACGATTTAGCGGTCTGCCGTGCCATCAGCGTCTCCTCATTGCTGGCCACCCTGCGATTGCTGGCCACCCTGGGCCAGCTTGGTCGTCGCCTGCTGGGCGCCCTGCCCGAGGCCGGCAACGCCCTGACCGGCGCCCTGCCCCACCTGACCGAGCGCCTGCTGCGCCCCGCGGCCGACGCCCGCGACGCCCTGGCCGGCGCCGCGTCCCACCTGTCCGACCCCCTTGCCCGCGCCCTGCCCGAGCTCGCCCACGGCTTGGCCCGCGCCCTTGCCGACGTCCTGGACGGCGCCCTCGGCGCCCTCTCCGACGTCCTCGACGGCTTCGCCCGTGTCCGCCAGCAGCTCGCGCGTTCCACCCCCGACCTGCTCGACGGCCTGTCCGACGCTCTCCAGTAGCTCGGGGTTGCGGTCGAGCGTCACGAGCACCCGGGCCAGGATGGCGTTGACGTTGTCGAGCCTCGCCTTGAGGAGCGCCTGGGCCTCGACCCCCTGGATGTTGAGTTCCACCTTGCCGAGGCTCACGTCCGCGCCGACACTCAGCCGCAGGATCTTTCGGACCTCGGCCATCACGGCGACCTGCGCGCGCAGATCGTCCACCTCGAGGTCTATCTCGTCCACCTTGACCACCGGGACGTCCACCAGCAGGTCCGGCCCCTCGGGGATGTCGTCAGGGTCGACCAGGGTGTAATCGGGGAAATCCCGCTTGGAGCGAGTCCTGCTCGACGAGCGGCGCCCGTCTTGGCTGCCGGAGCTGGATGCGCGGCGCCCATCTCGGCTACCCGAGCTGGCGCGCCCCCCGCCCTTACCGCCGCCGCCGCGCGAGCGACCGCTTCCGGATTTCGACCTCGTTCCTCGAGTTGCCATTCATCGCCTCCCGTATCCGTGGCGGTGGCGGCGCGCGGTCACGAGATCGCCTTGCCGATGTCTTCCGCCTTCTTGCGGGTCGTCTGGACCTCGCTCGCGAGATGGCCGAACTGCTCCCCCGCCCGGCGGATCTCCTTGGCCAGGTCGGCACCGTTCCCCGTGCCCGGAATCGGAATCCCGAGCACCTTGCGCGGCCGCCGGTGGCGGCGCTCCACGAGCACGCCAGCCGCGGCGCCCACCGCTGCGGTCGCCGCCGGGACGACCACGTTCTTGGCGGCGCTGGCGACCCCGCTGGCCGCGGCGCTGCCGACACTCCTGGCGCGATCGCTGAAGTTCCCGTTGCGCGAAGCCGCGCTCGCCCGCGACGGCCGCCGGGCGCGGGAGCGCGAGGTCGTGCGTGACCGTGGGTTCCGCCGGTTCGAGATGGCTCGCGCGCGTGAGCTTGCGCTCCGCCCGGAACTCTTGCCTGGGCTTGATGGGGCTCGCCGCGAGGAGCTGCCACTCGAGCGGCGATTGGAGGCCGAACGTCTGCTTGCCTGAGCCATCTCCCTCCCCCTCCCCTGAGGAAAGATCCTCCTATCTGGTTGTGTTGATTGGCATACCCTCGGGCTTTCGGCTGAAACCGAGCCGGCTTCCCGGACCCGGTTGAACCCAGGCTCCGGCGTGCGCCGGGCCCCAGGCGCCGGGTTGCCATATCGTGGCCGGCGTGAACCTGCGCGGGTCGGTGGGCGCCGGCAACTCGGCTCACGGGTACGCCCACGCCGCCGATTTCATGGCGGCGCGCGGCGTCCCGCGGTCACGGCAGTGGGACTGGCGCCTGGTCAGTCTCGCTCGATGATGAAGAACCTGTTGCCGTCCGGGTCACGGAAGAAGAACATCGGCGGGACGGGCTCTCCCATGCGCATGACCTCGGGATCCGCGTCGACCCTCCGCGCTCGCAGCTGCTCATGGTCGGCGTCGATGTCCTCGGTGGAGAACGCCACGCGGGTCTGGATTCCGGCGGACTCTCCCTCGCGCGGTGGAACCAGCGCGATCGTCGTGGCCGCGTCCCGCGGCGCCACCTCGACCCAGCGCTCGCCATCGCCGAACGGGGTGTCGGTCCGCTTCTCGAATCCGAGCTTGTCGAGGTAGAACTCGAGCGCCCGGTCCTGGTCGGTAACGGGGACCACCACCGTCCCCACGTGGGTGATGTGAATCCCGGTCTCGGTCTGGGCCATTTGCGTCCTCCTGTTCGTCGGAATCTCCAGCTAGGACCGCGCTGTGCGGCAAAAGTCATCGTCCGGCAGATCTTGACGCAGCCTCGCTGCTCATCCATCCGCCTCGCGGCCGAGTTCCGCGGCCTCACGTATGGCAGGATCAGCCGCAGCGCGGTCGTCATACGAAGCGAGCGCATCGAAGAAAGCGAGCGGCGCGGATGGAGAGCCCGATCAACGTTGACGAACTCGAGACAGCCGATCTGCGCTCGACCAGCTCCGACGACGCCGCATGGGTCGGCGGGTACTTCGCGTACGGAGGCAACGGCGCGAACAGTTCGACGGTGATCTACTTCGCGGTCCCCCCGGGCAAGCGGCTCGGACGCCACACCGACACCGCCGAGGAAACGCAGTTCTTCCTGGGCGGGAGCGGGGAGCTGCTGCTCGACGCGGGCTCGAAGCCGGTCAAGGCCGGCGACGTCATCGTGCTGACGCAGGGCACGGCCCACGACCTCCACAACACCGGGTCGGAGGACCTGCGCGTCATCGGTTTCTTCTCCGCCCCCGAAGTGGAGCAGCACTGGACCGAGGAGGTCTGGCCTGGCGACCTGAGGGTCACGAGCAGCCCGAACGCGGCGAGCGCAGCGAACGACTGAGAGCGCGGGCGCGGCGGACTGGCGCGGCGCAGGGACGGCGAGTGAAGATGAAGCCATGAGCTGGCGGATCCACGGCACCTACTTCGAGTCGTGCAACTGCGACCCCATCTGTCCCTGCCGGCGGATCGACGGAGCGCCGGGCGGGCGTTCGACGCACGGCGTGTGCCTGGGCGTCCTGTCGTGGCTGATCGACGAGGGCGTAGCGGACGCGGTCGACCTCTCTGGGCTCTCCGTCGCGCTGGCCTGCCGATACAGCGACGACGAGCCTGGTTCGCCGTGGACCTGGACGCTGTACCTCGAAGCGCGCGCTTCCAGCGAGCAGCGCGCCGCCCTCGAGGGAATCTTCAGCGGTCGTCTCGGCGGGGACGCGGCGCGGCACTTCCCGTGGGCGTGGAAGCGAAGCGAGCTTGTCTCCGTGCGACCGGTCGAGATCGAGGTCGACCACACGCGCCGTCGCCAGCGCCTGCGGATTCGCGACCGCGTCAGCGTCCGGATCCGCGATCGCTACCGCGGCGGCGAGACGGTCACGTGCGTGATCCCCGGGCATGAGCGAGCAGGCGAGGAGCTCGTGGCGGACGAGCTCACCGTCGAGGACGGCCCGCTCGCGTTCGACTACCGCGCCGTGTGCGGCTACGGCTCGACCTTCGATTACGCGGGCTAGCCGGATCCGGAGTCATTCCGCCCCGGATTACTGAATGGGCGCTAGCGGCGCCCGTTGAGTCGGCGCCGCTCAGTCACCCGGCCAGAAGTCCTCGACCATCTCGGCATCGGCGAGCGGGTCGTCCAGCCGCACCGAGCAGATCAGCAGGTCGGCATCATCGGGGCCGTCGTTCCAGACCGAGCGCACAACATCCGGAGCGATACGAACAGCGGTGCCACCCTGGATGTCCACGACCTCCTCGTCGAGCTTGAACTGCAGCTTGCCGGAAACCACGAAATAGATCTCCTCCTGCGTCTTATGGCTATGGCCGTAGCCGCCCTTGCCGCCTGATTTCGCGGGCATGTGGCGGTGCGTGAGCGCAACCTGCTCTGCGCCGAGAGGATCCGTGAAGAACCGCATCGCGCCGGGATATTGGCCGCCGAACACATCGGGAACATCTTCGAGCCTGCGAATCGTGTAGCCGCTCATGCTCCGAGCCTAGTCAACGCGCAGGAGGCCGCGATCGCCGGATGGGCGCGCCGGACCGCGAACGCATCGCGGTACCGGGCAGGGGCGGGGAGACTATGGTCCTGGCAGGCGGCATCCGATCCTGGGGAGGCATCTGCGATGGCCAGGGCCCCGCACCGAGAGCCGGTCCGGTTTCTTGTCTTCTCCGCGTCGCTGCGAGCAGGCTCGTTCAACTCGCAGCTCGCCCGCCTGGCCGCGGTGACGATCGAGGCCAACGACGGCGAGGTCGACCTCGCCTCCATGCCCGACTTCGACTCGCCCTCCTACGATGCCGACGTCCAGGACGAGCAGGGCTTTCCGCCCGGCGCTCAGGAGTTGCGCCGGCGCTTGGAGGCCAGCGACGCGTTCGTGGTGTCCTCTCCCGAGTACAACGCCTCGATGCCGGGACTGCTCAAGAACGCGATCGACTGGGTGTCGCGCTACAGCCCGCAGCCGTTCAACGAGCGGCCCGGCCTGCTGATGTCGGCCTCGCCCTCGATGGTCGGCGGGAATCGCGGGCTGTGGGCGCTGCGTGTCCCATTCGAGCACCTGGGCGCGAGGCTGTACCCGGACATGTTCTCGCTCGCCCAGGCGCACAACGCCTTCAATGACGAGGGGAGGATCGCCAATGCGCAGCTTCAGGAGCGCTTCGACGCCAATGTCGTCAACTTCATGGACTTCGTGGAGGCGTCCAAGCACTATCCCTGCATCAAGCGTGCCTGGGTCGAGTATCTGGGCGAGCACCCCGATCCCAAGATCGACCGCGTCGAGCAAGGGGTGCAAGCGCGCAGGGCCGCACCGGGCCGCTGAGCGCGCGCCACGGGAGCGCTAGCTAAGGCCGAGCACGAGGGCTGCTTCTGGATCGACTAGCCCGGCTCGTCAGATCGCCATCCACACGAACCAGACGCGGAGCCCCCGCCGAAGCGGGGGGCTCTGCACTGTCTTCCATTTGAGCCTATAGCGGCGGTCCGCCGAGTCGGAACGGAAAGTCGTGATAGACGAACAGGAAGACCGCGACGAACGCGACGATGATGGCCAAGGTCACGACTGTCGCGATGACCTCTATGCGGGCGTTGCGACCCCAGGTGCGGGGTCGCCGGGAGTGGTAGTGGCTTCGCATCTGCTCGTCCGGATACCCGGTCGTGGCGAACCCACACACACTTAAGCTATGGAGCTAGCCGGTGCAACGGCCGATCCCAAGGGAGTGGGTTACTGAGGGGAGCCGAGCAGACGCCTGATCCGCTCGATGAACTCGTCGCGGTGGGATTCGGGGCCTGGAAAGCCGCGCGCGTCGAACTCAAGCGGGTGCGCGGCTCGTATCTCACCATTGCCGCCGGCGCCGGTTTCCGCTTGTCGGAGTTGGGCCCTAGCCATACGCGCCTGCTCGTGCAGGTAGGCCTGGGTTGCGTCATCCGCGCCCGCTGAGGGCGACTTGCCGGACATTGCGCTCCTCCCCTCAGCTCAGCGGGTCGGGGACGAGCGACAGATGACGCCCTGGGGCTCCCCATTGAGGCGGTTGGTCGGATTGCGGTCCATCACCGTAGGGCTGCTCGGGGTCGCTGAGCGAGTAAGCCAGCAGCCACAGCGCGACCCTGTGGTCGTGGCTAACTTCGAGTTGCTCGATGGCGTCCTCTAGACCGCCGAGAGGCTGTCCGCCGCGCATGAGCTCCCAGACCTGCTCCTGGTAGCCGCGAAACGCGGGGGTGGGGTCGGCATAAGCCATGAGACCCCTTTCCGGGCCCGATCCCGCCGGTCAGACGGGAGCCGGTCCTATAGCGAATGGCCCACTATCACAGGTCGGCCCCTGACACGCCGCCCAAATCGGCCGTTTGCGGCTGATGATCGCTCGCGAAGTCCGCGTTTTGCGGACGAATGTTTGGTTAGGACATGCCACCGGATGGGCGCTGCTGGGGTCCGTTCGGTGCTGAGCCGGTACGAGCCGGGCGACATATCGGCAGTCGTACGCCCGACTCCGGGGCGGTCGAAGTAGAGCCGCTTACTCTTGCTCGGTAGCGCCTAAGAAGCAGCCGCGGCGGTCGACGGCGTCGCCGCGAGCAGCGCGTCGAACCGGCGCGCGAATAGATAGGCGTCGCCGGGCCAGCGCGCCGACACGTAGCGGCCGTCTTCGACCACGAACGCCGGACCGTCGTCGTTGGCGGTGCCGCGCTTGGTCGAGCGCGGCCCGCGCTCGAACTGAGCGGGGTCGTCCAGCGCGGCCTTTACCTCATCCTCGACGTAGGCCGGGTAGGTCCGGTAGTAGCGCCCGAGCTTCCACGCCGTCGCCAGGAATGCCGAGCGCTCCATGAACTTGGGCAGGCAAGTCGTGCGCTTCGACGCGATCACGCTGCGGCCGGTGCGCGGATCGCGTGACCGCGCCAGCACGAGCACGCCGTGGCAAATCGCCCCGACCGGCCGCTCGAGCGCCCAAAACGCCGCCGCCCGCTCCTGCAGTAGCCGGCTCCCGAGATACTGGCGCATGCCGGGGGCGTGCCCGCCGGACAGGATCAGTCCGTCGTACGCCGCCGGCTCGATCTCGCCCCAGGCCATCGGCGCCCGGAACTCGGGCGCCTCGGTCAGCCGGCGGTAGAACTCGATTGGCTCGGGCTCGGCGCCCAGTTTCCCGAAGATGACGCCGTGAAGCAGCCGCTGGTCGCACTCCGGCGTGTCCCCGCCGTGCTCGGTCGCGAACACGACCTCGTGGCCGCGATCGCGCAAGAGCCGCCACGGGACCGCGACCTCGGTCGTGTCGAAGTCGCGATCGGGCAGCGGCATGAGCACGCGCATGGGCAGATCCTAGTTGCGCAATGCTGCGTCCCACCCAGTGGCGCGAACCCAACTCCCGCGTGCTTGCGCGCCCGGCGACGACCCCTCGCTAACCGATGCCCGAACCACGCCAAGAGCCCGGACCTACGGGGCGGCCGATGCCCGCTTGGCCTGGCGGGCCTCCCACTCCAAGCCCGCCGCCCGGCTTGGGAATCGTGGGTTGGGGCGACAACTCCTACGGCCAGCTCGGCGACGGGACCAAGACCTCTCGGTGGACACCCCGCGCGGTATCGCTGTTCCCGGTCGACGTCCTGAGCACCAGCGGCCCTCGTGCCCTGTCCATAAGCCAGCGTCAGGCCTGGGCGTGGGGCGATAACCGCATGGGGGAGCTGGGCATCGGGTCGGCCCAGGAGTCACTAACCCCCGTGTGTATTCCCTGGGCGGGCCAGGCGATCAGCATCTTCTCCGGCTACATCTTCAGCACGGCCGTCACCGCGGACGGCGCGGTCTGGTCCTGGGGAGACCACGTGTCGAACCCCTACGTCCTGGGCCAAGGACCTAATCCTCCCGTTTCGCCTGGCCCGGTCCCGCTTGCTGGCCTGACCGGATTCATCGCCGTCGACGGCGGCGGTTACTTCGGACTGGCGCTTCGCGGCGATGGAACGGTCTGGGCTTGGGGCGCGAACGATCGGGGTCAGTTGGGGCAGGGCGTGCCGGGTCAGTCGTCGGGGGGATGGAATCCCCCAGAGCCCCACCCCGTGCAGATCCAGGGCTTAGACCAGGTGGTCGCGATCAGCGGCGGCAGCATGCACACTCTGGCGCTCAAGCTCGACGGCAGTGTGTGGGCGTGGGGCGGCAACTACCGCGGCCAGCTCGGCCAACCGGGTGGCGACTGGGGCACCCCCCGCCCGGTGCCCGGCCTGCCCGGACCGGCCAACGCCGTGGCCGGCGGCTGTGAGTCTTCGGTGGCGCTCATGCCCGACGGCAGCGTCTACGCGTGGGGAAATCCGCAGGGCTCTACCCCCGTACGGGTCCAGGGGCTTCCGCCAGCCGTGGCGATCGAGGCCGGCACGGTGGGCGCGAACATCAATGCCGGCACGATCGTTGCCGCCGTCACCCACGATGAGACCGTCTGGACGTGGGAAGTGGGAGGTAGCGCGCCCACCCAGGCACCCGGGGTCGTCGGCGCGCATTCTGCCCATGTACGGGACCTTCGTGAGCGGCGCCGCATTGGGCCCTCAGCTCGAACAGGTGCTCGAGGTGGTCGACCAGCGCTGGGGGGAGGGATCGATCCTCGATCTCTTCGCGCCGTCGGTGGCCCATGAGGAGGTTCGCCGAAGGCTCACTGGCACCTACGAACGGGCCTCGGCGAGCCCGGGCATGGCGAGGGCTCTGGTGGAGGCGGTCCGGCGCACGGACGTAACGC
>JBJMKZ010000030.1:0-60160 GCA_045805565.1 Solirubrobacteraceae bacterium | reverse complement strand
GCTGTTCGCGGTCCTGCGGCGGGCCGGCGTGCTGCGCTCCCAGCGCGGCGTGAAGGGCGGCTACTCGTTCGCGCGCGAGCCCGGCTCGATCACCGTGCTCGAAATCGTCGAGCTGCTCGACGGGACGCTGGGAGCCGGCGCGGAGGGGGTGTTCGCGGACGCCGCCGACGCCGCACGAGCGATGCTGGCGCAGACCACGATCGCCGACGTCATCGAGCGCGAGGCCCGCGAGACCCGCGCGCCGATGTACCACATCTGACCGCGGGAGCCTAAATCGGCTGCAAAATGCGCGGTTCAGGCGTCCTCGGGGGACACGCTGTGGGACAGTCATGCGCGCCGCGTAGCTTCCGCCGATCCCGCCGCACCGCTCTCATCAAAAATTCAGTTTCGCGGGTGACCCTGGACGTGTCTCGTCCGCACGGGCACACCCGAACAGAGGAGGAAACGATGCACCGGATAGCTCCGGCTGTGGCCGCGCTGGCGCTGGCGCTCGTCGCCCCCGCCTCGAGCGCCGCCGCCACCTCGTCGTGTCCCACGCCCCCCAAGCTCGACCCGAGCAACTTCCCCAGCCAGCCCAAGGTTGACAACCCCTATTTCCCGCTCACGCCGGGCAAGACCTACGTCTATAGGGGCAAGGAGGACGACCATCCCACCGAGGACCGCTTCGCGGTCACAAGCGACACCAAGGTGGTAGACGGGGTCACGACCCGGGTGGTCCGCGACCAGGTCTTCACCAACAACGTCCTCACCGAGGACACCTTGGACTACTTCGCCCAGGACAAGCAGGGCACCGTCTGGTATCTCGGCGAGGACACCAAGGAGCTCGACAAGAACGGCAACGTGGTCTCCACCGAGGGCACCTGGCAATCCGGCGTCCAGGGCGGCAGGGCCGGCACCTTTATGGAGCGCTATGCGCCTCCGGATTCCCCCAGGGTCGGGGACACCTACAAGCAGGAGGACGCCAAGGCGGCCCAGGACTGCGCCGAGATCCTCAGCACCTCCGCCTCGGTCAAGGTCCCGTTCGGGTCGTTCAACGACGCGCTGCAGACCAAGGAGTTCTCGCTGCTCGAGCCCGGCGTGGTCGACAACAAGTGGTACGCCAAGGGCGTCGGCGAGGTGCGCGAGCAGACGGTGAAGGGAGGCAGCGACTTCCTGGAGCTGGTCTCGGTCAAGTAGAGCCGAAGCCGCCTTGAGCGGATGGGTCCGGGGCGGTGGCTGGTAGCGCCGCCCCGGCGCGTATGCCGGTCGTGCCTGGGTCCGGGCCGGGCCACCCGTCAGGGCGCCCGGACCGCTCGCATCTGGATGCAGGTGATCGCCGCCGCCGAGCCGGGATACTGGGCGAGCGATGTCGCGAGAGAACTTGCAGGTCGTGCGCGGGGCCCTGGAGGCCTGGCAATCCGACGACCTCGACACGTTTTTGACCGCATACGACCCAGCCATCGAGTGGCACACCGCCCTCGAACGGGTCGTCGGTGGGATCGAGAACTGCTATCGAGGCATCGAGGGGCTGCGCCGGCTCTGGTGGGTGTATCGAACCGAGCAGGAGGATTTCCAGTTCGAACCCCAGGATCTTCGGGACCTGGGCGAGGACCGCGTTCTGTTCCTTGGCCATATTCGCTGGCGCGGGCCGACGAGCCACTTCGAGAGCGACTCGCCGCTCGGCATGGTCATCACCCTGCGCAACGGAAAGATCGTCCACTCGGTGGACTACCTCAGACACGGAGAAGCCCTCGAAGCCGTGGGGCTGCGGGAGTAGGCCGCACCAGACCCGGCACCGCGGAGGCGCGAACACCGCAGACGCCGCTCTACGGCGCCTTCACATCCGCGACCCCGATCGACCCGGCATCCCTCGCCGCCTTCTCGGACGCGCCTTGAAGTTCGGCCACGGGTTCATACGCCAGCCGGGCGGGATCGAGGCCGAGCGCCGAAGCGTCCTCCGGGCTGAGCCGCTCCAGCAGCGGCTTTGACGCCAGCACCCGACCACCGGTCGCGGACTGCTCGATTCGAGCAGCCTCGTTCACGGCGTCGCCAAGCGCGGTGACCTCCAGGCGGCCCTCGGTAGCCACCTGGCCGATGTAGAGATTCGTCCCCCAATGGACGCCCACGTTGAGCCGACAGTCTGCCGCGTTCAAAGCGAGCCCGTCCTCATCCAGGCTGCCGGCGACCTTAGCCGCTACATCGTCGGCCCCGAGCGCGATCTCGAGCGCGGCGCGCGCCGCCCGTGAGTCCGAGCCCAGCTGCTCGGAGAGGAAGAACCCCGTGACCCCGTCACCCGCGTGCTTACCGACGATCCCGCCAAGGGCGGAGACGGCGGCGTCGAAGGCCGTCCGCAGGGAGGAGATGAGCCGGAAGTAGGCCGCGGTGGCAAGCCGCCGCGACAGCGCGCTGGAGGACTCCAGGTCGGCGAACAGGATCGCGGCCGGGCGCAACTTGCCCTCGACCAGCCCTGCCATGCGCTCGTACATCGAGCGCTCGCCGCGGACGAGCAGCGTGAGCAGGCTGGCCGGGAGGTCCGGCGTGTAGAGGAACAGGTAGCCGATGAGCTTGCCGTGCTCGTCTTGGACCCGTTCCCCGATGTAGCTCACGCGCCCGAAGAACTCGTCCCGGGTGAAGTCGAACGTCGACAACCACCGCGGTGGCGGGCTCTGCGGCTCGAGCTCCTCCACCACGGAGCGCAGGTCCGGGCTCACCATCTTGACGATCGCCGCCTTGTCGCCGTCGCGGCCGTGGAGCATGAAGGGGACGTTGGTCCGTACCCAGCACTCGCGACTCGGCTCCGCCAGGACAGCGAAGCCTGCGGTGCCGCTCCTGAGCAAGTGCTGGCCGTAGCGGATCTGGCCCTCGTCCTCTCCGCGCAGGGCCCGTAGCTCCTCTGACACCCAGACCAGCCGCCAGCGGTCGTCGACCAGCTCGGCCGCCCAGCGATGGCCATCGAGCTGCTCGGCCAGCTCGCGTAGCCGTGGCTCTGCGATCTCCGCGATCGCCGTCATTGCGCCCTGGCAAGGGTATGCCAGAGCTCCGCACGCAGCCGCCTCGACGAGGCTGACCAGCGTGAGAGGGCCCGTGGCCCAGCGACGGCCCTCTAGTTGCCGGGCGTCCCCACCTCCGCGGGATACTGGGACGATGTCGCGTGAGAACGTCGCGGTCGTCCGCCGCCTCTACCAGGAGCTCGCGGCCCTCACAGCGGCGGGCGACCTCGGCGACCTTCCCGCGAACCGAGCGCTCTTCGATCTCCTGGATCCCGACGTCGAGTGGCACGGAACGATCGGCGGACTCGCGGAGGGCGTCGTGGCGCGCGGGCGCGAGGAGGCCGCCCGCTTCATGCTCGACGACAGCCAGGAGTGGGACGAGCTGGTCTTCGAGCCGAGGGAATTCATCGACGTCGGCGATGCGGTCGTCGTGCGCCAGCACGAGCGCCGGCGCGGCAGGCAGAGCGGGATCGAGCTCGAGGCGGACACCGCCGCAGTCCTCCGGCTACGCGATGGCAAGGTGTGGCGCTGCCAGGGTTACATGGACCAGGCGCAGGCGCTGCAATCGGTGGGGCTGCCCACCTAGACGGCGGTCGACATCCGAACTGGCCATCCCGGTGCGGTGGAGGCGGTGCTGCAAGAGGCGGTCCACCGGGCGGGGCGTCACTTGACGCTTGGCGATCGTCGTGGTCGAGTAGTAGCTTCCCGAAGGGGAGAGGACGTTGGCACTTCGGCGCGCGAGACAGGTCGTGTCCACGGCGGCGGTGGTCGCCGGACTGGGGATCGCCGCTGCCGGCTGCGGGCAGGGTCAGAACATCTCCGGGCCGAAGGCGAGCCCCACGACCGTCCCCGCGCCGCCGGCGGCGTGTGCGCGCCTCCCCAACGGCGTCGCCCAGGACGGCGTCAACGACGAGCAGGGCGGCTCCGTCCCGGGCATCCATCCCTGCGACGGGCCCGGCAACTAGCCGTCGCGCCGGTCCTCCCGGCCTCACAGCTGCGCTCGCGAATCGCCGGAGCGCTCACTCCGCGGTTCGGGCAAGTTGCGGCTGCGCCGTCGCGGCCACGGCCAGGGTTAGGGTTCGGACGAATGGCCCGAATTCCGATCAACATCGCCGAGCATGTCGGGCGAACGCCGATGGTCCATCTCACGCGCGTCCTCGACGGCGATGTGGACGTCGAGCTCTACGGCAAGCTCGAGGCGTACAACCCGGGCGGCAGCGTCAAGGACCGCATCGGCGTCGCGATGATCGAGGCGGCCGAGGCGGAGGGGAGGATCGAGCCCGGCCGCACCACGATCGTGGAGGCCACGAGCGGCAACACCGGCATCGCGCTGGCCTTCGTGTGCGCGGCCAAGGGGTACGACCTCGTCCTCACCCTTCCCCAGGGCATGAGCCGCGAGCGGGCCGGCCTGCTGCGCCTGTACGGCGCACGCGTCGAGGAGGTGGAATCGGTCGGGGGGATGGACGAGGCGGTCGAGGCGGCGCGGGCGCTGGCCACCCATCCGGACGTCTTCGTCCCCGACCAGTTCTCCAACCCGGCCAACCCGGAGATCCATCGCCGCACCACCGCGCCCGAGATCATCGGCGCCCTCGACGGCCGCGTCGACGTGCTGGTGGCCGGCGTGGGCACCGGCGGCACCATCACCGGGGTAGGCGAGGTGCTCAAGCAGCGAAACCCGGCCGCGCGGGTGGTGGCGGTCGAGCCCGCGAACTCGGCGATCCTGTCGGGCGGGCGCCCGGGGCCACACAAGATCCAGGGCATCGGGGCCGGCTTCGTCCCCGCCGTGCTCAACCGCCAGGTGATCGACGAGGTGCTGGCGGTGGGGGACGAGGAGGCGATCGGGACCGCCCGTTTGCTGGCCCGCCGCGAGGGGGTCCTGGCCGGCATCTCCGGCGGCGCGGCCCTGTGGGCGGCGGCCCAGGTGGCCCGTCGCGCGGAAGCCGCCGGCACGCGCATCGTGGTGATCCTGCCCGACTCCGGGGAGCGCTACGTGTCCACGCCCTTCTTCGCCCCCTAGGCGCCGCGCGGCCACCGGTACGCTCTGGGACATGTTGGGGCTCGGGACCCTGGGCCGCGTCGCGCGCGAGGTGCGACGCGACGTCGAAACCGCCCGCGAGCGTGATCCCGCCGCCCGGGGGGTAGGCCCGGGCGAGATCCTGGCGGCGTGGCCCGGGGTGCACGCCCTGCTCTCCCACCGCGTCGCGCATGCGCTCCACGAGGCCCGGATCCCGTTCGCGCCGCGGACGCTCGCCTCGGCCACCAGGGTGCTGACCGGCATCGAGATCCACCCCGCCGCGCGCATCGGAGACGACTTCTTCATCGACCACGGAATGGGTGTGGTGGTGGGGGAGACCGCCGAGATTGGCGACTCGGTCACCCTCTACCAGGGAGTCACCCTGGGAGGGACCGGCTTCGCCACCGGCAAGCGGCATCCGACCCTCGAGGACAACGTGACGATCGGCTCGGGCGCCAAGCTGCTCGGGCCGATAACCATCGGCCACGGCTCCAAGATCGGCGCCAACAGCGTCGTGATCCACGACGTGCCGGCCCATTCCACGGTGGTGGGGAACCCGGGCCACCCGGTCCGGGTGGAGGGCCGCCGCCCCGAGGGCCCCGACGCCGACTGGGCGCACCTCCCGGATCCGCTGGCCGACGCGATCATGGGGCTGGCGAGCCGGATCGGCGCGCTGGAGCGGGCGGTGGCCGAGCTGGCCGGCGAGCGCGGATCCCCGCCCGAGCGGCGAGGCGACATCACGCCGCTGCGACGGCGCGGCGGCCCCAACCCAGCCGGTGGCTAGCTAGTAGTAGACGGTCCGCGTGCGATGGCGCGGGCGGGCCTTGTACTCCGGCCGCTGGCCCCGGTGCCACAGCCAGGCGTCGAGCGTGCGGGGGGCGACATCCAACCGGGCGGCGATCAGCTCGCAGGCATGGACGGCGCAGGCCCGGATCTCGCGTTCCTGCTCGCCCGGCTCGAGCAGCTCGCCGGCGTCGATCCGCGCCGCCAGCTCGGGGTGGTAGCGAAGCACGCCGTCCATCCGCAGGACGTGCGGCACCACATTGTCGGCGAACGCGGTCAGGCGGCCCAGGTCGTCGAAGCGCGCCACGGCGGCCAGCGCCAGGTCGCTGGGGACGATCTGGGCGCGCTTGTAGAAGCCGCGATCGGCGAAGAACTCCATGCCCGCCGCGAGCTGCTGCGCGAGGAGCTCCGCCGAGCCGCCCGCCGCCTCGATCGCCTCGATCGCCGAGCGCCCCGCCAGGAAGCGACCGAGCTGGCGCAGGGCGTCGGCGTAGAGGGCCATCAGCTCGTGTCCGGGCTCCTGTCCCAGCACCCGGGCCACCCCGGCGGAGTCGAGCGAGCGCAACTGCGCGTCGGTCCAGGGGCCGGCCGCCCGGAAGCGGTCGGCCAGCGCCCACGCGACGGTGAAGTAGCCCGAGCAGCCGGGGCGCTTGCGCAGCGTGGGAAACCACCCGGAGCCGAAGTTGATCGCGTCGAGCGTCAGCACGTAGGCCGCGACGTCATCGCGGGTCCCCTCCAGGTAGTGACGCTCGGGGTCGAGCGCCGGCGCCGGTCCGGGCCGAGGCGCGTCGAGGCGGCGGTCATCGATCTCCACCCAGCGGGCGCGGGCGGCAATCGCCTGGCAAGACGAGCGCACCCCGTCGCAGAGTCCCATGCGGGTCAGGCTAGGCGGGCGGCTCTCGCCGTGGCGGCCGCTAGCGTTCAGGCAATGGCCAAGGCCCCCCCGGCACACGACGTCGACGCCCTCCTGGCCGGGCTGAACGAGCCCCAGCGGGAGGCGGTGACCCACGAGGGTGGACCGCTGTTGATCCTGGCCGGCGCGGGCAGCGGCAAGACCCGCGTGCTCACCCACCGGATCGCCTGGCTGATGCGCACCGACCGCGCGCGCGCCGGGGAGATCCTCGCGATCACCTTCACCAACAAGGCGGCCCAGGAGATGCGCGACCGGGTCGAGCTCCTGGTGGGGGCGCGCATTCGCGCGATGTGGGTGATGACCTTCCACTCCGCCTGTGCCCGGATGCTGCGCGCCGACGCCCAGCGCCTGGGTTACACGCGGCAGTTCACGATCTACGACCAGGCGGACTCCCGGCGGCTGGTCAAGCGCTGCCTCGACGAGCTCGGGATCGACGCGAAGCGCTTCCCGCCCGTCGCCGTGCAGTCGCAGATCTCGGACGCCAAGAACCGCCTGCGCTCTCCCCGCGACTACCGTGAGCTGGTCGGCTCGTACTTCGAGCAGACCGTGGCCGACGTCTACGAGGAGTACGAGCGCCAGATCCACCGCGCCAACGCGATGGACTTCGACGACCTCCTGGTGCGCGCCGTCGACCTGCTCCAGCTCTTCCCCGAGGTCCGCGAGCGCTACCAGCAGGCGTTTCGACACGTGCTGGTGGACGAGTACCAGGACACCAATCGAGCCCAGTACCGGTGGCTCCAGCTGCTGGCCGGCGAGCACCGCAACCTGGCGGTGGTCGGCGACGACGACCAGTCGATCTACCGGTTCCGAGGAGCCGAGATCCGCAACATCCTCGACTTCGAGGACGACTTCCCCGATGCCCGCGTGGTGCGCCTCGAGCAGAACTACCGGTCGACCCAGACGATCCTCGACGTGGCCAACGCGGTGATCGCCAATAATCGCGGCCGCAAGGGCAAGATGCTGTTCACCGAGCTGGGCGTCGGCGATCCCGTCAAGGTCCGCGAGCTCGACGACGAGCGGGCCGAGGCGCGCTTCGTCGCCGGCGAGGCCCAGCGGCTGGTGGACGAGGGGGTGTCCCGGGAGGAGATCGCCGTCTTCTACCGGACCAACGCCCAGTCCCGCGTGCTCGAGGACACCCTGGTCCAGGCGGAGATCCCCTACCAGGTGATCGGCGGAACCAAGTTCTACGACCGCGCCGAGATCAAGGATGCCATCGCCTACCTCACCGTCCTCGCCAACCCGCAGGACGTCGGCGCGTTCACGCGCGTCGCCAACTCGCCGCGGCGGGGCATCGGCCAGACGTCGCTGTCCCGGCTCGTCGGCTTCGCCAACACCACCGGCACGCCGGTGTTCGAGGCCGCTGCCGAGCCGGATCGGGTCCCCGGTCTGGGCGCGGCGGCGGTGAAGTCGTTTCGTCGCTTCATGGACACGATGGCGCAGTTGCGCGAGCGGGCACAGGCCGGGGCCGGCGTCTTCGAACTGCTGGACGAGACGCTGCGCCGGACGGGGTACCTGGAGGCGCTCGAGGCCGAGCGCACGATCGAGGCCCAGGGAAGGATCGAGAATCTCCAGGAGCTGCTGGAGGGAGCGCGCGAGTTCGAGGCCGGGCCGGAGGCCGGCGCCCTGGACGCGTTCCTGCAGCAGGTCGCGCTGCTCTCCGACCAGGACGCGCTGCGCGACGAGGAGGGTCTGCTGACCCTCATGACCCTCCACAACGCCAAGGGGCTGGAGTTTCCGATCGTGCTGATCATCGGCTGCGAGGAGGGCGTGTTCCCGCACTCGCGCGCGCTGGACGAGGGAGGACTCGAAGAGGAGCGCCGGCTGTGCTACGTCGGGATCACCCGCGCCCAGCGCGACCTCTACCTGACCTATGCGCGCACGCGCAGCGTGTTCGGCTCGCGGATGTACGGACTGCGCTCTCGCTTCCTCGACGAGGTTCCCGCCGAGCTGGCCGATGCCGGCGAGCAGATGCCGGCGGCCGCCCCCGGGCGCCGCACCGCCGGGGTGGGCGCCATGTCGTGGGCCTCGGCCCGAACGGAGGCGCCCGGCACCGACTTCCGGCTCGGCGACGACGTCGTGCACGCCGCGTTCGGCGACGGCGTCGTCACCGCGCTCGAGCCCGGGGGGATAGTGGTCGTGCGCTTCGCGGACGACGGCAGCGAACGCAAGCTCATGGCCGCCCATGCCCCGATCTCCAAGCGCTGAGGTGGCCGCGGCGACCGTTAGGGTCCGGCCGCCGATGCCGGCCAGGATCATCGACGGGAAGGCGGTCGCCCAGCGCGTGCGGGCGCAGGTCGGCCACGGCGTCGCCGACTTCGAGGCGCGGGCGGGGCGTGCACCCGGGCTCGCGACCGTGCTGGTCGGCGACGACCCGGCCTCGGGCGTGTACGTCGCGGGCAAGCAGCGCGCGTCGACCGAGGTCGGCATCGAAGGCTTCGACCACCGGCTGGGGGGGGACTCCACCCACGACCGGGTGGCCGGCCTGCTGGGCGAGCTCAACGCCGACCCCCGCGTCAGCGGCATCCTGCTTCAGCTCCCGGTGCCCGAGCACCTGGACGGGGGCGCCCTGACCGCGCTGATCGACCCGGACAAGGACGTCGACGGGCTGACGCCGGCCAGCGCGGGACGCCTGGCGCAGGGCCGACCGGGCCTACGGCCCTGCACTCCGTCGGGAGTGATCGAGCTGCTGGACGCCTACGAGGTTCGCCTCGAGGGGGCGCGCGCGGTCGTCGTGGGGCGCTCGCTACTGGTGGGGCGCCCGCTGGCGACGCTGCTCATCGAGCGCGACGCCACGGTCACCGTCTGCCATTCGCGCACCGTCGACCTGCGCGCGGAGTGCGCTCGGGCGGACGTCCTGGTCGCGGCGAGCGGCGTGCCCCGGCTGGTGACCGCCGAGTTCGTCAAGCCCGGGGCCGCCGTGGTCGACGTGGGCATCACCCGCGGGCCCGACGGCCTGGTCGGCGACGTGGACTTCGAGCCCGTGGCGGCGGTGGCCGGCGCGATCACCCCGGTTCCGGGAGGCGTCGGGCCGATGACCATCGCGATGTTGCTGCGCAACACGCTGACGGCGGCCCGGTCCCAGCTCGGCCTCGAGGGTTGACCGGGGGATCGCCCGGCCGGCGTCACCGGGCGCCGTCGGCTGACCGGGTACCGTTGCGGCCGATGCCCGCTGCCCTGCACCACGAACGTCGATCGGGGGCGTAGGCGATGGATCTCGGCAGGCTGCGGCTGGGAGAGGTGATCTCCGGCGCCGCCGGCGTGGCGCTCCTGGTGGTGATGTTCCTGCCCTGGTACGCCCCCAACCCCCAGCTCGGCCTGGCCGCCGCCGCCGCCGGCCATCAGCTGCAGTCCAGCTTCAACGCCTGGCAGGCGTTCGGAATCCTCGACCTACTGCTGCTGGTCACGGCACTGACGGCTATCGGCGTGGCGGTGCTGGCCGGCACCCAACGCTCGGTCGCCCTGCCGATCGCCGCCAGCGTCGTGGTCACCGCCCTGGCGGTGTTCGTCACGGTGCTGGTGTTCTACCGGCTGGTCAACGAGCCGCTGGGGCGCGATTCGCTGACCGACATCCGGTTCGGCGCCTACCTCGGCCTCGTGGTCTGCGGCGTCATCGCCCTGGGGGGCTTCCTGTCGATGCAGGAGGAGGGCACCACGCTCGGCGACATCGTCCCGCGGCTCGACCACGGGCGGCCGGAACCGACGGTCGCCACGCGCGCCGCGCCACCCGCCTCGCCGTCCGAGGGCGGGTCGCCGCCGAGCGAGGCGGCTCCTCCGACGGGGTGAGGGGGCGGACCACGACGAGCCGCCGGCGCGCCGTATTCCAGGCGGGAATCCGCCCGGCTGCGCGTAGAATCGCCCATCGATGATCGACCGCGCCGAGGTGCTCCACGTGGCGAACCTGGCCCGTCTCGAGCTGTCCGAGGCGGAGGTCGAGCGGATGGCCAGGGAGCTGTCGGCGGTCCTCGACCACATCGAGACGATCTCCGAGCTCGACCTCGAGGGCGTCCCGCCCACCTCTCACGTGATCAACGTGCCGAGCGCGCTGCGGGCCGACGAGCCAGGGCCGTCGCTGCCTAGAGAGGTCGCGCTGGCGGCCGCCCCCGACACGGACGCCGAGGGCTTCCGGGTCCCGTCGCCCGGCGGATGAGCGAGGTGCTGGCCCTCACCGGGGCCCAGGCGATCGAGCGCATCCGGGCCGGGGAGCTGTCGCCCGGCGAGCTGTGGGACGCCTACCGCGACCGCGCCGCGGCCGATGACCTCAACGCGTTCACCTGGGTCGCCGACGAGCGCCCTCCGGAGCCGCCGCAGGCCGCGCCGCTGGCCGGTGCCCCGCTGGCGGTCAAGGACCTGTTCTGCACCCAGGGCGTGCCCAGCCAGGCGGCGTCGAGGGTTCTCGAGGGCTATCGCCCGCCCTACACCGCCACAGCCGTGGCGCGGCTTCGCGACGCGGGCGCCCGGCTCCTGGGCAAGACCAACCAGGACGAGTTCGCGATGGGATCCTCGAGCGAGAACTCCGGCTTCGGCCCGGTGCTCAATCCCTGGGATCGCGGGCGGGTGCCGGGCGGGTCGTCGGGCGGCAGCGCGGCCGCGGTCGCCGCCGGCCTGGCGCCGTGGGCGATCGGGACCGACACCGGCGGGTCCATCCGCCAGCCCGCCGCCCTGTGCGGCGTCGTGGGACTCAAGCCGACGTACGGCGCGGTCTCGCGCTACGGGATGATTGCCTTCGCCTCCTCGCTCGACCAGGCGGGGCCGCTGTCTCGCGACGTGACCGACGCGGCGCTGCTGCTGGCCCACATGGTGGGCAGGGACCCGTGCGACTCGACGTCCCTGGCGTTTCCGGAGCAGATCGAGCTGCCCCACGCCGACGACCTGCGCGGCGTCCGTCTCGGAGTGCCCGACGAGCTGTCGGCCGAGGCGGAGGGCATCGAGCCCGGCGTCCGCGAGAGCTTCGCTGCCACGCTGCGGCTGGCCGAGGAGCTGGGCGCCCGGGTCGAGGAGTGCCGCCTCCCGCACGCGCCCCATGCCCTGGCCGCCTACTACCTCATCGCGCCGGCCGAGGCGTCCTCGAACCTGGCCCGCTTCGACGGAGTGCGCTACGGGCTGCGGGTGGACGGCGACGCGGACCTTCGCGAGATGTACATGCGCACGCGCGCCAACGGCTTCGGCCCCGAGGTGAAGCGTCGCATCATGCTGGGGACCTATGCGCTGTCGGCCGGCTACTACGACGCCTACTACGGGCGGGCCCAGCGGGTGCGGACCAAGATCGCCGAGGACTTCCGCGAAGCCTTCGCCCGGTTCGACTTCGTGGTCACGCCCACCAGCCCGACCGTCGCCTTCGAGCTCGGCGCCAGGGTCGACGACCCGCTGGCCATGTACCTGAGTGACTACTGCACGGTGCCGATGCCCCTGGCCGGAATTCCGGCCATCTCGATTCCCAACGGGTTGGTGGACGGGCTGCCGACGGGGTTCCAGATCGCCGGACCGGCGTTCAGCGAAAACCGGATCCTGGCCGCCGCGTACGCGCTCGAGCAGGCGATCGGCTTCGACGGAAGCCCGGCCCGGGCATGAGCACGGACGCGGTGGCCTACGAACCGGTCATCGGGCTAGAGATCCACGTTCAGCTCGCGACTCGGTCGAAGATGTTCTGCTCCTGCGAGCTGGCGTTCGGGGATCCGCCCAACACGCACACCTGCCCGGTGTGCCTGGGATTGCCGGGAAGCCTGCCGGTCGCCAACCAGCGAGCGGTTCACTACGCCCTGATGATCGGACTGGCGCTGGGGTGCGATCTCGCCCCGCGCTCGCTGTTCCACCGCAAGAACTACTTCTATCCCGACCTCGCGAAGGGCTACCAGATCTCCCAGTACGACGAGCCGCTGTGCCGGGGCGGACGGCTGGGCGACGTGCGGATCCACCGCGTCCATCTCGAGGAGGACGCCGCCAAGCTGGTTCACGTGGGAACGTCGGGGCGCATCCACGGCTCCGATCAGAGCGTGGTGGACTTCAACCGGGGCGGCACTCCCCTGGTGGAGATCGTCACCGAGCCCGACCTGAGCTCGCCCGGGCAGGCCCGCGAGTGGCTGACGCTGCTGCGCACCACGATGCTGCAGCTGGGGGTGTCCGACGTGCGAATGGAAGAGGGGTCGCTGCGCTGCGACGCCAACGTGTCCCTGCGCCCGGTCGGCACCAGCGGGCTGGGGACCAAGACCGAGCTCAAGAACATGAACTCGTTCGGCTTCCTGGAGCGCGGGCTGCGGGCGGAGATCGAGCGACAGCGGGGGTTGCTGGAGGCCGGACAGACTGTGGTGCAGGAGACCCTTCACTTCGACCCCGCCACCGGGACGCTGACACCGCTGCGGTCAAAGGAGGAGGCCCACGACTATCGCTACTTCCCGGAGCCCGACCTCGTCCCGGTGACGGTCAGCGAGGCGATGATCGAGGCCGCCCGGGACGCCCTGCCCGAGCTTCCGGCGCAGCGAATCGAGCGCTACCGCCACGAGCTTGGCCTGACCCCCGACTCCGCCCGCCAGCTCGCGTTTCGGGTCGAGCTGGGCGACTACTTCGAGCGCGCGTTGGCCGCCGACGGGGACGGCGTCGAGGCCCAGGCTCTGGCCAACTGGGTCGGAGGGGAGCTGGTCGCGCGCATCGGCGAGACCGACCCGGCGGAGTCGAAGGTCGCGCCGGAGGCACTGGCCAGCCTGGTGGGGATGGTGTCCACCAAGGCGGTGACCCCCGGCGCCGCCAAGCAGGTGCTCGACCGGCTGGCCACCCAGGGCGGCGACCCGGCGCGGATCGTCGAAGCCGAGGACCTGGGGGCGATCGCGGGTGGCGGCGAGCTCGACGCGGTGGTGGACGCGGCCATCGCCGCCAACCCCGAAGCGGTCGAGAGCCTGCGCGCCGGCCGCGGCAAGGCGATCGGCTCGATCATCGGCTACGTGATGCGCGAGACCAAGGGCCGGGCGGACGGCGGGGAGGTCACCCGCCTGGTTCGCGAGAAGCTCCAGCTCTGATCCGGCGCGGTCGGGCGCCGATCAGCGGCCCGCCTGGCGCACGATCCGCGCCAGCGCGTCGAGTTGGCGCTGCAGCGACGCGTCGCGTGGAGCGGGGCGGAGGACGGGAGCGGTGGCGGTTCCGCCGCCCCCCGTGTCGCCGCCGCCCAGCGAGACCAGCGCGACGAGCGCCAGCGCCACCACCAGCACCGCGATCGCCGCCAGCAGCGCCCGACCGCCGCGACGGTGGGACGGCGACACGCCCGATGCCGCGGGCGCGGCGACGGGGGCGGCGGCGTCGCGCGTGACCGGCCCGGTCGGCCGGGTGGCCGCCGTCCGTGGCGTGGCGTGTGCCGCGTCCGAGACCACGGTCGGCGCGGTGTCACCCACCCGCCGGGTGGGGGCCGTCTGCGCCAGCAGCTCGACCGCCGCCTGCGCCGACGGCGGGCGCACCTGTGGATCTCGCGCGGTGAGCCGCTCGATGAGCTCGGCGACCTGTCCGCCGTCGGGCCCGCAGTCGCGCAGGAGGATCCCGCACGAGTACAGGTCGCTGCGCGGCGTCGCAGCCTGGCCCTCGGCCACCTCGGGCGCCAGGTACTTCAGGGTCCCGATCACCTGGCCGGTGCTCGTCAGGTGGGTCGCGTCGCGGGGGTGCGCGATCCCGAAGTCGGTCAGGCGAAGACGCCCGTGCTCGTCGATGAGCACATTGGCCGGCTTGATGTCCCGGTGGACGATCCCGGCGGCATGGATGTGGGCGAGGGCCCCCAGCAGGTCGCGGGCCAGCGCCTCCACGGACACCGGAACGGCGGCCTCCTCGCTCATGCGCTGAGCCAGGGTGCCTCCGGCCACGTACTCCATGACCAGGAACGGCCGCTCTCCCTCGGCGCTGAAGTCGAAGATGTCGACCAGGTTGGGGTGCGAGAGGCCGGCGGCGATGCGCGCCTCGCGCTCGAAGCGCCGGACGTAGTCGGGGTCGCCGGCCAGCGTGTCGGCCATCACCTTGACCGCCACCGGCCGCTGCAGACGCTGGTCGAGGGCTAGCCACACGCTGGCCATCCCCCCGGTGCCCAGCACCCGGTCCAACCGGTAGCGCCCCCCGTGAAGGGTGCGCCCGGGCGCGACCTCAGTGCCCCTTGCCACCCTTGTCTTCCTTCCCGTGGCCGGAGCCCTGATCGTCCTGTGCCTTGTGCTTGTGCTGCTTCTCCCCCTCCTGTTTGGCGGGGTGCTTGGAGGGCTTGGGCTTGGCCGGCTCGCGCTTGGGGATCGGTGCGGGCTGCGCCGGCTGAGGCTGGGGCGGCGGGGCGAGCTCGATCTCCAACCGGTGGCGCGCCTGGGCCGCCCCGATCAGGAGCGTCCTGGCGGTGGTCGCGTCAAGCCACCGGGCGCGCTGCAGCCGCCTCACCTCGCCGGTGAAGTCGTCCAGGGCCTGGCCGGCGGCGGAGCGGTCCCCGCGGTCGGCGGCATCGCGGATCTCGTCGAGTTGCGACGTCAGGCGCGACTGATCGAGCGGAGTCAGGTGACGCTGGCCGCCCACGGGCCCGCAGCCGGACATCGCGAGGACGGCGGTGATCACGGCTGCGGTGGGCCGGCGTCGCAGCGCGGAGAGCGCAAGTCGCACTGACCGCCCCACTACCCCGCGCGTCGGTTGCCCATTCCGCGGGTGGCGAGCGCGGCGTACCATGCCTGCGAGCACCCCCGTCCCTCGCCCGTCCGAGGAGGTCCCATGTCACGACTCGTCCGGATGGACCGCACCGGTCACACGACCCTCGCCGAGTGGTCGGCCGCGGACTCCGACTCGATCCAGGCCGCGGTGGCGGCGTTTCGCGAGGAGCTTGAGCGAGGGTCGATCGCCGTGGTCTCCGAGCGAGAGGGCCAGGCCACCCAGGTGCGGGAGCTGCCGCTGGACGCCGACCTGGTGGTCATGCGCCGGCCCATAGCCGGAGGGTAGCCGTCTCCCACCACCAGGCCGCGCCGCTGCCCGAGTTGGCCGCCGTACACTGGCGGCCACGGGTGGACGAGCGCTCGCTGGAGCGCCGCGGCCAGATCTGGACCCTGACCACCGTCGCGCACGTCGTGCCCCTCGTCGCGGTCGCGCTGCTGCTGGTCGCGCTGCAACCGCTGGCCTTTCCCGCCTCGCTCCTCGCGCTGGCCCAGGCCTGGATCATCCCGGAGCTGTACGCCCGGCGCGGGAGCCGCGTCGCGCGGGGCAGCCCGCGCACGACCCCCGCCGCCGAAGGCCGCGCGCTGGCGCTGCTGGGCGATCTGGTGGGACACGACGCGCGCGAGCTGCTCAGCCACACCGGCCTCGTGATGGAGCGCGGCCGGCTCGGCGTGTGGCTGGTGGCCGAGGCCGGAGCGCTGCTGGTGCGGCCGGGCGGGCGTCGGGTGTTCTGCTACTGCGTGCGCGCCGCCGACCCCGATCTGCCCCCGGCCGATCGGATCGCCCACCTGCTACTGGCGCTGCGCAGCGACGAGGCCGGCTTCGCCACCGTCGCCAACCTCGCCTTCTCGGGAGCCCGTTGGCGGGTGCGCCGCCGGCTACCTCGTCCGATGCGCCCCGCGCTGGACGCCGCGGGGCCGGGCCGCCCGCTGAGACTGCGTCCGCTCGACCGCAGGTCGAAGCGGGCGGGGGCGATCTTTGTACGGGCGGCCAAAGCCATCCGGGCCGGGAGCCTCGAAGATCGCGCCCATGAACCTGTCTCCCGTCACCCGGCTGGTTTTGGTCGCCGACCACCGCCCGCCGCTGCCGGACGTCCGCACACACCGTTACCGGCTGGCGCGCCTGGACCTGCGCCCGCCCGCCGGCGACGAGCGGTTCGCGCACCTGCGCCGCGTCTACGACTGATCGTCCCGCGGACCGGGCAGCAGTACGCTTCCGGCATGGAAGAAGCACGTCCCTCGCTCGCCATGCGCGTGCTGGCCGGCGTGGTCCTCGTCGTAGCCGCGTATGTGGTCCTCAAGCTGGTGATCCACGTCGCGGTGGCGATCGCCGGCGTCGTCGCGCTGGTGCTCGCCGTCGCCGCGATCGTCTGGGCCATCCGCGTGCTCTGAGCCCGGTGGGCGGGTCCGGCATTGCGTACCTGGCAATCGCCCTCGGTCTGGGGCTGGCGGGAGGCATCATCGGCAAGCTGAAGGGCAGCTCGTTCATGCTCTGGTTCCTGATCTCGGCGCTGCTTCCGGTCCTCGGGCTGCTGGCGGCCCTGGCCTACCGCTTCGAGACCAACGAGCTGCGGCGTCGCTGCCCGGGGTGCGGGCGGGTCGTCAAGCTGCACGATGCGCTGTGCACCGGCTGCGGGGCCGAGCTCGACTTTCCCGACGTCGCGATTGCCCCGGAGTCGGCCCGTCCGAGGGCCCGCCCGAGCTGAGGCGCGGCCGACCGGGCAAGCCGCGGCGGCCCGCGCGCGGGTCGCCCTAAAACGCGCTCGGAGCGGGAAAAACCGCTGATACACTGGCCCGGAGGCCGCGCGGCTACCCGCGCGGCTTTGCCCTCGCTACGGTCGGAAAGGACGTAATCGCATGCGAGCTGCCGATGCCCTGATGGAGTGCCTCAAGGCCGAGGGCGTCGACGTCGTCTTCGGGCTTCCCGGCGGCGCCAACCTGCCGACCTACGACGCGCTCTACGACGCGGGCATCCGGCACATCCTGGTCCGCCACGAGGCGGGCGGCGGACATGCGGCGGAGGGCTACGCCAAGTCCACGGGGCGCGTGGGCGTGGCGTTCGGCACCTCGGGACCGGGCGCAACCAACCTGGTCACGCCGATCTGCGACGCGATGATGGACTCGGTCCCGACCGTGTTCATCACCGGTCAGGTGCGCACCGAGCTGATCGGCACCGACGGCTTCCAGGAGTGCGACACCGGCGGCATCACCATGCCGATCGTCAAGCACTCGTTCATGATCCAGCACCCCCTGGAGATCCCGCGCGCCGTCCACGAGGCGTTCTATCTGGCCCGCACCGGTCGTCCGGGCCCCGTCGTGGTCGACATCCCGCAGGACCTGTCGCGGGCGGACATCGAGTACGAGCCGGTCGGCGACGTGTCGCTGACGGGCTATCAGCCCACGACCGAGGGCAACCAGAAGCAGATCCGGTTGGCGGCCAAGGCGCTGGGCAACGCGAGACGACCGGTGATCTACGCCGGCGGCGGGGTGGTCAACGCCAACGCATCCGAGGACCTGGTGGAGCTGTGCACCTCGGACCGGTTGCCGGTCACCTGCACGGTGATGGGGCTGGGGGCGTTCCCCGCTCCGCACGAGCAGTGGCTGGGCATGCTCGGCATGCACGGCACGCGCGCCGCCAACTACGCGATGGACGAGGCGGACCTGATTTGCGCGATCGGTGCCCGCTTCGACGACCGGATCACCGGCAAGCTGTCCGAGTTCGCGCCGCGGGCCAAGTTCATCCACATCGACATCGACCCGGCCGAGATCTCCAAGAACGTCCCCGCCCACATCCCGATCGTGGGCGACGCCAAGAACATCCTGCCGCGGTTGACCGCGGAGTATCGGGCGCTCGACACCGACCCCTCGCGCCTGGAGGACTGGTGGAGCCGGATCAGCGGGTGGCAGAAGCAGTATCCGCTGCGCTACGAGGACTCGTCCGATTCGGAGATCAAGCCTCAGTACATGTGCGAGGCGCTCCATGAGGCAACCGGCGGCGACGCGATCATCACCGCCGACGTCGGTCAGCACCAGATGTGGGCGGCGCAGTACATCCACTTCGCCCAGCCCCGGCGCTGGATCAACTCCGGCGGGCTGGGCACGATGGGCTTCGGGCTGCCCGCCGCCCTGGGGGCGAAGGTCGGCTGCCCCGACCAGCTGGTGTGCTGCCTGGCCGGCGACGGCTCGGTGCAGATGAACATGCAGGAACTGGCGACCTGCGCCGAGCACGACGTCGCGATCAAGGTCTTCATCATGAACAACGGCTACCTCGGCATGGTCCGCCAGTGGCAGGAGCTGTTCTGGGACCGGCGCTACAGCGCGGTCGACATGGGGCGCTTCCCGGACTTCGTCAAGCTGGCGGAGGCCTACGGAGCGACGGGGATGCGCTTCGAGGACAAGCGCACGCTGGTGAGTGACATGCGCGAGGCGATCGAGACCGACGGGCCGGTGCTGGTCGACGTGCGGGTGACGCGCGAGGAGAACACCTACCCGATGATCCCCGCCGGGCAGCCGGCGCGGGACATGGTGGGCTGACGCGAGCCGACGGTGGGCGAGCCCGGCACCAAGGACCTGCTGTCCCTCGAGCAGCTCGAGGCGGCCGGGGGGCTGCGCACCGGCCGCAAGCACACGCTGTCGATCCTGGTCGAGAACAAGCCCGGTGTCCTGACCCGGATCGCCGGTCTGTTCGCCCGGCGCGGCTTCAACATCGACACGCTGGCGGTCGGCCCCACCGACGACGAGTCCGTCTCCCGGGTCACGCTCACGGTCGACGGGGCCAAGCATCCGATCGACCAGGTGACCAAGCAGCTGCACAAGCTCGTCAACGTGCTGAAGATCCGCGACCTCGAGCCGCAGGACGCGGTGGCACGCGAGCTCGCCCTGTTCAAGGTCGCCGCCGACGGGCCGGCGCGCGGCGAGGTGATGCAGATCGCCAACATCTTCCGCGGCAAGGTGGTCGACGTCAGCCGGCGCGCGCTGGTCATAGAGGTCACCGGCACCGACGAGAAGATCGAGGCCTTCGAGCAGCTCGTGCGGCCGTTCGGCTTGATCGAGATGGTCCGCACCGGCGAGATCGCGATCTCGCGCGGGCGCGCCGAGACCTAGACGCAGGTGCGATGACCGTCGCCATCGCCACCCGCGGCGGGCAGGGACTGGGGGCGGGCGAGCGCGAGGCCCTGGGGTCGCGGGTCGACGCCGCGCTGACCCGCGCCCGCGAGACCGGCGCTCCGGTGCTCGCCTCGTCGACGGTGGCGGTGGAGCGCGGCGCCGATCCCAGCGCCGTCGCCTTCGCCTCCCGGCAGGTGGGCGAGCCCCTCTTCTGCTTCGAGCAGCCGGACCGGGACGGCGCCGCCCTGGCCGCGCTGGGAACCGCGCTGGCCATCGAGGCCTCCGGGCCGGAGCGTTTCAACCACGTCGCGGAGCGCTGGCGCGCCGCCGCCGCGACCGCGGTGTCAGGTCCCAGCGAGGGGCCGCAGGGCGCCGGCCTGGTCGCCGTGGGCGGCTTCGGGTTCGCCCCCCACGCGAGCCGCGCGCCGGGGTGGGAGGGGTTCCCGCCCGCCGTGCTGACCGTTCCGGAACTCGCCCTCGTGCGCCGCGGCGGCGACGTCCGCCTGACGCTCACCGCCCTGGTCGCCCCCGACGACGTGGCGGCCGACGTGGTCGGCCGCCTCGAGCTGCGTGCCGCGCAGCTGCGCGCGAGCCCGCTGCCGTTGCCGGACCCCGACCCGGCGGTCCGCAGCCGGGTGGTCGGGGCCATGCCGCCTGAGCACTACGAGTCGGCTGTGGCCCGCGCCGTCGAGCGCATCGGGGCCGGGGAGCTTGAGAAAGTCGTGCTGGCGCGCGAGGTGGATGTGCACGCTCCGGCCGGCCACGATCCCGCCGCGGCGTTCGGTGTGCTGCGCGAGGCCTTCCCGGCCTGTTACGTGTTCTGCGTCGGGCGCCAGGACGCCGCCTTCCTGGCCGCCTCGCCGGAGCTGCTGGTCCGTCGCGAGGGCCAGAGGGCCAGCACGGTGGCGTTGGCCGGCTCGATCCGCCGCAGTGCCGATCCCGCCGTGGACGACCACCTCGGGGAGCAGCTGCTGCGCAGCCCCAAGGACCGCCAGGAGCACGCGATCGTCGCGCGGAGGATCGAGCGAACCTTGAATGCCCACTCGGTATGGGTGACCGCCGCACCGGAGCCCGACCTCGTGCGGATGGCCAACGTCCAGCACCTGGGCACGCCGATCCGTGCGCAGCTGGCCGAGCCGATTGGAGCCGTCGACCTGGCCGGGACGCTGCACCCGACGCCCGCGGTTGGGGGCGAGCCCCGCGATGTGGCGATCCGGCTGATCCCGGCGCTGGAGGGGATGGATCGCGGCTGGTACGCGGGCGCGGTGGGGTGGACCGACGCGGCCGAGGACGGCGAGTTCTGTGTCGCGCTGCGGTGCGCCCTGGTGCAGGGCCGCCTCGCTCGCTGCTATGCCGGGGTCGGTGTGGTGCGCGACTCCGATCCGGCCGCCGAGCTGGCCGAGACCGAGGTCAAGCTCGACGCCCTGCTGCCCGTGCTGGCGGCGTGACCCCGCCCGGACCGGCGGCTCCCGCGCAGCCCAACCTTGGCCCGCCTGCCGCGTTTTAGCCAGAGGGACCACGACCGTGGCCGGGTCCCGTCTCGTGACCGGCATGGAAACCGCTCAGACCACCCTCGACGCCACCCGTCGCCCCGGGCGCCCGTCCGCCATCGGCGGCCGGCCGGGGCACGCCCACGTGGTCGGACGCGCGCTGGCCCTGGCGGGCTGGTTCGGCCTGGCCGTGGCGGGGTCGCTGCTCGTCCTGGCCGCAGCCGCGCTCGCCGCTGGGCTGGCGGTCGCGCTCGGGACGGTGAGGCTGGCCGGGAGGCTGCGACCCGGCGCGGCGCGGGGTCGCGGCGCCCGGCGCAGCCCAGAACCCTGGCCGGCGGTCGTCGACAGCGACGCGGGGTGACGGCGCCCGGGCGCCGGCCGCAGGCGGCCCGATTCAGTCGGCCGGGCGGGCAGGATCGGTGAGCGACCGAATGCGGGCGATTGCGGCACCGTCGCGCTCTCAGGCGGAGCGGGAGGACACGACCACCGCGATCATGGATCCCCGGCCGGGCCGCCTGGCGGCGCGGGGGAAGTACCTGTACCGCGACGAGGTCAAGACCATCGTCCGAGGGGTCACGTACGGGCCGTTCGCCCCCACCGACGCTTCGTCCGGCGGGTTCGACCCCCAGATCGCCGAGCGGGACCTCTCCGCCATCGCCGCCGCCGGCTTCAACGCGGTACGCCTCTATTCGGTCCCGCCGCCCTGGATGCTGGACGCCGCCCAGCGCCACGGCCTGGCGCTGATGGTCGGGTTGCCGTGGGGGCAGCACGTCACCTTCCTGGACGATCCGCGCCGGGCCCGCGACATCGAGGAACGGGTGCGGGCCGGCGTGCGAGCGTGCGCGGGGCACTCGGCAGTCCTGTGCTATGCGATCGGGAACGAGATTCCGGCGTCCATCGTGCGCTGGCATGGGCGCCGACGGGTCGAGCGCTATCTCGAGCGTCTCTATCACGCCGCCAAGGAGGAGGACCCGGGCGGGGCGATGACCTACGTGAACTTCCCGACCACGGAGTACCTGCAGCTTCGGTACCTCGACCTCCTCTGCTTCAACGTCTACCTGGAGGACCGCGCATCGCTGAGCGCCTACCTCGCCCGCCTGCAGAACCTCGCGGGCGACCTGCCCCTGGTCATGGCCGAGATCGGACTGGACAGCCGTAGCCACGGCCAGGGCGTCCAGGCCGAGACGCTCGAGTGGCAGGTGCGCGAGGCCCTGGCGGCGGGCTGCGCCGGCGCATTCGTCTTCTCCTGGACCGACGAGTGGCACCGCGGGGGCCACGACATCCGCGACTGGGAGTTCGGCCTCACAACCCGCGAGCGACGGCCCAAGCCGGCGCTCGCGGCGGTGGCCCGCGCCTTCGCGCGGACGCCCGCACCGCCCGCCGATCCGCCGCCGGTGTCGGTCGTCGTCTGCACCCACGACAATGCCGCCACGCTGGACGAGTGCCTGGCCGGGCTGGAGCAGCTGCGCTACCCCGACTACGAGGTGATCGTGGTCAACGACGGGTCCACGGACGCCACACCGGAGATCGCCGGGCGCCACGATGTCCGGTTGATCAGCGTCGATCACCGGGGACTCGCGAGCGCCCGCAACACGGGCCTGGCCGCCGCACGGGGCGAGATCGTCGCCTACATCGATGCCGACGCGCGGCCGGATCCGGATTGGCTCATCCACCTGGCCCGTCGGTTCTCGACCACCGACGACGTGGGCGTGGGGGGGCCCAACCCGCCCTGGCCTGGCGCCTCGGGAGTAGCGCGCGCGGTGGCCAACGCCCCGGGCGCCCCCACCCACGTGCTCATCTCCGACACCGAGGCCGAGCACATCCCGGGCTGCAACATGGCGTTCCGGCGCCGGGCGCTGGAGACGGTCGGCGGCTTCGACACGTGCTTCCACACGGCGGGCGACGACGTCGACATCTGCTGGCGGCTGACGGAGCAAGGCCGGCGCCTGGGGTTCAGCCCCGGGGCGGTCGTCTGGCATCACCGCCGCGACTCCGTGGGCGCCTACCTGCGCCAGCAACGCGCGTACGGCGAGGCCGAGGGCCTCCTGGAGCGCAAGTGGCCGCAGAAGTACAGCCCGGCGGGGCATCCGGTCTGGCGCGGGCGCCTGTACGGCGGCGGCTCGGCCGAATTCCACGGCCAGCGACGCTGGCGCATATACCACGGCACCTGGGGAGCCAGCCTGTTCCAGTCGATCTACCGGCCCGCCGACAGCACCCTGGCGGCGCTGCCCCTGGTACACGAGTTCTACCTGGTGATCGCGGCGCTGCTGGCCCTGTCGCTCGGCGGGCTCGCCTGGGCGCCGCTGCTGGGGGCGGTGCCGCTGCTGGCGCTGGCCGTGGCGATGGTGGTGGTCGACGCCGGCCTCGGGGCGGCGCGGTCGGCGCTGATACGCGCCTGCCCGTCGCGGCCAGCCCGGCTGCGGGCGGGCGGGCTGGTCGTGCTGCTGTACCTGCTCCAGCCCCTGGCCCGGATATACGGCCGCCTGCGGCTCGGTCTCACGCCCTTCCGGCGCCGCGGACCACGCGGCCTGTCCTGGCCGCGGCCGCGCGAGCTCGCCGTCTGGGACGAGCGCTGGTCGTCCCCCGAGTCGCGGCTCGAGGCAATCGAACGCCGGCTGCTCGCTACCGGGGCGGCGGTCCTGCGGGGCGACGCGTACGCGCGCTGGGAGCTCGAGGTCCAGGGCGGCGCGGTCGGCGCCGCCAGGCTGCGGATGGCCGTCGAGGAACACGGCGCCGGCCGGCAGCTGGCGCGTTTCCGGCTCTGGCCGAAGCCGTCCCTCCCCGGGCTGGCGGTGGGGCTGGCGCTGGCCGGCCTGGCGGCGGGGGCCCTCCTGGACGGGGCCTGGACGGTCGGCGCCGTCCTGGCCGCGGCGGCGCTGGTGGTGCTCGCCCGGATCGCCCAGGAATGCGCGGGAGCGTCGGCGGCGCTGCGCTCCGCGGTCGACCCCCATCGGCGACCGGGGGCTTCGCGGTGAAACGCGAGCGGCGTTACGGCAATCGCACGCTGTTCCGGCGGCTGCTCGCCCAGGCGCGGCCCGAGCGGTGGCGGTTGAGCGCGCTCCTCGCGGTCGAGCTGACGGCCACGCCGATCGTCCTGCTGACCCCCGTTCCGCTGAAGATCGCGGTGGACAGCGTCATCGGCTCGCACCCGCTGCCGGCAGTCTTCGACTCGCTCGGGTTCCCGGCCCACTCCAAGGTGGCGATCCTGGTCTTCGCGGTCGTCTTCCAGCTCGCGGTCGTGCTGGGGGCGCAGCTACAGGAGGCGGCCTGGTACGTCCTGCAGACCACCACCGGCGAGCGCCTGACGCTCGCCTTCCGGGCCAGGCTCTTCGACCACGTCCAGCGCCTCTCGCTGTCCTTCCACGATCGCCGGGGCACATCGGACTCGATCTACCGGATCCAGTACGACGCCGAGTCGCCCCAGCAGGTCACCGAAGCCCTGCTCCCGGTCGCGTCGTCGATGCTGACGCTGGTGGGAGCCATCTACGTCACGGCGCTGCTGGACTGGAAGCTGGCCGTGGTGGCATTCACGGTGGTGCCCGTCCTGTTCTGGCTGATCCGGCGCTACGAGAAGCGGATACGGCCGCGCTACTCGGCGCTCAAGGAACTTCAGAGCAGCGCCCTAGGGATCGTCCAGGAGGTGTTGACCACCGTCCGCGTGGTCAAGGCGTTCGGGCGCGAGGAGCGCGAGCACGAGCGCTTCGTGCGTCGCTCGAGCGAGGGCGTTCGGGCCCGCATACGGCTCGCCTTGTCCGAGGGGGGGTTCGGGCTGATGGTCAACCTGACCACTGGTCTGGGCACGGCGGCGGTGCTCTATCTCGGTGTGCGCGGCGTGCAGTCGGGTGAGCTCACCGTCGGCGAGCTGCTTATCGTCATGAACTACCTCCTCCAGCTCTACGGGCCGCTCGAGACGATCAGCGAGAAGGTGGCCGACCTGCAGTCGGCGCTGGCCAGCGCCGAGCGCTCCTTCGAGCTCATGGATGAGTCGCCGGAGGTGCTAGACCGGCCGCACGCGCGGCGGCTGACACGCGCCCGCGGCGAGATCGAGTATCGCGACGTGTCCTTCTCCTACGACGGCGTCCAGCCGGTACTCGAGCACGTGTCGCTGGGCATCGAGCCCGGAACCCGGCTGGGGATCGTCGGGCCGACGGGCGCCGGCAAGTCCACGCTGGCCAGCCTGGCCACGCGGTTCTACGACCCGACCCGCGGCGAGATCCGGCTCGACGGCACGGATCTGCGCGACTACCGCGTGATCGACCTGCGCCGGCAGTTCGCCATCGTCCTCCAGGAGCCGGTGCTGTTCTCGACCACGATCGCGGAGAACATCGCGTACGCGAACCCCGGCATCGACCGGTCCGAGGTGCTCGAGGCGGCCCGCTCCGCCAACGCCCACGACTTCGTCAGCGCGCTGCCCGACGGCTACGACACCCTGGTGGGCGAGCGCGGGATGCTGCTCTCGGGCGGCGAGCGCCAGCGGATCGCGCTGGCCCGGGCCTTCCTGAAGGACGCTCCGATCCTGATCCTCGACGAGCCCACCAGCGCGGTGGACGTGGGGACCGAGAGCGTGATTATGGAGGCGATGGAGCGTCTGATGCGCGCGCGGACGACGCTGATGATCGCCCACCGACTGAGCACGCTGGACATCTGCGACGCCCGCATCGAGCTCGATCACGGGCGCATCGTGAGGGCGAGCGGCGTCGCCGGCGGGATTCCGGCGGCGGGCTGATCCGGGGAGGCGTGCGCCGCCGATGGCGGGCGTCCTTCGCATCGCGCAGCTGGCCCCGGTCGCCATGCCGGTCCGTCCCGGCGAGGGGGACTCCATCGAGCAGCTGGTGTCGCTGCTGTGCGAGGAGCTGGTGCGCCGCGGCCACGAGGTGACGCTGTTCGCCACCGGGGACTCCGTCACCTCGAGCAGGCTGATCTCGGCCTATCCGCGGGGCTACACCCAGGACCCGGAGCTGTGGGACTGGCGCTTCCACGAGGTCATGCACGCCGCCTGGGCGTTCGAACACGCCGCCGAATTCGACCTGATCCACAGCCACGACTACCACTTCGCCCTGCCGTTTACCCGGCTGGTCGACACGCCGGTCCTGACGACCTACCACACCTCGATCGACCCGGATGTGATCCGGGCCCTTCACCGCTACCCGCAGGCGCACCTGGTGGCGACGTCGGAGTTCCAGCGTCGCAGCCTGGCCGGGATCGCCGAGGTCCCCGTGGTCAACCACGGCATAGACACCGCGGCGTTCCCGTTCGGCCCCAGCCCGGGCGACTACCTGCTGTTCCTGGGGCGCATGATCGCCGAAAAGGGCCCCGTCGACGCGGTGCACATCGCCCGAGAGGCGGGCGTGCGGCTCGTGATGGCCGGCCCCGGCGACGACTACTTCGATACCGCGGTGGCGCCGCTGGTCGACGGTCGGGACGTCGAGTACGTCGGCCGGGTGTCGAGCGCCGAGCGCAACCGTCTGCTGGCCGGCGCCGCGGCGCTGCTGTTCCCGGTCAGCTATCCCGAGCCGTTCGGGCTGGTCATGATCGAGGCGATGGCGTGCGGGACGCCGGTGGCCGCCACCAGCCTGGGCGCCGTGCCCGAGATCGTGGAGCCCGGGGTCACCGGGCATCATGCCGACAGCCCCGACCGGCTCGCCGGACTGATCCCGGCGACGGTGTCGCTCGACCGCGGCACCGTTCGCGACCGCGCCGCGGCACGATTCGACTTCCACCAGATGGTGGACCGCTACGAGGAGCTCTACGCGGGGATCGTCCGGGGTGCGACCGAGGGTGCCCGATGACCCAGCGGCTGCTCGCCGTGTTCGCCCATCCCGACGACGAGTCCCTCCTGGCGGGTGGGACCCTGGCTGCCTGCTCGGCGAGCGGAGTCGAGGTCGAGGTGATCTCGATGACCCGTGGGGAGAGGGCGGTGGCCGGCGGCGCTCCGGCCGGCGCCGCGGAGCTGGGCGCGGTGCGCGAGCTCGAGCTGCGCGAGGCCGCCGCGGCGCTGGGCGTCCGTCGCGCCGAGTGCCTCGACTACCCGGACGGCGGGTTGGAGTGGGTGGCGCCGGGGGAGGGCGCCGGCGAGCTGGCGGCGCGGATCTCGCGCCGGCGGCCGCAGGCGGTGATCACGTTCGGCGCCGAGGGGCTCTACTGGCATCCCGACCACGTCGCCGTGCATCGCCTGTCGACGGCGGCGCTCGACGCAACGGCGGGCGCCGACCCCGCTGCGTCACCCCCGTGGGTGTACGCCGCCACCTGGCCCGACGACCTGGCCGCCCGGCTCGTCAGCCGGCTCCAGGCGGAGGGACTTCCGGCCGATATCTGGGGCCTGGACCCGGCCGCCTTCGGGGTTGCCGCCGAGTCGATCACCACCGTGGTCGACATCCGAGCGTTCCTCGAGCCCAAGCTGCGCGCCCTGAGCATGCACGCCAGCCAGCTGCGCCAGGGGCATGCCCTGGCCGCCCTGCCCGAGCGACTCGCCCGGGACCTGCTCGGTCACGAGTACTTCATCCGTCTGCGCGCGCCCGCGGCCACGCCGGACTGGCTGTCCGACACGGTCGAGTCGGGGACCCGCCTGCGCGCGGCGTCCTGAGTCATGCGCGTGGTCGTGATGGGCATGATGGGTCGCACGCCGTTCGCCGGAGTCGCCTGGCAGGTCCTGCACTATCTCGAGGGCTTCCGCCGTCTGGGCTGCGAGGTCAGCTACGTCGAGGACACGGGGGACTGGCCCTACGACCCGGTGCGCAACGCGGTGACCGACGACAGCGCCCATCCGGTGGCCTTCATCGGCGCGCTGATGTCCTGGCTGGGGCTGATGGACCGCTGGGCCTACACGTCGCCCGACGGGCGGCGTCACGGCCCGCTCGGAAGCAGCCTGGCACAGGTGTACGCCGAGGCCGACGCACTGGTGAACCTGACCGGCGCCACGGTGCTCGGCGACCAGCACCTCGGCGTCCCCGCACGGCTCTACCTGGAGACCGATCCGGTCCTCGCCCAGATCGAGGTGGCGCAGGGAGACCGCTTCACGATCGAGCTGCTGGAGGCACACACCCATCACTTCACCTATGCCGAGAACCTCGGCGGGCCCGACTGCGAGGTCCCGCTGGAGCGCTTCGACTACCTGACCACCCGACCGCCGGTGGTGCTCGATTGGTGGGCCACCGGGGCGCGTGCGGGCCCGCCGCGGGACGCACGCTTCACCACCGTGTCGAGCTGGGAGCAGAGCGGCAAGGACGCCGAGTGGCGCGGGGAGACGTACTACTGGAGCAAGCACCGCGAGTTCCTGAAGCTCGTCGACCTCCCGCGCCGCGTCTCCCATCCGCTCGAGCTCGCGCTGGCCTGCGACGACGACGAGGTGCTCGGGCTCCTGCGCTCCCACGGCTGGCGCGTCATCGACGGGGTCGCGCTGTCCCGGGACATCCAGCCCTATCGCGAGTACATCCGTGGCTCCCGGGCCGAGTTCACGGTCGCGAAGGACCAGTATGTCCGGCTGCGCACAGGATGGTTCAGTGACCGCAGCGCCTGCTATCTGGCGGCGGGCAGGCCCGTGGTGACCCAGGACACCGGCTTCGGCCGAGCCCTGCCGACCGGCGAGGGCCTGCTCGCGTTCAGCGGGCTCGACGACGCCGCGGAGGCCATTGAGGCGGTGGCCGCCGACCCCCGGCGACACTCTCTGGCGGCGCAGGACATCGCCCGCGAGCATCTGGCGGCCGAGCGGGTGGTGGGCGACCTGCTGGCCGCCGCCCGCCTATAGCGCGCGCGCCAGGTCGTCCCAGAGGCGGCGGTGAAGCGCCAGATTTGCCTCGCGGTCCGTCCTGACCTCGAGGATGGTGGTCGCGGCCGCCTCCAGGGCGCGTCCGAGTGCGCCCGCGAAGCCCTCGGGGTCGTCGACGAGCTGGTGGTCGCAGCCGTACAGCGCCGCGGCCTGCGAGAAGTCCAGCCCGTGCGGCGTCGCCACGTGCTCCTCGAAGACGTCGCGCTCGCCCGCCACCGGGAGGAAGTGGAAGATGCCGCCGCCGTCGTTGTTGAGCACCACCACGGTGAGCTTTAGGCCGAGGCGTGAGGCGCACAGCAGCCCGCCGAGATCGTGCGCCAGGGCGACGTCGCCGATCAGCAGGACGACCGGCCCGGCGGTCGCCGCCGCCACGCCGAACGCGGTCGACACGGTGCCGTCGATCCCGTTGGCGCCGCGGTTGGCGAGCACGCGCGGCGGATCGTCCCTGACCGGGAAGAAGGTCTCGACGTCGCGAACCGGCATGGAAGAGGCGGCCACCAGGGTCGCCTCGGCGGGGAGCCGGGACCCCAGCTCGGCCGCGACGCGGGGCTCGGACAGCTCGCCGCCCAGCCCCGCCCGGATCGCGTCCGCCGCGCGCGCGTCGGGTTCGCGCCACATGGCCAGCCAGTCGGGATCGGAAGGCTCGAGCGCCGCCAGCGACTCGACGAGCCCAACCGGCTCGCCGACCATCGACGTGCCGACCGCCGCCGCCGGGTCCGAGGGGTAGGGGTCGATCCCGATCGTCGCCTGCGCCACCCCTTCGAGCCCGGCCAGCCACTCACGGAGCGGCTTGGAGGTGGGCAAGTCGCCGACGCGCACGACGACATCCGGGCGACGCCCGTCGCGGAAGCCCCCGACCCGCAGCAGCGCGTCGTAGTGGGCGACGGCTGCCGCGCCCCGGCGGGCGCCGGACAGCGGATCGGCGAGGAGCGGCAGGCCGGCGTCCGCCGCGACGCGCGCCAGCGCGCCTCCGATCCGCGCGCCGGCCTCCAGGCGCCCCGCCACCACCACGCCACGCCGGCCCCCACCTAGGACGCGCCGGCCCATCTCAGCCGTCTGGGCCCGGTCGTCGGGCGCGTGCAGGCGCTGAATCCAGGGCGCGCCGTCCGGACGGCCGGTCCCGTCCGCCTCCAGCGGTCCATCGGGCACCAGCGGCTCGCGCAGGGGGAAGTTGAGGTGCACGACTCCCGCCGGCCGCTCGAGCGCCGTCCAGAATGCGCGGCAGGCCAGCGAGCGCATCCAGCGCAGGCGGTCGGGGGTCGCCTCGTGGACCCCGACCTCGAAGAACCACTTGGCCGCGGTCCCGTAGAGCCGGAGCTGGTCGATCGTCTGGCCGGCGCCCACCTCGCGCAGCTCGGGCGGGCGGTCGGCGGTCAGCACCAGCAGCGGTACGCGCGCCTCGCGCGCTTCGTGCACGGCGGGCGCCAGGTTGGCCGCCGCGGTGCCCGAGGTGCAGGCGACGGCTGCCGGCCGGCCGCTCGCCTTGCCCAGGCCCAGCGCGAAGAATCCGGCGCAGCGCTCGTCGAGGTGCGACCAGCAGCGCATGCGCGGCTCGCGCGCCAGCGCCAGCACCAGCGGCGCGCAGCGGGAGCCGGGGGAGCTGCACGCGTCGGTCATCCCACAGCGCGCGAGCTCGTCGCAGAAGGCGCGCAGCAGGACGTGGGCGTCGGTGGCGGTCATGATGTCGCCGTGCCGGCGATCGTCTTCCTGCATGGGTTCACCCACACGGGAAGAAGCTGGGACCCGGTCATCGCCGAACTGGGGCAACGCTATCGGGCGATGGCGCCCGACATCCGCGGGCACGGCTTGGCGGGCGACCGGCGCCCCGTCGGCTTCCCCGAGTGCGTATCGGACGTTCTGGCGCAGGCGCCGGAGCGCTTCAGCCTGGCCGGGTACTCGATGGGCGCGCGACTCGCCCTGCACCTGGCGCTGTCCGCGCCGCAGCGCCTGCAGCGCCTGGTGCTGATCGGCGGCACGGCGGGCATCGCCGACGACGTCGAGCGCGCCGATCGCCGTCGCAACGACGAGGCCCTGGCGGCGCAGCTCGAGGCCGCCACCATCGAGCAGTTCGCGCGACGCTGGGGCGAGCAGCCGCTCCTGCGAGGCCAGCCGCCCTCGGTCGCCGAGGCGGCCCACGCAGACCGGCTGCGCAACCGGCCGGCGGGGCTGGCGGCGGCGCTGCGCGGGCTGGGGACCGGGGTGATGGAGCCGCTGTGGGGGCGGCTGGTCGAGCTGCGAATGCCGACCACCGTGATCGTGGGAGAGCGCGACGCCAGGTTTCGCAAGCTGGGCGAGCGGCTGGTGGCCGGGCTGCCGGACGCGGAGCTGGTGGTGGTGCCGGTCACCGGGCACGCGGTGCACCTCGAGGCGCCGGCCCTGGTGGCGGCCTGCGTGCGCGAGCGCGTGCCCGCAACCGAGCCGGCGTAGGCGTGTTCAACCCGCCATGGGCGCGCGCACCCGGACCGCCTGGCTGGCCGCGCCGGTCGCCGCCTTCGCGGCGTCGGCCGGCGCTCCCGCGGCCGCGGCCCCCGACGCGACCGCCGGGCTCACCGTCCGCCAGCTGGTCGGTCAGCGGATGATCTACTCGTACGCGGGCACGCGACCGCCCGCCGCACTGCGCACCCGGATCGCCAGGGGCGAGGCGGCCGGGGTGATCGTGTTCAGATGGAACATCGCCTCCCGCGCCGCGCTTGCCGCCACCGTACGCGGGCTGCAGGCGATTCCCCGGCCGCCGGGGCTGCGCGCGCCGCTGCTGGTGATGATCGACCAGGAGGGGGGCCTGGTGAAGCGGCTGCCCGGCCCCCCGCTGCGCTCGCCGGCGACGCTCGGACGGATAGGCAGCCCCACCCTGGCGCGGGCCGAGGGGCGGGCGACCGCGCTCAACCTGCGCGGGGTCGGGGTCAACGTGGACCTCGCGCCGGTAGTCGACGTCGGGCGCCCCGGGTCCTTCCAGCAGCGCTTCCTGCGTTCCTACGGCTCGAGCCCGGCGCGGGTGTCCGCGATGGGATCCGCGTTCGCGGCGGGCCTCCAGCAGCGCCGGGTCGCGGCCACGCTCAAGCACTTCCCGGGCCTCGGTACCGTCCGCCGCAACGAGGACGACGTGGCGCAGCGCGTGACGCTCTCGCCGGCGGCGCTGCGCACCATCGACGAGGCCCCGTTCGCAGCGGGAATCAGGGCCGGCGCCCGGCTGGTGATGACCAGCACGGCGATCTATCCGGCCCTCGCCTCGCGGCCGGCGCTGCTGTCGTCGGCGGTCAGCACCGGCGAGCTGCGGGGACGGCTCGGCTTCCGCGGCGTGGCGATCACCGACGACCTCACCACCTCCGGGCTCGTGCCGTTCGGCTCGCCCGAGCGGCTCGGGCTGCAGGCCGCCCAGGCGGGAAACGACCTGTTGCTCTATGCGGGCGGCTATTCGTCGGCGGCGCGCGCGTACGAGTCCCTGGTCCGCGACGCCCAGGCCGGCCGCCTGAGGCTCGAGGCCACGCGCGCCTCGGTGCGGCGCGTCCTCGGGCTGCGGGCGTCGCTCTAGGCTCGCCGCGGATCTAAGGGACGCCCAACCCGGGCGTGTCCGGGACCGCGATCGCCCCGCGCCGGGCCGGGAACGGGTCCGGGGCGTCGGCGAACAGGTCGAGCGTGGCCAGGCCGCAGGGCCGCTGCACCCGCAGCGCCGCCGCCGCGTGCAGGCCGGCGGCTATCCCGAGCGGGCCGTCGAAGGTCGAGGCCAGGTAGACCTCGCTGCCGGCGGCCCGGGCCGCCCTGGCTGCTTCGACCACGCCGCTGATGCCTCCGGCGCCGGCGATCTTGAGGCAGACGGCGTCGGTGGCCGCCGAGGTCACGGCACCGGGCTGCGACGCGGTCTCGTCCATGGCGATGGGGACGCGGCCCTCGAGCGCCGCCCGCACCGCCCGCAGCGCGTCGACGCCGTGGACCGGCTCCTCGCACAGCTCGATCCCCCGGATCGCGAAGCGCCGCAGGGTGCGCACCGCCTCCTCGACCGACCAGGCGCCGTTGGCGTCCAGCCGGATCGCCACCCGCCGCCCAGCCGCCGCGCGCACCGCCGCCAGGCGCTGGCCGTCGCCGTCCAGACCGACCTTCAGCTTCAGGCACCGGAAGCCGGACGCCGCCGCCGCCTCCGCCTGCGAGGCTGCCTGCGCGCGCTCGGTCGCCCCGATGGTGGCGTTGACCGGGACCTGCACCGCCGCGTCGGCGGCGAGCAGCCGCGCCACCGGGCGGTGCGCTCGCCGGCCGGCCATGTCCCACAGCGCGAGGTCGATCGCGGCCAGCGCCTGGGGCAGGGAGCACCGCGCCCGGCAGGCCTCCAGCAGCTCCTCGCGGGGGGCGGCGTCGCCGTCGGCCAGGACGTCGCGGCAGGACTCGATCTCGGCGCGCACCGCCCGCAGCGCGACCCCATCGTAGGGCTCGAGCGGCGCCGCCTCGCCGCAGCCGATCGTCCCGTCTTCGGCGCACAGCCGGACCACCAGCAGCCGGCGCCGCTCGATGACCCCGAACGCCGTCCCCACCGGGTCACGGAAGCGCAGCTCCCTCGGCTGCACCTCGAGCCGCATCACGACAGCAGCACGCCGGCCGACAGCAGCGCGCAGAACAGCAGCTGCAGCATCCCGGTGCGGGCGAGCGCACGGTTGAGGGAGGGGCCGTCGGTGCGCACGGCGACGGTGCGGATCAGCGGGATCGCCAGCGGGAGGGTGAGGAGCGCCAGCAGCAACCACGCCGAGAGCGAGCCGGCCAACCAGGTGAGGGGGACGGTGAGGTAGGCGCTCAGCACCATCGCCGCGTAGAGGATCCGTGCGCGCGCGCGCCCCAGCCGGACGGCCAGCGTTCGCTTCCCCGCACGCCGGTCGGTCTCCAGGTCGCGCACGTTGTTGACCAGAAGTATGGAGGACGCCAACAGGCCGACCGGGACCGCCAGCGCGAACGCCTGCCACGGCAGGCGTTCGTCCTGCACGAAGTACGAGCCGGTGACCGCGACGACCCCGAAGAACAGGAACACGAACAGCTCTCCCAGCCCCTCGTAGCCGTAAGGCCGCGGGCCGCCGGTGTAGAGGACCCCGGCCAGGATGGAGGCGGTGCCCACCAGCAGCAGCTCCCAGCCCGCCACCGCGACCAGGTACAGCCCCACGAGCACCGCGGCCCCGAACGAAGCGTAGGTGGCGACCAGGACCTGGCGCGGGGGCACCAGCCCGCCGGCCGTGACCCGCACCGGTCCCAGCCGATCCTCGGCGTCGGCTCCGCGGCGCGCATCGGAGTAGTCGTTGGAGAGGTTGGTCCCGACCTGGATCAGCAGCGCGCCGACCAGCGCGGCGGCGAAAGCCAGCGGACGCACGTGCCCGTCGACCGCTCCCAGCGACGTGCCGACCAGCACCGGCGCGACCGCCGCCGGGAGCGTGCGGGGTCGCGCCGCCGCCAGCCAGATTCGCACGCCGCTGTGCACGGGGCGCCTACGGTCGCCGGGGGAAGCGGGAGAAGTCCGGGCGGCGCTTGTCGACATACGCATCCCGCCCCTCCTGGGCCTCCTCGGTCATGTAGAAGAGGAGGTTGGCGTCGTGTGCGAGCTGCTGCAGGCCGCTGAAGCCGTCCTCCGCCGCGTTGAAGCTCGCCTTCAACAGGCGCAGGGAGAAGGGCGACAGCGCGAGCATCTCCCGGCACCAGCGAACCGTCTCCTCCTCCAGCTCGGCCACCGGGACCACGGCGTTGACCAGCCCGATCCGCAGCGCCTCCGCAGCGTCGTACTGGCGGCACAGGAACCAGATCTCCTTGGCCTTCTTCGGGCCCACCAGCGCGGCCAGCAGGCTCGCCCCGAAGCCGCCGTCGAAGCTCCCCACCCGCGGTCCGACCTGCCCGAACCGCGCGTTGTCGGCGGCGATGGTCAGATCGCAGACCACGTGCAGGACGTGACCGCCTCCGATCGCGTAGCCCGCCACCATCGCCACCACCGGCTTGGGGGTCCGGCGGATCTGAACCTGGAGGTCGGTCACGTGGAAGCGCCCGACCCCGCGCCGGGCCGCCTCGTCGTCGGCCAGGTAGCCGGCGTCGCCGCGCACCCGCTGGTCGCCACCCGAGCAGAACGCCTCGTGTCCGGCGCCGGTAAGGACGATCACGCCGACGTCGAGGTCCTCGCGGGCTCGCGACAGCGCGTCCGAGATGTCCATCAGCGTCTGCGGCCGGAAGGCGTTTCGCACCTCCGGGCGGTCGATGGTGATCTTGGCGATCCCGTCGCCCGAGAGCTCGTAGCGGATGTCCGAGTACTCGCCGGCGACGGTCCAGTTCACGGGCACGGTGGCTGGCCTCCTGGGCTGCTCGCTCGGCAAGGACACTAGATCATCGCCCGGGGGCGATACCGTGCGTGGGCAACCACGCGAGCCGAGGTCTGGAGGTCCAGATGGAGCAGAGCATGACGCCGGCCGGGCCGCCCGAGCCGCCAGCGCCGGGGCCGGTCGAGTCCGACGCGGTATCGCGCCGGCGTGCCGGCTGGATCGCGCTGGCCGTGCTGGCGGCGGTAGCCGCTGCGGTCGCCGGCTACTTCGTCGGACGGTCGTTGGCCAACGCCCCCCGGGCGTATGACCGCGGCTACGCGCGCGGCGCGGCGACGACCGCGCGCGAGTTCGCGCCCGGCACCCCGCGCTACCAGGCGATCTACAACTCCGGCTTCCGGGCCGGTCGCACCGCGGGGGTGAAGGTCGGCGAGCGCGCCGGGGCCGAGAAGGGGGCCAAGGTCGGGCTCGAGCGCGGCACGAGCGTCGGCCGGCTCCAGGGTGAGCGCCGTGGCATCACGTCGGGCGCCAACGCGGCGCTGGGCGGGTTCGCGAGCTGGCAGACGGGCGACTACTACATAGTCAAGCTCGCGGCGGGAGCGCATGGCGTCCGGTACCGCATCGACGTGCGCAAGCTCATGGACGCCCACAAGCGCTATGCGATCTGCGCCGCCGACCCAGCCGACGTGTGCAGCAGGCCGGTCCGCTGACCAGCCGCGAATGAAGGGCGCCGCCTGGCTGCCGGCAGCCGTCGCGCGCCAGCCGGACCGCATCGCGCTCGAGGCCGGCGGCCAGGCGATCACCTATACCGAGCTCGACAGGCGGGCGGCGCGGGGCGCCCGGCGGCTGGCGGCGTGCGGGGTCGGGCCCGGCGAACGGATCGGGCTGGCGCTGGCGCCCGGCCTGGCGTTCGTGGAGACGCTCCACGCCTGCCTGCGCCTGGGCGCCGTCGCGGTGCCGATCGACCTCCGGCTGGGCGCCGCCGAGCGGTCGGCCCAGACCGCGGGGACGGCGCTGGTGGTCGATGAGCCACTCACGGGGGCCGAAGCCGACATCGCCCTCAGCGAGGAGCACGCCCAGGACGCGATCGCCGCGGTCGTGCACACGTCCGGCACGACCGGAGCGCCCCGACCGGTCGAGCTCACCTACGGCAACTGGGAGGCGAGCGCGCGGGGGTCGGCGGCGCGCCTGGGGATCGATCCGGCCGACCGCTGGCTGTGCACCCTGCCGCTTTCGCACGTGGGCGGGCTCTCGATCGTCATGCGCAGCGCGATCTACGGGACCACGGCGGTCGTGCACGAGCGCTTCGAGGTGGAGGCGGTGGCCGCGGCGCTCGACGGCGGGGGGATCACGCTCGTCTCCCTGGTGCCCACGATGCTCAGCCGCCTGCTGGCGGCAGGCGTGCGGCCCGGCGCCCCGCTTCGATGCGCGCTGCTGGGAGGCGGGCCGCTGTCCGGCCCGCTGGCGCGCGGCGCGGCGCAGGCCGGGTTCCCCCTGGCCCAGACCTACGGCCTCACGGAGGCGTGCTCGCAGGTGACCACCTCGCGGATCGGCGAGCCGTGGACCGCCGGGCAGCCGCTTCCCGGCACGGCGGTCGAGATCGCCCCCGACGGCGAGATCCTGGTGGCCGGGCCGTCGGTCGCGCCCGCGGCGGTCGCGCGCGACGGCCGGCTGCACACCGGCGACCTCGGCCGGCTCGACCCGGAGGGGCGGCTGACTGTCACCGGCCGCAAGGCGGAGATCGTGATCAGCGGCGGCGAGAACGTGGCGCCGGCGGAGGTCGAGGCGGTGCTGGAGTCCCATCCCGCCGTGGCCGAGGCGGCCGTCCACGGACGCCCCGACCCCGAGTGGGGGGAGACCGTGGTCGCCCGCGTGGTGCCGGCCTCCGGACGGCCGCCGACCGCCGAGCAGCTGCGCGCGCACTGCCGCGAGCGGCTGGCCGGATTCAAGGTGCCCAGGACGATCGAGCTGGCCACGTCGCTGCCTCGCACCGCCGCGGGGAAGCTGCGGCGGGATCTGCTGGAGTAGGCCGGTGGACGCCGACGCCTACCGCCAGGCCAGCCTCGAGCGCTGGCAACGCGCGGCCGGCGGCTGGGCGCGCCGGCGGGAGGCGCTCCAGCGGCTGGCGGGCCCGGTATCGAGATGGATGGTCGACGCCGTCTCGCCCCGGCCGGGGCAGGTGGTGCTCGAGCTGGCCGCCGGGCCCGGCGATACCGGGCTGATGGCGGCGGAGCTGGTGGCGCCGTCGGGCACACTGATCTGCTCCGACTTCGCGGAGCCGATGCTCGAGGTGGCACGAGAGCGTGCCCGCGAGCTCGGCGTGGCGAACGTCGAGTTCCGGGCGCTGAACGCCGAGTCGCTGGATCTCGAGACGGCCAGCGTGGACGGCGTCCTGTGCCGCTGGGGGTACATGCTGCTGGCCGATCCGGCCGCCGGCCTGCGCGAGACACGGCGGGTTCTTCGCCCGGGCGGGCGGGTGGCCCTGGCGGCATGGGACGCGCCGGAGCGCAACCACTGGGTGGCGCTGGGGGCGGAGGAGACGCGGCGCCGCCTCGAGCAGCCGCCACCGGCGCCCGACGAGCCCGGAATGTTCGCCTTCGCCCCCGCCGGCCGCATCGAGGCGTTGCTGGCGCAGGCCGGCTTCGTGGATGTCGAGGTGGACGCGCTCGACCTGGAGATGGCCTACCGCAGCTTCGAGGACTGGTGGGAGACGACGCTCGACCTCTCGCGCCCGTTCGCCGAGATGATCGAGTCCCGCCCCGACCCTGAGCGCGCCGACATCCGCGCCGCGCTGCGGGAAGCGCTCGCCCCGTTCGCCGGGTCCGACGGCGCGCTGGCCATCCCGGGCCGCACGCTGGTGGCCGCCGCCGGCGCGTAAGAGATAGCCTGGCGCGCGCCTTGTACTACGACCGGGACGCAGACCTCAGCCACCTGCAGGGCAAGGCGGTCGCCATCATCGGCTACGGCTCGCAGGGGCACGCCCACGCCCTGAACCTCAGGGATTCGGGGGTGGACGTGGTGGTCGGCCTGCGCGAGGGATCCGAGTCCGCCGGACGGGCGCGCCAAGACGGCCTCGAGGTGGCGCCGGTCACCGACGCGGCGTCGCGCGGCGACGTCGTGACCATGCTCGTCCCCGACGAGCGGCATCGCGACGTGTGGGAGACGCAGGTCCGTGACGGGATCGCCCCGGGCAACCTGCTGATGTTCGGCCACGGGTTCTCGATCCACTTCGGCGAGGTGCAGCCGCCGCCCGAGGTCGACGTGGCGATGGTCGCCCCCAAGGGCCCCGGTCATCTGGTGCGCCGGCAGTTCACCGAGGGCCGCGGGGTGCCGTGCCTGATGGCCATCCACCAGGACGCCACCGGGTCGGCACGCGAGGTAGCGCTCGCCTATGCCAAGGGCATCGGGGGAACGCGCGCCGGCGTGATCGAGACGACCTTCCGCGATGAGACCGAAACCGACCTGTTCGGCGAGCAGGCGGTCCTCTGCGGCGGGGTGACCGAGCTGGTGCGCGCCGGCTACGAGACCCTGGTCGACGCCGGCTACGACCCGCGCCTGGCTTACTTCGAGTGCCTGCACGAGCTCAAGCTGATCGTGGACCTGATGTACGAGAAGGGCATCACCGGGATGCGCTACTCGATCTCCAACACCGCGGAGTACGGCGACCTGACGCGCGGCAAGCGCGTGATCGGCGAGCCGACGCGTGAAGCGATGGGCAAGATCCTGGCCGACATCCGCAGCGGCGACTTCGCGCGCGAATGGATCGCCGAGAACCGCGCCGGGCAGGAGAATTTCCAGCGTCTGCGCGCCGAGCAGTCGCACCACCAGATCGAGGAGGAGGGACGCCGGCTGCGCGCGATGATGGACTGGATCGAGACCGAGTTCTAGGGGGCGCAGGATCCGCCGTGGCCGGCCCCCCGCAGCAGCCGCCATCCCGGTTCCCGCCCCCGGCTCCGGCGCCACCACCGGCCGCGCCCGGCTGGGGGCCTGCGCTGGGTCCGCTGCCGCCGGGCCCTCCGCGCCCGCCGCGCAACGATCGTGCCGTCCTCGCGCTGATACTCGGAGTGGGCGGCCTGCTGGCCTTCTTCGCCGCGCGCTTCGGCCTGTTCTTCATGTTCAACCTCCCGCTGGCGATCGCCGCCTGGATCATCGGTGTGGACGCCAAGCGCAGGATCCGGCGCGGGGAGACGACCGAGGGCGCGAGCGAGGCTGCGGCCGGCGTTGTGCTGGGCGTCGTCGGGACGTTGCTCGGAGTGGTGGCGATCGTCGCCTGGGCGCTCGTGCTGGCGCTCTCACCGCAGGCGCGACGCGAGCTTCCCCGGATCCTCGGGGGTTGACCGCGATCGTCCCGCTATCGTCTGGCGCCTCCCGTGGCGGTCAACCCGTTCATCAAGCAGTACCTCATGACCGCGGGGCCGACGCCCATCCCCCCGCAGGTCCAGGCCGCCATGGCCGAGCCCGTCGTCTACCACCGCGCGCCGGCGTTCGACGCCCTGTTCGAGCGGGTGCTCGAGCGGCTCCCGGCGCTCTTGCGCACCGCCAACGACGTGATGCTGTTCACCGCCAGCGGGACCGGCGGGATGGAGTCGGCGGTCGCGAACCTGGTGCGCCCCGGCCAGCCCGCTCTGGCCTGCGCGGCGGGAAAGTTCGGCGAGCGCTGGATCGAGCTGGGCGAGGCGTACGGGGCCGAGCTCGTGCGCTACGAGCCCGGCTGGGGTGCGCGTCTGGATCCGGCCGAGATCGACCGACTGCTGGTCGGCAACCCGGACGTCGAGGTGGTGTTCGCGACCCAATCGGAGACCTCGACCGGGGTAGTCCACGACGTGCAGGCGCTGGCCGAGGCGGCTCGGGCCCACGACGCCCTGCTGGTGGTCGACGCCATCTCCGGCGTCGGCGCGGCCGAGCTGCGCCAGGACGAGTGGGGGATAGACGTGGTCGTCGGCGGCTCCCAGAAGGCGCTGATGTGCCCGCCCGGCCTCGCCTTCGTCAGCGCCTCTGAGCGCGCGCTGGAGCGCGCGGCCTCGGCGGGCGGTGGCCGCTACTACTTCGATTGGCGCCGCCAGCTGGCCGAGCAGCGCAAGCCGGTCCCGGCCACTCCGTTCACCCCCGCCGTCACCCTGGTGCGCGCCCTGGACGTGGCGCTCGACCTGCTGGAGCAGGAGGGCCTCGAGCAGGCGCTGGGCCGCCACCGGCTCCTCGGGCGCGCCGCCCGAGCCGGCGTGCGCGGCATGGGGCTGGAGCTGTTCGGGGACCCGGACGATCGCTCGACGGTGGTGACCGCCGCCGAGCTGCCGCCCGGCATCGAGGGCGAGCGGGTGCCGGGGCTCCTGCGGGACCGCTGCGGCATCACCGCCAACGGCGGACAGGGCCCGCTGCGCGGCCGGATCATCCGCATCGCGCACTGCGGGTACTTCGGCGGCTTCGACATCCTCATCGGCCTCTCCGGCCTCGAGATGGTGCTGCGCGAGCTGGGCGCCGACGTCGAGCCCGGGAGCGGGGTCGGCGCCGCTCAGCAGGTGTTCCTGGAGGCCGGCCTGGGGCTCGCGGCGCCCGCCGCCCCCGCGTGAACGGGCGTCCGCGCATCCTGATCGCCGAGGAGATCGCCGAGGCGGGGGTCGCGCGGCTGCGCGAGCGCTTCGAGGTCGACCTCGGCGTCGGCTGGGGCCCGGACGAGCTGGCCGAGCGGATCCCCGACTACGACGGCATCCTCATCCGCTCGGGCACCCGCCTGACCGCCGAGCTGATCGCGCGGGCGCCCAGGCTGCGGGTCATCGGACGCGCCGGGATAGGCGTTGACAACGTCGACGTGATCGCGGCCACCAAGCGGGGGGTGGTGGTGGCCAACGCCCCGGAGTCGAACATCATCGCCGCGGCCGAGCACACGATGGCGCTGATGCTGGCGCTCGCCCGCCATGTTCCCCAGGCGCATCGGTCGCTGACCGAGGGCCGCTGGGAGCGGGCGCGCTTCGCGGGCACCGAGCTCTACGAGAAGACGCTCGGGGTCCTCGGGTTCGGGCGCATCGGCCAGCTCGTGGCCGCGCGAGCCAGGGCATTCGGCATGCACGTCCTGGCCTTCGACGCCTTCGTGTCGGCCGAGCGCTACCGCGAGCTGGGCGTCGAGCAGGCCCGCAGCTCGACCGAGGTCTACCAGCGCTCGCACTTCATCACCATCCACCTGCCCCGCACCGAGGAGACGCGCGGCTGGCTGGACGCCGAGGCTTTCGCCCAGATGCGCGACGGCGTGTTCGTGATCAACTGCGCCCGCGGAGACCTGGTGGTCGAGGAGGCCCTCCGGGACGCCCTCGACTCCGGCAAGGTCGGGGGCGCGGCCCTCGACGTCTTCGCCCGCGAGCCGGTCACCGATCACCCGCTGTTCGCGGGCTACGACAACGTGGTGGTGACGCCGCATCTCGGCGCCTCCACCGCCGAGGCCCAGGATCGCGCCGGCATCCAGGCCGCCGAGCAGGTCGTCGCCGCGTTGACCGGCGGTGTCGTCGCCAACGCGGTCAACATCCCCACGATCCCGGCAGAGGACATGGAGGTGCTGGGTCCCTTCCTGCCGCTGTGCGAGCAGCTGGGGCGCCTCGGCATGGCCCTCGCCGACGGTTCGTCGGTGGACCGCCTCGAGCTCGAGTTCCTGGGTCGCGTGGCCGAGCGCGACACGCGCCTGCTGTCGATCGCCGCCCTGCGCGGCGTGCTGCGAGGACACACCGAGGAGGACGTCAACCTGGTCAACGCCCCGACCATCGCCGACGAGCGCGGGATCGACGTGGTCGAGACGAAGCGAACCACGGCGCGGGACTTCACCGACCTGGTGCGGGTGACGGTGGTGAGCGGGGACTCCGGGGTTCGCGTGGTCGGGACCACCCTGGGCCGTCGTGACCGTCCCCACCTGCTCGAGGCGTGGGGGCAGCGCTTCAACGTGCAGATCGAGCGCCACGTGACCCTGTTTCGCTACTCCGACGTGCCCGGCATGCTCGGCCGGGTGGGCACGGCGTTCGGCGCCCGCGGGATCAACATCGTGTCGGCCGCGGTCGGTCGCCAGCCGGACACCGCCACCGAGGCCGACGGGCGCCTCGCGGCCATGGTCGTCACCACCGACGCCCCGGTCCCGCACGAGGTGATCGACGACATCGTCGCCACCGACGGCTTCGTGGACGGGCGCACCGTCGCCCTCTGACCGCCGTCGGCGGTCGGGTGAGCCGGGCCACCACCCTCCGGCGCGTGCGGAATCGATCATCTAGGGTCCCGGTGGTGCGCGCAGTGGTGATCACCAAGCACGGCGGGCCCGACGTCCTGCAGGTCCAGGATCGGCCCGCACCCGACCGACCGCTCGGCGAGCAGGTCCTGATCGACGTCGAGGCCGCGGGCCTGAACTTCGCGGAGATGATGGCGCGACTCGGTTTCTATCCCGACGCGCCCAAGACGCCATGCGTGGTCGGCTATGAGGTGGCCGGCACGGTCGCGGCGGCGGGGCCGGGTGTGGACGAGCTGTCGCCCGGCGACCGGGTGATGGCCGGCGTGCAGTTCGGCGGGCACGCCGAGCAGGTGGTGGCCAAGGCCAGCGACGTCGTCCCTCTGGCCGACGAGCTGTCGTTCGAGGAGGGCGCGGCGATCCCGGTCAACTACGCGACCGCCTGGGCGGGCCTCATCCGCTACGGCAACCTGCAGCCGGGCGAGCGGGTCCTCCTGCACGCCGCCGCGGGCGGCGTCGGCATCGCCGCCACGCAGATCGCCAAGCGTCATGGCGCCGAGGTCTACGGAACCGCGTCGCCGTCCAAGCACGAGGCGATCCTGTCCTGCGGCGTGGACCATGCCGTCGATTACCGCCGCGACGGGTGGGAGCGCAACCTGCCCAAGTTCGACCTGGTCATGGACGCCATCGGCGGGCGCAGCTTCCGGACCTCCTACAACCTGTTGCGGGGCGGCGGGCGCCTGGTGTGCTTCGGCGCCTCGGCGGTGGTCTCGGGCGAGCGGCGCAACTACCTCACCGCCGCGCGCTCGATGCTGCGCATGCCGCGCTTCAACCTGATCAAGCAGATGTCGCAGTCCAAGGCGGTGATCGGGCTGAACATGCTCACGCTGTGGAAGGAGGCCGGCACGCTCGAGCCCTGGATCGAGCCGCTGCGCGAGCTCATGGACGACGGCACGATCCGGCCCGTTGTGGCCGAGGCCTTCCCCTTCGAGCGCGCCGCCGACGCCCACCGGATGATGGCCGAGCGCCGCAACGTGGGCAAGATCGTCCTGACGCCGTAGCGCTCGCGCCGGCGTGCGGGCGCTGGTAGGCTGACCCGACCGTGTTGCGCCTGCTCGACCTTCGCCTTCTTCTCCTCCCCCTTCGGGGGGAATAGCGCGTGGCGGCCGCGGAGCCGCGAACCCAGCCGAGAAGAAGCCGCAGGACGAGATTCGAACTAGGAGCGACATGACCATCCCGCCAGACCCCAACCGCGTACTGATCTTCGACACCACGCTGCGCGACGGCGAGCAGTCGCCCGGGATCTCGCTCAACACGGCCGAGAAGCTGGAGATCGCCCAGCAGCTGGCCCGGCTGGGGGTCGACGTCATCGAGGCGGGGTTCCCCATCACCTCGCCGGGTGACTTCGAGGCGGTCCAGGAGATCGCCCGCACGGTCGAGGGTCCCGTGGTGGCCGGCCTGGCTCGCACCCACGCCGACGACATAGACGCCGCCTACAACGCCGTGCGCGACGCCGAGCGGCCGCGAATCCACACCTTCGTCTCCACCTCGGACATCCACATCGTCCACCAGCTCCAGAGCACGCGCGACGACGTCGAGGGTCAGGCGCGGGCCGCGGTCGCACATGCCAAGCAGTACGTCGACGACGTCGAGTTCTCGCCGATGGACGCCACTCGAGCCGACGTCGAGTTCACCGCTCGGGTATGCCAGATCGCGATCGACGAGGGCGCGACGACGATCAACATCCCCGACACCGTCGGGTACACGATGCCGCACGAGTACACCGCCTACCTGCAGCGCCTGTACGAGCTGGCTCCCGGCCTGCGGGACGTCGTGGTGTCGGTGCACTGCCACGACGACCTCGGGCTGGCGGTGGCCAATTCGTTCGCCGGCGTGCTGGCCGGCGCGCGGCAGGTGGAATGCGCGGTGAACGGGATCGGCGAGCGGGCCGGCAACGCCTCGCTGGAGGAGATCGCGATGCTCCTGCACACGCGCCAGCCGGACGTCGGGCTGCACACCGGCATCGTCACCACCGAGATCGCCCGCACCAGCCGGCTGGTGTCGAGGCTGACCGGGTATCCGGTGCAGCCCAACAAGGCGGTGGTGGGCCGCAACGCCTTCGCCCACGAGTCCGGGATCCACCAGGACGGCGTCCTCAAGGAGCGCACGACCTACGAGATCATGGACGCGCGCACGGTCGGGCTCGAGGCCAACTCCATCGTCCTGGGCAAGCACTCGGGCCGCCACGCGCTGCAGCAGGCGCTCGAGGAGCTCGGCTTTCCGGTCTCCGGGCAGGCGCTCAACCAGGCGTTCCGGCGCTTCAAGGAGATCGCGGACCGCAAGAAGCAGGTGACCGCCATGGACCTGGAGGCGCTGGTCACCGACGAGCTGCGCGACGACCTGGGCGCGTACACGTTCGAGTGGTTCGACGTCGAGGCCTCGTCCCGGCGCCCGCCCCACGCCACGGTGGGCATCACCACACCCGAGGGCGAGGAGCGAAGCGGGTCGTTCACCGGTGACGGTCCCGTCGATGCCATCTTCCGCGCCATCAACGCGGCCTCGGAGACCGACGCGAGGCTGCGCGAGTTCCGCGTCGACGCGGTCACCGGCGGCCAGGACGCCCTGGGAGAGGTGTCGGTGGTGATCGAGCTGGGGGGCCGGTCGGCGTCGGGCCAGGGCGTCTCGACCGACATCCTCGAGGCCGCCGGGCGGGCGTACGCGCGCGCGCTGTCGACCGCCCGGCGCCGTGCCCGCATGGAGGCCGAGCGGGCCGAGGCGCAGCTGGCGCAGGCTCCCTAGCCGCCCGGTGCCGGCGCCCGGCTCCGGCCGAGGCGTCCCCGCGCTTGTACGTGATAACGTACGGATGTATGGCGCTCGCCGCCAGCCAGATCGCCCACGCCGACGGTCGCGTCACCGACGTCGGGCCCCGCATCCGCGCCCTGCGCGACGCGATGGACCTGTCGCTGCGCGACCTCGCGGACCGCTCCGGGGTAAGCGCGCCGATGCTGTCCCAGGTCGAGCGCGGTGAGACCAGTCCCACGCTGGCGGTCGCGGCCCGCATCGCCGGGGGTCTGGAGCTGCGCCTTTCGCAGCTCCTGCGCCTCGACGAGGACGGGGCGGTCACCGTGGTGCGCGCCAACGAACGCCGCAAGGGCCCGGCGGGCGCCCGCGGTCACCGCTACGAGCTGCTCACCCCGCCGATGCCCGGACTGCGCGCCGAGGTCTCGCTGCACCGACTCGGGGCCGGTGCGGCCACCGGCGGTCCCGGCGATCCGCCGATGCACGAGCCCGGCAGCCGGGAGACCGCGCTGGTCCAGAGCGGCGCGGTCGCGCTGGTCTGCGACGGCCACCGGCACGAGCTGGGCGCCGGCGACTGCGTGACCTTCGACGCCGATCTGCCCCACCGCTTCGAGAACCCGGGCCAGGACGAGGCGACGCTGCTCGCCGTGGTGACCGCCGGGCTGCGGCGCAGCTGATGGCCAGGACTCTGTTCGACAAGATCTGGGAGGCCCACGAGGTGGCGCCCGGGCTGCTCTACGTGGATCTGCACCTGGTCCACGAGGTGACCAGCCCGCAGGCGTTCGAGGGCCTTCGCCTCGCGGGGCGCGGGGTGCGCCGTCCCGACCGCACGCTCGCCACCGCCGACCACAATGTCCCCACCGACGGCACGCCCGTCGCCGCCCGCATCCGCGACGAGCTCTCGCGCGTGCAGGTGCAGACGCTGGAGCGCAACTGTGCCGAGTTCGGCATTCCGGTCTACTCGCTGGGCTCCAGCCGCCAGGGGATCGTCCACGTGATCGGACCCGAGCTCGGGCTCACCCAGCCCGGTATGACCGTCGTGTGCGGCGACTCGCACACCGCCACGCACGGGGCGTTCGGAGCGCTGGCATTGGGGATCGGCACCAGCGAGGTCGAGCACGTCCTCGCCACCCAGTGCCTCTCCCAGCGCAAGCCGCGGGCGATGCGGATCCGCTACGAGGGCGAGCTCGGCTTCGGCGTGACCGCCAAGGACCTGATCCTCGGCACGATCGGCCAGATGGGGACCGACGGGGCGGTCGGACACGTGGTCGAGTACGCGGGGCCGGTCATCGAGAGCCTGTCGATGGAGGCCCGGATGACCGTCTGCAACATGACCATCGAGGGCGGCGGACGCGCCGGGATGGTGGCGCCCGACGAGACCACCTTCGAGTGGATCGAGGACCGTCCGGGCGCCCCGGCCGACTTCGCCGCCGCCGTCGAGGCATGGCGCGAGCTGCGGACCGACCCCGGCGCGAGGTTCGACCGCGAGATCGTCGTGGACGCAGGGGCGCTGTCGCCGCTCGTGACCTGGGGGACCACGCCCGGGATGGTCGTCCCGGTCACCGAGCGCGTCCCGTCGCCGGACGACTTCGACTCGCCGGCCGGCCGGGAGGCTGCCGAGCGCGCCCTGCGCTACATGGACCTAGAGCCGGGAACCCCTATGCGGGAGGTGGAGCTCGACCGGGTGTTCATCGGCTCGTGCACCAACTCGCGCATCGGCGACCTGCGGGCGGCCGCCGAGGTGGTGGCCGGGCGGCGCGTCGCCGACCGCGTCGACGCCATGGTCGTGCCGGGCTCCCAGCAGGTGAAGGCCCAGGCCGAGGCGGAGGGTCTGCACCAGCTGTTCATCGACGCCGGCTTCGACTGGCGCGGGGCGGGCTGCTCGATGTGCCTGGGGATGAACCCCGACATCCTGGCTCCCGGCCAGCGCTGCGCCTCAACCTCCAACCGCAACTTCGAGGGACGCCAGGGACGCGGCGGGCGAACTCACCTGGTCTCGCCGCAGATGGCCGCCGCGGCGGCGCTGGAGGGCCACTTCGTGGACATCAGAGGGTGGGAGGGCTAGGCGTGGAGCCGGTCACGACCGTCCGCGGCGGCGTCAGCGTCCTCGACCGCTCCGACGTCGACACCGACCAGATCATCCCCAAGCAGTTCCTCAAGCGGGTGGAGCGGACGGGCTTCGGCGAGTTCCTCTTCCACGACTGGGCGAACGAGCCGGGCTGGGAGCTGCCGCGCAATCCGATCCTGGCCACCGGGCGCAACTTCGGGTGCGGCTCCTCGCGCGAGCACGCGCCCTGGGCCCTGCAGGACTACGGGTTCCGGGCCATCGTGGCGCCGAGCTTCGCCGACATCTTCTACTCGAACTGCACCAAGATCGGCCTGCTGCCGGTCGTCCTGCCCGAGGCGGAGGTGCGCGCGGTGATGGACGCGGCGCAGGCGGCGATCGACCTCGAGGCCCAGGAGGTCGAGCACTCCGGCCGTAAGGTCGGATTCGAGATCGACTCCGACCTCAGGCGCCGCCTGATGCACGGCCTCGACGACATCGGCATCTCGCTGGAGCGCGAGGAGGAGATCGCCCGCTACGAGCGCGAGCGCCAGCGCGCCGGCCCCCTCACGACGGCACTGTGAGCCCGGCCACCATTCGCGCTCCGGACGCGGCGCGCGGCGCCTGATGGCCAAGCGCATCGTCGTCCTTCCCGGCGACGGGATAGGCCCCGAGGTCATGGCGTGCGCGCGGGAGGCGCTGCCGCGCCTAGGCGACTTCGAGTTCGAGGAGTACGCGTTCGGCGGCGCCTCGATCGATCGGCACGGGGCGGCGCTGCGCGACGAGGTGCTGGACCGCTGCCGGGCCGCCGATGCGGTCCTGCTGGGCGCGGTCGGCGGACCCAGGTGGGACACCACCGACCCCCAGGCGCCCCGCCCCGAGCAGGGTCTGCTGGGGCTGCGCCAGGGGTTGGGGCTGTACGCCAACCTGCGGCCGATCCGCCCGCCGCCGGCGCTGTACGACTCCAGCCCGCTGAGGCGCGAGCGCATCGAGGGCACCGACCTGCTCGTGGTGCGCGAGCTCACCGGCGGGATCTACTTCGGGGCGCGCGGGCGCGAGGACGGGCGGGCGTTCGACACCTGCGACTACACGGTGGCGGAGATCGACAGGATCGCGAGAACCGCATTCGAGGCGGCCCGCAGCCGGGTTACCAGCGTCGACAAGGCCAACATCCTGGAGACCTCGCGGCTGTGGCGGGAGACGGTCCACCGGCTCCACGATCGCGAGTTCCCGCACATCGCGCTCGAGCATCTGCTGGTGGACAACGCCGCCATGCAGCTGATCGCGGCTCCGCGCCACTTCGACGTGATCGTCACCGAGAACATGTTCGGCGACATCCTCAGCGACGAGGCGGCGATGCTGACCGGCTCGATCGGGATGCTGCCCAGCGCCTCCCTCGGCTCCGGCGGCCCGGGCGTCTTCGAGCCGGTGCACGGCTCGGCCCCCGACATCGCGGGGCGCGGCATCGCCAATCCGCTCGCCATGCTGCTGTCGGCCGCGCTCATGCTTCGCCACGGCTTCGGTATGCACGACGAGGCGACCGCTCTAGAATCGGCCGTCGATCGCGCGCTGGACGCCGGCGTCCGCACGCCGGATCTCGGTGGGTCGGCCACCACGGCCGAGGCCACCGCGTCGGTGCTGAGTCACCTGTAGAGGAGCCACAGTGGAGCAAGCCGAGCTCATCTGGATGAACGGGGAGTTCGTGGCGTGGGAGGACGCCCGGATCCACGTCCTCACCCACGGCCTCCACTACGGGACGGGGGTGTTCGAGGGGATCCGCGCCTACGAGACCGCGCAGGGGACGGCGATCTTCCGCCACCGCGACCATCTCGACCGGCTGTTCCGCTCCGCCCAGCTCTACTACATGCCGGTTCCCTACACGCTGGAGGAGCTCCGGGGCGCGACGCACGAGCTGATCGGCCGAAACGGCCTGGCCTCCTGCTACATCCGACCGGTCGTCTATCGGGGGTACGGGCAGATGGGCCTGTATCCGCTGGAGGCGCCGGTCGAGGTCGCGATCGCCGTCTGGAGCTGGGGCGCCTACCTGGGCGAGGAGAGCAAGCGCCACGGAGTGCGGGCCAAGGTGTCGTCCTGGCGGCGCATCTCGGCGGACTCGCTGATCCCGAGCTCCAAGGCGTGCGGCCAGTACCTCAACAGCGTGCTGGCCAAGATCGAGACCCACAAGGCCGGCTACGAGGAGGCCATCCTCCTCGACGCCGCGGGCAACGTCTGCGAGGGCTCGGGCGAGAACATCTTCGTGGTCCGGGACGGGGTCATCATCACCCCACCGCCCACGGCCAGCATCCTCGACGGCATCAACCGCCGGTCGGCGATTCAGATCGCACGCGATCTGGGCCACGAGGTGGTCGAGCGGGACATCGCGCGCGCGGAGCTCTACCTCGCCGACGAGGTGTTCCTCACCGGGACCGCTGCGGAGCTGGTGCCGGTGCGCGAGGTCGACGACCACCCGGTCGGCGGCGGGGAGCCCGGCGCCATCACGCGCGAGGTCCAGGCCGTGTTCGAGGACGCCCTCTACGGTCGCGCCGAGCGCTATCGCGAGTGGCTCGACGTGGTGAGGGTTCCCTCGACCGCGGGCTAGGCCGCCGCTCCGCGTCGGCGGCGCGGTAGCCTGTCGGACGTCATGCACAGGCTTCCCTCGTGCACGCGAATTACCGGTGCGGCCGGGCGCTGACCCAGCCGCCATCGGAATTCCGTCCCCGCACGAAAGGAACCCATGACCGCCGATCCCGTCCAGCTATACGACACCACGCTCCGCGACGGCATGCAGGGCGAGGGCATGTCGCTGTCCGCCGGCGAGAAGCTGCGCGTCGTCCAGCGCCTCGACGAGCTCGGGATCGACCTGGTGGAGGCCGGGATGCCGGCCTCCAACCCCAAGGAGCTCGAGCTGTTCGAGCTGCTGGCGCAGGAGCGGCTGTCGCACGCCGAGGTGGCCGCATTCGGCATGACGCGCCGGCGCGACACCGCTGCGGACGCCGATCCCGCGCTGCGGGTGCTCGCCGACTGCGTCGTCCCGGTCTGCACGCTGGTCGGCAAGACCTGGACCCTTCACCTGGACAAGGTCGTGCGCGTCGACCCCGAGGAGAACCTGCGGATGATCGCCGAGTCGGTCGCCTTCCTGGTCGGCGAGGGCAAGCGGGTCGTCTACGACGCCGAGCACTACTTCGACGGGCACCGCGCGGATCGGGAGTATGCGCTGCGGTGCCTGCGGGCGGCGGCGGAGGCCGGGGCCCAGACCGTGGTGCTGTGCGACACCAACGGCGGGTCGCTGCCCCACCAGGTCGAGTCCGCCACCCGTGACGCCGTGGAGGCGCTGGCCTCCTCGGGCGCGGGCGTCGGGATCCACTGCCACAACGACGCCGCGTGCGGCGTCGCCAACTCGCTCGCCGCCGTGGCCGCGGGCGCCGGCCACGTCCAGGGCACGATCAACGGCTACGGCGAGCGCTGCGGGAACGCCAACCTGGTCTCGATCATCCCTGCCCTCCAGCTCAAGCTCGGCCGCCGCTGCCTGTCGGACGAGCAGCTCGCCTCCCTGACCGCGACGGCGCACTTCGTGGCCGAGCTGCTCAACTTGACTCCGGATCCCGACCAGCCCTACGTCGGCAAGAACGCCTTCGCACACAAGGGCGGCATGCACGTCGCCGGGGTCAGCGCCGATCCCGCCACCTTCGAGCACGTGGATCCCGGGCTGGTCGGCAACTCGCGCGACCTGCTGGTCTCGGAGCTGTCGGGGAAGGGCACCGTCAGGGCCCGCGCCGACGCCGCGGGCCTGGAGATCGGCGACGAGGCGGCCCAGCGCGTGGTCGAACGCGTCAAGGATCTCGAGCACCGCGGTTATCACTTCGAGGCGGCCGACGGGTCGTTCGAGCTGCTCCTGCGCAAGGAGACGGGTGAGTACGAGCCCCTGTTCCGCCTGGAGTCGTGGCGGACGATCGTCGAGAAGCGGGCCGACGGCAGGGCGGAGACCGAGGCCACGATCAAGATCTGGGTCGACGGCGAGCGCTACGTCCGCACCGCCGAGGGCAACGGTCCGGTCCACGCGCTGGACCGCGCGCTGCGCTCGGCCATCGCCGAGATCCATCCGCACCTCGACGACATCGACCTGGTCAACTTCAAGGTCCGCATCCTCGACGAGGCCAAGGGGACGGGAGCGGTCACCCGGGTCCTCCTGGACGCCTCCGACGGCACCGAGGTGTGGGGGTCGATCGGGGTCTCCGAGAATGTCATCGAGGCGTCGTGGGAGGCGCTGGTCGACTCGCTCGAGCTCGGCATGCAGCCCCGCCGCGACCGCCTCCCGGGAGCGGTCCGGGGCACGCGCGCCGGCCGGGCGTGACCCCGGTCCCCGCCCATCCCGCGCCCAGTCGGCCGCAGCCCGAGGCGGCAACCCGGGACGAGATCCCACTCGCCCGACCGCTGCTGGGCGAGACGGAGGAGGCTCGCGTGCTCGAGGTGCTGCGCTCCGGCCGCCTGTCCCTGGGGCCGCGGGTGGCGGAGTTCGAGGCCGCCATGGCCCGGCGCCTGGGGGCCGCGTACGCCTGCGCGGTCTCGAGCGGGACGGCGGGGCTGCACCTCGCGGTGCGGGCGGTCGGCGTGTCGGAGGGTGACGAGGTGGTCACCTCTCCGCTGTCGTTCGTGGCGTCGGCCAACGTGGTCCTCTACGAGCGGGCGACACCGGTGTTCGTGGACGTCGACCCGCTGACCCTCAACCTCGACCCGGCCGCCGCGGCCGCGGCGGTTACCGGGCGCACGTCGGCGCTCCTGCCGGTCCACCTCTTCGGCTACCCGGCCGACCTCCCCGCACTCGAGCGCCTCGGTCTGCCGATCGTGGAGGACGCCTGCGAGGCCCTGGGAGCGGTGCACGCCGACGGCATCCCCGTCGGGGGACGCGGCCACCCAGCGGTGTTCGGCTTCTACGCCAACAAGCAGCTGACCACCGGTGAGGGGGGGCTGGTGGCACTCGGCGATCCCGCCCACAAACGGCGGATCGACTCCGAGCGCAACCAGGGCCGCCCGGCCGACATGAGCTGGCTGGAGCACGAGCGCCTCGGCTTCAACTACCGCCTCTCGGACGTAGCCTGCGCGATCGGTCTGGCGCAACTCGAGCGTCTCGACTCGATGCTGGCCGAGCGCGCGCGGGTCGCCGCCGCCTACCGCTCCGCCCTGGGCGGGATCGAGGGACTGGGACTGCCGTGCGAGGATCGCGGGGGCGACCGGCGCTCGTGGTTCGTGTACGTGGTCCAGTTGCCGCCGGACGCCGATCGCCAGGCGGTGATCGGCCGGCTCGCCGGGCGTGGCATCCAGACCAAGCCCTACCTGCCGGCGATCCACCTCATGGGCTTCTATCGCGAGCGCTTCGGCTACCGGAAGGGGCAATTCCCGGTATGCGAGCAGGCCGCCGCTCGATCGCTGGCGCTTCCCTTCTATCCCCAGCTGACCGACGGCGAGGTGGAGCGGGTGTCGATCGCGCTTGCCGAAGCGCTGGCGCTGGCATAATTGACCGGTGGAGGACGGCGTTCCGCGTCGCGAGCACTTCTGGGCCGAACGGGATCGGCGCCGCTCGCTCGCCAGCCTGCCGGAGCGCCGACGGCAGGCCCGCTTCGCAGCCATCGCCGGACTGACGGCGGCGATCGTCCTACCGGTCCTGCTGTGGCACGGCGTGGTGGCCGGCATCGCGTCGGAGTTCCGCCTCGACCTGCACTACCTCCTCACCGAGTGGTCGCCTTGGCTGCTGATCGTGGCGGGCCTCGGCTTCGGGGTCCCGGTGGTCTGGTCGACCGGGCGCGACCCCGAGAGCCGCTGGTACCCGCGAGCGCGCAACGCGTATGCCGGCTGGGGAGTCACGCTCTACCTGCTCGGGGTGGTGCTCGCCACCCAGGTCGCCCAGATCTACCACCTGCACGTTCACTAGGCGCCGCGCCAGGCCCCCGGGGTCCGGTCGGACCGCGTCATAGACTGGCCGCGTGTCCCGCTTCGCCGAGCCGCAGGACGAGCTGTTCCGTCGCCTCAATGCCTCAATCGCGTTCGATCGGCGCCTGGGGCCCTACGACGTGGCCCAGTCGCGTGCCCACGCCCGCATGCTGGCCGCCGCCGGAGTGATCGCCACCGAGGACCGGGACGAGCTGCTGCGCGGCCTCGACGAGGTCGAGCGCGAGCTGGACGACGGCAGCTTTCGCGTCCTCGACGACGACGAGGACATCCACATGGCGATCGAGCGCCGGGTGACCGAGCTGGTCGGCGCCACCGGCGGGCGCCTCCACACCGCACGCTCGCGCAACGACCAGGTGGCCACCGACGTGGCCATGTACGTCCGCGACCACGCGCGGGCGGCCGCGAACGCGGTCCTGGGGCTGATGCGCTCGCTGGTGTCGCTGGCCGAGCGTCATCTCGACTGGCCGATGCCGGGCTATACCCACCTGCAGCGAGCCCAGCCGGTGTACGTCTCGCATCACCTGCTGGCGTACTTCTGGATGTTCGACCGCGACACGGCGCGGCTCGAGTTCGCCCGGCGGGCGGCGGACCGGCTGCCGGCGGGGGCCGGCGCCCTGGCCGGAGTCAACTTCCCCATCGATCGTCGGGAGGTGGCACGCGAGCTCGGCTTCTCCTCGGTGGCCGCGAACTCGCTCGACGCAGTCTCCAACCGCGACTTCGTCCTCGACTATCTGTCGGCGGCGGCGACCTGCGCCACCCACCTGTCGCGCCTGGGCGGCGAGATCGTCCTGTGGTCGAGCGATGAGTTCGGCTTCTGCGAGGTCACCGACGCGTTCGCGTCGGGGTCCTCGATCATGCCTCAGAAGAAGAACCCCGATGCCGCCGAGCTGCTGCGGGCCAAGGCCCCGAGGATCGCCGGGCACCTGGTGGCGCTGCATGGAGTCCTCCACGGGCTGCCGCTCGCCTACAGCAAGGATCTGCAGGAGGACAAAGAGCACCTGTTCGACGTGGCCGACACGCTCGAGCTGTGCCTGGACGCGGCCGCCGGCATGCTCGATGGCCTGCGCTTCGATGCGCAGCGCCTGACCGCAGCCGCCTCCGACCAGTTCCTCGGCGCCACCGACGTCGCCGATCTGCTGGTACGTCGAGGCGTGCCGTTCCGCCAGGCGCACGGGATCGTCGCCGGCCTGGTGCGGGACGCGCTCGAGCAGGGCAAGGCGCTCTCGGAGCTCGACGAATCGGACCTGGCCGCGCACTCGGACGCCCTCGACGGCGAGTACTACGAGGTGCTGCGCCCCGAGCGCTGGCTGGAGAGCAAGGCGTCAGAGGGCGGCACGGCGCTCGAGCGGGTGCGCGAGCAGCTCGAGCGCGCCCGGGAGAGGCTGGCATGAGCCGGGTATCGCCGGGGCCTGTGCTCGGGCCGGGATTCTTCGCGGCTGCGGTGACCGACGTCGCCCATGCCCTGGTCGGCTGCGTGGTGGTCCACGGCGAGACGGCGGGGGTGATCGTCGAGACCGAGGCCTATCACCAGACGGAGCCGGCCTGCCACGCCTACGTCGGGGTGACCCCGCGAACCAGGACGCTGTTCGGGCCGGCGGGGCGGGCGTACGTGTATCGGTCGTACGGCATCCACGCGCTGCTCAACGCCGTCGCCGAGCCCGACGGCACAGGCGCCGCGGTGCTCATCCGGGCGCTGGAGCCCGTCGCCGGGCTCGACGCGATGCGGGCCCGGCGCCGCGTCCGACGTGACGAGGACCTGTGCTCGGGACCCGGGAAGCTCACCCAGGCGCTGGGCGTGGACCTCGGGCACAACGGCAGCGATCTGTCGGCGGGAGCGCTGCGCTTCCATGCCGCAGCGTCCCGCCAGCCCATCGTCCGGGCTCCGCGCGTGGGGATAACCAAGGCCACCGAGCTGGACTGGCGCTTCTGCGCGGTCGGCAGCCGGTTCGTCTCGTATCCGCGACCGGCGGCCTCGCGGCCGCCGCCTCGGGCGCCGGCGCCGAGGGTGGTCCCGGTCCGGGCCGGCTGAGGACGGTCAGCCCTGCGGGGCCGTCCCGCCGGGCGCGCCGGAGCCGCCGCTCGAGCCGCCGCCGCCGCCGGATGGGGGCCCCGAGGACGGAGGCCCACCCCCGCCACCCCCGCCACCCCCGCCGCCGCCGCTCGAGCCGCCGTCGCCGCCGCTCGACGACGGGGAACCGCTGGACGACCCGCTGTCGGACCCGCTCGAGCCGGACGACTGGTCGGAGCCGCTGACGTCGGACCCGCTGGAGGAGCTCGAGCCGCCGCCGCCGGTGCCCGAGGTCTCGGTCCCGGCCGACTGGTCGGGCGGGGTGTACTGCCTGCCCTCCCGGGCGGCCTTCTCGGCCTCGCGCTGATTCTGGACCTCGTCGGCGCCGACGATGAAGTCGTGCCAGATCTCGGCGGGGTAGGTGCCCCCGATGACCGGGCTGCCCCCGAAGTCGTACGTCATCGGCTTCAGCCGATCGGGGTAGCCGACCCAGACGGCGACCGTCCAGCGCTGGTTGAAGCCCACGAACCAGGCGTCACCGTAGTTCTCGGTGGTCCCGGTCTTGCCCGCGGCGAAGCCCCCGGTCGCCGCCTCCTTGCCGGTGCCGCAGCAGACCACCGACTTGAGGATCTCGGTCTCCATGTCCGCCAGCTTGCGGGAGAGCACCTTGCGGCCGATCGTCTGGTTTCGAATCCGACGCCCTCCCGGGATGTCCACCTCCTGGATGCCGACCGGGCCGGCCTCGGGGGCTCCCAGCGTGCCGGTCACCCGCCTGCCGCCGGCGGCCAGGGTCTGGTAGGCGTGCGCCATGTCCAGCGGGGCGACGCCCTGCTTCAGCCCCCCGAGCGTGATCGCGTAGTTGCTCGAAACCGGAGTGCGGATCCCCATCTGTTGGGCCAGCCGCGCGATCTTGGCGGGGCCGACCTTGATTCCCACCTCGGCGAACACCGAGTTGTCCGACTCCGCGGTCGCCTCGGCAAGCGACCTGGCCCCGGCGTACTCGCCTTCGAAATTGCGCACCACGAACTTCTCGCCGCCGCTGTGGGGTACGTCGAACAGCTTGCGCTGCGAGGCCCATACGGAGTCGGGCGAGATCCCCTCCCGCAGAGCCTGGGCAAGGACGAAGGCCTTGAACGCCGAGCCGGGCTGTCGCTGGCCCTGGGTGGCGAGGTTGAACGGCGCGCTGTTGTAGTCCATGCCGGGGCGCCCGCCCACCATCGCGCGGACCTCGCCGGTCCGGTTGTCGATCGCCACCAGGGCCGCGGCGGGGCCGTTGGGATCGCTGAGGTGGTTGGCGACCGCCTGCTCGGCCTGCTCCTGGAGCTCGAGGTCCAGGGTGGTGCGGATCCGCAGGCCGCCGTTGAGCGCGCGCTGCGCCCCGAAGCGCTCGATCACCTGCTGCTTGACCCAGGTCGTGAAGTAGGGAGCCAGCGAGTTCTCGTGCGGGAAGGTGACCGTGGCCCGCGTGGGCAGCGGCTCCCGCCGGGCGATGGGAATGTCGGCGCGCGTGATGTAGCCCTGCGCCAGCATCCGCTGGAGCACGATCTCGCGCCTGCGCAGTGCCGCCTGGGGATGGTCCAGCGGATCGTAGGCGCTCGGCGAGGCCACCATGCCCGCCAGGAGCGCCGCCTCGACCGGATTGAGCAGGGAGGAGCACAGCGCCTGGCCGGCGCCTCCGCAGATCCGATGCTGCCCGGTCAGGGGATCGATGCTGAAGTAGACCCGAGCGGCGGACTCGACGCCGTAGGCGCCGTTCCCGAAGTACACCGCGTTCAGGTACTCGGTCAGGATCTTCTGTTTGCTCCACTTGCGGTTGAGGTGATAGGCGAGCGCCGATTCGCGCAGCTTCTGGAACAGCGTGCGCTGGTTCTGTGCGGCGAGCGCGTTCTTGACGAACTGCTGGCTGATCGTCGAGGCACCCTGGACGGTGCGGCGGCGAGCCAGGTCGGCGAAGAACGCTCGCGCGATGGCGCGCACGTCGACCCCGTTGTTCTCGAAGAAACGCTGGTCCTCGATCGCGATGATCGCGTGCTGCATGGCGGGGGCGACCTGGCCGGGTTGGACCAGGATCCGGTTGTCCCGGCTGGTGAGGACCCCGATCTGGGTCCCATGGTCGTCGAGCAGGATCGAGTTGCGGGCGTTGCGGTACTCCTGGCGGTTCTCGAGGGCCGGCAGATCGGACGCGACCGCCATCACCATCCCGAACACCGTCGAGAGCACGGCGAGCCCGCCCAGGCCGGCCAAGATGAGCGCCAGGCGGAGCTTGTGGACGCGCGGGCGCCCGCCGCCATGGTCCCGGCGGCCGGTTCCCGGGGCGCGGGGGGGACCTCCGCCCCCGCCCGGATCTTCGCCGTCCCCGCCACCCGAACCGGGCGGCGAGCCGTCGCCGCCCCGCGGCGGGACGTCGGTCCGCGACCCGCGCTCGACGACGTCACCGGCGACGCCGCGAGCCGCGGCGTACAGCGGCCGTCGGGCGGCACTCCTGCGCCCTGCGCGGAGCGCTCCGCGAGCACGCAAAACCGAAGGCGGCGAGCCGTCAGCCGCCTGGGGTGTCTGATCGTCGCTCAAAGCGTCGAGGTGCCTGGCGGGCAGCGCGGCGGAGGCGCGGACGGCGGGCGTCACGTCCGGCCGCACGAGGCGCGAGAGTCTAGCATTGGGTCGGATGGACTCCTCCGCGCCGCGCCACGCCGAGGCGGCCGCCGAGCTGGCTCGCGGCGCGGTCGAATGCCTCCCGGACGGAGCCCTCGAGGCCAGGCTCGCTCAAGCCGAGCGCGAGCAGCGGCCCCTGCGGGTGAAGCTGGGAATCGACCCGACTGCGCCCGACATCCACCTCGGTCACACGGTCGTGCTCCGGCACCTCCGGCGCTTCCAGGACGGCGGGCACACAGTGGTCCTGATCGTCGGCGACTACACCGCCCGCGTCGGTGACCCCAGCGGCCGCTCGGCCACACGCCCGGTCCTGTCCGGGGAGGAGATAGATGCCAACGCCGCCACTTTCCATGACCAGGCGCTCATGCTGCTCGACCCCGACCCCCGGCGGCTGGAGGTGGTTCGCAACAGCCAGTGGCTCGACATGCCCGCCGAGCAGCTGTTCGGCCTCGCACGCACGACCACCGTGGCGCAGCTGCTGGAGCGCGACGACTTCGCCGAGCGCTACGGCGCGGGCGAGCCGATCTCGGTGCTCGAGCTGCTGTACCCCCTCCTGCAGGGCTACGACTCGGTGGCGGTCCGGGCGGACGCGGAGCTGGGGGGGACGGATCAGAAGTTCAACCTGCTGCTGGCACGCGACATCCAGCGCGCTTATGGCCAGCCCGAGCAGGTGGTGATGACGCTGCCCATCCTCCCGGGGACCGACGGCGAGCGGCGAATGTCCAAGACGCTGGACAACTACATCGGGATCACCGAGGCGCCGGAGGAGATCTACGGCAAGACGCTGCGGGTCCCGGACGAGGCGCTGCCGGGGTGGCAGCGGCTCCTGGTCGACCCGCCGGCGCCTGAGCTGGCGCCGCGCGACGCCAAGCGAGCGCTGGCGCGCGAGCTGGTCACGCGCTTCCACGGAGCCCAGGCGGCCGAGCGCGCGGAGCGCCACTTCGATCGCCTCCACGTCGAGCATCGGCCGCCCGACGACGTGGAGGAGGGCGTATTCCAGGCCCCCGACGGGGTGGTGCACCTCCCCTCGGTGATCGCCCGGCTGTTCGGGATGTCCAACTCGGAGGCTCGGCGACTGCAGGCGCAGGGCGGCGTGCGCCTGGACGGAGAGGCCGTCGGCGCGGAGGACCTCGACATCGCCGCGGACCGGCTGGACGGCGCGCTGCTTCAGGTCGGCAAGCGCCGGTTCCGTCGCCTGCGCCGCGCCTGACGCGCCGCCATGGGGGTTCACGCCGGAATGCTCCGCCTCTCGACTCGCGGCGACGGCCAGATCGTCGATCTCACCGAGGGCGTCGCCGGCGTGGTCCGACAGGCGGCGGCGAGCGAGGGGATCGCCACCGTCTTCGCCGTCGGGTCGACGGTCGCGATCACCACGATGGAATACGAACCCGGCGGGGTGGAGGATCTCGGCCGGGCCCTCGAGCGGCTGATCCCGCGAGCGGGCGACTACGCCCACAATCGCCTGAACCACGACACCAATTCCCACGCCCACATGCGCGCGGCGCTGATCGGGCCGTCCGAGACGGTGCCGATTGTCGCGGGCCGTCTGGGGCTCGGCACCTGGCAGCAGGTGGTCCTGCTCGACTTCGACGACCGGCCCCGCCAGCGCACGGTCCACGTTCAGGTGGTGTCCTGAGCCCGGGCTCGAAGCGGTCTCGCGGGCATCCGGTCGTCGCCGAGAATCGCCCTCGCGTGGCCCGTGTGGCGCTATACTGACGGGTCCGCTCGCAAGGGTTGCGATTGTGCTGCCCGCGCGCGTGCGACCGAGGGGACGACTCCCCCGGGAGGCACGGCGGTCTTTGAAAACTCGACAGCATGAGCACCACAGGCCGACCTCGGCCTGTGGGTGCGTCCAGGTTCGACCGTCGTCCGCATCACGCCATCCGGCGTTGCGCGACGGCGGCTGAGATAGACCCGTCATGCGCCCGGCGCCCGCCTGTGTACGGGGCGCCTTCAGAGGCGCACGACAGCTCTTTGTGAGGCTTCCTCGTTCGCGAGGGGGCCAGTTCTTCACGGAGAGTTTGATCCTGGCTCAGGACGAACGCTGGCGGCGTGCTTAACACATGCAAGTGGAGCGACGAACCAGGGCTTGCCCTGGGGCAAAGCCGCGAACGGGTGAGTAACACGTGGGTAACCTGCCCCGATGACCGGGACAACCCGAGGAAACTCGGGCTAATACCGGATGTGCTCGCGCGCCATCAGGCGCGCGTGGAAAGGAAGCTTCGGCCTCCGCACCGGGATGGGCCCGCGGCCCATTAGCTTGTTGGTGGGGTAATGGCCCACCAAGGCCGCGATGGGTAGCTGGTCTGAGAGGACGATCAGCCACACTGGGACTGAGACACGGCCCAGACTCCTACGGGAGGCAGCAGTGGGGAATCTTGCGCAATGCGCGGAAGCGTGACGCAGCAACGCCGCGTGGGGGAAGAAGGCCTTCGGGTTGTAAACCCCTTTCAGTTGGGACGAAGCTCCGCCCGTTAACAGCGGGCTGGAGTGACGGTACCTTCAGAAGAAGCCCCGGCTAACTACGTGCCAGCAGCCGCGGTAATACGTAGGGGGCAAGCGTT
>JBJMKZ010000029.1:0-16997 GCA_045805565.1 Solirubrobacteraceae bacterium | reverse complement strand
TCTGCGCCTCGCGAACCCGGCGCACGAACGGCTCGACGATCCCCGGTCCGGTCCCCCAGGTGACGTGAAAGCGCGGGACCGAGTTGCCGTGCCCGATCGCCAGGTAGCCGCCGCGCTCGGCCCACCCGGGATTGAGCAGGAACCGGACTCCCTGGGCGTGCAGCCAGGCGCGCTTCTCGGTGGCCGCGAAGTCGACGTAGGCCTCCGCCCAGCGCCGCGGCCAGTCGTCCTCGGGACGGTCGAACCCGGCGGTCCCCAGCCAATCCTGCCAGGCCAGCTCGTGGGAGTCGCGGATGCGCATGCGCCGCTGCTCGAGGCTGTCGACCAGGAACAGGCCGCCGAACGACCAGAACGCCTGCCCCCCGAGCGACGCCTCCGGCTCCTGGTCGACCAGGATGACCCGGCGCCCGGCGTCGGCCAGCTCGGCGGTGGCCACCAGCCCGGCGAGACCGGCGCCCACCACGATCACGTCCGCGCTGCCCTGGGCTGCCCTCATCCGAGTCGGCGCCGCCCTACTTGATGCGGCTCAGGTCGCCGGCGAGCTCGGGATACGCGTCGACCAGCGCCGTCGCGGCGCGGGTCTTCTCGTCGTCGGCGCGCTCGAGGCGGGAGATCGCCGCCTGGGTGCGCTGCGGATCTGCGGCCACCACCGCGTCGTTCGCCGACCTGACCGCTCGAAACTGATTGCGGTAGACGTCCCCCAGCCGCCTGATGAGGCCTCCGAGCCGGGGATCCTGGATCTTGGCGGCCGAGAGGCGGATCCGCAGCGAGTCCACGTCCATCCGCCTGGTGGCGTCCGGATACTGGCGCAGGAACCGCGGGCGCCCTGCCTCCAGCGCCCGGGTCCAGCGGTGGGCGGCGGCGTTCCAGTCGGTTATCGACGGCCGCATCGCCCCCAGCACGCGGGCGTCCGGTGCGCTCAGCCCCGAGGCCGTGGTGGGTGCGCCGCGATTGCCGCCGGTGGCGGCGTGGGAGCCGCCGCCTCCCATCCGGCCGGTCAGCGCGATCGCCGCCGCCAGCGCCAGGCCGAGCCCGATCGCCAGGCCCATCAGCAGCCCGGTGGGGATCCGCCCGGTCATCCGCGCGGGTGGTCGCCGGGAGCGCAGTTCGCGACGGTCACGCCCCCATTGTCCCTGGTCGGGACTCCGCGGTCAGGGGGCGTTGGGCGCGGGGTCGTCGTTGCCCCGCTCGGGGGGCGGCTCGGGAGCCTCGCCCTCGTAGTCGGTGTCGGCGTCGAGCGGCGGGGCGTCGCCGGCGATCATCTCGGGATCGTCGGGCGGGTTGGAGGACTGGGCGTCGCCCAGCGAAGTCTCTCCGTGGTCGACGCGATCCGCCCCCTCATGCGACTGCTCGGTCATGGCCTCCGCTTACCCGCGTGGCGAGCCGGTCAACCCAGCTGCGCGAGCTCCTCCTCGCCCAGCTCGATGCCCGCGGCCGTCACGTTCTCCTCCAGGTGCTCGACCGAGCCGGTCCCCGGGATCGGCAGCATCACCTGGGATCGGGCGAGCAGCCACGCCAGCGCCACCTGCCCCGGAGTCGCACCGTGGCGGCCCGCGACCTCGTCGAGCGGACCGCCCGGCCCGGTGAGCGAGCCGGTGGCGAGCGGGAACCAGGGGATGAACCCGATCCCGCGCCGCGCGGTGGCCTCCAGGACGTCCTCGGAGTCGCGGTCGACGAGGTTGAAGCGGTTCTGAACTGCCACCACCTCGGTGAGCTCGAGCGCGCGCACGAGCTGCTCCACGCTCACGTTCGAGAGACCGATATGGGCGATCTTGCCCTCGTCGCGCAGTTCGATCATGGCGCCCAGCGACTCCTCCAGCGCGACCTTCGGGTCGACGGTGTGCAGCTGGTAGACGTCGATTCGCTCCAGGCGCAGCCGCCGCAGGCTGCCCTCACAGGCCTCCCTGAGGTGCTCGGGCCGGCAGTCCGGATCCCACCGGCCGGGCCCGGAGCGCAGCAGGCCGCCCTTGGTGGCGATCACCAGATCCTCGGGATACGGGTGCAGGGCCTCGGCGATCAAGCGCTCGGAGACCTCCGGCCCATACGAGTCGGCGGTGTCGATGAGGTTGACTCCCAGCTCCACCGCTCGGCGCAGCACCGCCAGCGCGACCTGGCGGTCGGGCGGCTCTCCCCACACGCCGTCTCCGGTGAGCCGCATGGCGCCGAAGCCCAGGCGGCGGACGGTCAGCTCGCCGCCCAGCGCGAAGGTGCCGACCGCCTCGTCGGTCAGCGGCTGGACCGATCGCGCCATCAGCCGAGGACCAGCTCGGCGGCCGTGCGCAGCGTCTCGACGTCGCCGCTGACCAGCAGAGTGGTGGCCAGCGAGTCGCGCCACGCCTCGAGGTCGGCGCGGATCTTGTCGGGCGGGCCGATCAGCGCTAGCTCCTCGATCAGCGCCATCGGCACCGCCGCGGCCGCCTCGTCCTTGTGGCCCCCCAGGTAGAGCTCCTGGATGCGCTCGACGTCGGCTCCGTAGCCCATCCTCACCGGCACGTTGGCGTGGAAGTTGGCGCCGCGAGCGCCCATCCCGCCGAAGTACAGGGCGTACATGGGACGCAAGGCGTCGGCGGCGCGCTCGGCGTCGTCGGTGACGATCAGCGGCACGGTGGCGGCCACCTCGAAGTCGTCGCGCGAGCGCCGCGCACCGGGCCGGGCGAAGCCCTCCTCCAACGCATCGCGGTAGAGGTCCTCGTGGCGGGGCGAGAAGAACATCGCCAGCCAGCCGTCGCACAGCTCCGCTGCCAACGCGATGTTCTTTGGCCCCTCGGCGCCCAGGTAGATCGGGATCTCCTCCCGCAGCGGGTGGATCGACGACTTCAGGGGCTTGCCCAGCCCGGTGCCGTCCGGCACGGGCAGCGGATAGTGGGGCCCGTCGTTGGTCACCGGCCCGTTGCGTGCCCAGATGTCGCGCAGGATCCCGATGTACTCGCGAGTGCGGGCTAGCGGTTTGGCGAACCGTTGCCCGTACCAGCCCTCCACCACCTGCGGCCCCGACACGCCCAGTCCGAGGAGGAACCGCCCGCCCGAGAGATGGTCCATGGTCATCGCGGCCATCGCAGTGGCGGCGGGCGTGCGGGCCGAGATCTGCACGAGCGCCGTCCCGAGCCGGATCCGCTCGGTGTGCGCTCCCCACCAGGCCAGCGGCGTGAGGCAGTCCGAGCCGTAGGCCTCCGCGGTCCACATCGAGTCGAAGCCCAGGCGTTCGGCCTCGGCGATGACCCCGCTCATCCCGGGAGGGGGGCCGCCCGCCCAGTATCCGGTGTTCAGGCCGAGCTTGAGCGCCGAGGCGGGCATCCATCCAACCTATCGGCTCGGCGCCGGCGCCGGACCGCCGGGCTTGCGCGAAGACCGGAACCATGATTCCATTCTTGCCGTGCCATACCGCGCCACCGAGCGCACCGAGGCGCGCCGGGCCCACACCCGGGAGCGCATCTCCCGGGCGGCCCTCGACCTGGTGGCCGAGGGTGGCTACCAGGCCGCCGCCATGAGCCGCGTCGCCGAAGCCGCGGGGGTGGGCGCCGGCACCGTGTACCGGCACTTCCCCTCCAAGGCCGAACTGCTGGCCGACGTCTTCCGGGTCGCCTCCCAGCGCGAGGTGGACGCGGTGGCCGCCGCCGTGGCGGCGCCGGGCCCGGCGTCCGCCCGCCTGGCCGCCGCGGTCGAGACGTTCGCGCGCCGCGCCCTGCGGGGACGGCGCCTCGCCTGGGCACTGCTCGCCGAGCCCGTCGACCCCGCCGTCGAGGCGGAGCGGCTGGTCTTCCGCCGCGCCTACCGCGACGTGTTCGCGGCGGTGATCGGGGACGGGATCGCCGCGGGCGAGCTTCCTGCCCAGGACGCCGAGCTCACCGCGGCGGCGCTGGTGGGAGCGATCGGGGAGGCGCTCGTGGGCCCGCTCTCCCCCACCGCCGCGGGCGGCGACCCCGACCGGCTCGTGCGCGACCTCGTGACCTTCTGCCTGCGATCCGCCACCGAGGAGGCTCCCCATGTCCACGCTCACGCCGCCTAGCGCCTCCGCGCAGCGGGTCTTCAACCAGCCGCCCCCGCTGGAGGGTCGAAACCTGTTCGACGACAACCTGCCGCTGGTCGAGGCGCTGGAGCGCGAGGGTGGCGGGTGGGCGCGCGAGCGGGCCCGGGAGGTGGGCGCCTTCTGGGGCGGCGAGCCGATGGGCTGGGGGGCTCAGGCCAACGAGAGCCCGCCGGTGCTGCGCACCCACGATCGCTACGGCAACCGGATCGACGAGGTCGAGTTCCACCCCGCGTGGCACTGGTTGATGCGGCGGGGGGTATCCGACGAGCTGCACGCGCTGCCCTGGCGCACCGATCGTCCCGGCGCCCACGCCGCCCGCGCCGCGCTCTACCTGTGCGCCATCCAGGCCGAGGCCGGGTTCGCCTGCCCGATCACCATGACGTTCGCCGCCGTGCCCGCCCTGCAGGTACAGCCCGAGCTCGCCGCGGACTGGCTGCCGCTGCTGACCAGCACCGAATACGACCCCCGGCTGCGCCCGGCGGGCGACAAGCCCGGCGCCCTGTGCGGCATGGCGATGACCGAACGGCAGGGCGGCTCCGACGTACGCGCCAACACCACGGTCGCCCGCCCGCTCGACGGCGGTGGACCGGGCGCCGAGTACGAGATCGCCGGCCACAAGTGGTTCTGCTCGGCCCCCATGTGCGACCTGTTCCTGGTCCTCGCCCAGACCGAGGAGGGCCTCTCGTGCTTCGCGCTGCCGCGCGTGCTGCCGGATGGGTCGCGCAACGCCTTCCACCTGCAACGGCTCAAGGACAAGCTGGGCAACCGCTCCAACGCGTCCAGCGAGGTGGAGTTCCACGACGCCTGGGCGCGGATGGTCGGCGAGCCCGGCCGCGGCATCCCCACCATCATCGAGATGGTCAACCACACCCGCCTGGACTGCGTGATCGGGACGGCGGGCGGGATGCGCGTGGCGGTGGCCAACGCCACCTGGCACGCCGCCCACCGCGAGGCGTTCGGGCGACACCTGGCCGACCAGCCGCTGATGCGCAACGTGCTCGCCGACCTGGCGCTCGAGTCCGAGGCGGCCACGGTGCTGGCCATGCGCCTGGCTCGGGCCTATGACGACTCCGGCGACGAGGCGTCGGTCGCGTTCAAGCGGCTCGCCACCGCGGTGGCGAAGTACTGGGTGTGCAAGCGGGCACCCAACCACGCGTTCGAGGCGCTGGAGTGCCTGGGCGGCAACGGCTACGTCGAGGCATCGGGCATGCCGCGGCTGTACCGGGAGGCGCCGCTGTCGTCGATCTGGGAGGGGTCGGGGAACGTGATGTGCCTCGACGTGCTGCGCGCGCTGGCCAGGACCCCGGTCGGGCTCGAGTCGTTCCTCGCCGAGGTCGAGCTAGCGGCGGGGGGCGACGAGCGCCTCGACCGCTTCGTCAGCGAGCTGCGCGAAGAGTTCGCCGACCTGACAGACATCGAGACCCGGGCCCGCCGGGTGGTCGAGCGGATGGCGCTCGCGCTCCAGGCGTCGCTGCTGGTCCGCCACTCGCCGCCGGCGGTGGCCGACGCCTTCTGCGCGTCTCGGCTGGACGGCGACCGCGGCCACGAGTACGGGACCCTGCCTGCGGGCGCCGACCTGGGCGCGATCGTCGCCCGTCACACGCCGCAGCCGGAGTGACCGCTCGAGCGGACGTCACCTTCGATTCCTGGGGCGAGCGCTGCGCGGGTTGGCTGTACCGGCCCGCCGCGGCGCGCGAGCCGGTCCCGTGCGTGGTGCTCGCGCACGGGTGGACCGGGATCAAGGAGGCGCGGTTGGACGCCTATGCCGAGCGCTTCCAGAGCGCGGGGCTGGCCGCCCTGGCGTTCGACTACCGTCACTTCGGCGCCAGCGAGGGCGAGCCGCGCCAGCTGCTGGACATCGATCGCCAGCTCGCGGACTGGGCGGCGGCAATCGCCTACGCGCGCTCCCGGGAGGAGATCGACCCCGAGCTCGTGGCGCTGTGGGGAACGTCGTTTTCCGGCGGCCACGTCCTGGCCACCGCCGCGCGCGACCGCCGCGTCGCGGCCGTCGTCGCGCAGGCGCCGTTCGTCGACGGGCTGCTCAACCTGCGCTTCCTCGGAGCACGCAAGGTGGCGATCGTCACCCGCGAGGCGCTGCGCGACCGGATCGGCGCCGCGCTGGGGCGCCCGCCGCACATGATCAAGTCGGTCGGGCCACCCGGCTCGACGGCGGTCATGACCTCGCCCGACGCCGAGCCCGGCTTCCGGTCCTTGATCCCCGAGGGGGTCACCTGGGTCGACGAGGCTGCGGCCCGGATCGGTCTGCACCTCGCCGGCTATCGGCCCGGGCGCCTCGCCCGCCGGATCGGCTGCCCCACCCTGTTCTGCATTGCCGACCACGACGCGGTGACGCCGCCCGAGCTGGCGCTGAAGGCGGCGGCCGCCACTTCACGCGCCGAGGTGCGCCGCTATTCGTCCCTCCATTTCGACATCTACGTGGGCGCCTGGTTCGAGCGCGCGGTGGCCGACCAGGTGGACTTCCTCACCCGCCACCTCATGGTCGACCGCCGCGCGGCCCGGCCACGCGCCGCGTCCGCGCCGGCCTAGCGGTCAGGCGCCGGCGGCGGCCAGGCTGCGCTCCAGGCCGGCCACCCCGTCCGAGCCGTTGACGCGGACGCGCCGGAGGGCCAGAGGCGGGCTGGCGGGCGAGGCGAGCCCCGGCTCGGTGGTGGTCGCCCCCAGGTAGCCGGCCGCCCTGACCTCGGCCTGGACGGCCGGGTCGAACCGCCCCGCGGGGTAGCAGAAGAAGTTCACCGGCACCCCGAAGCGCCGACGGATCGCCTGCCGGGAACCCGCCACCTCCTCGCGCAGGCGAGCGGGCGGCAGGGTGGTGAGATCCGGGTGGGTGAACGTGTGGGCGTCCACCTCCCATCCGGCGGCGATCATCGCCCTGACCTCGGGCGGGCGCAGGTCGGTGGCCAGCAGCTTGACCTCCAGGTTCAGGACGCCGGGCCAGCCGCGGGCCCGCAGGATCGGCAGGGCGTTGGTGTACTGGCTGTGATAGCCGTCGTCGAAGCTGAACACGATCGGCTTGGAGGGGAGCAGCCCTCCGCGATGCCAGGCGTCGTAGACCTGCTGCAGCGTCACGGCGTGGTAGCCGCGGCGCGCGAGCGCCGTGACCTGGGCCGCGAAGTCGTCGCGCGAGACCCACAGCTCGGGCTGGGCGGTGCCGGGCGGCGGGCGATTGATGACATGGTAGAAGAGCACCGGGACGGCCTCGTGCGGGGCGCGGTGGGCGCCCGGCGCGGTGGCCGGGACGGCGGCCGGCGGACCGGCCTGGCGTCGAGACCGGGCGGCCGTGGCGCTGCCCTTCGACGCCCGCCCGCCCTCCGCTCCCCCGCACCCACCCGCCGGCGGCGCGCCGAGCGCGACCGCCGCCACCGCCGCGATCGCCAGCGCCGCAACCGTCCGCCCGCGTCGCGCCCCGCGCGGGCGGGGCGTGACCTGCCGGCGGCGATCCGGCCCGCGCTGGGCGTCGCCAGGGCTCACGCCTCGGCGGCATCGAGCGCGCGGTTGACGAGCTCGTCGGCGCGGGAGTTCTGCTCGCGGGGCACCGAACGGATGCTCCAGCGATCGAAGGCGTCGAGGGCCGCCAGCGCCTCGCGGTGCAGCGGCTTCATCTCGGCGTGCTTGACCCGGTAGAGGCCGCTCACCTGCCGGGCCACCAGCTGCGAGTCGTTGACCACCTCGACCTCGGTGGCTCCAAGCGCCCGGGCGCGCGCCAGTCCCAGCAGCAGGGCGCGGTACTCGGCCACGTTGTTCGTCGCCTGCCCGATCGTCGCCGACGCCTCGTCGACCACCTCCCCGTCCGGTGTCGAGAGGACGACTCCCACGGCGCCCGGCCCCGGATTGCCGCGCGCGCCGCCGTCCACGTGCACCACCAGCTTCATCGTCGCGCGCCCCCGCTCAGCGGGCGGCATCGGCCATGACCAGCAACCCACGGTCGTTGGCGGCCGCGTTGGGGAGCTGGTCCTGGGCGGCCAGCTCGGCCAGCTCGTAGCCCTGCTCGACGAGCCGGACGCTGTGGAGCCCCTCGCTGGCGAGGTCCACCTCGTAGCGGTACCAGCACAGCTCCCATACCACGGTGATGAGGACCACGCTCGCCTGCTCGGCGTCCGGGCGGATCACCACGGCGGGGGCGCCCAGCGAGCGCGCGATGCCGGCCACCGTGCGGGTGTGCTCGGAGCCGTTGAACAGCTCCAGGGCACGGGCCGCCTTGAGCTCGTCGCTGGTCGGCACGGCGTGCACGTGGCGCGGCTCGCGGTGACCCTCGGGCATGGCCGCGGAGGCGGGGTCCTGGTCCGGCGCCGCCTCGGGGGCGGAGCCGTCGCCGCCGGCCCGCCCGTTGGCGGGAGCGGCCTCACGCCGGCCTCGCAGCCGCCGGAACCGCGGGCGGCGCTCCTCGCGGCCGCCCGGGCGGTGACCGAGCTGCGGCCCGGCACTCTCGCGGATCCAGCCCTGGTGATTGGCGCGGATCGTGCACAGCTCGCACACCGTGCGCCTCGCCCCGCCCACCAGGTAGATCTCGGCCCGCTCGCCCTGAAGCAGCCGGCGGCCGCACACGGCGCAGGAGATCGCCTCGGTTTCCGGGCGAATCGCCTTCGGAGCCATGGAAGATGAGGGTACCAACCGCCCCCCGGCCGGCGTGGACGTCGTTACGGTGACGCCGGCGGCGCGGGATGCGCATCGCGGACGCCGGCTCTAGGCCTTCACCGCCTCGTCGGCGGCCCGCGCCTCCTCCACGACCCTGCCGGCCAGGTGGGCGGGCACCTCCTCGTAGCGGGCGAACTCCATCGTAAGCTCGCCCTGGCCGGCGGTGATCGCGCGCAGGTCAGGCGCGTAGGAGAGCATCTCCGCCATCGGCACCTCGGCCTTGACCTCGGTCATCGTGCCGACCGGCTCCATCCCCAACGGCCGCCCGCGGCGCGAGTTGAGATCCCCGATGACGTCGCCGACCGTCGTCTCGGGCACCGACACGGTGGCCAGCATGATCGGCTCCAGCAGGACCGGAGCCGCCTGTTCGAGCGCCTGCTTCATCGCCATCGAGCCGGCGGTCTTGAACGCGATCTCCGAGGAGTCGACGCTGTGGTGCTGGCCGTCGTACAGCCGCACCCGAACGCCCTTGACCGGGTAGCCCGCGACCACCCCATGCTCCATGGCCTCGCGCACCCCCTTCTCGACCGCGGGGATGAACGAGTGCGGGATGACGCCGCCCTTGATGGCGTTGACGAACTCGAATCCGCCGTCCTCCAGCGGCTCGATCTCGATGTGGCAGTCACCGAACTGACCCCGCCCGCCGGTCTGCTTCTTGTGGCGCCCGTGCGCCCTGGCCGACTTGCGGATCGTCTCCTGATAGGGCACGCGCGGCGGCTTGAGCTCGACCTCGGCGCCGAAGCGCTCGCGGATGCGCTCGACGACCACCTCGACGTGGACCTGGGTGAGCCCGGCGACGATCTGGTCGCCGGTCTGGGGGTCGCGATGCAGGTCGATGGTCGGGTCTTCCTCCTGCAGCCGGCGCAGGGCGGTGAACACCTTGTCCTCGTCGCCCTTCGCCTTCGGCGCGATCGCGAACGCCATCACCGGCCCGGGCAGCTTGATCTGCGGCATCTCGACCTCGACCGGCTTGGCGGCCAGCCAGTCGCCCGCCTTGGTCTCCTTGAGCTTGGCCACCGCGCCGATGTCGCCCGGGCCGAAGACGTCCGTGTGCTTGGTCTCCTTGCCCTCGAAGACGATCAGCTGGCCGATGCGCTCCTTGGCGCCGGCGCGGGTGTTGATCACCTGGCTGTCCTGCCTGACCACGCCCTGGTAGACGCGGAACAGGTTGATCCGCCCCGCGAACGGGTCGGCGCGGGTCTTGAACACGTAGGCGAACATGTCCTTCTCGGCGTCGGGCTCCAGCCTGAGCCCGTCGAGCTCGAGCGCGCCGTGCTTGACCGGGGACGGCAGGTCCTCGACGAAGGCGTCGAGCAGCCGGGCGATGCCGAAATTGCGCGTGGCGACGCCGCAGGTGACCGGGAAGAGGTGGCCGTGGTTGGTCCCGTCCTTGAGCGCGTCCACGATCTCCTCGTGCGAGATCTCCTCCCCCTCCAGGTAGCGCTCCATCAGGACGTCGGAGTTCTCGGCCACCTCGTCCATCAGCTTCTCGCGGTACTCCTGCGCCTGGTCGGCCAGCTCGTCGGGGATCGGAACCTCGCCGGCGCTGCCACGGCCGGCGCCGTCGAACGAGTACGCCTTCATGTCGATCAGGTCGATGAGGCCGCTCAGCTCGTGCTCGGCGCCGATCGGGATCTCGGTGGCGACCACGTGCGAGCCGAACGACGACTTGAGGGCGTCGAGCGTGCGGAAGAAGTCGGCGCGCTCGCGATCGAGCATGTTCACGAAGATCAGCCGGGCGAGGTCGAGCTCCTGGGCGCGCTCCCACAGGCGCGCGGTCGATACCTCCACGCCCATCACTGCGTTGACCACGAACACCGCCGACTCGCACACCCGCAGCGACCCGAGCGCGTCGGCCACGAACGAGGGCTCGCCCGGCGTGTCGATCAGGTTGATCTTGCGGCCCTGCCACTCGAACGACGACAGTGCTGCCGAGATCGACATCTGGCGCGTCTTCTCGTCGGCGTCGGAGTCCGAGACGGTGGTCCCGTCGGTGACCGTCCCCATCCGGTTGACGACGCCGGCCTCGAACAGCAGCGCCTCGTTCAGCGAGGTCTTCCCGGTGCCCCGGTGGCCCACGAGCGTGACGTTGCGGATCTGGTCGGCGGGCTTTGGCATCAGGCGGCCTCCTCTCCTGGTGGAGGCGCGACGATAGCGCGTGGCAACCGACCGGGCGCGCCGGTCAGCCCTGGGTGGGCTCCTCCCCGGGCAGGTGGGAGCGAAGTCGCAGGACCGCCTTGGTGTGCAGCTGCGAGATGCGCGACTCGGTCACCCCGAGGACCTCGCCGATCTCGCGCAGGGTCAGGTTCTCGTAGTAGTAGAGCGCGATGACCATCTTCTCGCGCTCGGGCAGACGGGCTATCGCGTCGGCAACCCGGTCCTTGAGGTCCGCGGCATCGGCGACGCTGGCCGGATCGGGAGCCGCCGGGTCCTGGAGGGTGTCCAGCAGCGACATCTGGTCGCCGGTGGCGTCCGACACAGTCCACACCTCGTCGAGAGCGGAGATCGTCGAGTTGGAGATCTGGACCAGCGACTCGTTGAACTGGTCGATCTCGACGCCCAGCTCGGCGGCGATCTCGGCGTCGGTGGGGGCGCGCTGGAGCTTGTGCTCCAGCTTGAGGTTCGCGCGCTCGATCGCCCGGGCGCGCGCCCGCACCGAGCGCGGCACCCAGTCGAGCGCCCGCAGCTCGTCGATGATGGCCCCCCGGATGCGCGGGATCGCGTAGGTCTCGAACTTGATCTCGCGCTCGGGCTCGAAGCGCTCGATGGCCGAGATCAGGCCGAGCAGCCCGTAAGAGATCAGATCCGCCTCCTCGACGTGGCTGGGAAGCCCCGAGGACAGGCGCCCGGCGACGTACTTCACGAGCGGCGAGTAGGCCAGCAGCAGGCGTTCACGAGCGCGCTCGTCGCCGTTCGCCCGGTAGCTGCGCCACAGGTCCTGCAGCTCGATCGCTTTGGCGTTCGTGTCCAGGACCAGCCTCTCATCCCCTGGACCGGGGCCGGCGACGTCCGTCAGGCCCTGGGATGGGACCGGGCGTACTCCGACCTCAGCCTGGCTGACTCTACCCGAGTGTAGACCTGGGTCGTGGACAGGCTGGCATGCCCCAACAGCTCCTGAATCGAGCGCAGATCGGCGCCTCCCTCCAGGAGGTGGGTGGCAAACGAATGGCGCAGCCAGTGCGGCGAGATTCCGCCGTTGGCGGAGGCGTGGCGCCTCCACACCCGCAGTCGCCGGCGCACGTCCGAGGTCGACAGCCGGCGGCCCGACTTGGAGAGGAACAGCGCGGGCTCGTCGTCGCCGGCACGCAGCGCGCCCCGCCCCCGCTCCAGGTAGCGGGCAAGCGCCCGCATGGCATGCTCGCCGGCGGGAACCACCCGGGTCTTGCTGCCCTTGCCCTCCACGCGCACCTCCTCGGCGTCGAAGTCCACCGAGATGACGTCGAGCGAGACCAGCTCCTCGGCGCGCAGCCCAGATGCGTAGGCCAGCTCGAACAGCGCGCGGTCGCGCAGCTCCAGCGGCGTGGAGGTGGGAATGCGGTCCAGCAGCGCCGCGACCTCGCCGGGCTTGAGCGTCTTGGGTAGGCGCTGCGGTCGCTTGGGAGCGGACAGCAGGTCGGCCGGGTTCTGCTCGACGTGCCCGTGCTCGCGCAGGCTGCGAAACAGCGCCCGCAGCGAGGCGAGCTTGCGCGCCACGGTGGTCGGAGCCGCACCCACCTCGGACAGGGCCGCCGCGTAGCGGCGAAGGGCGCGGGGCGTCACCCGGGGCGGATCGAGGCGCTGGCGGGTCGCCCACAGCGCGAACTGCCCGACGTCTACGCCATAGGCTCGGCGAGTCTTCTCGGCGGCGCCGCGCCGGCGCAGGTCGGCGTCGAAAGCCTGCAGGGCGCTGGCCCAGGCGGCGTTAGGCTCGCCGGAGGTGGGGCGGTTCTTCATCGACACCGACACCGGTCAGGTGGCGACCCAGCGGCAGCTGATCGAGGTCGGGCTGGCGACGGGGAGCGAGCCGCCGGCGCGGCCCTGGCTTCGCATCCAGGCGCCGGACGACGCTTCCACGCTGTGGTACGCGGTAATGCGCAGGCATATGCGGGGGGTGTACATCGGCACCCTGTGTATTCGCCACGGTGCGCATCACGCCTCTTTGTTGGAGCGAGGCTGGGAGGAGGTGGCGATCGGGGAGATCGGCCCCCCGCGCCCGCCCGAGGGCGACCTGTAGGCGCCGGGTGGTTCCCCTCCGCGGCTCCGCCGAGCCGGCCGGGTCCCGGCGCTCGGCAGTCGCGCTAGGCGATGTAGACGGGCGTGTGGACCGGCACCCTCTTGTAGAGCTCGATCACATCCGGGATCGCCATGCGGATGCAGCCGTGGGAGGCCGCGTGGCCGAGCGACCCGGTCTCGGCGGTTCCGTGGATGCCGGCGCCGTTGGCGATCCCCATCCAGCGCGCCTTCAACGGGTTCTCGGCGCTGCCTCCCGGTATGACCTGGCCGGCGAGGCTGCCCGCCCACGCCTTGTTGGGCACGCTCCAGGCGGGGTCGACCTGCTTGTTCTCGATGTGGTAGAGGCCGGCCGGCGTGTCGAACCCGACCTGACCCACGGCGATGGTGTAGGTCTTGGCCAGCCGCAGGTGGCGGAAGAAGCGCAGCTTGAACGAGGAACGGTCGATGGTGAGCAGGTAGGGATAGGCACTCGTCAGCTGGGCCTTGAGGACCTTCGGCTTCACCAGGCGGGTCGGGACCGCCACGGTGCGGTCGGGGGCCTTGCCGGTGAGCGCCGCGGTCACCGCGCGGTGGAGGCGAGGCCGGTTGACCACCACGCCCTCCTTTCCGGCCACCCGCTTGAAGAAGCCGCCGGAGAAGTCCAGGTGCGCGTCGACCGGCTGGCGCGACACCGCCCGGGTCACGCGCCCGACGAATCGGCTGACCACCAGCTTGGAATACCGAAGGTCGGCGGGAAGGTGGACGTGCAGCGGCTCGCCGCGCACGTCACGCCAGGTGCGGGTGAGCATGTTGCCCTGCCGGCTGCGACGCACCGCCTCGCGCACCATGCCGTCGAAGTCGTAGGTGGCGGCCGCCGCGTCCGGGGTGAGGTGGAACGTGCGCCCGCCGCCGTGCACCAGGATCGGCTTGTTCAGCCCCCGGGTGAGCGCGCGCACCAGGCGGGCGTGGGCGCTCGGGGCGGTCAGTCCGCCGATGTAGACGCCGCCGACCCGGACCCCGTCGGCGACCCGGTCGGCGCGGCTGCGGTCGTACGCGAACAGCGCGCCGGCGGCGATGAAGACGGCGGCGAGCGCCGAGGCGACGGTGATGAACGAGCGATCGCGCACGGGTCAGCTAACCAGGGGCCGGGATTGTATTTGCACTACCCGGCGGCGCGCTGCGCATGCAATCCGTCCTGCGCCGAGCCTAGGGGCGGCCGGCGGTGCGGGTGGGCACCAGCAGGCGGTCGATCTCCTCGAGGACCTCGCGCCGGCGGCGCCCCGCGAACTCGTGCTGGTAGAGCGCTTCGAGGTCGCTGCGGCCCAGCGACGGCAGCAGGGCGACCAGCTCGCCGGCCTCCAGGTCGTCGTATTCGGCCCCCGGGCTGTCCTGCTCGCCGTCTCGTCGGACGGCGGCCGGGGGTGCGGCGCCCGGGACGTCCTGGCCGAGCTGCGCCAGCACCCGCTGGAGCTGGGCGACCTGCCGCGGGGAGGGTCGCCACACCTTGCCCGCGTCGGTCCCGCTGCGCCGGACGCTCGGGCTCCAGCGCAGGAACTCCTCGACCTCGCGCTCGTACTGGTAGGGCTGCCTGGCCGAGCGCAGCAGGGGGCGCATGCGCAGGTGCTCGCCGAACTTGATGACCGCCTCGCGGGTGGTGTAGCGGTACCGGTAGCCGGTCGCCTTCAGCCTGCGGTTGTCCAGGCCACGGCCGTAGCGCAGCTGGTTGAGCATCTCCACGGGAAGCCGCAGGCCCAGCCGGTTGAGCGGTCCCGCCACCAGGCCGGTGCCCCACGGCGGGAGCACCGGCGCCATCGGCCTGCCCAGGAGCCCGATGGCCTCGGACAGGGCCAGGACGCCGTCGGCCGCGCCGTTGTAGACCCCCGGGAGGTCGTTACGCACGGCATGCTCGAGGCACCCGACGATGTCGTCCTCGTGGATGAACTGGTAGCGCGGGTCGAAGCCCAGGATCGTCGGCACCACCGGCAGCGAGAGCAGCCGGCTGTGCGACGTCCGCAGCTCCGGCCCCAGCCCGTTGGCGAAGCGCAGGATGGTCACCGTCTTGTCGCGGTTGCGCTCGGCGAACTCGCGCACCGAGCCCTCGGCCTCGAGGATGTCGCGCTCGGCCGGGGTGGCCGGGGGGTGCGGACGCTCCATGTCCTCGGTGAAGAAGGCCGGATCGTCGCGCTCGCAGCCGTAGTAATGGGCGGACGACTTGAACACGAACTTGCGCACCGGCGAGTCGGCGCCGGCGCAGGCGGTGACGATGTTCATCGTCCCGATGACGTTGTTCTCGTGGGCGCGGCGGGGCGAGGTCCACGCCGAGTCCACCACCAGCCGCGCGTCGATCACGGTGTCGATCTCGGCCGCCTGGACGATCCGGCGGATCAGCGAGTGCTGGGTCCCGATGCGCACGAACTCGGTCCGCTCCAGCTCGCGGGTGGGGTCGTGGGAGTCGACGCCGACGATGACCTCGTAGGCGGGGTCCTTCTCGAGTTCCTGGGCGAGGCGCCCGCCCCAGTAGGTGGACAGCCCGGTGAGCAGGATCCGCCGCGACTGCGTGCCAGCCCCCGATGCGCTCATCCGAACCACACGCTCTCACGGTTGGCCACCATTTCGAACACGTGCGCCTGGATGAGCGCCCGGATCTCCTCGGCCACCGTCTGGACCAGGCCGGGGTCCTCCCACGCTCGGTCGCCCCAGCGATCGGTCGCCACCGGCGGCAGGAAGCGGATCCTCAACTTGGCCGGCAGGTAGCCGAACATGCCCAGCAGACCGAAGTGCGGGAAGGTCGGGGTGATCGGGAAGTAGAGCAGGCGGGTGATCCGCTGCAGGGGCTTGACCTGGGCGAAGATCGGCGCGGCCTCCTCGGCGCCGATGACGGCGATGGGGACGATCGGCGCCCCGGCGCGCATGGCCGCCGCGACGAAGCCTCCCCGCCCGAAGCGCCGCAGGCGGTAGCGGTCCTTGTAGAGCTTCTCGGTTCCCTTACGCCCCTCGGGCATGACCTGCACCAGCTGACGCTCGTCGCACAGCAGGCGGTGGACGTTGGCGGGGTGCGCCGGGACGGCCCCGATCTTGGGCAACAGCATCGCGAAGCCGGGATAGCCCTTGAAGAAGTGCTCGACGGTGAGGTGGACGGGGCGCGGATGGGGATGCTCCTCGCGGATCGCCTTGGCGATCATCGGCGCGTCGGGAGGCAGCGCCCCCGCGTGGTTGGCCACCAAGAGGGCGCCGCCCTCCGAGGGCACGTGCTCGATCCCCTCGGCCTCGACCCGGAACCAGTACTTGTAGAAGAAGTCGCCCGCGGTGCGGTCGAGCAGGCGCTCGATCCTCTCGGAGCGGCCCCAGTCGGTGACCGTGCGCTCCGGCTCGATGCCCGGAAGCAGGTCGTCGCGATCGTCCTCCCGCCGCGCGGGGAGCGGCGGCTCCGCCCCCGTCGGCGAGTCGGCGAAAGGCGGCTCGGCCGCGGTCTGCGCAGTGGAGTGAGGGCGGTGCATCGGGGGGTCATTCTTCCACGCTGGCCGGGGTCCGTCCCGCCACCCGGCCGGCGGTCCAGGCGCTGCTAGGTTTGCCTCGATGGCGGCGGCGCCACCCCGCACCCGGCCCGTCAGCAAGGGCGACGACTACATCCGGGAGGGCCGCTCGGAGTGGATGGACATCGACTGGCGCGCGCACCAGCACTGGCTGACGGTCGCCGGTCGCGGCGTCAACGTGATCGAGCTGGGCGATGGCCCCACGATCCTGTTCGTCCACGGACTGGCCGGGTCGTGGCACAACTGGTTGGAGAACCTCCCCCATTTCGCGCGCTCACACCGGGTGGTGGCGCTCGACCTGCCCGGCTTCGGCTACTCGGAGATGCCCGGCGAAGATGTCTCGATCTCCGGCTACGCGGACTGCCTGCTCGGGATCTGCGACCAGGTCGGGATCGAGCACGCCGCCGTGGTGGGCAACTCGCTGGGCGGCTTCGTCGGCGCCGAGGTGGCCCTCATGGCCCCCGAGCGGGTCAGCCGCCTGGTCCTGGTGGCGGCCGCGGTGCTGTGGAACGAACGCCGCCGGGCGCGGCCATTGAACACGCTGACTCGCGTGACCCAGGCGTCCAGCGCCCTGCTGGCCACCCAGTGGCGGC
>JBJMKZ010000028.1:0-80532 GCA_045805565.1 Solirubrobacteraceae bacterium | reverse complement strand
CTCGGCCCCGGAGTCGGAGCTCCGCTCCTCGTCGGTCATGTCAGCGCGATCAGCGGACACCGGAGGCTGATAGCAAACCAAGCTCGGGCATCGCACGTCGCGCCCATGGGCCTCCCGGGGCATCCGCCTGCCGTCGGGCATCCGCGAGAGGGCAGTTGGGTTTCAGCCCTGGCCTGCCTCGCGCCGCGCCGAGTCGAGCTCCTGGCGCACCACGTCCTGCTGGTTGGGTATCTGCAGGCGCCGCTCGAGAATCGGGATCGCCTCCTTGGGTCGGCCGGCGAGCCGGAGGGCGTGTCCGAGGTTGAACATGGCGTAGGCGCACGTCAGCTCGGTGCTCGAGCCGCACATCCCGACCGCCCGGCGAAGCAGCGGGATCGCCTGATCCGGCTGTCTGGCGTTGATCAACCGGAAGCCCTCGTCGTTGAGCTGCGCGACGCTCCTCCCATCGGCTGGCGACGGCTGGGTCGGCGCCGGGCCGGTCGGCTGCGGTGGCGTCGCCGACGAGGTCGACGTGGTGTGGGACGGCGCGGTGCGCGTCCGCTGGCTGGGCGCCGGCGCCGGCCCTCCGCCCCCGCCCAGCGTCAGGCCGAGGACCGCTCCCAGGACCGCCACCGCCGCGACCAGTGCCACCACGGGCGTCCAGCGCCGCTCGCGGGCCGGCGCCGACCGCGGTCCCGCCCGCGCCGGCGCCGCGACAGGGCGGCGAGGGCTCGGCTGGCGGGGCGGCCGACGCGAGGCGCCGACGGGCGTCCGGGGAGGCGGTGGCGGGGCCGGCGGAGGCACGGCTCGGGTCCGCCGCGGCGCGAGCGCCTCGGTGGGAGCGGTGCCGCCGATCGCCACGGTGGCGCCCTCCCCCATCAACGCCGTCCGGAGCGCCTCGACCAGCGCCTGGGCGGAGGGCCAGCGATCCTCGGGCTTCTTCTCGAGGCCGCGCAGGAGTGCCGCATCGACGCCTCGCGGGAGCTCCCCCGCCACGCGCCGGCTCGGCGGAACCGGGTCGGACTTGACGTGCTGATGCGCCTGGGCGGCGAAGCTCTCGCCCCTGAAGGGACGACTTCCGGTCAGGAGCTCATAGGCGACGACGGCGAGCGCGTACCGGTCGCTGGCGGGGGTGCCGGCATCGCCCTCCGCCTGCTCGGGAGCCAGGTACGCCGCGGTGCCCAGCACCTCTCCGGTGCTCGTGACCGGGGTGTCGAACGCGAGCCGGGCGATCCCGAAGTCGGTGACCCCGAGGCGGCCCTTGTCGTCGAGCAGCAGGTTGCCCGGCTTGACGTCGCGGTGGACGACGCCGCTCTGATGGGCGGCGTCGAGCGCGCCGGCGGCCTGGTCCAACCAGCGCATGACGTCCCTGTGGGGCGGTCGGCGACCCCCTCGCATCACGTCGGCCACGCTGCCGCCGCTCATGTACTCCATGACGATGAACGGCCGGCCCCGATGCTCGCCGACGTCGAAGATCGTCACCACGTTGGGATGGCTCGAGAGGCTGGCGGCAGCGCGCGCCTCACGCTGGAATCGCCGTACCGCGTTCGCATCGCTCAAGAACTGGGTGGCCAGGACCTTGATCGCCACCTGCCGTCCCAGCAACAGGTCTTCGGCCGCCCAGATCGAGGCCATGCCCCCACGGGCGACATGCCCGGTGACCCGGAAGCGGTCGGGAAGCTCGACGGTCATGTCCTGTACTTGCCCGTGATCCGCCAGTTCTCTCATCTCGGCGCGCGCGAGGCGATCGACCCCCGGATGCGAGTCAGCAGGCGACGGCGATGTGGTCGACCACCCATCGGGGACGCCGCACCGCGTCGACCGTACCCGAGCAGCGGTCGACGTGGTCGGAATGGACCGCGGTCGTCCTGATGGCCACCACCGCCCGATCGCCTGCCTGGCTGACGATGGAGAGGCGTTCGAAGGCGATCGAGCGCAGAGATCGGAACTGGGCCCGGAATGCGGCGAATCCGCCCAGCTGGGCGCGGAAGTTGGGGCTGGCCAGCGCCCACGCATCCTGGTAGCGGTGGGCCGCCGCCCGCTGGTAGAACGCCTGCACCACCGCGGCGGGTTCCGACGACGACGCCACGGGCGGATGGCGAGCGGTGGTCGACCGCGAGGCGGAGCCGCCCTCGGCGGGGCCCTTGGTGTCACCGGCGGGGCCGCGGCCGCTCATCAGGACGACCACCAGCGCCACCCCGGCCAGGACCAATAGGGTCGCCGGGATGCCCCAGGCCACGTGGCTTCTGCGGGGCCGGTCACGGCGTGGCGGCTCGGGAGGGGGCGGGCCGGGACGTGGCGGCTCGGGAGGGGGCGGGCCGGAACTTAGCGCCGGCCCGGGGGTGGGCCGGCGTGCCGGCTCCGGGATCGCCGCCGCCGGCTCGACAGCCAGCGCCCGTGCCAGCTCCCGGGCGAGGTTGCGGGCCGTGGGCGGGCGATCGGCGGGGTCGGTCGCCATACCGCGCCTCAGGACCGCCGCTGCCTCGCGGGTCGCCCGAGGCCACGCCCCGCGAAGGTCGGGGGCGGGATCCTCGGTCGCGCTGCGCGCGATCTGCAAAGGGGTGCTTCCCTCTCTGGCCGGGCGTCCCGACAGGGCCTCGAACGCCACCGCGGCGAGGGCGTAGATGTCCGACGCGGGGGTGGCCTCGTGGCCGGCGAAGAGCTCGGGGGCGAGGTAGCGAGCGGTGCCGAGGACCGCCCCCGACTGGGTGACCCGTGTCATCTCCGCCGCGGACGCAATTCCCAGGTCGGCGAGCTTCACCGTCCCAGCGCGACCCAACAGGATGTTCGAGGGCTTGACGTCGCGATGCACCACTCCACTCTCGTGCAGGTGGTCGAGACCGGCAGCCGTCGCCTCGAGGATCTCCATCGCGCGTCGAGGGTCGAGCGGTCCGTCGCGCAACGCATCGGCGAGGGTCTGGCCCTCGACGTACTCCATCACCAGCAGAAGGTCGTCCTCCGCCGGAAGGACGTCGTAGACCGCCACCAGGTTCGGGTGGCTGATCGAGGCGCCGATCCTCGCCTCGCGGCGAAACCGGCCACTGAACCCGGCGACGCGCTCGGTGTGGAGGCGTTTGATCGCCACGCGACGGCCCAGCAGGCTGTCCTCGGCGAGCACCACCGAGGCCATCCCGCCCGAGCCCAGCGCGCCGAGCACGCGGTAGCGGCCCCCGATCGCGTCTGACGCCGTCGCCATCCCCCCTGGCTACCCCTCGACGCCGCCGGCCACGCTCTCATCGCATTCTCATGCGGAGGTCTCAGTCTCAACCGCATCGGTCACGGACACGGCCATCAGGGGAGCGCGATGACGCGCCCGACAACCGCCGTGGTTGTCGCGGCGGCGGTGATGGCCCTCGGGCTTGCCGCGTGCGGCTCGGGCGGCGCTTCGAACGGCGCCTCGAAGGGTGCCTCCAGCGCCACGCCGCCGTGTCCGAAGCCGCCCAACGTCAATCCGGCCAACTTCGTCAGCGGCGTCGACAACCCGCTGTTTCCGCTCAAGCCGGGCACCACCTATCGCTACGAGGGCACGGACGACGGAGACCCTGCCGTCGAAGTCGTCCTGGTCACCAACCAGACCAAGCGGATCGTGGGCGTCGACGCCACCGTCGTGCGCGACCGCACCTACATAAGCGGCAAGCTCGCCGAGGACACCCGCGACTGGTACGCGCAGGACAAAGCGGGGAACGTCTGGTACTTCGGCGAGAACACGACGGAGTGGGACGACGGCCATGCCTCGACCGAGGGCTCCTGGCAGGCGGGCGTCAAGCACGCCAGGGCGGGGATCTTCTTGCCGGCCAAGCCGGCGCCCGGCCACGTGTTCAAGCAGGAGGACGCCAAGGGGGTGTCGGAGGACTGCGGGCAGATCCTCGATCTCCAGGCTCCGGTGAAGACCCCGCACGTGTCGACCGGCCAGGCGCTGAGGACCAAGGAATGGAATCCCCTCGAGCCGGGGGCTATCGACAACAAGTACTACGTCCGCGACGTCGGCCTGGTCCGCGAGCAGACCGTCCAGGGCGGCACGGACCTCCTGCAACTGGTCTCGGTCGGGCACGGCTGATCGTCAAACTCCTCGGTTGATCCCAACCGAAGCCGAGGAGCCATGAGCACGACGCAGGAGACCAGCATGGCCCGCGGGAGCGTGCGGCTCGAGCCGGGCGCCAAGCGGGTTCGCGCCTACCTGGGCGGCGAGGTGGTGGCCGACACCATCCGACCCGTCCTGGTCTGGGAGGCTCCCTACTACCCGACCTATTACTTCCCCGTCGAGGACGTGCGCACCGAGCTGCTAGAGCCCGACGGCGGTGTCGCCCCCTCTCCCAGCCGGGGCGAGGGGCGCACGTTCACGGTTCGCGCGGGAGACAAGCAGGCGGCGGCGGCGTTGCGCTACCAGGATTCGCCGATCGAGGAGCTCAACGGCCTGATCCGGCTCGAATGGGCCGCGATGGACGCCTGGTTCGAGGAGGATGAGGAGGTGTTCACCCACCCACGCGACCCGCATACGCGCGTCGACATCCTCGCCAGCTCGCGCCACGTGCGGGTAGAAGTGGGCGGGGAGACGATCGCCGAGTCGGCCTGCCCGAGGTTCCTGTTCGAGACCGGTGCGCCCGTCCGACATTACCTGCCCAAGACGCACGTGCGCCTGGATCTGCTGACGCCCACCGACAAGGTCACCCACTGTCCTTACAAGGGCCGGGCCGAGCACTGGTCGGTGCGCGCGGGAGGCAGCTTGCACGAAGGCCTCGCCTGGTCGTATCCGACCCCGTTGCCCGAGTCTCAGAAGATCGCGGGGCTGATCGCCTTCTACGACGAGCGGGTCGACACCTACGTGGACGGCGTGCGGCAGGAGCGCCCCTCGACCAAGTTCGCCTGAGCGCGCAGCGGCTGCGCGTCACCCCAGCACCTTCGCAGCCGGTGGCTCCCAGCGTCGGATAGGGTCGGCGCGTGGACGAGACAGGACCGCCAAGCGAGCCCGAGCTCGACTCCGACCTCGACCTCGCAGGGCTGAAGGCGCGCCTGAAGGGGCGAGTCGTGACGCCATCCGACGGCGACTTCGAGGAGGTCGCCCTCGGGGGCCAGTGGAATCGGCTGCGCCCGTCCCGCGCGCCGCAGGTGATCGCTCGGGTCGTAGACGAGCAGGACGTCGTGGAGGCGGTCAGGTTCGCCAACGCCAACCAGCTGAAGGTGGCGGTGCGCGGCGGCGGCCACAGCTGGGTCAGCGCCGCGTTGCGAGCCGGCGGCGTGATGATCGACCTCACCGACCTCGACCAAGTCGTGTCGATAGACCCCGAACGACGAACGGCGGTTTCACAGCCGATCGTGACCAATCGCGAATTGCAGGCGGCTCTGAACGCTCAGGGCCTGGCCTACCCGACCGGTCACTGCCCGGACGTGAAGCTCAGCGGCTACCTCTTGAGTGGAGGAATGGCCTGGAATCAAGGCGGATGGGGACCCGGATGCGCGAGCGTCGAGGCGATCGAGCTGGTCACGCCCGCGGGGGAGCTCATCACCGCCAGCGCGGATGAGAACCCCGACTACTTCTGGGCCGCCCGGGGAGCCGGCTCCGGTCTGTTCGCGGTGGCTCTCCGCTACCACCTGAGGCTGTACCCGCTGCCGAGAGCGATATGGGCCAGCAGTTACCACTACGCGATGGAGCAGGCGGAGCAGGTCGCCGACTGGCTCGGCGCCATCGCCGGCGAGATCTCCAACCGGGTGGAGCTCACCCTCTTCCTCCTACACGCGCCACCGGAACTCGCCTCACGCTGCCAGTCGGCGAACGGCAAGGTATGCCTGATCACCGCGACGGCCTTCGCCGATTCGCAGGAGGAGGCGAGATCGGCGCTGGAGCCGCTCGAGAACTGCCCGGTCGCCGAGCCACTGGCCCAATCCGCTCCGGAGCCAACCGACTTTCCCGCGCTGTTCGCTCTCTCGGGATCCATGTGGCCGGAGGCGCGTCGGAACTGGGTGGACGCCATGTTCTTCGACTCCACCCCGGCGCAGCTCTTGCACGCGACCGGCCAGCACTTCATCGAGGCGCCGTCCGAGACGACGCTGATGCTGTTCACCATCTTCACCGGACCGGACGTCCCGGCGCCGCTGCCGGATGCCGCCTTCTCGATGTCGGCCAGGATCTACGGTGGTCCCTGGACCATGTGGAGCGAGGCGTCGGAAGACCGGTCCAACCTCGATTGGCACGCCAAGTGCGTCGAATTGCTGAAGCCGCTGGCGGTGGGGCACTACATCGGCGAATCGGACACGGTGGGGCACCCCGAGTACGCGGAGGGCGCGTTCTCGCCGGCGAACTGGAAGCGGCTCGAAGAGTTGCGCGAGAAGTACGACGCCGACGGCGTTTTCTTCGGCTACCGCGAGGGGCTGGACTAGGGCAGCTTCCAGATCTGCGTCGTCGCCAGCCAGAAGAGCGCGGCGATGATGGTCAGGAAGACGACCGACACGGCCGCGCCCAGCACGTCCAGGCGAGGCCCCGCGGCACGCGGATCGGGCGCGAGCCAGAACCGCAGCGCCCGGGTGACCCGGGGCATCACCACCCAGGTGAGCGCGCTCACCGACAGGATGTTGCCGACGAGGAGGCTCGCCCACAGCGGCCCCTTCCACAGCTCGTCGACTCCGATCGTGAGCAGGACGACCGAGGGGTAGAGCCCCACCAGCACCGACAGCGCCGTCTTCCACTTCGGCGGCGCCTGCGCGGCGGCGTTCTCGCCCCCGACGGGAAACCAGCTCCCGAACGGGCTGGCCACGCGGTGCAGGTCGAAGTCCTGGAAGCGCCGGCCCTCCTCGAGCAGCGCCTTGCGCTCGGCCGACTCGAGCCAGGCGTTCAGGTGCTCGTCAGTGTCGAACCGGACCACCACCGTCCAGTCGTTCTGCACGCCGGGCACCGGGCGAAACATCTGTGAGCCGCGAAAGCCCGGAAACCTGCGCTCGGCGTCGGTGAGACGTCGATGCCAAGCCCGGAACTCGTCCACGCGGTCGGGATCGACGGGATGGGAGACGACCAGCGTGACCGGTTCCTCGCGACGCTGGTCCATGAGCACCTGCTGCGACTGCGGACCCTCGAAGAGGTCGGCGCCGCGATCGATCAGGCTGCTCCTTTCCGGGCTGTGCAGCCACGTCTCGAGGTCGGCCTGCGAGTCGAAGCGGTAGATGACGCTCCACTCCTGTCCCGTCCCCGGCGGCACCACCTCCGTCCCGAGAAAGCCCGTGAACCCTGCGACGGCACGGTTCACCTCGTCCTGCCATCGCCTGTAGTCCTCCTCGTGGCCGGTCCGGACGCGATGGCCGACGACCACGGTGGCCTGCGCCGGCTGGCCCGCCGGTGGGTCGGGGTGGATGCCTGCCTTCATGAAGCTAGTAGGGGTGCTTGTCCGGCTTCTCCGCCCACGCCCGGTAGGCGCCGTCCCCGAGGTCGGGGCGAAACTGCTCGATGTGGATACGGCGCTCCTCGTAGGGCTTCTCGAAGTCCTCGTACTGGAAGGCGTCGTCGAAGCCGATCTCGCTGGTCGCGCTCAGATCCTTGGCGAAGTAGACGGCGTCGATGCGCGCCCAGTAGATCGCACTCATGCACATCGGGCAGGGGGCTCCGCTGATGTAGATCTCGTGTCCCATGAGCATCTTCGCCCGCTCGGGCACCGGGTCGGGCGAGCCCTCCGGACGCGGCACGAGCTCCAGTATCGATTCGTTCTGGTGGTTCTGGGCGATGCTGGGGCCTTCGGGGTTGAGCGCCGCCCCGGCCTTGCGGATCGTCTCGATCTCGGCGTGCGCGGTGATGTCGCCGGTGAGCAGGACGCGGTTCTGGCCCCGGGCGACGATCTCCCCGTCGCGGGCCAGCACCGCCCCGAACGGCCCGCCCCAGTTGTTGTGGACCGACTCCTCGGCCAACCGACAGGCTTCCTGCATGAGCTCTTCTTGCGTCAAGGCAGACCCTCCGTTCGTGGACTCCCTCACCGGCAGAAGAGGGATCGCAGGTACCGCTCGCGGCGGCATAGGCAAATTATCGGCGGATCGCCACGCGCCTTGAGCGATCTCCATGGACCGGGCGGGCCGCGTCCAGGCGCGTCCAGGCAGTGCCGCCACTCATGCGCTCGGACGTTTATCCAGCGCTCGACCTCGACGCGGTTTGGCGCCGGCGCAGCGCCGGAGCGCCCGCCTCAGGGCTAGTAGCCGCGCTCAATCCACTTGACCCAGGCTTCCCGCGCGGCGAGCTCGTCGTTCGCGCGCGCGAGCTCGCTGGCCGCGGCGGGTTCGCCCGGCGTGTCCTCGGCCGCGTGATGAGCGTCGTCGCGGTCGCGCTGGTCGTCGCGTGCCGCATCCAGTCGCCGGATTGCCGACTTGTGAGCCGCGGTGCCCTCGCGGGGATTCTCAGGAAACCTCATCGCTCTCTCCTCTTCCCCTTGGTGCGGATGCGCCAAGGAAGAAGGGGGAACCCCCTGGGCGAGTCCACACCCAGCGTAGCGCGATGCCGATGGCCCGTCTGCCCGGACCCGAGGCCGACCCAGGACCAGCCGCGCCACCGGCGGTGTCATCGTCCCGATCGCGACTTGGTCGGACGGTGGTAGCGGGCCCGGTCGCGAGGGTAGGCTGAACCGGTGAGGCAGGGTGGCGACGAGGGCGTGGAGCCCAGCGCGCGGCGGGCGGCCGACCTCGAGGGCGAGGCCGAGGGCTATGACCGCGCGGCTGACGAGGCGGCCCAGGCGGGCCTGCAGCGGCGCTCTCGCCAATTTCGCGAGGCGGCGCGCGCTTCCCGCAAGCTCGCAGCGGAGACTCCCGCGCAGGCGCCGGCCCTGCTGACGGCATTCAGAGCGCGGACGAAGGGCGCCCGTCGACGACTGTCGAAGTCGGTGCCCTGGGGCGCTCGCCCGGGCGAGCGGCAGACCACCGAGGAGGAATGGCTCGTCGAGCGTTGGCTTCGCAAGCTTCGGGGGCCCTAGGAAGCGAAACCCTCCTCTGCCATAGCCGCCGACGCCATCGAAAAGACGAGCCGGGCGCCGGCATCCCGCTAGACTTGGATTCGTCGCCGTCGGGCTCTCGATGGTCTGGTTCCTGCTCGCGCGCGGCTTTGCCCGAGAGCCGGACCAGAAAGCAGGCCTCCCGGTGAGCGTTCCTCGCACAGAGCGCCGACTGCAAGCAAGCGTTCCCAACCTGCTTCGGCGCGTCATCCAGTTGCGCCGTCGTCTGCCCGAGCCAGGTGCCGTCGAAGGCCAGCCCCTCCCCGTGGAGACGCGCGTCGAATATCTCGAGCGCCGCCTGGGACACCTCGAGGCTGCCGTCGAAGGCCTCCAGGACTCGGTGCACCGCGAGGCGGTGCGACAGGACCACGTGCTCCGCGACCTCGAGAGAAGAGCGCAGCCGGGCGAGATGCGACGCGCCCTCAGCGACGATGCGCGCCGACGGGGGCTTTAGGTGGCTCGGCCGGAAGTCCTGCTACGGTGGGATCCATTGGGCCGGACGTTCATGCGTTCGGCAAAGACGTGCCAGCGCCCGCAGTCGTTGCCCTAGAGCATCCTCCGCGATCGCAGCACAGCCTCATTTCGGAGGAAACTCATGGCAACAGGAACCGTCAAGTGGTTCAGCGACGACAAGGGGTTTGGCTTCATAACCCCGGACGAGCCGGGCAAGGATCTCTTCGTCCATCACTCGGGCATCAACGGTGATGGGTACCGCTCGCTTGCAGAGGGCGCGAAGGTCTCGTACGACGCCCAAAGCGGCGACAAGGGGCCCAAGGCAGTAAACGTCCAGGCCATCTAGGCCAATCTCGCGGTCGTTGCCGGCCGCCGGCCAGCCCACGTGTAGGGATCCGATCGGCCGGTCGGCGCGACCGCGCGCCAACCGGCCGGCGCGGCTGGCCGCCTATCTCCGCGACTTCGGTCGCCGTCACCGTGCACCGATCACGGTGCTCGGATCGCTGGCCACGGCGGCGGTCCTGGCGCTGGCACTGGAAGGACGGCGCCACGAGTTCGCGGCCGCCCTCGCCGGCGCGGCCGCATGGGTGCTGGCAGCGACCGCGCTGCTGCAGGTGGTCGCCCTGCTCGCGCGCAGTGAGGCGTGGCATCTGTCGATCGAGGCCGCGGGCGGAACGGTCGCGCGTCGCGTCCTGTATCGCGCCTCGAGCATGCAGGTCCTGGGCGGCGTGATCAACGGGCAGTTGGGGGTCGCGACACGAATTGCGGTCCTGCGTCGGTCGTCGCCGACCGCCAGCCCGCAGATCTCGACGCTGGTCGCCGCCGAGTTCCCGATCCTCGCCGTCGAGGGGATGCTGGCGGCGCTGACGTCGTTCACCTTGGTCGGGCCGCTCGGCCTACCCTGGTGGCTGCCGATCATCGGGCTGGCGGCGATGGGAACCGCCAGCGCCGGGCTGCGACGGCTCGCCCTCCGCAAGGGCCGCGAGCTCTGGAAGGGGCTTGCGGTGCTGCGCAGCCGGTCGGGGGGAAGCCGCGTGATCGCCTTCGTGTTGGTGGCCGTGTTCGCGCAGATCTTCCGCAACTGGCTGCTGCTTCACGCGGTCGGGCTCAATGCCTCGTTCTTCGATGCCATCGCCGTGCTGATCGCGGTGGTGACCCTTTCCCAGCTTCCGGTCGGGCCCAGCGTCGGCGCCGCCGCCGCGGTCCTCATCCTCGGCCGGGAAGGGCTGGCGGCAGCGGCCGCGGCCGGTGTGCTGATGACCGTGACGGGCACCGTCGGCGGACTGTGCTTTGCGGGGTGGGCCGGCGCCGACCGCCTCTGGTCCTTCGTTCGCCAGTCCCGGCTGCAGCGTGCTCGGATCGAGGCCCCGCCGCCCTGACGCCCGCACGAGCAGGCCCACCCCTCGGCCCTCGGGCTCCAGCGGCCCTCAAGATGCCGCGCCACGGCGCGCCGGTGTCGGTCGAGGGTCCCGCTTAGCGCCGGGCGACGCGTAGAGCCCGCTACCGAAAGGTCACCGACGGAGCCGGAGTTGGCAAGCTACGCCGATGGTCGTCGACGTCTGGATGCAGCACCCGACGCTGAGCTTCCTGGGCCACGAGATGTTCGAGTCGACGCGCCGGTGGACGGGACAGCAGTTGCCCGAGGAGGAGTTGCCGATCGGCACGACGGTCGCGGCGATGGACCAGGCCGGCGTTACCTTCGGTCTTCTGAGTGCCTGGCACGCGCCGCAGGGGTTCCTGATCAGCAACGACCAGGTGGCAGCATGGATCGGCGCCCATCCCGACCGCTTCGCCGGGCTTGCGTCCGTCGACCTCAACCAGCCGATGGAGGGAGTCCGGGAGCTGCGGCGGTGCGTCACCGAGCTCGGATTCAAGGGGCTGCGCATGGTGCCGTGGCTGTGGGAAGCGCCTCCCACCGACCGCCGGTACTACCCCCTCTACGCCACCTGTGTGGAGCTCGGCGTTCCGTTCTTCACCCAGGTCGGTCACACCGGTCCCCTGCGACCGTCCGAGACCGGGCGCCCGATCCCCTACATCGATCAGGTCGCGCTCGACTTTCCGGAGCTCGTCATCGTCGGCGGGCACATCGGCTACCCGTGGACGGAGGAGATGGTCGCCGTCGCCCGCAAGCACGAGAACGTCTACATCGATACCTCCGCCTACACGACGAAGCGCTACCCGCCCGAGCTCGTCCGCTACATGCAGAGCCGCGGTGGCCGGCGGAAGGTCCTGTTCGGCACCAACTACCCGATGATCTTCCATCAGCACGCACTGGAGGACCTCGACGCTCTCGGTCTCGATGACGAGACGCGGGAACTGTTCCTCGCCGGCAACGCCCACCGTCTGCTCGAACTCACCGAGCGCGCCCCGGCTCGCGGGTAGTTCTCGGCAACCATCTCTCCTTCCGACCGTTCGAGCGAGTCCAATCGCTCGAGGGAGGCCCCCGCACAGCCGGGAGCCGTAGATCCTCTTACTGCCGATAGGGAAGGTTTCGCCGAGTGGGCCCGCGGCGACACTTAGGTCGGACACCGATCGTCGGAGGTGACGAGCATGTGCTACACGCGCAGGTGGCAGCGGGATGAGCGTGCGCGCGAGGACCAGCGGATTCGAGACCTGCTCGATCGTGAAGAGCAGCCCACCGATCGCCCCGTCACGGTGGCCGAGTCCGACCATGACGAAGAGATGGTCGAGCTGCGCGAGAAGCAGCCAGTGGTCACCGCCGGCTAAAGCGATCAGAGGCGGCTGGCCGGGCGGCAGCCCAAGTTCCTTCGCTCCGGCCAGCCTGCCCTGTGGGCTGAACATCAGACGCCTCGGAGGTAGGCCGCACCGGATCAACCGTGCATCGGATCCAGGTTCTGCACTTCACCGATCCGGGCTGCCCGTGGGCTTACTGCGCGCGGCCTGCCCACGCCCGGCTGCGCTGGCGCTTTGGGGAACAGCTGTCCTGGCGGCTGGTGCTGATCGGACTAAGCCAGAGCGCGCAGGCCTATGTCGACCGGGGATACACGCCTGAGGGTGCGGCACTTGGACAACGGGCGTTCCGGGCCCGCTTCGGGATGCCGTTTGCTCCTCACCCCAAGCCCCGTATGGCGGCCACCGCACCCGCCTGCCGAGCCATCGTCGCGGCGCGTGCAGCCGGACCCCGGTTCGGTGAGGCCGCCTTCAGGGCGCTGCAATTCATGCAGTTCACCACCAAGGGCCTGCTCGACGATCTCGACGACCTGCGGCGGGCCCTTGGCACCATCCCGGACCTCGATGCCGAGGCGATCGTGTCGCGCGTGGACGACCCTGCCGTCGTCGACGTCTACGAGGCCGATCGATCACTCGCCCGCAGCGCCGAAGGCTCGCCAACTCACGCCCAGGGCCGCTCATCCTCAAGCGACGGACCGGTGCGCTACACGGCGCCGTCGCTGGTCTTCGAAGACGAGGAGGGCACTCGGCTCGAGGCCGGCGGGTTCCAGCCCTTCGAGGCATACGACGTCGTTCTCGCCAACTTCGATCCGACACTCGAGAGGCGGCCCGCCCCGACCAGCGCCCTCGAGGCCCTCGCCGCGTTCCCGGAAGGAATGACGACGGCCGAGGTGGCCGCCGTCCTGCGCCCTTCCGACCTCGTTGACGCCGATGTCCAGGGCACAGAGGACGAGCTCCTTTCGCTCGTCGCCCGTGGCGAAGTCGCTCGCGACGCGTTGGCCCAGGATGCGATCTGGCGGGTGGGCGCAGGCGAACCCTCAGTCGCCACCGCCTAGTACTGGGGTTTGCCCGCGCAGTTGGTCGCGACGCGGGCTACTCGTCACGCGGCAGTGGCTGAAAGACGATCCGTTTGAGCTCCGAGAGCGACGCCCCGCCCAGGCGCAGGACGGTCTGAAAGCCGTCAGCGCCCAGCTCGCCGGCGTCCAGGCGACGGCGCAACTCATTGAGCGGCGCACGAACCTCCTCGGCGACCTGATGCGGGCGCGTCTCGAGCAGGATCAGGTGACATGGCCGCTTGAAGCCCGCGGCCATGCGCACGTAGCGCTCGCGCTCGCCGGCATCGAGACTCTCGGGCACGATGACGACCGTCTCGCCCGTCTCCAGGCGCTTGCGGACGGCGGCGTCGAGGAGCTCGACGGCCCGCCCTTCGAGCTCTTGTTCGGGAACCCGGCCGGCCAGCAGGCCACGGAGCTTGTGGCGCGACAGCACGAAGCCCGAGCTCTCGACCACCCGTTGGGCGAAGCCGTTGGCCTCGGGCGCCGACGCCGACACGATCACCAGCAGGCTCCCCGGGGAGTAGCGCAGGCGGTCGGATGGACGGAGCACCTGGGAGCGCACCGACAGGTCGGGCGGGCGCTTGGGGGCCCCGTCACGACGGGGACGATCCGAAGACCATCCGCGCCGCTCGTCGTCGGAGATCTTGACGCTGCGGGGTTTGGGAGGGGTGGGCACGCTCACATCATGCTCTAACCGCACGCTCCCGTTGCCCGCCGGCAGTCATGGCCCCAGGAACGTCGCGATCACGAAGCGCCCAGGCGCGAAGCAGTAGAACCGAGACACGTTGTCGCGCCGGCTGATAATCCGTGTGTGGCAGTCGTAGGCTCCTACGATGCAGTGGTGCACTGGGCAGTCCTGTGCCCAGTTGGCGATCACCCCCTTTCCTCCTGCGCACGTGGTCCCGCCAACTCTCATGCTGCGGACCTGATGCACCTTCCCCGGCCTGATGTAGTTCGGACAACTGTGTCCGGCTGCCTGGGCGGACGTTGATGGGATCGCCGGCCATAGGGCGATGCCGAGTGCCGCGCTGAGCAGAAGTCGCTTCATCGTTCTCCTACCTCCTGGAGCGGGGAGACGTTCAACGCTGCCACGTTGCCCGGCAATCCTAAGCATCCCCACCGCAGCAACCCAGCGCTGGGTCGCCCGGGCCTTGGCCTGGTCGCGCTGATCGCCTGGGCACTACGAGGCGTCGGCCGCTAAGGGCCGCTGTCCGGGTGAGGGTTCGGGTCAGCTGGACCAGCGCGGCCCGACGGGCGGACCCGACGACGCCGTACCACCTCCTGCGGATAGGGCAGCAGCCCGAAGTACATGAGCGACTCCTGGCAGAACACCCAGAGAAACACCGCCAATCGGCGTCCGATAACTGCGAGCAGCAGCAAGCCCACCAAGAAGCCGACCAGGATCGCGACCGCCAAGCTCATCAGCCACCTGCGAGCTGGGCCGGCAGTGGCTGGTTGCGCGGCGGGGGATCGTCGAGGACCAAGCGTGGGACGGTGACCAGCCGATATCCGCGGGCGCGCAGCCCCCGCACGATCTTGGGGATGGCGGCGACGGTCTGGCTGCGATCCCCGCCGCCGTCGTGTAGGGCGATGATCGCGCCTGGCTTGGCCCCTTGCAGCACGCGTCTGACGATCGCCTCAACCCCGGGGCGCAGGTAGTCCTCGGTATCGACCGTCCATAGGACCATCAGCATTCGCTTGGCTCGCAGCAGCTCGAGGCTCGCGCGGTCAAACGACCCGTAGGGCGGGCGAAACAGCCGCGGGGATGGAGCGCCGTAGCGCCTGACCGCCGCCGCTTGCTGATCGATCTCGGCGCTTTGCTCCGTCGCGGAGAGGTTGGTCATGCTCTGGTGGCTGAACGTGTGGTCGCCGATCGGAAAGCCGGTGGCGATGATTTCCTGCAGTGCTTTGTGGAAGGTGGCGACTTGGCTTCCGACAACAAAGAACGTGCCGGGGGCCCGGTTGCGGACCAGGGTGCGAACGATTTGAGTGGTGTAGAGACCAGGGCCGTCGTCGAAGGTCAGAGCGATCTCCGGTCGGCTGGGCGTCCCCAGCGAGACGTAGGGGGTGTAGGAGAGCACCCGCTCCAGCGCACCGCGCTCAAGGGCGAGGTGGTGGCGCCAGCGCCGCTCGGCTACCTCGCGCCCCGATGGCCCGGTGGCGATGCCCACCGCTTGGGCGACTTGGCCCAAGCGCTTGGGTAGCGCCGCGATCCCGGCTGCTCCGATCGCCAGGGCTAGAAGCAGCGCCCCCGCGCGGAGCGCACGCCGGCGGGGGATGACAGTCGGCGAGCTCGACGGACGCGGCGGTGCGGGGCGGGACGCGCCCTGAGGCTCAGTGTTGGGCCAATTCCAGGCAAGGTCGCCGCGCGGCACCCGACGTCTCCCTTCATCTCGGGCCTACGGGGTTAGCTGACGGGCTCGCGCGTAAAGGGCCGCGCTACCGGGCGCCAGTGCCCGGATTCGCCCCAGGGCCGCCAGCCGGCGGCCTATCGGGTCCCCCGCTCCGCTCGCGCCTGGGACGCAGGCGGATTCGGCATCGTCAGACGGTGCGCGACAATAACCGTGGCGTCGGCAGAATCCCGGAAGCGTCCCCAAGCCGACGCCCGGACTCGGACCGGGACCCCTTCATTACGAGGCAGCGGCAGGTACGGGCGGCTACGGGTCTGATTACGGCAAATGTCGCCGCTCAACCAGATTTCGCCCGACCCTGTGGACAGTCTCCGGGTCGGATCGCGGTGACTGAGGCTTCCATGGCGCTTCCACTGGACCGACGGGCTGGGGACCGCATCCTGGCGGTCCCCTGATCGAATGAGTCAGCCTTCGACCAGTCGTCGTCGATGTACTCGGCAACCCGCCCTTGGAACGGCTTGGCCAGATCACCCGCGCGTAAGCTACGGGGCATGACAGATCTCTCGCAGCCCCCCACGACCGTCACGAACATCGGCGTCGTGATGTTCACTGTTTCTGACCAGGACGCGGCCCGCGCTTTCTATACCGAGAAGCTCGGCTTCGAGGTGCGCGGCGATACGCGCTACGGCGAGAACAACGAGCACCGCTGGCTCGAGGTGGCGCCTCCCAGCTCCACCGCCCGGCTGGCGCTCAACCCGCCGATGAACGAGGAGCCAGGTGGCAACGCGATCGGCGTCGAGACGGCCGACGTTCGCGGCGAGCACGCGCGCCTCAAGGCCATCGGCGGCATCGACCTCGACCCCGAGCCCATGCAGCCGTCCGGCGCCCCGCTGATGTTTATGGTGCGCGACCTCGATGGCAACCACATCTTCGTCGTCGAGCGGCCTGCCAACGCCTAGGACGCCCTAATAGCGGGCCGCCCCGATCGTCCCTCCGAGTGAAGGCTCGGGTCGTCCAGCAATGCTGGCTGGCGGCTTGAATGGCGGGTACCGCTCCTTTCGCGCCAAGCAGGGACGGCGGCCCGACGGCACGGTTGCCACGGTCAGCTCTGTGGCGCCATGGCAGCGGCGTAGGATCGCCGGATAGTCATGTTCGGCTGGCTCCCTAACCTGCCGGTGGTTTGGATCGGACTGGTGGTCCTCGCCGCATGGCGCTGCTCACCGCGGCCATCTACGCCGTGGTGATGCTGCTGGCCGAGGGTGAGCGCGCCGCCGCGCTGAGCGCCGTCTCGCCCGGGATGCTGCCGCCGATGGGCATCCTCTTCGCGCTATTCGTCGGCTTTCTGGCGGTCGGCGTCTGGGGCAATGTCGACCGCGCCCAGCAGGCGATGGACGAGGAGGCGAGCGCCTTGCGGTCGATTGTCATCTTGAGCGACGACCTCCCGCCTCCCCTGCGGCTCCGCATGCGCGCGCTGGTCCGCAGCCAGATCGAGAGTGCCGTGAACGACGAATGGCCGGCAATGAAGGAGCAGCGCGCCAACTTGACCGCCATCCCCACCGCGCTGGCCGACGCGCTTCATCTCATGATCGGGTTCCACCCTCAAAGCAACGGCCAAGCGGTGGCCCAGCGCGAGCTCGTCGCCTCGATTGAGGACGCCCTGCACGCGCGGCGCCAGCGAATCATCGTGAGCGGTTCGAGCATCAACGCTGTCAAATGGGCGGGGCTGGTCGCGCTGGCGTCACTCTCGCTCTGCGCGATCGCCTTGGTTCACAGTGGCAATCGCACCACCACTCGCGTCGCCATGGGCGTTTTTGCAACGGCGGTGGCTGTCGTGATCACGATGCTCGCGTCGCAGGATCAGCCGTTCTCGGGGCAGCTCGGCCTCCATCCTGACACGCTGAGGCAGGTCCTGCCGCGCGCGGGCTGAGCGCAGGACTAGGCCCCCGCTCGAGGCATTCAACCCTCGCCGAGGGTCGCGACCCAACAGGCCAGATCGGCCATGGGCGAGGTAAGGACCATGCGCCACGATGCTGGGCAGCGAGTTCAGAGCTACCCCCGAGGTCGGCTACCCCGGTCAGGTTCAGAGGGGCGGGATGACGCCGGTCCTGCTGCCGCACCTAGCGCCTGGCGAAGGCCGGGCGCTTGGTCGTTGTGGGCAACCTCGACTGGTTTCTGTGGTCGAACAGCTTGGCGGTCAACAGCTACGCGGAGGCGACAACCTCGCCGGTGATGACCTCGGGCGGGTTGGGAAGCAGTTCCGCGATGTTCTCCCGGACCCAGTCGGCAGCACGCTCGACGGAGGCTTCCGCTCCCGACTGATCCTCAAAGACGCTAGTTGAGGCCATGACCCCACCCCCCGCGTCCACCCAGTAGTAGGCCACAAACCCCGGAAGCTCCTTTACCAGCGGCACGAACCCCTCGTTTACCCGCCGCCCGGCCTCGCCAGGATCGGTGACCCCTTCGTACCGCCTTACCGTCGCGTACATGGCTGGCGGCCTCCTCTTTGGCCGTTTTGCGCCCTCACTTGCTTGCGGCCTTCGATCCTAGTGCGACTCGAGCGGAACGTGTGGGCGCTTTGGGAGGCCCTCCTTGGCGTCTCGCAAGACGAAATCCACCTCTGGTCTCGGCGAGATCCCGTCACACCGAGCCCGTCGCGAACCAGCCTTCACCGCACGCGGGCGCTGGGCCAAAGGAACAGTCCCACCGCGCCGATCCCAAGGGCCGCCGCCGTCAGCGCATAGGTCAGATCGGCGCCGCTGCGCTCGAGCAGGACTCCTCCGAGGATCGGGCCGACGATGTACCCGGCGGCGTAAAGGAGGTTCTGCACCCCGTAAGCGAGTCCCCGGGCCCCCTCTGCCATGGCCTCGTCGAGCCACGGAACCGAGGCCGCCATCGCCAGGCTGAAGCCCGCCCCGTAAACCGCCAGGGCGACCGCCGCGCCCCAGACGCCGGGGAGCGCGGCGAGCAGGACCACCGACAGCGCCGACAGGGCGAGCCCGGCTATCGCGGGGCCCCGGCGGCCGTGCCGGTCGCCCCACCGCCCGCCGACCGGGGACAGCACGGCATCGATCGCGACCGACGCCGCGAACAGGATCCCGATCGTGCCGCTCGAGAGGCCGAGGCGGTCCTCGAGGTCGAGCGGCGCGACAACCTCGATCAGCCCGAGCGCCGCGGCGCTGCCGAGCATGATGGCCGCGGCCCAGGCACCGATCCCGGAGCGTGTCGTCTGGATGATCGCCGGCAGAGCGGGAAGCGACGGCCCGCCACGCCGCACCTCCCGGCGCAGGACGACGAGCGTGGCGACCAGCAGGCCGACCGCGACCGCTGCGAAGAGCAGAAACGGAGCCGCGAACGACAGGAGGTCCGCCATCACCCCGCCGAGCGCCGGACCCGCGATCGAGCCGGCGCCGGTCGCCCCGAGAGCGACGCCGAGGGCCTCGCCACGCTTTCCGGGCGCGGCGGTATCCGAGACCAGCGCCAGGGCGGAGATCCAGCTCGCGGCTGAGCCGATGCCCTGGATCGCCCGGCCCGCCAGGAGAACCGCGATCGAGTCGGACACCGCGATGAGGACCGACCCGGCCGCTACCAGGAACAGCCCGGCCACCAACAGCGGTCGCCGGCCCATCGAGTCCGCGGCGCGGCCCAGCGGGAGCGAGAGAAGCGCGATCGGGACCGCGTAGGCCGCCAGGGCAAGGCCGAGAGCCGCATCGCCGGCTCGCGTCCTGTGCGCGATGGCCGGAAGCAGGGGAGCGATCAGGCCGAGAAGCGCAGAGTCCACGGTCACCGCGCCGACCGCGATCACGACGACCGCATGCCGACTCCGCTGCGGTCGTCGATCGGGCGCGGGCACGCCGAGGGTGGGGGGCTCTAAGGCTGCTTCCCGCGCCGGCGCGCGCGGGCCGTCAACGTGCCGACGACGGGATTGACGACCACCAGCGAGAGCCAGGAGAGCCTGGCAAGCCCGGGCGACACGAACCAGGCGAGCGGCACCGAGAGGAGGAAGACGACCGCCGGCGCCAAGCTGTTGATCACCATCTCGCGCGACTCGGCGGCGCCCGGCGTGTGATCGAGGAGCCTTCGACGGGCGGCGGTGACCCATACCACGGTGTACAGCGAGGACACCACGGCGATGTTCACCGCCATCAGCACGGTTGGGAGGGCGAGATCCGCGACGCCCGGATCCCCCACCGAGTCGGTGCTGAAGGGCAGCAGAACGACCGCTGCGACCAGGAACAGGTTGACGACGATCGTGCGGGTGTCGAGCGCGACGAAGCTCGCAACCATGCGGTGATGCAGCAGCCAGTAGCCGGCGATGACTGCGAACGCGATCAGGAAGGCGACGAACTGCGGGCCGACCGCGCCGGCGAAGGCCGAGAGGCTGACGAAGGCAGAGCGCTTGTCCCCGATGTCGAGCGTCGTGATCAGCAGCGTCAATGCGACCGCGAAGGTCCCGTCGACGAACGCGATCGCCCTGTCGAACTCGGCGACGTCGCGCGAGTAGCGCATTCGGGTCTCTGTCATCTGTCGCTCGCCTTGGGACACAGAGGGATCCTCGCCTTGGCCGACTCTCCGACCAGCGGTCTAGATACCGGTTGGCCGGCAGGCTAGGCGCCGGTGCGGATCGGAGTTCCTAACCGCTCACACGCGAACTTCGGAACGAGATGCAGGCTCACCTACGCCTCGTCAGAGGTGGCGCCGCGGCCGCCCTCAGGTTCCGGGGCAAGGGCTCGACGACGGGTGGCTCACCGACCCGTCGGGCATGATCGTGTTGCACAGCGTCGCACCCGTGCGGTTTGCGCCGCTGAGGTTGGCGCCGACGAGAAGGGCGTCGGAGAGGTTCGCCCCCTCCAGGTCCGCCCCGCGAAGGTCTGCCTCCACGAGGCTAGAGCCGGCCAGAGACGTACCCATGAGCTTCGCCCCCCGGAGCTCAGCGCCATCGAAAACCATCGAGCGAGCGTCGGCTTGACTCAGATCGGCGCCGTTCAGATGCGTTCCCGCCATCACTGCAAGCGCGAGGGTCGTGCCGCGCAGTGAGGCTCCCGTCAGGTCCGCGTCGGCGAACGCGGTGGCGCCGAGCGCGGCGCCGTCAAGCCGGGCGTTCGCGGCGTGACCGTATGCCAGCGAGCCGAGCTGGAAGTTCACGTTGCGCAGGTCGGCGCGCTGGAGACCCGCGTAGGCGAGGAAGGCTCCTTGCAGGTTCTCGCCCTGCACGCGGGCCCCGGGGCATTTCGTGAACGCCTGGATCTTGCACCCGCGCACCACGGTGCCCGCCTGCACCTGGGTGCCAGTCTGGAGTGCATAGATCGCTCGGAACAGGGGGCTGTCGGCCGAAACCGTGATTGGCTGGGCGCCCTTCGGTCCGGGCCGAATTTGCCCGGGGCACAGCCCCTTATGGGGGGCCATCACCTTGCCGTCCGGCATCAGCGTGTTGCAGAAATGGGAGCCACGCAGATCGGCACCCTCCAACCTGGAGCCGGTGAAGTCGGCGTTGATCAGGTTCATGTCCCGCATGTCGGCGCCGCGCAGATCGGTCCCGTTGATGTCGGAGTCCGGGAATGCCATACCGCGCAGGTCGGCGCCACGCATGTCCGAGCCGACGATCGCTCCGAAGTAGCCGTCGGTGGCGCGCAGCCGAGCGTCCCGCAGGTTGACGCCCGTGATGCCGGCGAAGGTGATCCTCGCCCCGCTCAGGTTCGCTCGCTCAAGATTGGTGAAGCTGAACGATCCGCCAATCAGGTTGACGTTGCTCAGATCGGCACCTTGCATTTGCGCGAACGACCCATTGCTGACCGCCAGCGAGCCGCCATGCAGATCGAGCGTGCGGAGATTGGAGAGCGGCACGACGGCGCCCGTGAGGTTCTGACCGGCGAGCCGGGCGCCGGGGCAGGACGCCTCGGCGCCCACGCGGCACGTCCCCACCTGCTTCCTGTAGTCGACATGCGGCTGTTGCTGCGCCTGGAGCAGCAGGTAATAGGGGCTCTCGGGCGGAACCTTGATCGTCTTCGGGACTCCGGTCGCGGACGTCTTGGTGGTTGGAGCCGCGGTGTTCTGCCTGCCGCCCCCACCACAGCCGGCGACCGCGGCAGTGGCAGCAAGAAGCGCTACGAGCCTGGGATTCATAGGCCTCCACCTCCAATCGCTGGATATGCGGCGAACCCTAGTGAAGTAGTGAAGTGCTCACGAAGTGATAGGAGCGGGGGTTCTGCGGTACCGCTCGTTGAGAGCCGCCCAGGCGGATGGGTCACGGAATGGCTCCGAGGGGCAGGTCCTGTAGAGAAAGGTGGCACAGGACATAAGCGCCTAGGAGCTCACGAATCCCCGGACGGTCGCGTTGCTATTCGGCGATCGTCTCGCCGGAGCCGCCCAGCTCTTCGGGGAAGTCCTTGAGCTTGGGGAGGCCGTCCTTCATGGGCAGCACGGTCGACTCGTAATTGACGTGTACCTCGGGTGCAAACGGAAATTCAGGGATTGTTGCCGCATAGACGTCGACCAAACCCCACTGCGGGTGCCGCGTCAGCAGATGGCCGCCGCAGAGCTTGCACCACTGCCGATAGCTCCGCTCGTTCTTGTGGTGCTCGCCGATTTGGTCTTCTCCCTGGGTCACCTTGACCGCCTCGGGCTTCCAGAGCGTGAATGCGTTGACCGGGCTGGCGGACCAGCTCCTACAGGACTTGCAATGGCAGTAGCCAGCGGCCTCCGGATCGCCTGTGACCTCAATCGTCACAGCACCGCACCAGCACTGCCCCTTGAAGGTCTTTTCATCCTGGCTCACGAATTCTCCCCTCGCTCGAGTGCAAGCGAATCTCAATCGAGAGGCTACCCCGATCAGGTGCTGGCCCGGATCCGGCTCCGGCCGGTTCGGCACGCTGTGGACAACGACGTCGGGATCGAGACATCGCCTACTCCGACGGTCCGGCGGCTTCGAGGGCCTCGGCTTTCTCCTGGTACAGCGTCCACTCCACGATGCGCCCGTGGCGAACGGTATGGACCACGGCACTCCTGGCGTAGACCTCGATTCCGTCGCGGCCGGACATGCGGGTGCGGTTCGGCACGACGACGTGATCCCCCAGTTCGATGAACTCCTCAGGAGTCACTGTGAACTCATCGAACACATCGAAGAACGTCCTCCAAAACTTTCGGACTGCCTCGTCACCGCGATAGATCCCGGCCTCGACGCCTCGCGACCGCGACCAATCCACCTCGGCCCCGGGATCGACGTACTCAGACGCTGCCTCCAGGTCGGCTCGGTTCAGGGCGTCGATGAACCGACGCACCACCTCGACGTTCTCCCGCGACATCGCCGGCCGAGTATCTCGCCCCGCCGCAGGTAGCGGAAGGAGCGGCCAAAGCCCCTTACCGCGCGGCGACCTTTACGACCAGTGGCGGGATCGGGATCCCGCCCCAGGCTTCCGGTTGCCCGTGGTGAAAGCTGGACGTAGAGGAAGCTGAACGGCTGCCGCAGCGCCTACTCCGACAGCCCCACGGCTTCGAGGGCGTCGGCTTGCTCCTCGTAGGCGACCATCCGAACCGCCTTGTCGTCGCGATACGTCCACACATGGGCGATGTGGTTGTCCATCTGCGCGCCACTGCCCCGCCCCCGACCGAAGGCATGCACTAAGGCGACGATCTCGCCGTTCGGGGCCTCGATGATCTTCTCCACTTCGGTCTTGAAGTCCTCAAAGGCCTCGTCTAGCTCGCGCAGGACGTCGCGAAGGGCATTCGGACCGTGGAAGACGCCTGCGGTGTCGATGATGGAGGACGCCTGGTGCATCTCGAAGTCGGGAGCGAGGTGCTCGACGATGATCTCGCCAGTCTGGTTGAACACCTCGTAGGCCGCCCGCAGCCGATCGATGTTCTCCCGCGACATCGCCTACTCCCGCAGCCCCACGGCTTCGAGGGCTTCGTTCGGGTCGGAGAATCCTTGGCGGCGGACGATCCTGCCCGCCCGGACGGTGTAAAGCTCGCCGTGGCGCTCGTCCATGTCCAGCCCGCTGCTGCTGCGTCCGGTCTCGCGGATGAACACGACGACGTGATCGTCGCCCGCGTCGATGACCCGCTCGACCTCGACGTTCCAGCTCTCCCACATGTCCGACCATCGGGTGATGTGATCCATGATCGCCTCGAGGCCACGGCCCACCTGTCCATCGGGAAGGTTCGTGCCGTCCCACTCGACATCGGGGTCGTAGGACGTCAGCGCGGTCTGGAAGTCGTTGGACAGGAACGCCTCCCACATCCGTCGCACCAGCTCCACGTTCTCCTGCGACATCGCCCGCCGAGTATCTCGCCCAGCGGTAGGCGGCGGAAGGGCTAGCCCCTAACTCGGGGCGACCTCCACGACCAGCGGCGGGATCGGCAGGCCGCTGTCGGTGTCAAAGCTGGACGTTGAGGAAGCTGAACGGCTGCCTCCTGGAAGCCCGGATCGCCCGCCAGCCCCGCCTGTGCTTCCGCGGGATAGAGCTGGCGGGCGTATCCGACATTCGCTTACTGCGGCTGAGGCGTGGCCCCGCTCGACACGGCGTTGCCGTGGTGGTTCGCGCCTTGGGAGTTCGAGGTCCCGTTGCCCGAACCAGCAAACGCGGCAGGCGCGCCGATGAGCAACCCGGCCGTTGCCAGCACTGCGGCGAGCTTCTTCATGAGTTCACCTCCTTCCCCCCTCTACGGATTTTGGCCTAGTTGCTGCCCTGGTCGCCAGGTCCGCCCTGGCTGGTGCAGCTCGATGGCCGGTCAGCCTGCGGGCCAGTGCACTGCTTGCTCTGGCCAGCGCCGTTCCCCGGACCTTCGTTCTGGTCCGCCCAAGCAACCGGGACCGACGTCAGCCCCAATGCCGCAACCGCCAGCGCAACCGCTGTAGTCCTGCGCTTCATCTCCCCTCCCTTCGTTGTGAGGTTTTGCCTCTCTCGACTGCCGGGAAGCGCCGCAGCGGACGCTCCCCGGCTGCGTTTCCCTACGGCGGTCCGGGCTGGTTGCCGGGGCCTCCCTGGTCGTGGCACGAAGAGGGCCGGTCATCAGGGTTGCCGGTGCACTGTCCGCTCTGGCCGGCGCCGTTTCCGCCGTTGGTCGGCGAGGTGGCATCGGCCCAAACGGCGGGAGCGAAGGCCGACAGCCCAAACGCCGCTGCCAGCGCCACTGCTATGGACTTGCGTCTCATGAACACCCCCTTCCTCGGCCTGAGACGTATATGAGCGTCCGCGTACCCGGCCTCTACGCGACATAACTGGGTGTCAACCGAGGTTGCTCTCCACGATCAGCGGCGGGATCGGCAGGCCGCTGCCGGTGTCAAAGCTGGACGTTGAGGAAGCTCCGGTGATGCCTGCCGAGCGGCACGAAACCGAGCGTCTTCGTGTGCCGCGATCTATCCGTTCAGCGGCGTCCCGTCGGGGAAGTGCAGGATCGTGTGGACCGCGTAATCGCAGGTCTTATTTTCGGCCAATGGCAGTCGCCTGCCCCAATTGATGTTCATCGTGGCGTACTTGTGGCTCGGATCAGAAATCCCCACGTCAGGGTCGCTGAATTCGTCAATGGTCTTGCTGTCATGAGGGTCGACCCGATCTGAAACCCGAAAGTCTGCCGAGAGTGTGTATGTGACGCGAAGAGGCTTGTTCTCCAGATTCGTGATGCGCAACTCAGTGTTTATGGCATCGGTTTCATTCGTGCAGATCAACGTCACACGGGCGAAGGCTTTGTGGGCGAAGACGACTGCGCTATCGCCTCCTGAAAGCGTCCCGTGCGCTCCTGATATCTCCGCGTGGCCGGTGACGACCTGCTTGGCGTCTGCGGCGGCGACCGCCACTGAGAAGAACGCCAGCAGGCAGACGAGTACGCCGCCACGCAGCCCAACAAACCAGCGACTGACCATCTGATTCCTCCCTCCGTGGTTCTGTAAGCGGCGCGAACCTGCTCGGCGCCTGACAGCCCCTTGCTATCAGGCTGTTTGGTCGGACTGCGCAGGTCGGCCACCGACACCACGCCTACGCAGCGACCTCCACAACCAGCGGCGGGATCGGGACGCCTGCGGCAAAGCTGGACATAGAGGAACGTTTAGAGGTGCCAGAAGGCACCCTGGCGGTACAGGAGAACGGGCGGCATAGTGGCCGCCCGTCACCTGTTCTTTGGCGCTTTGGGCCTAGTTGCTGCCCTGGTCGCCAGGTCCGCCCTGACTGGTGCAGCTCGCCGGGCGGTCAGCCTGCGGGCCGGTGCACTGGCGGCTTTGGCCAGCGCCGTTGCCTGGACCCTCGTTCTGGTCCGCCCAAGCAACCGGCACCGGCGTGAGGCTCAGCGCACCAACCGACAGGGCGACCGCTGTGATCCTGCGGGTCATCGGTATTCCTCCCCTTAGCCTGGTTCTACTTACACTCCGGCCGATCCGCCGTCTGACCCGGCGGGTGGCACTTCGCCCCTTGGTCCTGCGGCTCGTTGTTGCCGTTGCCCTGCCCGGCGCCGGGGCCGAATGACGGGTCGCCGAACGCGGGTGCGGCTGGGATCGCCAGCGCCGCGACTGCCAGAGCAACCGCTGTAGCTCTGCGCTTCATTGAGTTCACCTCCTTCCGCCGCGTCGACCTAGATGGCATGGGTGTATCCGAGCGCCAGGGCTACAAACGGGCGTGCAACCACGGTTGACAGCGATGCGCACGACGCATCACCGGACGTCCAGCGGAACGCAGAGCGGCGGGATGGCGATGCCGCCCCTGGCTTCCGGTCGCGCGTGGTGAAAGTTGGACATAGAGGAAGGCCTGACGCTGCCACGCAGGCTGCGCCTACTCCCGCAGCCCCACGGCTTCGAGGGCTTCCTCGGGGTCCTGGAAGGGCCTGAAGCGGAGGACCCTGCCGTCGCGAAACTTGAGCATGTAGCCGGACTCTGACTCAGCTTCGACCCCGCTGGCCTTGCCGCGATAGTGGATCCGGCCCACGAACACGACAACGTCCCTAACCCCGATCTCGTGGTCTACGTCGAGGCGGACGATGTCCCACGCGTCGTTCATGTCGTTGACGTATTCCCGCATCCCGTCGTGGCCTCGGTAGACGCCACCACCGCCGCCCACCACGAACGCCGAACGCCATTCGACCTCGGGGTCCGTCAAGCGGATGAGGCTCGCCAGGTCCCGTTGCTCCACCGCGTCGATCACCTGGTGGGCGTGCTCCACGTTCCCCCGCGACATCGCTTACTCCCGCAGCCCCACGGCTTCGAGGGCCTGCTCTCGGTCGAGGAAGACCCGGATGCGCCGGATCCTGCTGCCCTCAAACTCATAGACCGTGGTGAAGGCCATCTGACCGGGGACCTCGCTGGCGCGTCCGCTTGCGCTGCCGCGCTCGAAGGCGAGCACGTTGCCCCGCACGACCTCCAGCCGCTCGGTCTCGACCTGGAAGTCGGCAGCGGCATCCCTGAGGTCCGCGAAGAAGCGCTCGATACCGCGACGGCCTATGTATCCGCCTTCGATAGCGCCGGTGGCGGGCACCAGCTCGACGTCGGCGGTGCAGCAGGCGAGATAGCGGTCGACGTCACGCTCGTTCAGCGCGGCCACGTTCGTCCGCACCGCCTCAAACTTATCCCGCGACATCGCCCGCCGAGTATCTCGCCTAGCTGTACGTCGCGGAAGGGGTGGCCCCCGAGCCCCTAGCTCGGGGCGACCTCCGCCACCAGCGGTGGGATGGCGATGCCGCTGCCGGTGTCAAAGCTGGACATTGAGGAAGGCCTGCCGCTGCCCGCCAGGCTGGCCTACTCCCGCAGTCCCACGGCTTCGAGGGCGTCCTGCTTGTTCTGGAACAGCGTGAAGCTGACGACATCACCCTCACGGAGGGTCCAGAGGTGCCCGCCTCGACCGACCGCCACTGCCCCGCTCTCTCTTCCGCGCATACTCACGGCGACCACGGCAACGACGTGCGGACCGTGGTCGATCAGTTCCTCGACGTCGAAGCTCAACTCGAAGACTCACCGAGGGGGACGGGCCGTGTTATGCCCCGCCCCCCCGGCCGAGGTGAATACGGGTCTGCGGCTACCGGCGACGACCCGGCCCCCCTACTTCCGGGCGGACCCCGGTACATGGTCGGCGTTCAACGGTGTCCCGTCGGGGAAGTGCAGGATCGTGTTGACCGCGACGTCGCAGGAATTGGACCCGCGTTGCCTAACCCCCCAGTCGATGTTGAGAGTGGCGTACTTGTGCGAGAGGTCGGCGATTCCCACATCGGGATCGGTGAACTGGATGTGACCCCCCTCCGCGACGAACTGGTCCGAGTGCGGCTTGACCTCGTCTGACACGCGGAAGCCGTTGTTCGAGCGCTCGTACGTGACCCGAATCGGCAGATTCTCGAGATTGGTCACCTCCAGGTCGGCGAAGTCGGCAAGGTTCCCGGCGCACAAGAACCTCACGGCAACGAACTTCTTGTGGCGGAAGATCTCGACGCGGTGGTCAACCGGGACATTCACCTGCTTGCCGAAGATCTCTGCGTGACCGGTGGTGACCTGCTTGGCGCTGGCGACGGCCACCACCACGCCGAGCGCGATCAAACCGAGAATCAGGCCGCCACGCAGCCCACTGAACCAGCGACTCACCATCTGTGCAGCTCCTCCCATGGTCGAAATAGGCGCGATATCGGTTCGCGCCCTAACGCGAGCCTCCTTCTTATCAGCAGCTTTAGTTGGTCTCCGCAGGTGGTCTGAAAGCTCGCTGGGTCGACTGCCTTAGACCGAAGCGACCTCCACTACCAGCGGCGGGATGGCGATGCCGCTCCGGTGTCAAAGCTGGACATTGAGGAAGGTCTAGGTCCAAGCCAAGCCAAAAGGGTGCGATCCCGCCAGGGTCTTTCGCCACCCACCCTGGCGCCGCAGCCCTGTCCGCCGACCGCGACTACCGACGACAGTGTGTGAGCGGACGGGAGTCCCAGCTCACGGGTCCCATCGCGTGCTGTCGAGGGGGTGGGCCCGGGGAAATCCGAGCGGCCGAGGCACGAACGCGCTTCCAAAACGCTTCCATAGCCGGCCAGGTTTACAGCGGCTCTCGGAGGCCACACGACGAAAACCCGCCGTTTGCGCCGCCTTCTCCGTAGTAAGCCGACGCCCGGACTCGAACCGGGGACCCCTTCATTACGAGTGAAGTGCTCTACCAGCTGAGCTACGTCGGCGCCCCGGCGAGTCTAGCGACGGCCTGGTGGATGTCCTGGACGGCGCCGGGCGCCATAGGGTGTCGCCCGTGGCCCAACCGGCGATCGCGGTGCATGGCGGGGCGGGGGGCAGGCCGCCGGACGACGACCGGCCCTACCGCGAGGCGCTGGAGCAGGCGCTCGAGGCCGGGGGGCAGGCGCTGAGGTCCGGTGGCTGCGCGGTCACCGCGGTCCAGGCCGCGACCGAGCTGCTAGAGGACTGCCCGCTGTTCAACGCCGGGCGCGGCTCGGTGCTCCACCGGGACGGCGCGGTCGAGATGGACGCCGGGATCATGTGCGGGCGCGAGCGCCGGGCGGGGGCGGTCGCGGTGGTCACGCGGGTGCGTCACCCGATAGCGCTGGCGGTCGCGGTCATGGAGCGCTCCGACCATGTCCTGGTCGCGGGGGTCGGCGCCGAGCGCCTGGCGGAGGAGTGGGACCTGCGCCTGGAGGACCCGGAGTGGTTCGTCACCGAGCGCCAGCGCCGGCGCTGGGAGGCGACGACCGGGGGGACGGTGGGCGCGGTCGCGCTGGACTCCGCCGGCCACGTGGCGGCCGCCACCTCGACGGGCGGGATGCGTGGCCGGCTACCGGGGCGCGTGGGCGACTCGCCGCTGGTGGGGGCCGGGGTCTACGCCGAGGACGGCGTGTGCGCGGTCTCCGCCACCGGCGACGGCGAGCAGCTGATCCGGGCGGTCGCGGCACACGAGGTGGCCGCGCTCATCCGTCATCGCGGACTGCCCGTGGACGAGGCCGCTGCCGCAGTCCTCGACGAAAGGGTGCGGCCGCTGGGCGGGCAGGGCGGGCTGATCGCCTTGTCGGGCAGCGGCAAGCTCGCCATGCCGTTCACCACCGGGCTCATGTACCGCGGGTGGCTCACCGGGGACGGACCGGCATGTACCCGTGTCGGGCACGAGCCAGAAGGCTGATTGCGCTGCGAGCAGGGCGCCGCTCAGAGCGAGATCAACGTCGCCTTGCGCGGGGCACAATGCTCTGCGTGGAGTCGCTGCAGGGCAAGCTGCTGATCGCCGGGCCGGACCTGCTCGACCCGAACTTCCACCGAAGCGTGGTCCTGATCGCCGACCACGGTGACGAGGGAGCGATGGGCATCGTTCTCAACCGCCGCAGCGAGCACACGGTCGAGGAGGCGGTTCCCGACCTCGGCGAGCTCGTAGATCCCACCGAGCGCGTGCACGTCGGCGGTCCCGTCCAGCCCACGGGCGTCGTGGTGCTGGCCGAGTTCGACGATCCCTCCGAGGCAGCCGCGACCGTCCTGGGGGACGTCGGATTCGTGGCCGCCGGCAGCGACATGGACGGGCTGCCCGCGATAACGCGCCGGGCGCGCGTGTTCGCGGGCATCGCCGGCTGGGGGCCGGGCCAGCTGGAGGCCGAGCTCGAGCGCGATGACTGGATCGTCGAGCCCGCTGAACGGGAGGACCTGTTCAGCCATGATCCCGACCGCCTCTGGAGCGCCGTGCTGGAGCGCAAGGGCGGCAGCTACGCGCTGGTGGCGCGAATGCCGCCCGACCCCTCGATGAACTGACCCGCCGTGGCCGCGCCGCCAGCAGCCGGGCGTAACCATGGCGCCTACCGCGTCGCGCTGCTCGACTGGCTCGCCTGCGGGGTGGGCGGGCGCGACGAGCCGGCCGCTCGCGCCGCGCTGGCCGCCGGCGATGGGTGGTTGGAACAGGTCGCGTTCCTCGGCACCGCCGGACACGTGCTGGACTTCGACGACACCTACCTGCCCGGGCTCGCCCACCTCAGCGCCCCGGTGGCGCCGGCCGCGCTGGGCGTCGGGGCCGAGCTCCACACCGGTGTCGAGGACGTCCTGGACGCCTACGCCGCCGGCTTCGAGGCGATGGGCGCACTGGCGCGCGCCTCCCATCCGGCGCTCTACGAGGGCGGCTGGCACCCGACCGCGGTCTGCGGCGTCGTCGGCGCGGCGACTGCCGCCGCCCGGCTGCTGGCCCTCGACTCCCAGCGCGAGGCGCAGGCCGTCCGGCTGGCGGTGCTGCGCGCCGGCGGGCTGCGCGCGGCATTCGGCTCAGACGGCAAGTCGCTGCAGGTCGGCATGGCGGCGGCCGACGGGGTCCTGGCGGCGCGGATGGCGGCCGCCGGAGCCCGGATCGCCGAGACCGTCGCCGACGGGCCGGCGGGATTCGAGGAGTCCTTCGGCGCACGCTGGCCCGCCGCGGGGGCGGGCGGCGTTGCGGCGATCGCCCACAACTGGATCAAGCCCTGGCCGTGCTGCCTGATGGCGCACAGCGCGGTCGAGGCGGCGACGATCGCCCGTGCGCGGGGCCTCGACGGGCAGGCGCACGTCACGGTCACCGTCCATCCCCGCGCTCGACGCGCCGCGGCCTACGACGACGTCCGCGACGGGCTGCAGGCGAAGTTCTCCCTCCCGTATCTGGTGGCGTACACCCTGCTGCGGGGAGAGCCGACGGTGGACGCCTTCGCAGGCGTCGACGGCGAGGCACGCTCGGCGGCCCTGGAGCGCATCCGCGTGCGGACCGATCCAACGCTGGGCGAGACCGAGGCCGTGCTCGAGGCGGACGGCGAGGAGGTCGCCCGGGTCGCCCACTCGCTGGGCTCGCCCGAGCGGCCGATGACCGAGGACCAGCTGGCGGCCAAGGTCCGCGATCTGGCCGGCGACCGCCTCGCCGGCGCCCTCGACGAACCCGAGCGTCCCGCCGGCGACCTGCTGGCGACGGCGGGCCTTGCGGGACGCTTGCCGCGGGCTAGCTGAGCGCGTCCCAGGCGCGCAGGCGCGGCAGCGGGTCGAGCGGGCGCCCGCCCGCGTACCAGTGCGCCGTCCACACCTCGAAGTGAAGATGCGGTGCGGTGGCGTCGCCAGTCTGCCCCACACGGGCGATCGGTTCGCCGGCGCGTACCCTGTCGCCGGGCGCCACCCGGGCCGGTGCCAGGAGATGCATGTAGACCTGGTCCGTCCCGTCGTCGGCGGCGATCACCAGGTAGTTGCCGGCGTCGCCCTGGAAAGCGCGATGCGTGACCCGGCCGCCGCGGGCTGCCACCAGCAGGGTCCCGGAGGGAGCCAGCACGTCCTGGCCGCGGTGGCTGTGATCGCCACGCGGGGCGCCGAACCGGTTGATCGACGTTCCGTAGCTGTGCGGGCCGCGGATGGGGAAGACGTAGCCGGTGACGGCAACCGGGATGTCCGGCCCCTCGCGGCGAAGCCGGGCGCCCGCGGTGGGCACCGTCCCGCCCGTCGTGGCGCGGTCGCCGGACTCGGCCGATGCGGTGGTCCCACCCGCCAGCGCCAATACGACCAAGGGGCCGACGGCGAGCGGGATACACGCGCGAAGCGTCAGCGATCTCACGAAAACGACCTCTCTTTCGGTTCGCTTCCGGGGTTAGCTGACGGGCTCGCGCGGAAAGAGCCGCGCTACGCCGACCCCCGCCGCCATGGCGGCGTGGGCGGGCGATTCGCCCCGAACTGCTTGGGTCCCCCGGCCGCCCGGGCGCCGTGGCGCGCCGAGCGGTTCAGCCAGGTCTTGATTGCAGCTTTATACAGGTCACCGGCGCGGAAGTTGCGCCCCCGGACCGACACCAGATCGTGTGGCGATCGGCACGAGCCGGGCGCTCCACTAGCGTTTCGCGCCTGAGCGCCCCCACGTTCGACCTCCAGTCGCACTCGACCCACTCCGATGGCGCGCTGGCGCCCGCCGACGTCGTGGCGGCCGCCGCGCAGGCGGGAGTCGAGCTGCTGGCGCTGTCCGACCACGACAGCGTCAACGGGGTCGAGGAGGCGCTCCAGGCCGGCCGTCAGCAGGGAATCGGGATGGTGGCGGCGACCGAGATCTCCGCCCTGCGCTCGCCCGACGAGGACGTCCACATCCTGGGCTACCGGATCGACCACCGAGACCCGGGCCTGCTGGCCTGGCTCGAGCGCTCGCGCGCCGACCGTGAGCTGCGCGCCGAGCGGCTCGCCGACCGCCTGGAGGAGCTGGGTTTCGAGATCGACCGGTCGCCCATCGATGAGCGCCGCGCGGCGGGCAAGACGGTCGGCCGCCCGCACATCGCCGCCGGTGTGCTGGCTTGCGAGGCGAACGCCCAGCGGCTGGCCGCCGAGGACATAGACGACGTCGGCCCCTTCATCGCCGCGTACCTGGTCCCCGGGGCGCCGGGCTACCTCCCCCGCCTGACCCCGACCGTTCAGGACGCCATCACCGCCATCCACGACGCCGGCGGCCTCGCGGTATGGGCCCACCCGTTCTGGGACCTCGACTCTCCCGACGAGGTCCTGGCCGAGATCGACCGTTTCCGAGGTTTTGGGCTCGACGGGGTCGAGACCTTCTACGCCACCCACACCCGGGGGCAGACGCACCTGCTGTACGAGCACTGCAGCGCCAACCGGCTGCTGCAGACGGGCTCGGCCGACTTCCACGGGCCGGTCCACAAGCAGTTCAACGCCTTCCGGGCGTTCGACCTGTACGGGCTGGAGCCGGTTCTCGGCCCGATCGGCTGATCCGGCTACTCCCGGCCGCCCAGGGCCTCCTCCAGCCGGTAGCCGAGCGCCTCGCAGGCCAGCTCCTCGGCGACGTTGAGAGTCAGGCGCTGGCGGGTGTCCTCCACCAGCTCGACCGCCGCTCGCAGGCGCTGGGGGTCGCGGTGCCGGCCATCCGCCGCCAGCTCGGACTCACGGTCGCAGTTGCAGGCCAGCTCGGGCGCGCCCCAGGCGGCGCAGGCGAGATCCCGGTACCACAGCCCCGCCACGCTCAGCCCGAGGTCGAGAGCCTCGGTCTCCGCGCGCCGGCGCACGCGTCGGACGCGCTCGGCGTGCTCGGTCTCGGCCCGGCGGCGCTCGCGGCGGTCGAGGTACTCGCGGCGGCGCTCGTGTGCCTCGTCGAGCTCGGCGACGGCGGCTTCGCCGCGCCGGCGCGCCTGGGCCCGCAGGTCGAGCCACGGCCGTGACTCCATCTCCCCCGCGAGCCCAGCGCGGGCGAAGCGCTCGGCCGCCGCCCGCAGGCTGGGGCCCTCGCCGGTGGCGAGGCGAACGGCTCGATCGTCGGCTCCCAGGGCCAGGCGCGCGCACGCGCGCGCGGTCGTGGGATCGACTGCGTGATCGCGCTCCAGTCGGCGGGCGATCTCGTCGACCGGCAGCGGGTCGAAGCGCACGTGCTGGCAGCGCGAGGCGATGGTCGGCATCACCTCGCCGGGCCGGTCGGTGAGTAGGACCAGGTGCACGAAGGGCGCCGGCTCCTCGAGCGTCTTGAGCATCCGGTTGCCGGCCTCGTCGTTCATGGTGTCGGCCCGCTCGATCACGAATACCCGGCGCGCGGCCTCGAACGGCGTGCGGGCGGCGGCCGACACCACCGGGGTGTCCACGTCGGAGACCAGCAGCTCGTGGGCGCCGGACGGCACCACCCAGGTGAGGTCGGGGTGGGCGCCGCGCTGCGCCCGGGCCCGCGCCGCGTCCGGATTCGCGGCCCCCTCGGCCAGCAGGGTGGCGGCGAAGGCGCGCGCCGCGGTTCGCTTTCCGGTTCCCGCCGGACCGTGGAACAGGTAGGCATGCGAGGGGTGCCCCGTGGGCGCCAGCGCGGCGCCCAGCACGGCTCGGGCGTGCGGGTGGTGCTCGGTCCCCGGGAGGGCGGGCGTGTCGACGGGCATGGCCGCCATCGTAGATACCCTCGCGGCGATGCTCCGCGGGCGCCTGATCACGATCGAGGGGCTCGACGGCGCCGGCAAGACCACACTCGCCACCGCCCTGCACGACGAGTTGTGCCGCCGCGGCGTCGACGTGCGGCTGCTGAGGGAGCCCGGTGGGGTCGAGCTGTCCGAGCGGATCCGCGTGCTGGTCAAGGAGCCCTCCCTGACCGTGGGCGCGCGCGCCGAGGCCCTCCTCTACGCGGCGGCGCGGGCCCAGCTGGTGGAGGAGCGGGTGGAGCCGCTGCTCGCCGCCGGCACGTGGGTGCTGCTCGATCGCTACGTGGACTCCTCGCTCGCCTACCAGGGCGCGGGGCGCCGGCTCGGCGTCGAGCCGGTACGCGAGGTGAACCGCTTCGGGACCGGAGGGCTGGAGCCCGATCGCACGCTGCTGCTGCGCGTGGAGCCGGCGGTCGGTCGTGCCCGCCAGGCGGGTCGCGGCGTGCCGGACCGCCTGGAGCGCTCGCCCGACGAGTTCTTCGCCGCGGTCGCCGAGGCCTACGACCGGCTGGCGGCGCAGGAGCCGCGCCGGGTGCACCCTCTGGACGCGGGGCAGGGCCCGGGCGAGGTCCTGGCCGAGGCGCTGGCGGCGCTGGACGGGCTGCTTCCGGACAGCTGACGCAAAACGCCCGACGGCACTATATGTGGGGTTCTGGAGCGACCTGTCCGCTACGACTAGTAGAGTTTGGCGTCGATGGACTGCCTCGCCTGCCAAGCCCGCACACGCGTGATCGAAACCCGGACGGCCGACGATCGCACCGCCGTGCGGCGCCGCCGGGTGTGCTCGGGCTGCGGGCGCCGCTTCACAACCTACGAGCGCTACGAGCGCGGGGGGCTGGCGGTCCGCAAGCGCGGTGGCCGGCGCGAGGCCTTCGACCGCGCCAAGCTGCTCGGCGGCTTGCTGCGGGCCTCCCACAAGCGGCCCGTGGACCGGGAGCGCCTGGAGGCGCTGGCTGACCGCATCGAGCGTGAGGTCGAGAGGGCGGGCGGCGAGCTGCCGGCACAGCGGGTCGGTGACATGGCGCTGGGCGGGCTGCGCGACCTCGATCGGGTCGCCTACCTGCAGTTCGCCGCCGTCTACAAGGGCTTCAGCGACCCGAGCCAGTTCTCGTCCGAGCTGGCAGCGCTCCAAGGTTCCGCTACGCGAGCCGGCAGTGGTGTCCGACTCGCGGGCGATGATCCGCGGTCCCCCGCAAATGCCTTGGACAGGAGAGGACACGATGGCTGAAGTCGCCGCAAGAGGGACCGCCCGGCAGACCGGCCTGACGATCGAGCGGCGCTTCACGACCCCCGGTGTCCATCCCTACGACGAGGTCGAGTGGGAGCTTCGCGATGCCCGCATCGGGCACGGCGACGGCGTCGTCTTCGAGCAGCGCGACGTCGAGTTCCCGAAGGCGTGGTCGCAGAATGCGACCAACATCGTGGCTCAGAAGTACTTCCGCGGTCAGCTCGGCTCGCCGGACCGCGAGCGCTCGGTCAAGCAGATGATCTCCCGCGTCGCGGGCACGATCGCCCGCTGGGGCCGCGAGCGCGAATACTTCGCCAGCGAGGACGACGCCGAGGCCTTCGAGGCCGAGCTGATCCACGTGCTGCTCCACCAGATGGCGGCGTTCAACTCGCCGGTGTGGTTCAACTGCGGCTGGCATCCCGAGGGCGACGCGCGGTGCCAGATGAGCGCCTGCTTCATCCTCAGCGTCGAGGACCAGATGGAGTCGATCCTCGACTGGAACACCAAGGAGGGGATCATCTTCCGAGGCGGCTCGGGCTCGGGGATCAACCTCTCGAAGATCCGCGGCTCGATGGAGCCGCTCTCCAAGGGCGGCACCGCCTCGGGGCCGGTCTCGTTCATGCGGGGCGCCGACGCGTGGGCGGGGTCGATCAAGTCAGGCGGAGGCACCCGTCGCGCGGCCAAGATGGTCGTGCTCGACGTCGACCACCCCGACATCCGCGAATTCATCTGGTGCAAGGCCCACGAGGAGGAGAAGGCCGCCGCCCTGCGCGAAGCCGGGTTCGACATGCGCATCGACGGCGCCGGCTTCCACTCGATCCAGTACCAGAACGCCAACAACTCGGTGCGCGTCACCGATGAGTTCATGCGGGCGGTGGAGAACGACGAGCCCTGGCAGCTCACTGCACGTACGACCGGGGAGCCGATCGGAGAGCCGATTCCCGCCGGTGAGCTGATGCGCGAGATCGCCGAGGCGGCCTGGCGCTGCGCCGATCCCGGCGTCCAGTACGACACCACGATCAACCGCTGGCACACCTGCCCGACGTCGGGGCGGATCAACGCGTCCAACCCGTGCTCCGAATACATGCACGTCGACGACTCGGCCTGCAACCTGGCGTCGCTGAACCTCATGAAGTTCCGCCGCGGGGACGGGAAGCTCGACGTCGGGGCCTTCGAGCACGCGGTCGACGTCGTCATCCTCGCGCAGGAGATCGTCGTGGGGCCGTCGAGCTACCCCACGGAGCAGATAGGCCGCAACGCGCGCGCGTTCCGCCAGCTGGGTCTGGGCTACGCCAACCTCGGCGCCTACCTGATGGCCAACGGGGTGTCGTACGACTCCGACGAGGGACGGGCCACCGCCGCGGGCATCACCGCGCTGATGACCGGCTGCGGCTACCGGGTGTCGGCCCGGATCGCCGGCGGCATCGGCCCCTACGAGCGCTATGGCGAGAACCGCGAGGCGCACAACGCAATCATGCGGATGCACCGCGACGCCACCCGGGCCATCGACGACGCCCCGGATGGCGAGCTGCTCGCCGCCGCCCGCGCGGCGTGGGACGAGGCGGTCGCCCTCGGCGAAGAGAACGGCTACCGCAACGCACAGGCGACCGTGCTCGCGCCGACCGGGACGATCTCGTTCCTGATGGACTGCGATACGACCGGCATCGAGCCCGACTTCTCGCTGGTCAAGTTCAAGGAGCTGGTGGGCGGCGGCCAGATGACGATCGTCAACCGGACGGTGCCACTGGCGCTGCGCACGCTCGGTTACGCACGCGCCGAGATCGAGCAGATCGAGGCCCACATCAACGAGCGCGGGACGATCGTCGGGGCGCCGGGGCTCAAGGACGAGCACCTTCCCGTATTCGATGTGGCCGTGGGTGAGCGCGCCATCTCGCACATGGGGCACATCCGCATGATGAGCGCGGTGCAGCCGTTCATCAGCGGTGCGATCTCCAAGACCGTGAACCTGCCCGAGTCGGCCACCGCGCAGGACATCGCCGAGGCCTACCTCGAGGGGTGGAAGCTCGGCCTCAAGGCCCTGGCGATCTACCGCGACGGCTCCAAGACGGCGCAGGCCCTGCGAACCGATGCCCAGAAGTCCGAGGGCTCGGAGTCGAAGGCGGAATCCGACCCGCCCGTCGAGGCGGCGCCTCGGCGGCGCCGCATGCCGCGGGAGCGCCAATCGATCACCCACAAGTTCTCGATCGCCGGGCACGAGGGCTACATCACCGCCGGCATGTACGAGGACGGGACGGTGGGCGAGATCTTCCTCACCGACATCGGCAAGGAGGGCTCGACGCTGCGCGGGATGATGAACGCGTTCGCGACGTCGATCTCGATCGCGCTCCAGTACGGGGTGCCGCTGGAGACGCTGGTGCGCAAGTTCTCCTACATGCGCTTCGACCCGGAGGGCATAACCACCAACCCCGAGATCCCGTTCGCCAAGTCGATGCCCGACTACATCATGCGCTGGCTGGCCTCGCGCTTCCTGGACACCGACATCCAGGAGGAGCTCGGGATCCTCACCTCGGAGGTACGGGCCCGCAAGCTGGCCGAGGAGGCCGACGTCTCGGCGCGTGTGGACGCCACCGCCGGTCCCGACGGTCCGGCGAACGGCGCCGCCCAGGCCGCCGGGGCGGCGATGACGGACGTCCCCCCCGTCCAGCCCGCGAGGCTGCAGGGGCTCGACCTGGGTCCCGCCTGCGCCCAGTGCGGGGGCATGATGCAGCGCACCGGCTCCTGCTACACCTGCTCGAGCTGCGGCAACAACACCGGCTGCGGATAAGAAGCAAGTCGCGCGACGATCGGTCGCGGAGCACGGACGGCGGGTGGCGCCCCTCTGCGGTTTCGGCGAGGATCGGTCCGTGCCTGTCTTCCGCAAGCCCACCATCTCCTACGACTACGACGTCGATCGAGAGCTTGCGGCCCTGCGCGACTACCCGGCGCAGCCTGACCGCGGCGATCGAAAGATCCCCGACCGGACCCCGCGGCGACTGCTGCTCGCCACGTGGAACATCGCCAATCTCGGCCTGCAGCGCAGGCGCGACAAGGACTACCGGCTCCTGGCCGAAGTCCTGAGCTGGTTCGACCTCGTCGCCCTGGAGGAGGTCAACAACGATCTGTCGGGCCTGCGCGCGATACAGGCCCATCTGCCGGACCGCTACCGCGTGCTGTTCAACGACCCGGGCGGCAACGACGAGCGGTTCGCCTTCCTATTCGACACGAACAAGATCGGCCTGATGGAGGAAGTGGGGGAGCTGACGGTGCCCGCCGTCGACCTGCGCAACGTCCGCCTGTCCGACATACCCGCTCGGTTCGTCGGGTTCGACCGCAATCCCATGCTCGCCTCCTTCCGCGTAAAGGACACGGTGCTGCTGCTCGCCGCCGTGCACCTGTACTTCGGCAAGGACCGCGGCACCGGACTGCCCAACGACGAGAGCGACGCCACCTCGACCAACCCGCGGGCACGCGCCGCGGCCACCCGGCGAAAGGAGCCGCCACCCGCTGCGGGCATGGATCGCCGCGTGCTCGAGGCCTACGCCATCGCCCGCTGGGCCGACGCTCAACATCGCGACCAGGACGCCTATACCACCAACGTCGTGGCGCTCGGTGACTTCAACCTACCCGTCCAAGCGCCGGGTGACCGCGTGTACGACGCGCTTACGCGCCTCGGCCTTCAGCTCCCCGAGCACTCGACCCACGTCGGCGGCTCGAACCTCAACGACGATGCCCACTTCGACCAGATGGCGGTGTTCCCCGGCCCGGTACAGGACGCCATCGAACAGGTCGGGATCTTCGACTTCGACGGCGCGGTGTTCCGCGATCTCTGGGGTGGGGGGACCAAGGCTGAGGCCACCCGCTTTCGCGGCTACATCAGGTACTACCTCTCCGACCATCGTCCGCTCTGGATGGCGCTGAAGGTCTGACCGAACGCGGTGCTACCGCCCGGCCCCCCGGGTGTACGCTCGATGGGTTGCCGGCGAAGACCAGCTACGCCAAGAACGGCGAGGTGAGCCTCGCCTATCAGGTGGTCGGCGACGGTCCGCGGGATCTGCTGCTGACCACCGGCTGGGTCCTGCCCATGGAGTCGTTCTGGGAGGACGCCGCCTACGTGTCATTCATCGAGCGGCTCGCGACCTTCAGCCGCGTCATCCTGTGGGACAAGCGGGGGACCGGCGTCTCGGACCGCGTGACCCCCGCCGAGCTGCCGACGCTCGAGGAGCGGATGGAGGACATGACCGCCGTGCTCGATGCCGCCGCCGCCCCGCGGGCGGCCCTGGTGGGTCTCTCCGAGGGGGCGATGATGTCCGCGGTGTTCGCCGCGATCCACCCCGAGAGGGTCACCGACCTGGTCCTCTACGGCGGCTGGGCCGCGACCACGTCCGATGACGACTGCCCGGGGCTGATGGAGGCCGAGGCGGGCCAGGATTTCATCGAGGGGGTCGGCATCGCCTGGGGCGAGGTGGGCGGCCTGCTTCAGCTGTGGGCCCCAAGCGTCGCCGAGGACACTCGGATGCGCGACTGGTGGAACCGCTCGCTGATGTCCGGCGCCAGCCCGGGCGCCGCGGTGGCCTGGCTTCGCATGACCGCGAGGATGGACGTGCGCCGCGCGCTGCCGTCCATATCCGTACCGACGCTGGTCTTGCACCGCCGCGACGACCGGATCGTCCCGGCCGAGAACGGGACCTATCTGGCCGAGCACATCGCCCAGGCCAAGCACGTCGAGCTCCCGGGGGAGGACCATCTGTGGTGGGTCGGAGACGCCGACTCGCTGCTCGACGAGATCGAGGAGTTCCTCACGGGGTCGCGCGGAGGGCGCGACCACGATCGCGCGCTCATGACGCTGCTGTTCACGGACGTCGTCGAGTCGACCGCGCGCGCCGCCGAGCTCGGTGACCGACGCTGGCGCGATCTCAGCGCCGCCCACGATCGCCTGGTCCGCGAGCAGCTCGCGCGCTTCCGCGGGCGCGAGGTCAAGGCGCTGGGGGACGGATTCCTGGCGACCTTCGACGGGCCGGCCCGGGCGATCCGCTGTGCCTGCGCCATCCGTGATCGCTCCCGCGAGCTCGACCTGCCGGTGCGCGCCGGGCTGCACACCGGCGAGTGCGAGTTGACCGACGGCGACGTGCGCGGGATCGCGGTCCACATCGCCGCCCGCGTCGGCGCGCTTGCGCAATCCGGCGAGGTGCTGGTCTCGAGCACCGTCAGGGACCTCGTGGTCGGCTCCGGGATCGAATTCGACGACCGCGGCGCGCACCGCCTCAAGGGCGTGCCCGAAGACCGTCGCCTGTTCGCCGTGACGCGAACCTGAGCGCCCGCCTCGCCCACGATCCCGCCGCCGGGCATACTCCGGCCCGGAGAGCGACGTGGCCCGCTGGAAACTGAACCTCAAGCCCAAACGCCGGCCGAGGGATCCGCGGCCCTCGTCGCCCTACGACACCGCGGTGGAGCGCTTCGCTCGGCGGCACCCGAGGATCGCCCTGGCCGCCGCGGAGGTCGCCTTCGCGCTCGGGGCAGTGGCGGCGCTCGTCGCGCTCGTCGAGCGCTGGTCGCTGCCCCAGGCTCCCTTCGTCGCCCTCCTGATCGGCGCCTCCGCGGCCGCCATCTCGGCGGCGGCGCTGGTCCGCCTGCGACGAGACGGCGTCACCGCGGCGGTCCCCATCCTCCTGCTCAGCTGGCTCCCTCCCGTCCTCGCCGCGGTGGCAGCGCTGAACCCGCAGTCGGCCGGGGGCTGGGCGGTGGTCGCCGGGTACGGCTTCATGGCGGTCTACCTCGCGGCGTGCGGGGTCCTGGCCGGCCTCGGGCCCCGCATCGGGCGCCATGAGGAGGCCCTGCGTCGCTCCGTGTTCCGCGAGCGGCGCCGCGCCGCTCTGAGAACCGCCAGGCGGCTGGGCGCCCGCCGCCCGGGGCGCCGGCCGCAAGCCGGGGACGCGCCGCCGTCGTCGTAGGCTTTCGGAGTGCCTCCGGGCGCGGCAGAGCACACGGACCTCGTACTGGTCGGCCTCCTGGCGGCCGTCGCGGCCCTGCTGGTGATCGGCCAGGCGGTGAGGGTCCCGTATCCGATCCTGCTCGTCATCGGCGGCCTGCTCGTCGGCTTCGTACCCGGCGTCCCCCACGTCGAGCTCGAGCCCAAGCTCGTGCTGACGATCATCCTGCCGCCGCTGCTGTACTCGGCGGCCTTCTTCTCGTCCCTGCGCGACCTCAGGGCCGCGCTGCGACCCATCTCCGCGCTCTCGATCGGCCTGGTGCTCGCCACCACCCTGGCCGTGGCGGCCGTCGCCCACCTCGCGCTCGGCTTGCCGTGGCCAGTCGCGTTCGTCCTCGGGGCGATCGTCTCACCCACCGACGCCGTGGCGGCGACCGCGATCGCCAGCCGGTTCGGCATTCCGCGCCGGATCGTGACGGTGATTGAGGGCGAGAGCCTGATCAACGACGCGACGGCGCTGGTCGTCTACCGCTTCGCGGTCGCGGCGGTGGTCGCCAGCGCGTTCTCGCTGCCGGAGGCGCTGCTTCGCTTCGCGGTCAACGCGGCCGGCGGCGTGGCGATCGGGCTTGCCGTGGGCTGGGTCGTGGCCAACGTGCGCAAGCGGATCGAGAACCCTCCGGTGGAGAACTCGATCTCCCTGTTCACCAGCTACTTCGCCTACCTGCCGGCGGACGCGCTCGGCGTCTCGGGCATCCTCGCCGCGGTGACGGTCGGCATCTACATGGGATGGCGGGCACCCGAGGTGGCCTCGCCCGCCACGCGGCTTCAAGGGTTCCCGGTGTGGGAGATCCTCGTCTTCGTGCTCAATTCAGCGCTCTTCATCCTCATTGGGCTCCAGCTGCCGAGGATCGTGGAGCGGTTGGCCGGCCTACCGGCGCTGACCCTCATCGGCTACGGAGCCCTGGTCAGCGCGGTGGTCATCGCAGTGCGGATCGTGTGGGTGCTCGCCAGCGATCAAGGCCTCCCGCGCTTTCGCCGTCGCCGGCCGTCCACGCGATGGCAGGACAGCGCCGTGGTGGCCTGGAGCGGCATGCGGGGCGCGATCTCGCTGGCCGCGGCGCTGGCGCTGCCGATCAGCACCGCGGGCGGCACGCCGTTCCCCCACCGCGAGCTGATCGTGTTCCTGGTCTTCTCGGTCATCCTCGCCACGCTGCTGGTGCAGGGTCTGACCCTGCCGCGCCTCATCTGCCGGCTCCGGGTGGAGGAGGACGGAACCTCCGAGCGCGAGGAGTCCAAGGCGCGCCTGAAGGCGGCCAAGGCTGCCATCGCGCGCATCGACGAGCTCGCCGCGGAGGACTGGGTCCGCGACGAGACGGCCGAACGGATGCGGGGAGCCTACGAGTACCGGTTGAACCGGTTCCGGGCCCGCTTCGACGACAGCGACGACGGCGGCTACGAGGAGCAGTCGGTCGCCTACCAGCGACTGCGCCGCGAGGTGCTGGAGGCGGAGCGCGGCATGATCGTCCGGCTGCGCCGCCAGGGCGTGATCAACGACGAGGTCATGCACCGGATCGAGCGCGACCTCGACCTCGAGGACTCGCGCCTGGAGATCTGAACGGCGCGGCGCCGCGCCGAGGCCGGCGCGCCGCGCCGCAGCCTTCGCGCGACGCCGTGGTGGCCGTCAGGCCGGCATCCCGGCCCGATCCCGGCCAGCGCCCCAGCTGCGCAGGGCCTCCATCACGCCGGCGAGCCGCCGGCCGTCCGCGGTCAGTCTGTACTCGACCTGAGGCGGGCGCGCCTCGATCACGCGGCGCTCCAGGACCCCGGCCCGCTCGAGCTCGGTCAGGCGCTGGACCAGCGTGCGCGGAGACACGCCGCCGACCGACTGGCTGACCTCGTTGAAGCGCGCGGCGCCGCTGTGGCAGGCGTAGACGATCGCCAGCGACCAGCGCCGGCCGAGGAGGTCCGCGGCCAGGCGGACCTCCTCGGGGACCGGCGGGCAGCTACGACACCTGCGGGCCATCGCCGGCCACCTTCGCTCAGGCCGCGACCGGGTCCGGTCGCGCGGCGGCGGGCTCCATGGCCAGCGCCAGCACCTCGTCGATCGTCATCACCGGGTGGAAGGTCATCGCCTCGCGGACCTCCTCGGGGACGTCGTCGATGTCGGCACGATTGCGCTCGGGCAGGATGACGTCGGTCAGCCCCGCGGCGTGGGCCGCGAGAACCTTCTGCTTGATGCCACCGATCGGAAGCACGCGACCCTGCAGCGTCACCTCCCCGGTCATCCCGACGGTGTGCCTGACCGGGCGGTCCGAAAGCAGCGAGGCGAGGGCGGTGGTCATCGTGACGCCGGCGCTGGGCCCGTCCTTGGGGATGGCTCCAGCGGGGACGTGCAGGTGGAACTCGCGCCCCTCGAAGGCGTGATCGTCGATGCCCAGCGCGTCGGCGTGACCACGCACGTAGGACAGCGCGATCCGAGCCGACTCCTTCATCACGTCGCCCAGCTGACCGGTGAGGGTCAGGCCTCGGTCCCCCTTCATCGAGGTCGCCTCGATGAACAGCACCTCGCCGCCGGTGCCGGTGACCGACAGACCGGTGGCGACGCCGGGGATCGCCGTGCGCTCGGCGGCCTCCTGGAAGAACCGCTGACGCCCCAGTGCCTCGCGGACCGCGTCGAGATCGATCGCGACGGGCGCGTCACGCTCGCCGGCGGCGATCTTCGTGGCGGTCTTGCGCAGGATGGTGCCCAGCTCGCGCTCGAGCTGACGCACGCCCGCCTCACGCGTGTACTCGGTGACCAGCAGGCGAATCAGGTCGTCCGGGATCGAGACCTCGTCCTCGCGCAGGCCGTTGCGCTCGCGCTGGCGCGGCCACAGGTAGCCGCGGGCGATCGCCACCTTCTCGTCGACCGTGTAGCCATCGAAGCGGATGACCTCCATGCGGTCCAGCAGGGGGCCCGGGATGGTCTCCGCCACGTTGGCGGTGGCGATGAACAGCACGTGCGAGAGGTCGAGCTCGACATCGAGGTAGTGGTCGCGGAACGAGTGGTTCTGCGCGGGGTCGAGCACCTCGAGCAGGGCGGCGCTCGGGTCGCCCCGCCAGTCAGCGCCGACCTTGTCGACCTCGTCGAGCATGATCACCGGGTTCATCGTCCCGGCGTCGCGCAGGGCGCGTACCAGCCGGCCGGGCAGCGCGCCGATGTAGGTGCGCCGGTGCCCCCGGATCTCGGCCTCGTCGCGCACGCCGCCGAGCGACATGCGGACGAACTCCCGTCCGGTGGCCCGGGCGATCGACTCGCCGATCGACGTCTTGCCGGTCCCGGGCGGGCCGATCAGGGTCAGGATCGCGCCCGAGCGCCGGTCCTCCTGGATCCCACGCTCCTGGCGCAGCTTGCGCACCGCCAGGTACTCGGTGATGCGCTCCTTGACGTCCTCGAGGCCGGCGTGGTCGGCGTCCAGCACCTCGCGGGCGTGGACCGGGTCCAGCCGCTCGTCGGAGCGCTTGCTCCACGGGACGGCGATCAGCCAGTCGAGGTAGGTGCGGATCATCGATGCCTCGCCCGAGGCCTCGCCCATCTTCTCCAGCCGGCCCAGCTCGCGCTCGGCCTGCTCCCGAACCTCGTCGGGCATGCCGGCCTCGTCGATCTTGGTCCGGTACTCCTCGACCACCGAGCCCTCGTCCTCGCCGAGCTCCTTGCGGATCGACTCCATCTGCTTGCGCAGGAAGTACTCGCGCTGCTGCTTCTCGGCGCCCGACTCGACGTCCTCGCGAATGCGCTTGCGGACCTGCAGCTCGGCCAGGCGCTCGCGCTGGAAGCGCAGCGCCAGCTCCAGGCGCTCGGTCACTTCGACCGTCTCCAGCAGCTGGACCTTCTGCTCGTAGGCGAGATCGGGCGAGTAGCCCGAGGTGTCGGCCAGGGCGCCCGGATCTACGATCGAGCGCACGAAGGCGGCGACGCGCCCGTCGTCGCCGCGCAGCTCGAGGATCTCCTCGACCACGGCGCGGTACTCGCGCTCGAGCTCGCGCGTGCGGCCGTCGACCGGATGGCCGTCCTCATGCTCGGTGACGTCGACGCGCAGGGCGCCGGTCTGGTCGCTGGCGGCCGCCCCTATCTCCGCGCGGTGCAGGCCGGACAGGGTGACCGCCCGGGCGCCGCCGGGCAGGCGCACCCGGTCGACGACCTCGGCGACGGTCCCGACGCGCGCGTAGTCGCTGCCGTGGCGAGGCACGAGCACGACCCGCTCCTCGTCGCCGACGTCGACGGGCAGGGTCAGGTTCATGTTGGGGAAGACGACCGTGTCTTCCAGCGGGATCAGAAGCAGGTTCATGTGAGATTCAAGCTCCATATGTGCTTACGACGAGTAAGGAAGTATAGCGAGAATACGGCGTCGCGCGCCAGGGAGCAGGCCTCGGAGCCGGAGCGGGACGCGCGGCGTCGCCGCCCGTCCGCTCAGTCCGCGCCTCGCCGGCGCACGAGCCGGTGGCGGACGCGGCGCCGGCGCGGCGCCGGGCCACGACCGGCGGCCTCGAGCCGGGCGCGGTCACGGTCCTCGCTGCGCCCGACCAGGTAGAAAGCCAACGATACCGCCGCCACCGCCAACACCCCGGCGGCGGCGATCCCGATCGCGGTGACCAGCGTGCTCGCCGCCATTCAGCGGTTGACGCTCGACATGTCGGCGTAGCGCTCCCCCGCCGCCGCGCCCCGGGGGGCCACCTCGTCGATCCGAGCCCGGTCCCGAGCCGAGAGCCGGATGTCATCCGCGGCGACGTTCTCCTCCAGGTAGGCGCGTCGCTTGGTGCCCGGTATGGGGACGATGTCCACGCCCCGGTGCAGGACCCACGCGAGCGCGAGCCGGCCGGGCGTCACGTCCCGCTCGGCGGCTATCTCCCTGACGCGCTCGACGAGCTCGAGGTTGCGCCGGAGGTTGTCGCCGGTGAACCGGGGATGAAAGCGGCGGAAGTCGTCGGGGGCCAGGTCGTCGGGAACGCGGATCTGCCCGGTGAGGAAACCGCGGCCCAGGGGGCTGTAGGCGACGAAGCCGATGCCCAGCTCGCCCACCGTGGGCAGGATCTCCTCCTCGGGATCGCGGCTCCACAGCGAATACTCGGTCTGCAGGGCGGATAGCGGGTGCACGGCGTGCGCGCGACGGATGGTGTCCGGGGCGGCCTCCGAAAGTCCCAGGTAGCGGACCTTCCCCTCTTCCACCAGCCGCGACATCGCCCCGACGGTCTCCTCGATCGGGACGTCGGGATCCACCCGATGCTGGTAGTAGAGGTCGATGTGATCGACGTCGAGGCGGCGCAGCGACGCGTCGCAGGCGTCCCGCACGTACTCCGGCCGCCCGCTGATGCGGCGGTCCATCGGATCCTCGCCGCGCACGACGCCGAACTTCGTCGCCAGGACGACCCGCTCACGCGCGCCCGCGATCGCCTTTCCCACCAGTCGCTCGTTGGCGCCGGCCCCGTACATGTCGGCGGTGTCGAGGAACGTCACGCCCAGCTCGATCGCCCGGTGGATGGTGGCGACCGCCTCGGCCTCGTCGATCCCCCCGTAGAACTCCGACATCCCCATGCAGCCCAGGCCCTGGGCGGACACCTCGAGCCCCTGGGCTCCAAGCCTACGTCGCTCCATCGCGCGCGCTCCCCGCAAGCACCATCTGGGTGCAGGTGAAGAAGGCGGCCAGCCGTTGGCCCCGGCTCACCCGCACCTCCCACACCTGGGTTCGCCGCCCCACGTGCAGCGGCGCCCCCACCGCCCGAAGCTCGTCTCCCTCGCCGGCGGAGTGGAACACATTGGTCTTCAGCTCCACGGTGGTGAAGTCGGTGCCCGGCTGGAGGTGGCGCATCGTCCCCCAGGCGGCCACCGTGTCCGCGAACGCCACCCATACGCCCCCGTGGACGTACCCGCCGGGATGCAGGTGGCGGCGCTCGACCTGAAGGCGGCCGCGCACCAGGTCGTCGTCGATGTGCTCCAGCTCGATGCCCAGGTCGCCGGGGAACGTGCCGGTGAGCACGCGCCGGGACAGCTCGGGCGACACCTGGGGGCCGGGCGGCACGGTCGAGAGTCTGTCACGCGCCTTGCGCGTAACGCCCGCCCGGCGCCTGGGACAGCCCCTCTAAGCTTGTTAGCAACCGACCCGGAGCGAGGCCATGGCGACGAAGATCGAACCCAACGACGAGGAGTGGCGCCGGCAGCTCACCCCCGAGCAGTACGAGGTGACGCGACGGGCGGGGACGGAGCGCGCGTTCACCGGCGAGTACTGGGACTGCCATGACGACGGCATATACCGCTGCGTGTGCTGCGGCGCCGAGCTGTTCGACTCCACCACCAAGTTCGACTCCGGCACCGGGTGGCCGTCGTTCTATCGGCCGGCCGATCCACAGAACGTCGACGAGCGCGACGACAACAGCCTGTTCATGCGCCGCACCGAGGTGGTCTGCCACCAGTGCGGCGCACATCTGGGGCACGTGTTCGACGACGGGCCCGCGCCGACCGGGCAGCGCTACTGCATCAACTCGGCCGCCCTCGACCTCGAGCGCGAGCGTCGGGGCGGCTCGGGGCGCGAGTAGCGAACCGCGAACAGATTCGCGGAACGTGCGGGTCCGTCCGCACAACCGGGTTGACTGATGTCACTCGCCCACGTAGTTGTCGTCACACCGACAGCAAAGCGGCGAATGGACCCGCCTCCCTTCATCTACGCATCAACGCTGTCCCGGCGCGATCGCTCGTGGGGGCGTCCGCGCCGCCATCCGCTGATCGCCGTGGCGCGCCCGCTGCTGATCACGCTCAGCGCGCTGCTCGCGGTGCTGGCGGCGGCCGCCCTGGCACGCCTGCCGCTCTGAGCCGGACGGAGCGCAGGTCGTCCGGCCGCGGCCGAACCGGACCGAAGCTCAGGCCGCCGCCTGCTGCTCGGAGGAGGTCGCCAGGAACTCGAGCAGCGTCCGGTTGAAGACCGCCGGCCGCTCGAGCTGGGGCACGTGACCGGTGTCGGTCATGACCACCTTGCGGCTGTCAGGGATCAGGCGCTCGAACTCGTCCGCGTCCCGCAACGGCAGGACGGCGTCCTTCTCGCCCCAGAAGATCAGCGTCGGACAGGAGATCTCGGGCAGGCGATGGCGGAAGTCGTACTCCAGGCAGGCCCGGAGCGCGTCGTGGAAGCCCGGCTTGCCCGCGCCCTTCATCAGGGCCTCCCAGGCGACGTCCGGACGCAGCCGGGCGGGATGGCGGGCGACGAGGGCGAGGGCCGCGTGGCGGGCCACCGGCCGGCGCGCCATGGCGCGGTGCCGGGCGGTCGTCACGGCGGTCAGGACGGCCGCCACCCGGCCCCCGGTGAGCACCGGTGCCCGGTAGACGTTGGGGCCGGTCAGCCCCGCGGCCGAGACGAGGACGAGCCGCTCCACCCCCGCCGCGAACTGGATGGCGACCTCCGCCGCGATGAAGCCGCCCATCGAGTTGCCCACCATGTGCACCTGCTCGAGGTCCAGCCGCTCGCGCAGCGCCTCGACGCAGCGCGCGTAGCGACTGATCGAGATCTCCCATTGCGGAGGCTCGGAGAGCCCGAAGCCCGGCAGGTCGGGGGCGATCACCCGGTGCTCCTGCGAGATGCGGGGGATGTTCTCGAGCCAGTTCTGCCACTGGCCGCTGAGTCCGTGGACCAGGATGACCGGCGTGCCTTGGCCGTCGCCGATGTCGACGTAGTTGACCCGGCGGCCGTCGATCTGCGCGCTGCGCAGGTGGGCCCTCCAATCCACCTGGCGCCAGTCGGGGGTGGCGCTCACCCCGTAGTCGTCGTCCGCCTTGCGGTGCGCCCAGGGGGTGGCCGGAATCGCCGCTCGGGGGACCCGGCGGCGTGACTTCGAGCGGCGTCTGGAACTCGCCATGCGCCCGGGAGACCGCCTCAGCCGCCGGCGAGACGTCCGAGCAGCCGCTTGAGGAGGCGCAGCGGAGCCCCGACGCGCGTCTCCTTGGCCAGGCGGCGCAGCATGTGCTTGGTCCGGGCCCAGCGCTCGCGCACCTGGGAGCGGCCAACCGGCAACACCGCGAACCCGCACTCGAACTCGAGCCGCCACACCGGCGCGCCGGCCAGCTTCTCGACCTCCACCACGAAGCTGGGATCGTCGCCCGACACCGTGAACAGCTTGGGCCCGATCGCCCGGGCGCCCCGGGTCCGCAGCCGCGCCATGTCGCGCGGGGACTCGAGCTCGACGCGCACCGGATCCGGGCGCTCGTGCACCAGGCAGCGCAAGGAGATCCAGTCCAGGCGCAGGACGCACGGCTCCCGGGCGGGGTGCAGCCGCAGCCGCTTGACGAAGTCGCCGCGAATCGTCGCCCGCACGAACGACAGCCCGCGGCGGTTGCGCCGGGTGCGAAGCGCCATTCGGTTGGCGCCCTCGAATCCCCACCCGAGGTCGGGATAGACAGCGAAGTCGCCGGTCTCCAGCGGGGAGGAGAAGGCGTCCCACGGCACGACTCCGGCGCTCGCGGCCCGCAGGCTGGACGCCAGGTGCTCGTCGTGCAGCGCGGCCAGGCCGAACGGCCAGTAGAGCTCGGTCATGGGGATGTCCACCAGTCCGAACGGCTCGAGGTAGGGCAGTGCCCTCAGCGCGGGCCCCGCGGCGATGGGCTCCACCCGCCGCGAGCCGAAGTTCTCGTCGTGCAGCCATCCGGTGAACAGCGCAGCCTCGTCGGCGGTGGGAGCCACCACCGAGCGCAGGACCATCGCCAGCAGGCGATCCCGGGCGCCGTCGCGCAGCGCCGGCAGCCCGCCCGGGACCGCCCCCCGGTAGCGCAGCCATTCGCGCTGGAAGGCGAGGATCCCCTGCTGCACCGCCGCGCGCTCGACGCTCTGCAGCGAGGGCTCCTCGGCGTCGGCCAGGACGGGTCGCAGGTCCTCGGTCAGCCCGACCTGGGACCCGTGGTCGGGCATGCAGACCTGCTCGAGGATCTCCGGGCTGCGCATGATCGCCGTCACCCCGGTCTCGGGTATCCCGCAGTCGGCCAGGAAGCCGTGGGCCTCGACCCCGTCGAGCACCCGCTCGGTGGCTGGATCCCCGGTGATCAGGTACAGGCCGATCGTTCGCCAGTGGCTGCCCGCCTCCCCCAGCAGCTCTTCCAGCGTCGCCTGGGTCGTCGCGCGCCAGCCCAGGTCGACCAGCATCAGCCGCTCCTCCCCGGGCGGGCGAAGCTGCTCGAGATAGCGCAGGATGCGGCGGCGCAGCGCGTGCGACTCGGCCGCCAGCCGGGTGCGCAGCTCGGAGCGCGCCAGGATCTCCTCGATGACGACGTCGCCGAATCCGGCGTCGTCCAGACGCCGGTCGGCGTGGGCGGCCAGCGAGGGGAGGTCGTCGAGCGTCAGCCCGACCGTGGCGAGGAACTCGCGCAGGGTCGGCAGCTGTCGCCGGGCGAACAGAGCCTCGAGCTGCTCGCGCCCGGCGCCGCCGATCGCCGCCCGGGCGCAAACCTGGCGTGAGAGCCAGATCGGCTCGGCGACCGCTGCGCCCTCCCCACCCAGGGGCCCGCGCGCGGCGTTGATGAGCTGCGCCAGCAGCTGGCCCTCGCGCATCAGGCAGAAGACCTTCGAGCAGCCGGCCTGAGCTGCCTGCTCGTGCACCCACTCCGCGAAGCCGGCCAGCGCCGGCCCGAGGCTGGCGGCGCCGAACTCCCAGAACGGTCGCAGCCCCTCGGGCTGCTCGACCCCCTCGGAGCGATGGAGCACCTTGGCTCGCAGCGCGGAGAGCCCGTGGTCGCCGTGGACGGGATCGAGCGCCGTCGGGTGCTGCACCGCCTCGCGCTCCGTGATGCGCTGGAGCCGGGCGGGCCGTCGCTCGAAGTAGAGCGTCTGGATGCCCAGCCGGGCGGGCGCCATCACATCGGAGAAATGGTTGTCGCCGACGTGGAGGACCTCGTCTGCCCGGCACCCCAGCTCGTGCAGCACGACGCTGAACAGGCCCGACGCCTTGCCGGCGCCGTAGCGGCTGGAGGGAAAGACGCGGTCGATCTGCGCCGGGTCGAGCGGCCCGCGGGCCATGAACAGGCGCAGCTGGCGCTCGGAGAAGTAGGTATCCGAGACCGCGATGACGGTCCACCCGCCCTCCCGCGCCGCCGCCACCAGCTCCAGCACATCGAGGTCGGGCACCAGGAGCTCGCGCTCCACCTCCGACTCCACCTCTCCGAGCTCGGCCGGGCCCAGCTGGCGAGCGAACAGCCAGGCCGGGAGCGCGCCGTGGATCTCCTCCAGCGTCACCTCCATGCCGCGGCCCGCCTCGCGGCTCAGGGCCCGGGCGTGCTTCTCGGCCGCCTCGCGCAGCTTGGCGAACAGCTGGTTGGACACGCCCTGTGCGAGGGCGCCGCGCCGACGCAGCTGATCGGCCACCAGCGAGAACGCGTCGACCGGCTCGGGCAGCTTGCGAAACAGCAGCGTGTCGAAGACGTCGAGCGACAGGACCCGGATCCGGTCGTCGCCGGCCAGGCGCGCAAAGGCGGGAGCCAGCCGGGCGTCGGCACGGCCGGGGGCCGCCGGCTGGTCACGGAGCTCGCGGGGGGCGGGTGTGACGCGGTCGGTCAACTGCGCACAGTCTCCAGCGGGAGCCGGTCGGCTCGATCGGCGGCTACGGCCCGCGGCGCCAGGCGGCCGGCGGCGGCCACGCACCACAGGAGCGCGAGCCAGGCCAGCGAGGCGGTCACGACATGCACCCAGACGATCTCCGCCGGCAGCTTCAACGCAAACTGGACGAAGCCGATCGCCCCCTGGAGGGCCAGCAGAGCGACCAGCAGCCCCGCTGCGCGGCGCAGCTGCCGGTCGGCGCCGCGCCGTCGAAGCAGCAGCCACACCGCGAACGCCGCCACGCCGGTCAGGGCCGCGATCCGGGCGTGCTGGTGGATCGCCCAGTCGAGCGTGCCGGCGCCCCGGAAGTCCAGCCGCTCGATCCGCTGCCCCGCCATGCCACCGGCATGCGGCCCGGCGGCGGTCGCGGCGGTGCCGGCGAAGATGGTCAGCGATCCAAGCGGCAGCAGCGCCCGCACCGCCCAGATCGACACCCGATCGGTCGAGCGTGGTCGGGCTCCCGGCTCGTGGCGCGCGCGCCAGGCGAGCGCCACCGCCGCCGCCAGGATCAGCATCGAAAGGCCGAAGTGGGCCATCACGAAGCCCGGACGGAGGTGCTCGCGCACGGTGACTCCCCCCAGCACCGCCTGCGCCACCACGCCGAGCGGGAGGAGAGCAGCCAGCAGCGCCAGGTCACGGCGGAAGGGGCGGCGCAGCAGCGCCAGCGCCGCGGCTGCCACCGCCGCCAGCCCCACCAGCCCGGAGAGCAGCCGGTTGGTGTACTCGATGACCGCATGGGTCTCGAGCGGCGCGAACGTCCGCCCGTAGCACTTCGGCCAGTCCGGGCAACCGAGCCCCGACCCGCTGAGGCGGACCGCCGCGCCGGTGAGCACGATCAGTCCCAGCGCGACCAGGGCCAGGGCCGCGACGCGCGCGTATGCGGGAGAGGAGATTGAGAATCGCGCCCGCACGGGTCTAAGGATGCCGCACCGCGGCGCGACCGGCGCCCCCGCCGATCACGCGGGCCGACGGCCCTCCAGATTCCCGATCAGCGCCAGGCTGATCCACGACAGCTCGGCCAGCGTGGGACTGAGGAAGGCGATCGGAATCGAGACCAGGAAGGCGAGCGGCACCAGGGCCAGGCGCCAGAACGAATCGCGGCGCGCCTCCGGGGCCAGCAGGCCCGCGCTGCGCGCATGCAGGCGAGTGACGGCCGCGATCCCCCCCACGGCCGCGATCGTCGTGGCGTAGACCACCACGGCCTCCGGGCGGTCGCCGTAGAGGCCGAGCAGGCGGGTCGGAAACGGAATGAACGCCACCACCCCGAGATACACGAGGTTAAGGACGGCCAGGCGTCCGTCGATCCGCCGTACCTCGCGAAAGAACGCGTGATGACGTGTCCACAGAAGCGCAATCACCGCGAAGCTGATCGCGTAGCTCAGCCACTCGGAACGGCCGGCCGCGAGGGCCTGCCAGAGGCTCGACCGATCGCCGTGGGCAAGCCGCGGAACCTCGATGTTGAGCACCAGCAGGGTGAGCGCGATGGCGAACACGCCGTCGCTGAGCGCGACGGTGCGGTTGTAGTCGAACTCCCGCTCGGCGCCGGGCTTGCGGGCGGCCACGGCGGCTAGGGTGACACATGGCCCCGCTAGCCTCTGGCCGGTGGCCCGGGATTACGCGGTGGTCGACGTGGTCGGCCTCAACAAGACCTTCCGCGTGCCTCGCCAGCACGTGATGACCCTCAAGGAACGGGCGCTTCACCCGTTCCGCCGCGTCGAGGTCGACGAGCTGGTGGCGCTGCGCGACGTCTCCTTCCAGATCGCCGAGGGCGAGTTCTTCGGAATCGTGGGGCGCAACGGGTCGGGCAAGAGCACGCTGCTGAAGTGCCTGGCGGGCATCTACCGGGCGGACACCGGCCGCATGCGGATCGCGGGTCGCCTGGCCCCGTTCATCGAGCTCGGCGTGGGCTTCAACACCGAGCTCACCGCGATCGACAACGTGGTCATCAACGGCGTGATGATGGGCCTCACGCCGCGCCAGGCGCGCGCGCGCTTCGACGCCATCATCGGCTTCGCCGAGCTGGAGCCGTTCCTGGACCTCAAGCTGAAGAACTACTCGTCCGGAATGCAGGTGCGCCTCGCGTTCTCGGTGATGGTCGAGTCCGACGCGGACCTCTACCTGATCGACGAGGTGCTGGCGGTGGGCGACGTGGCGTTCCAGCAGAAGTGCTTCGACGTCTTCTACCGCCTGCGGGACGCCGGCAAGACGATCGTCCTGGTCACCCACGACATGCAGCTGATCGAGCGCTTCGCGCATCGCTGCCTGGCGCTGGAGGCCGGGCGCATCGACCTCATCGGAGATCCGGCCGAGGTCGCACAGCGCTACTTCCGGCTCAACTTCGAGGAACATCCCGGCAGGCCGGGAGCCGCCCCTCTCCAGGCCGCCGCCATCGAGGAGATGTGGATCGAGGACGAGGAGGGGCGTCGGGTGGACGCCGTCGCGCACGGCGAGCGCTTCACGGTGGTGGCCCGCGTGGCGGTTCGCGAGCCGATCACGGCGCCCGACATCCACATCCTGATCGAGAACGACGACGCGCTGCGGGTGTTCGTCGCCACCACGCGGGACGTCGACGCCGCCAGCGCGCCGCTCGAGCCCGGCGAGGACGTGGTCATGCGGGTCAGCGCCCTCAACTCGCTCTGCACCGGCCGCTATCACGCCGGCTGCTGGGTCCACAGCGGCTCCAACGTCGTGACCTACCGGCGGCGGGGGTGCGACTTCGCGGTGCACGGCGGCGAGGAGCTCAGCGCCCTGGTGGTGCTCGATCACTCCGTGGAACTCGACCGCAGGCTGGCCGAGGCCCGGCCATGAGCAGACCGCCGGCGCCGCAGGCCGAGACCCGAAAGAGCGGCGAGCTCGAGGCGCTGCGTGAGCAGCTCGCGGCCGCGACCCGGCGCGAGGCCGAGCTGCGGGAGCTGCTGGTGGACGCGCACGAGCAGCTCGCCCGGCGCGACGACGAGCTCGTGCAGGGGCTCGCGTGGCCGGGCAGGATGGCCCAGCAACAGCTCGACGAGCTGCGCGGGACGCGGGCCTGGCGGGCGGTGAACGCCTACTGGCGCACCCGCGACCGCCTCCGCGCCCTGCTCCGGGTCGGCCGCCGGCGATGACCGCCTGCTCGATCGTCATCCCGGTGCACAACCGGGCCGAGCTGACACGCGAATGCCTGGACACGCTGCTCGAGCAGGAGCTGCCCGCGACCGAGATCGTGGTCGTGGACGATGCGTCGAGCGACGGCACCGCCGACCTGCTGGCGTCCTACGGCTCGGGTATCCAGGTCGCCGCCTTCGGCGACAACCGCGGCTTCGCCTCGGCCTGCAACGAGGGCGTGGCGCGGGCGAGCGGCCGGTACGTGGTGCTGCTCAACAACGACACCCGCCCGACCCGCGGGTGGCTGCAGGCCCTGATCGACCACGCCGAGGCGCGTCCCGACGCGGCGGCGGTCGGCTCGAGGCTCCTGTGGCCGGCGGGCACGGTGCAGCACGCGGGAGTGGCGATCGACGCCAACAAGGATGTCCGCCACATCTACATGGGGTTTCCCGGCGACCACCCGGCGGTCAACAAGGCGCGGCGATTCCAGGTGGTCACCGCCGCCTGCGTGTTGATCCGCCGCGAGGTGTTCGAGGGACTCGGCGGCTTCGATCCGGCGTTCAAGAACGGCTACGAGGACGTGGACTTCTGCCTGCGCGCCGGACAGCACGGACACGAGGTGCACTACTGCCCCCGAAGCCTCGTCTATCACCTCGAGTCGGCGAGCCGGGGCTACGAGACCGAAATCGACCTCGCCAACCGGGACCTCTACCGGAGGCGCTGGGCCGATCGCATCGCGCAGGACGACATCCGCTACTACGTCGAGGACGGGCTCATCCAGCTCGACTACGAGTGGCTCTCGGTCGCGGTGTCGGTCTCGCCCCTGCTCGGCTACGCCAAGACCGGCGCCGACGACAACGTGCTGGAGCGGGCCCTGGCCTGGCGCTCGCGCCAGTGCTGGGACGTGATGCGGGAGAACGCCCGCCTCCTGGTCGGCGTCGAGGCCTCGACGGCCTGGGAGAGCCCGCGGACCCCGCCCCCCAGAACACCGCCTCGCCCGGCCGCCTCGGCGTCGGCCGCGACTAGAGTGCAGCCGGTGGGGGTCGAGGAGTTCCAGCGGCTGGCGGGCGAGTACGACCTCTGGCCTTCGGGGGAGCCCTACGACTGGGGCGGCGCCAGCCGCGGCAGCAGTCCGGACGACAACCTGGACTTCCACGTCGACCTGGGCTGCGGGAACCTGAAGAAGGGCCGGATCGGGGTCGACATCCATCCCGCCCCCGGCGTCAACCTGGTCTGCGACCTCGAGCGGCTGCAGACCTTCGCCGTCGCGGGCCCGGGCGAGGACGCCCAGCTGGAGCACGACGACACGGCCCCGATCCACGACGGCGCCCTGCCGTTCGCCGACAGCTCGATCCGGTCCATCATCGCCCATCACTGCCTCGAGCACCTGAACGGCGGCTTCATCCCGCTGATGGACGAGTGCTGGCGGATCCTCGAGCCCGGCGGCTACTTCCGGATCATCGTGCCGGTGTTCCCGTCCTGGAGCGCGCTGGTCGACCCCGACCACAGCCGGTTCTTCGTCGGCGATGAGCGCAGCTCGACCTTCGACTACTTCTGCGGCACCCCGGAGCACTGCTGGATGGAGGACTTCGCGGTGCCCTACACCCGGGCGCGGTTCGAGAAGGTCGACCAGATCGTCACCCCGCGCTCCGAGTCGCCGGCCGACTGGTGGACCGCCCGGGACGCCCGCGAGATGAGGCTCACGCTGAAGGCGGTGAAGTGAGCGCGCAAGCCCTTCCGGTCTCGCCCCGGGCCCGCGAGATCCGCGGACCGTCCGCCTACGGCGGCGGATGGCGGCGGTTCCTCGACCTCACCTGGATGATCGGCTCGACCAACTACAAGCTGACCTACTTCGGGTCGGCGCTGGGCTACCTGTGGTCGCTGGTCCGCCCGCTGCTGCTGTTCGGGGTGCTCTACCTGGTGTTCAGCCAGGTGGTTCGGTTCGGCAGCGGGATCCGCGACTACCCGGTCCTGCTGCTGCTGAACATCGTGGTGTTCAACTTCTTCCAGGAGGCCACCGGGCGCTCGGTCACCTCGGTGACCGAGAACGAGGCGATCGTGCGAAAGATGCACTTTCCCCGCATGGTGATCCCCCTCTCCACCGTGCTCACCGCGGCGTTGAACCTGCTGCTGAGCCTGGTCGCGGTGTTCGTGTTCCTGGTCGTCTACGGGATCAGCCCGCGCTGGCAGTGGCTGCTGCTCCCGGTCATCCTGGTCCCCCTCGTCGCCTTCACCGCCGCGGTGGCGATGGTCTTGTCGTCGCTCTACGTCCGCTACCGCGACGTGGCGCCGATCTGGTCGGTGGCGTCAACGGTGCTGTTCTACGGCACCCCGGTCCTGTATGCCATCGAGAAGGTGCCGCACCCCTGGGAGCGCCTCGTGCTCGCCAACCCCGTCGCCGACCTGCTCGAGCAGGCCCGCCGGTGGATCATCGACCCCAGCGCCGCGGGTGCCGTGCAGGCGATCGGCGGGCTGAAATGGGCGCTGCTGCCGCTCGCGGTGTTCGTCGGCGTGTGCGCACTGGGGCTGTGGGTCTTCGACCACGAGGCGCCCCGGATCGCCGAGCGCCTCTAGCGGTCGACGCCGGGCCCTCACCCGCCGAGCAGGAGCGTCCCCTCCGGCGCCGGCGCCCGCGCGCGCGGCTCGGAGGCGGGCTCGAAGCGCTCGGTCCGCGAGGTCATCGCCTCCCACACGCGGTCGATCTCGTCCTCCCAGCGCACGCGCGCGACCTCCTCGCGACCGGTCCGCGCGATCCGGTTGCGCAGCCCGGGGTCCTCGACGAGGCGGGAGACCTGCTCGGCGACCAGGGCGGGGAGCGCCGGGGCCAGCAGCGCGTTGGCTTCATGGCGCAGCAGCCACCCGGTGTGCGGGTTGTGGTTCGAGACCGTCGCCACCCCGGAGGCCATGAACTCCAGCGGCTGGTAGGAGGGGTGGGGCGTGAGCATGAACGCCAGGCCGATGTCGCAGGAGCGATACAGGTCGGCGACCGCGTCGAGCTCCTCGAGCTGGCCGAGGTTGTCGAGCACGTCGGCGGCGCCGTACTGGCCCGGGCTCCAATCCTCGCCGGCGCAGACGATCTCCACCCGGTCGCCGAAGCGCCGCTTGACCAACCGCAGCGCGGCGAGCCCCAGGCCGAAAGCGTTGCGCGGCTGTGACGGCCTTCCGTAGAAGAAGATCCGCGTCGCCCCGGCGGTGCGCCGGGAGTCGGCGGGACGGTAGCGGCGCGTGTCGACCGCCGGCGCGAAGGCGACCGCCCGGTTGCCGTACGAGCGGTAGACGTCCGCCAGCCCGGGTGTGTTGACGATGCCCGGCAGGCCGAATCTGGCGGCCTGCTCGAGCACCGCCGAGGCGGCGCCCGCCGGGTAGAAGTCCGGCTCGAGATCCTGCACGAAGAAGAACTTGGCGCGCGTGCCGCGGTGGCGGACGAGGGGAAACGCGCTGGTCCAGGCGGTGGCGATGGCGGCGTCGGCGGGCGGGAGCTCGGCGCCGGCCGCGGTGACCGGCGCCTGCGCCAGTCGGGGGAACGCGTCCGCGATCTTGGCCGCGATGTCGCGCGCGGCCCGCTCATCCGCGCGATCGTAGACGTGGAACCGGTTGACCGCCCCGTGTTCGGCGGCGAAGCGATCGGCGAAGCGCAGCACGGTGTAGATCCCGCCGCCGTAGACGAGGTGAAACCACGGCAGGAACCACTGGATCGACTCGATCCTGGCGCGACCGGCGCGCTCCCACGCCGCGACCACCTCGGCGCTGGCCGCGAGCTCCGAGGCTTCGAGGTCGTAGTCGCCGCCCAGCACCAGCCGGTCGGACTCGCTGAGCTCGGGCGCGTCGTCGGCCAGGTTGCGCCGCCGGCGGCGCGCGCGGAAGTACGCGTAGCCGACCTCGGTTGGGCCGCGCCTCGCGATGTCCCAGACGTAGCGGGCACGCTTGCGGTTCCAGCGGGTCATTCGTCGCGCTCCTGCGCCGAGCGCAGACCGCAGCCGGTGTCGCGCAGGGTCAGGTTGGGGTTGTAGAAGGGATCGCCGAGGGTCCGGAACGCGCCGTAGCGCTCGCGTGAGCGCTCGAAGTCCCCGGGCGGGATGTCGCGCGGATCGCGGCTGCCCGACTCGTCGTGGACGAGGCGAACGTGCGGCACGCAGAGCGAGCGGTGTCCGGCGGCGGTCAGCCGCAGACACAGCTCGACGTCGTTGCCGCCGATCGCGAATGACTCGTCGAAGCCGCCCACCGTCTCGAACTTGCGACGCTCGACCATCAGGCACGCCGCGGTGACCGCGAGCCAGTTGCGCGTGCCGTCGGCGGCGGCGCCGAACGGGGTACGCCGGATGGGATCGAGCCCCGCGAACGGGTGACCGGCGAACCCGTGCAGGCCGAGGGCGGCGCCGGCATGCTGGACGCGTCCGTCGGGGTAGGTGAGCAGCGGGCCGGTCGCCCCCACCTCGCTGCGCTGGGCTTCCTCCAGGAGCCCCTCCACCCAGCTCGGGGTGACGACCTCGGTGTCGTTGTTGAGGAACACCAGGAAGTCGGCGCTCGACGCTCGCGCCGCACGGTTGTTGAGCGCGGCGAAGTTGAACGGCGCGTCGTCGCGAACGATCGTCACCCGGGGGTCGCGCTCGAGCTCCTCGAGCAGCGTCAGCAGGGAGGGCTGGGAGCTGTGGTTGTCCACCAGACGCAGGGACAGCCGCTCGTAGCTGGAGTGCTCGAGTACCGAACGCGCGCAGCGCTCCAGCAGCCGCGGCTGGTCTCGGAAGCACACGATCGCCTCCACCGACGGCTCGCCCGCCATCGCCCACCGCACCCGCCGCCCGCCGGACGGCGCGGCCTCCACGGTGGCCGAGCCCTCGCCGCGGGCGTGCAGGACGCGCTGGGTCACCGAGGCGAGGAGCTCCTGATCCGGGCGCGACGGGAACGCCCGGTGAACCAGGATCTGGGGCACGTGGGCGTGCCCGGCGGCGGCCGGGCCGGCCAGCGCCAACAGCAGCTCCAGCTCCCATCCCGGTCCGGGCGCGGCCTCCGCCTCGAGCGCCGGTTCGCGCGCCACCAGCGCCGGCGGGCCGGCCTGATCGGTGGCCAGGACGCCGTCCGGCGACGGCCCGGGGCCGCAGCGTGGAGCGCTGCGCTGCCCGCCCCTGGCCAGCAGGTCCTCGTCGCAGGTGAAGACCGCGGCGTCGGGCGCCAGCGTGACCGCCTGCCCGAGCCGCAGGAGCGCGGTGGGAGCCAGGCGGTCCCCGGCCCGCAGCAGGACGAGCCAGGGCGCCCAGGTCTCCCGTAGGGCCTCGGTCGGCGTGCCCTCGAAGACATGGGCGGGCTCGACCGTCTGGGCGCTCAGGGAGTCGCGCGTGGCCTGGGCGTCGCCGCCTCCTCCCGGCGCGATGCAGACGGCGAGCGCGGCTGCCGGCGTGGCGGCGTCGGCCACCAGCGGCGGCACCGCGAAGCGGTGAACGCGAGGGCCGGCGGTCAATGCGGGTTCGACCTGCTCGATGAACTCGCGATAGCCGGCGCCGCGACGCTCGCGAGAGGCGGCGCGCAGGCGGGCGGTGACCGCTCTCAGCGGCGCCGGCACGCGGCCGCGGCGATCGCGTGGGGGCGCGGCATGCGGGGCATGGTACGCACCGCCGCGGGCCCCGGGACAATGCCCTGCCGTGGCCGAGCCGCCGCAGCTCACGATCCCGCCCGAGGTAGAGGTGCTCGGGGTCCCCCTCGCGCTAACCGACTACCGGCGCACGATGGAGTGGATGGACGCGATGGTGGCCATGCGCCGGCCCGGCTACGTGTGCTGCGCCGCGGTGCACACGGTGATGCTGTCGCAGGACGATCCGGATCTGCGCGCCGCGGTCCTCGGCTCGTCGATGACGGTGCCGGATGGCCAGCCGCTGGTGTGGGCGCTGCGGGCGCTCGGCCATCCGATCCCGGCGCGCGTGTACGGACCGGACCTGATGGCGTCCTACTGTGAGCGCTCGGTCCTCAACGGGACCAGCCAGTTCCTGTACGGGGGTCACGACCCCGAGGCGCTGGAGCAGCTCGCGCGCAGCCTGCGCGCCCGGTATCCGGGCCTGCGCATCGTCGGCGGGCACTCACCGCCCCACCGGGAGCTCGAACCGGCCGAGGAGGGCGCGATCGCCGAGGAGATCAACCGCTCGCGCCCCGACGTCGTGTGGGTCGGGATCGGGGTCCCCAAGCAGGAGAAGTGGATGGCCCGCATGCGCGACGCGCTCGAGGCGCCCGTTCTGGTCGGCGTGGGCGCGGCGTTCGACTTCCACGCGGGGCTGGTGCGCCAAGCCCCGCCCGTGATGCAGCGGGCCGGCCTGGAATGGGCGTACCGGCTGGCACGCGAGCCGCGCCGGCTCTGGCGCCGCTATCTCACCTACAACCCGCGCTTCGTCGCCGGCTTCGCCCGCCAGTACGCCCGCCAGCGGCTCGGCCGGGGCGGTTAGCCGGGCAGCTGCGCCGCCAGCTCGCTCAGGCGCGGAGCGGCCGCGTCTCGCGCCGACGGCTGAAGGGGAACGGGCGGCCACTCGATGCCTATGTCCGGATCGTCGTAGGCGATCGCCCGCTCGGTCTGCGCATTCCAGTAGTCCGAGCACAGGTAGACCACGTCCGCCTCGTCGCTGGTCACGCAGAAGCCGTGGGCGAACCCGTCGGGGCAGTAGAGCATCCGCTGGTTGGCGTCCGAGAGCTCGTGCCCCTCCCAGCGCCCGAATCCGTGCGAGCCGGGGCGAACGTCGACCACCACGTCGAGGATCGCGCCTCGGGCGCAGCGGACCAGCTTGGCCACCCCCGGCTGGAAGTGCAGGCCCCGCACGACGCCTCGGCGGGAGCGCGAGTGGTTGTCCTGGACGAAGTCGTCGGCGATGCCGAGCTGCTCGAAGACGTTTCGCCGGTAGGTCTCCAGGAAGAAGCCGCGCTCGTCCCGGTGGACGACCGGCTCGAGCAGCACGGGGCCCTCGAGGCTCGTCTCGATCCGCCGCATGGAACGCGCAACCCTACTGCCGCCCGCAGGACCGGGGCGTTCGCGCGGTAGCCTCCTGCGCCATGACCAAGGACGTCTCGGTCATCGGCCTGGGGAGGGTCGGGCTGCCGCTCGCGCTGTCTTTCGCCGACCACGGCCTGAGCGTGATCGGGGTCGACAAGGACCCGTCACGCCTCGAGGCGGTGCGCGGCGGGACGATGCCCTTCGAGGAGCCGGGCGCCCAGGAGGCGCTCGCCCGCGCGCTGGAGGCGGGCCGGCTCGAGCTGTCGGATCGAGTTGCGGACGGCGCCCGGGCTCGCCACATCGTCATCACCATCGGGACGCCGTCGTTCTCGCACATCGAGATCGACATCCGTGACATCCGGGCGGCGTTGGACGACCTGCTGGGCGTGATGGAGCCCGGGCACTGCCTGATCCTGCGCTCGACCGTCGCGCCCGGGACGACGGACTTCGTGGCCGGCTACCTGGCCAAGCAGCGCGGCCTCGAGGTGGGAACCGACGTGTTCGTCGCCCATGTCCCGGAGCGGATCGCCGCCGGCAAGTTCTTCGCCGAGATCGAGAGCCTGCCCAACATCGTGGGCGGAGTCGGCGACCAGTCGACCGAGCGGGCGGCCGAGCTGTTCGGCGTGTTCGCAGGCTCGATCGAGCGCACGACCGCGGTCCAGGCCGAGCTGGCCAAGATCTGGACGAACATCCTCCGCTACGCCAACTTCGCGCTGCCCAACCTCCTGATGATGGACTGCGAGCGCTACGGGGCCAACGTGTTCGACGTGATCGACCTCATCAACCGCGACTACCCGCGCGGCGGCATCGCCCGTCCCGGGCTGACCGCCGGAACCTGCCTGCGCAAGGACTTCGCCTTCTCGGAGGAGCGCTCCAACGCGCCGGGGATGCTGCTGGCGGTGTCACGCGTCCACGAGTCGGTCCCGCTGTTCCTGGTCGAGGGGATCAAGCGGCGGCTGGGCGGGCTCGACGGTCGCAAGGTGGCGGTCCTGGGGCTGGCGTTCAAGCGCGACACCGACGACGAGCGCGACTCGCTCGCCCACAAGCTGGTCCGCCTGCTCGAGCGCGAGCTCAGTGACGTCGCCGTCCACGATCCCAACGTCGCCACCCCCACCCAATCCCTTCAGGACGCGGTGCGCGACGCCGATGCCGTCGTGGTGGCCACCAATCACTCCGCATTCGACGGCCCGGCGCGCCTGCGCGAGATCGCCGAGCTCGCCACCGAGGATTGCCTGGTGGTCGATCCCTGGAACTCGTTCGGCAGCGCCCAGGTGTTCGCCTACGCGGCGGAGGTGGCGCAGCTCACCGGCACGAAGTGAGCCGGGTCCTGGTCACTGGCGGCGCCGGGACGATCGGCGCGGCGATGGTGCGCCGGCTGATGTCGGATCCCGCCTTCGAGATCCGGGTCTCCGACCAGCGGGAGGCGCCCTACTGGATGCGCGAGGGGTGCGAGGTGCATACCGGAGACCTGCGCGATTTCAACCAGGCGCGCGACGCGATCGCGGGATGCGCGCAGGTGATCCACCTGGCGGCGATCGTGGGCGGCATCGCCAACTTCCACAAGCTGCCCCACACCCTCACCGAGGTCAACAACGCCCTCTACAACGCGGTCGTCCGGGCGGCGCTCGACCACGAGGTCGACCGCTTCGTCTACGTGTCTTCCTCGATGGTGTTCGAGCGGGCGGAGAAGTTCCCCACGCCCGAGGACTACCTGCCCGACTGCCCGGTGCCCCGCTCCGCGTACGGCTTCTCGAAGCTGACCGGCGAGGTGTACTGCCGCGCGGCGCACGAGGAGCACGGACTCCCGTACACGATCTGCCGGCCGTTCAACGCCTACGGCCCCGGCGAGATGCCCGACGACGAGCCCGGGATCGCTCACGCGGTCCCCGATCTGATCCGCAAGGCGCTCGCCGGCCGTCCGCCGATGGAGATCTTCGGATCGGGCAAGCAGACCCGGACGCTGACCCATGTCGACGACATCGCCGATGGCGTCGTGACCGCGATGGGGTCGCCGGCCGGCCTCAACCAGGACTTCAACATCTCGGCGTCGCAGGAGCTGACCGTGGCCGACATCGCGCGCATCTGCTGGGAGGCGTGCGGGAACGATCCCGACGCCTTCGAGCTCGAGCACCTGCCCTCGTTCGAGGTCGACGTCCAGCGCCGGTGGCCCTCGGTGGAGAAGGCCAGGCGGGAGCTTGGGTGGGAGGCCCGGATCGGGGTGCCGGAAGGGATCGCGCAGACGGCGGAGTGGCTGCGCGAGCAGGAGGTCGTGCGGCGCTAGGGCCTCAGGCGGGGACGCCCAGGCGGGCATCCACGTACTCGAGGATGCGCGCCACGCACTGCCGCTTGGACTCGTGCTCGGTGTCGAGCACGAGCTCCGGGGCCAGCGGCTCCTCGTAGGGATCCGACACCCCCGTGAACTCGCCGATCTGCCCCTGCAGCGCCTTGGCGTAGAGGCCCTTGGGGTCGCGCCGGGCGCACGCCTCCAGGGACGCCTTCACGTACACCTCGACGAACCGCTCGCCCAGCTCGGCGCGCGCGCGCGCCCGGGCCTCCCGGAACGGTGAGATCATCGCCGCCAGCACGACCACGCCGTTGCGGGACAGGAGGTCCGAGATCACCGTCACCCGGCGGACGTTCTCGTCGCGATCGGTGCGCGAGAACCCGAGGTCGGGCGACAGGCGCTCGCGGATCAGGTCGCCATCGATGACCTCGACCCGGTGCCCGCGGTCGCGCAGGTGTCCCGCGGCCATGCGCGAGAGCGTGGACTTGCCGGCCGAGGAGAGGCCGGTTAGCCACAGCACGAGGCCGTCCCCGGTCGGACTGGTGCGGTGGTCCTCGGGCATTGAGCACCGACACGATAGAGAACGCCGGCCCGACCGCGGCCCGCGCTCGGTCAGGCCGGGCTGGCCCCGCTCCGGTCCGGAAGCCCGCCACTGAGGTAGCGTCCCGTCATGGAGGGCGTCGAGGTCGTCGACGTCAGGCGAGGACGCCGGCGCGCGGCGGCCCGGGTGCTCACCGAGGCATTTCTCCACGATCCGGCGTGGGTCGCCGTCGGGCCCCGCCGTGAACGCGACCGCCGGCGGCTGCTGCGACGGTTCTTCGGCGTCGCGCTGTTCGAGGCCGGGCACTGGGGCGGGCCGACCTGGGCCGCCGCCCGTGGCGGGACCACGTTGGGCGTGGCCGTCACCTTCGCCGAAGGCGAGAAGTTCCCGCCGGCGTGGGCTTCGGCGCTCGAGTCGCCGCTGTTCCTGCTCGCCGGACGCGAGACGTCACTGCACGGCGCCCAGGTGGGAGCGGCGATGGCACGGGCCCACCCCCGCCAGCCCCACCTGTACCTGTGGTTCCTGGCGGCCCATCCCGACCACCAGCGGCGCGGCATCGGGCGAGCGCTCATGCACCGGGTTCTGGACGAGGCCGCGCGGCGTGCCCTCCCCGTCTACCTGGAGACCGCGACGCCGTCGAACATCCCCTACTACCGCTCGTTCGGCTTCGAGGTCACCGGCGAGACGGTCCTGCCGAGCCACGCCCGCATGTGGTTCATGTGGCGGCCCGCGCCCGATGAGGCATCTCATGCCTGATTCGCACCGCTAACGACCGCTGGGGACCGCCGGGGTTCGGGCTGGACTGTCCCAGGACCGTCCCAACACCGCGCCTTCAGGACCGACCGCGCGATCCGGCGTGGCCGGGGGCAACGCGTCGATGGACCCACCGGCAGGGGTCGCGCGATACTGGGGCGGGCGATGTCGCCGGAGGAGAACCACAGCGTCGACGAGTCGTCCACTGGCGAGTCGAGCGCTCCGCGGGCTCCGCGTGGCCGGAGGCGGCGTGTCCTCGTCCGGCTCCTCACCGCACTCGTGGTCATCGCGACCGTCGCCATGGTGGGCGGCGGTTGGTTCTTCTCCGGCCAGATCCGGGCCGGTGCGCTCGACGTACACGCGCCCTCGGATGAGATGACGTTACGTGTGGTCATGGCCTCAGCGAGATCGATCACCTTGGAGGAAACGGGGGAGCGGCAGGAGCCGCTGCGCCACGACGAAACCTATGGCTTGGCCTGGGATTCCGGGTACGGCCAGATCTCGGGGGCAGCACGCGTGGATGGCAACCACGTCACCCGCCGTCTGCTGCTGCTCGAAGGCTCCCCGCCGACGGACGGGCAACTCGCCCGGCTCGAACGCGACGCCTTTCCTGATGACCCGGCATCCGTGCTCGGCGTGCCTGTCAAACAGGTGCGCTATCGGTCGCCGGCAGGTGCGTTCGCGGCCTGGTTCGCTCCCGCGAAAGGCCATACCTGGGCGATCCTGGTCCACGGTCAGCGGGCTGCCCGAACCGAGACGTTGCGGGCGATGCGGATCACCACGGCCACCGGACTGCCCTCGTTGGCGATCACCTATCGCAACGACACCGATGCCCCACAAGACCCCAGTCATTTCTACGGCTTCGGCCGCACCGAATGGCGCGACCTACAGGCAGCCGTCCAGTTCGCGCTCGACCACGGTGCCGACAAACTGGTCCTGGTGGGGTACAGCATGGGCGGTGGGATCACCGCAGCCTTCATGCAGCACTCCAACCTCGCCACGCATGTCTGCGCGATCGTGCTCGACTCACCGATGCTCGACCTGGGAGCCGCCATCGACCACCAAGCCGCCGACCGGTCGCTGCCCCTTGTCGGCCTACCGATCCCTCCACCCCTCATCTGGACGGCGAAACAACTCGCCGCCGTCCGCTACCACGTGGACTGGGACACCCTCGACTACCTGAAGGACAGCAGCTGGCTGGACGCGCCCACGCTGGTCTTCCACGGCGACCACGACGGCACCGCACCCCTGGCGACCAGCCGACGGTTGGCCCGCGCACACCCTGACCTCGTCGAACTCGTCACGGTCGTACATGCCGAACACGTGTCGTCCTGGAACCAGGACCCCAACGCCTATGACCGCCAACTGAGCAGGTTCCTGGTTCACAACCGGTGCAGCCAACCGATCGAGCCATAAGCCCTCGTCCGGCGGACCGGATACATGAGCGCACTTCGCCTAGCTAAGGCGGCGGCTCAGCATCGGCATCGGGCCCTATCGGGACGATGTCGGCGTAGACGTCTCGCAGCGCCGCGGCGACCGACTCGGGCGCGGTGCGCCGGCGGGCGGCGGCCAGCGCCCGCTCGCCGGCCTCCCGGTCGCCGAAGCGCTGGCGCGCGCGCTCCGCCAGGTCCGCCACGTCGCCCTGCACGACGAGTTCGGAGTCGGGGACGAACCCGACCAGGCCACCCGCCCGCGAGGCGACGGTGGGAAGCCCCGCCGCCATCGACTCGGCGGCGGCCACCGGGAAGATCTCGGCGTACAGCGACGGCACCAGGGCGAGCGCCGCGCCGCGCCGCAGCTCGGCCAGGCGCTCAGGTTCCACCCGTCCGGTGAAGCGCACGTCGGCGCCGGTCGCCAGCTCACGTAGCTCCTGCGCCTGGGGACCGTCGCCGGCGACGACCAGCGGCAGCCCGGCGCGGCGGCAGGCCTCGATCGCCACGTGGACACCCTTCTCGGGCGACAGTCGCCCGACCACCAGCGCGTAGCTGCCCCGGTGGGCGCTGGACTCGGCGGCGAACGCCCGCTGGGGCGAGGCGATCACCCGGGCGCTGTCCCGCAGCGGGGCGCCGAGCTCGCGCAGCCGGCGCAGCGCGAAGTCGCTGGGGACGACGAATGCGTCCGCGGCAGCCGCCAGCCGTCGCTGGTGCAGGGCCAGCCCGGCTCCGTACACCGCCGACTCCAGCCGCGGCCCACGGCATGCCAGCCGGATCCCGGGCAGCGTGTTGCGCCCGTGGCAGCGCGTACAGTCCTCGCCGCGGGTGAAGCACGTGCCGACCGCGCACACCAGCCGGTAGTTGTGAAGATGGAGCACCGTCCTCGCGCCCGCCCGCCGGGCGGCGGCCAGCGCCCGCCAGCCGAAGTCCGGGTTCAGGTTGTGGGCGTGCACCACCCGGGCACCGGTGCGGCGCACCGCCGCGGCCACCTCGCCGGCATCGAGCCCGCCGCGCAGCAGTCCCGCGCCTGCCCGGCCGCGGCTCAGCCGCGCCGAGTCGCGCTCGAGCAGCTCGGCCGGCTCGCCCAGGTGCTCGCGCACCAGCCCCACGAGGTCGTGCGCCACCCTCTCCTCGCCCCCGGTGGTGCGGTAGCGGTTGTGGAGGAAGAGGATCACGTTCGGTCGCGGCACCGGGCGCGGCGTGGGCCGCCGGGCCTAACCTAGCTGGCCGCCGATGCCGATCCGGGCCTCGATCATCGTTCCCACCCGAGACCGCGCCGACTATCTGGAGGTGGCGCTCGCCTCGATCATGCCGCAGGCGCGCAGCGCCGGCGCGGAGGTCGCGGTCGTGGACGACGGCGACCAGGAGGCGGTCCGCCGGGTGGCCGAGCGCTTCGGCGCGCGCTATCTCTCGCACCCGCGCCCCCGCGGCCTGAACGCCGCTCGCAACACCGGGATCGGCGCCACCGACGGAGACCTCCTCGTCTTCGTGGACGACGACGTCGAGGTCCACGCCGGCTGGCTTGCGGCGCTGCTGGAGGCGGCCGAGCGCTCACCCGGCCACGAGGTCCTCGGCGGCCCGATCCGGGCCTGCCTGGAGGACGCGCGCCTGCGCTTCTGCGGGCGCGAGGGGCCGCCGATCACCGCGCTCGACCTGGGCGACCGCGACCGGGAGGCGGAGTTCGTATGGGGGGCCAACTTCGCGGTCCGGCGCCCCGCGCTCGATCGGATCGGGCCGTTCGACGCGGCGCTCGACCTCTACGGAGACGAGGAGGACTGGCAGCGCCGCTACAAGGCGCGCGGAGGACGGGTCCTCTACGTGGCCGCGGCGGGCCTCGACCACCGCCGCGCCCCGCCCGACGCGCGCCTGTCGCCGCTGGCGCGCGCCGCCTACCGGCGAGGCCGCAACTCGCGCCGCTACGACGTGCGCAAGGGCTCGCCGCCCACCCTGGCCGCCGAGCTGCGCACGCTGGCCGGCTGCGGGTGGCACGCGCTGCGGCGCCGGTGCGCCAACGGGATCCTGCTCGGAGCCCACACCGCGGGGCGCGTGGTCGAGGCGCTCGATCCCCAGCCGGCGGGCGAGCCGGACTTCCTCTCCGGCCAGAGCGGCACCGTCGGCGGTCGGCGCGCCGCCCTGCTGGGGACGGCGGACGCCGCGATGGACGCCGGGGACGTCCTGAGCGGGCGCCGCGCCCGGCTGGCCCGCGCGGCCCGGCGCCAGCCCCCGCGCAGCGTGCTGGTGCTCGGCGTCGACCGGCCGGATCGAGACGGCCTGATGGCGCGAGCGGTGGCGGAGCTGCGCCGCTCACGACACGAGGTTCGGGTGGCCATCGCTCCCGAGCCCGGCGGCCGCGGCAAGTTCGAGAACCTCAACCTGTTGCTGGGCGAGCAGCCGGCGGAGGGGCACGACTGGCTGCTGGTGATCGACGACGACGTCGCCCTCCCCCGCGGGTTCCTGGACGAGTTCCTGTTCCTGGCCGAGCGCTTCCAGCTGGCGCTGGCCCAGCCGGCCCATCGCCGCCGATCGCACGCCGCCTGGAGCGTCACCCGTCGCCGCCTCGGCTCGGTGGTGCGCGAGACCGCCTTCGTCGAGATCGGCCCGGTCACCGCCCTGCACGCGCGGACCTTCGCCACCCTCCTCCCGTTCCCGCCGCTGCGGATGGGCTGGGGGCTCGACGTCCACTGGGCGGCGCTGGCGCGGGAGCGCGGCTGGAAGATGGGCGTGGTGGACGCGGTGGCGGTCGCCCATCTCACCGCCCCCGTGGCGGAGGACTACCGCCGCGAGGAGGCCGTGGCCGAGGCGCGGGCGTTCCTCGACGGCCGGCCCTATCTGCCCCGCGACGACGCCCAGCGCACCCTGGTCGCCCACCGGAGCTGGTGATGCGCGTCGTCGTCGTCGCCGAGTACTACCCGCGCGCCCGGGACCCGGTGCTCGGAGTCTGGGCGCACCGCCAGGCGCTCGCCGCCCGGCAGGCCGGCGCCGACGTCCGCGTGCTCGTGCTCCACCGGCCTCTGCCGTCGCTGGCCGCGGTGCGCTCGCGCGACCGGGCGGCGATCGCGGCGCCGCTGCGCCAGCCCGCGGCGGCGACGCTGGACGGCATCCCGGTCCGCTACGTGCGCTACCTCTCGCCGCCGCGACCCCTCGCCTATGGGTCGTGGGGCGCCTGGGCGGCGCCCCAGCTGCGGCTCGCCCTGCGGCGGCTGCGCCGGTCGTTCGCGTTCGACCTGGTGCATGCGCACTATGCGGTGCCCGCCGGGGACGCGGTCTGCCGGGCCCGCGCCGGCGTGCCGGTGGTGGTCTCGGTTCACGGCGGGGACGTCCTGGCGACAGTCCGGCGGGGGGGGCGGGCTCAGGCCGCGGTCGAGCGCACACTGGCCGCCGCGCGGCTCGTGCTGGCCAACAGCCGCGACATCGCCCGACGCTGCCGAGAGCACGGGGCCGGCGACGTCCGCGTCGTCCACCTCGGCGCCGACCTGCCGCCGAACCCCCGGCGGCCGGGCCGATCGCCGGGGCCGACGCTGGTCTCGGTCGGCCACCTGGTGGCCCGCAAGCGTCACGCCGACGTGGTGCGCGCGTTGTGGTCGCTGCGGGACCGCCATCCCGACCTTCGCTACGTGGTGGTCGGCGACGGACCGGAGCGCGAGCCGCTGCGCGCCCTGGCCCGCGAGCTCGGGCTCGGCGATCGGGTGCAGCTGCGCGGGCAGCTGCCGCCAGAAGCGGCCGCGGCCGAGGCCCGCAGCGCGAGCGTGTTCGCGCTCCCCAGCGTCGACGAGGCATTCGGCGTCGCGTACGTGGAGGCGATGGCCGGCGGCGTGCCCGCCATCGGCTGCCGGGGCGAGCCGGGTCCCGAGGAGATCGCCGCCGCCGGAGGCGGAATCGTCCTGGTGGCCCCCGGCGACGTCGAGGGGCTCGCCGGCGCCATCGACGCCCTGATCGCCGATCCCCAGCGGGCCCGAGAGCTGGGAGAGCGGGCGCGGGCCACCGTCGAGCGCGAGTTCACCTGGGAGCGCTGCGGCGAGGCGACGGTGGCCGCCTACCGGGCGGCGCTCGAATGACCGGCGATTCCCGCCCGGTGCTGTTCGTCACCAACTACGCGCCGCCCGCGCGCGTCGGCGCCTTCGCCCTGCTGGCCGAGCGTGAGCAGGTGGAGTTCGCGCTGTTCGGCGGCCGCCTGCGCCACGGCGCCCGCGAGCCTCGCGAGCTGCCGTTCCCGCATCGCCGCGTCGGTCAGCGCGAGGCCGGCGCCCTGGCCGGCGGCGGGGCGTACCGGGCCGTGGTCTGCGGGACGGTGGGACGGATGGCGCTGCCGGCCGCCTACCTGGGCGCGCGGCGGGCGGGGGTGCCGTTCGTGCTGTGGGCGACGCTGTGGGCACAGCCGATGGGCCCGGCCGGGGTGGTCGGATACCCGTTCCTGCGCTGGATCTACTCGCACGCCCACGCGGTGGCCACCTACGGACCGCACGTCTCCGCCTACGTGCGCGCGCGGGGGGCTCGGCGGGTCCACGAGGCCCCCCAGGCGGTGGACAACGAGTTCTGGCGAGCCGGCGCAGCACCCCCGCCGGGCGCCCGACGCGCTCCGTTCCAGGTCCTGTTCGCCGGCCGCCTGGCGCGGGAAAAGGGGGTTCGGGTGCTGCTCGACGCCTGGCGGATGACTGGTCTCGGGCCACCCGACGCCGCGCTGATCCTGGTCGGCGGCGGCCCGGAGCGAGCGAGGGCGGCGACCACCAGGGGCATCGTGTCGCCGGGCGAGGCCGATCCGGTGCGGCTTCGCAACTTTTACGCCGCCTCGGACGTTGTGGTCATGCCGTCGATCCCCACGCTCACCTTCCGTGAGCCGTGGGGACTGGTGGCCAACGAAGCCATGAACCGGGGACTGCCCGTGATAGCCACCGATGCCGTCGGGGCCGCCGCCGGAGGGCTCGTGCGCCACGAGCGCAACGGCCTGGTCGTGCCGGCCGGCGATCCCGCCCGGCTGGCGTCGGCGATCATCCGGCTGCGCGACCCTGCGCTTCGCGCCCAACTCGGGAGCGCCGCCCGGGCCGACATCGCCGCCTACGACCACGCGGCCTGGGCGGACGGGATGACCCGGGCGCTGGCCGACGTCGGCGCTTCGCAGAGTCGGGCCGGCCGCGGCCTCGCCGGGTGGACGGGAAGGGATTGATACGGTGATGGGCCGCACCCCCCGGGGATCTCCTCCCCCCAACGTCATGCGCAGGAATCTCGCCATCATCTCCCTGGCCGGCGCGTTCGCGCTCGTGCCCTCGACCGCTTGGGGAAGCGGCAACGACGTGATCCGCGACTGCACCGACAACGGCAGTATCGACAACCACCACGGCCCGGTCGATTACCAGCAGGCGCTGGCCAGCCTCCCGACCGACGTCGACGAGTACACCGACTGCCGCCAGATCATCGCCGCCGCTCGTCTGCGCGACCAGGGCGGTGGCGGCGGTGGTGGCGGCGGTGGTGGTGGTGGCGGTCATGGGGGCGGTGGCCACGGCGGTGGTGGTGGCGGCGCGGGCGCAAACGCCAGGACGGCGAAGGCCGCGACGTCGGTCGTCAAGGGACCGCCGATCACTCCGCCGCGCAGCACGCTCGCCTCGCATGCCGTGCGCCCCGGGATCCCAACTCCTGTGATTGTCCTGCTGGCGGTTCTGGGATTGGGGCTCGTGGGCGGGCTGGTCGCCGCCCTGAGCGGAGTCAGGCCGCCGATGCCCGTGGTCAGGGCCGTCGACCGTGTCTTCCCGCGCCGGGCTTAGCGCGCCGGCGCTGGATCCGGTGGTCACGCTGCCGCCGGCCCGGCTGCGATGGGGCCTGCCGCTGGGGTTGGGCGCCGGGCTCGCGACCGTCGCGTTGATCGCCAAGGGCGGCACGTCGCTCGCCCCCGCCACCTACGTCGACATCGCGGTCGTCCTGGTGGGAGCGGGACTCGCCATCGCCGCTCTTCTGCTGGCGCCCACTCCCCAGCGACGCTGGGGCGGGATCAGCCTGGTGCTGTTGGCGGCGCTGGCCGCCTGGACCGCGCTGTCGATCGGCTGGGCGGTCACTCCGGACGACGCCTGGCGCGAGGCGAACCGCACCGTCGCCTACGTGGCCGCGTTCGCCGGAGCCATCGGGCTCGCGCGGCTGGCCCCCGAGCGTGGCCGGGCGATCCTCGTCGCGGTGCTGATCGCCTGCCTGAGCGTCTGCGTGGCCTCCCTGTTCGAGAAGGCCTTCCCGGCGGTCACGAACTCGACCGCCATGCTGGCCCGCCTGCGCGAGCCGCTGGGTTACTGGAACGCCCTGGGCGCGCTGGCGGCGATGGCGTGCCCGGCCTGCATCTGGCTGGGAGCGCGTCGGGAGGGACCGCCCGCCGTCCGGGCGCTGGGCTATCCACTGCTGGGGCTGTCGCTCCTCACGCTCCTGTTCTCCTACTCGCGCGGCGCACTGGTGGCCCTGGGCCTGGCGCTGGTGTTCTGGTTCGCCGTCGTCCCGATCCGGCTGCGGGCGCTCAGCGTGCTGCTGGTGAGCGGGCTCGGCGCCGCCGCCGTCACCGCCTGGGCCTTCTCGCAGGACGCCCTGTCCAAGGATCGCCAGCCCCTGGCGGAGCGAATCGCCGCCGGGCACACGCTGGCGCTGGTGCTGCTGTTGATGATCGTCCTGCTGTTCGCGGCCGGACTGGCGATCCAGTGGGCGACGGAGGAGTACCCGCTGTCCACGCGCGTGCGGCACGCGACCGGGATCGCGGCGCTGTGCGCGGTGCTGCTCCTGCCGGTGGCGGGTGTGGTCTCGCTGGCGCTTTCCGATCGGGGTCTGCCCGGAAGCGTCTCGGCCGCCTGGAACTCGTTCTTCTCAACCGCGGCGACGTCCCCGACCTACGGCCCCGAGCGCCTGACCACCACCGGCTCCAAGCGCGGCTCCTATTGGCACGAGGCCTACCGCATCTGGGTCAACAACAAGCTCGAGGGAGCGGGAGCCGGTGGTTTCGCCACCGCGCGCAAGGAGTACCGCCGCGACGCCGTCGATGTCAAGCACGCCCACGGCTACGTGCCCCAGACGGGGGCCGACCTCGGGCTCACCGGACTGCTGATCTCGCTGGCGGGCGTGCTCGCGTGGCTGATCGCCGCCCGGCGCTCGACCCGGCGCCAGAGGCCGGACGTCGTGTCGCCGGCCGAGCCGACCTGGCGAACCCCCGGCGCGTGGCCGCAGGCGGCTCGCCGCCGGGTGACGGCGCTGTCGCCGAGCCGGCTCGCCACTCGAGCCAGGACGGCCTACGCGCGCAACGGTGTGCCCGAGCCCTATCCGGGCCCGCTGGAGGGAGCCCGCCTCGAGCTGGTGACCCTGGTCGCCATCGTGCTCACGTTCGCCCTGCACTCGGCGATCGACTGGACATGGGCATTCCCGGGCGTCGCGCTGGTCGCGGTGGTCGCCGCCGGCTACGTCGCCGGCCAAGGCCCGCTGGGCGCGCCGGGAGCCGCCCGGTCGGCGTCCGTCCAGGCGCGGACGGCCGCGGCCCTCGTCACCGCGATCATCGCGCTGGTCTGCGCGTGGGCCATATGGCAGCCACAGAGGGCGGCGGCGGCGACCAACTCGTCGAGCGATCTGCTGCTCAACAACCGCGTCGGAGACGCGCTGCTGCTGGCCAAGCAGGCCGTGTCGCGCGATCCCGTCTCCGCCGAGCCGCTCTACCAGTGGGCCCAGGTCGAGTCGCGCGCCGGACACAAGGCGTTCGCGGTGCGGATTCTCCAGCAGGCGGTCCGCCTGCAGCCCCGGAACCCCGATACCTGGCAGGCGCTGGCGACCTTCCAGCTCAACACGATGCACAACCCATCCGCCGCATTTGCCGCATTGCGTGCGGCGGTCCAGCTCGACCCGCGCTCGCCGCTCCTGCGCCAGCAGTTCGTGGCGGTGTACCAGCGCCTCCCCCGTACGCTGGCCAAGGTGTCCGCGGCGGGGAAGGCCGGGAAGCCCGGCAAGGGCGGCGGCGGCGCCAAGAAGGGCGCGGCGATCGCCACCGGGCCGGCCGCGGTTGCGCAGTGCCGCCAGTTCGTTGCGAAGGCGTCGGCCCAGCTGCGCTCCCGCAAGCTGCGGCCGAGCAAGGTGGCGAAGAAGCGCGCCAAGCTGGCCCGCTGCCAGGCGGTGCTGCAACAGGCCGGCGGCTAGCCGGGCGGGAGCCCGTCAGAAACGGGTGCGCCGCGCCTGCGCCAGCAGTGTCTCGCGCAGCAGCGGCGGCCCCCCGGCGGTGGCGATGCGCACGTCCTCGAACCCGAACCCCTCGAGCAGCGTCCGCAGCGAGCGCCGTGTGTAGAAGCGCAGGTGCTGGCCGAGCGGGTCGAAGTGCGACTCGAACGCGGTCAGCCCGACCAAGGCGGCCTTGAACCGGCCGTGGTAGGGAGTGGTGACCAGCAGGTAACCGCCGGGACGCAGCACCCGGCGAAGCTCGGAGAGCCACCGAGCGGTGTCGGCAACGTGCTCGATCACCTCCGATGTCCAGATCACGTCGAACTGCGCGTCGTCGAACGCAAGCGGCCCGTGGGGCGTGGCCGCCTCGAAGCGCAGGCCCGGGTGCCGAGCCCGTGCCCGCCGCACCGCGTGCTCGGCCACCTCGACCCCCACCGGCCGGGCGCCGGCGGCCGCCAGCTCGGCGCAGAAGGCGCCCTCCCCGCACCCGACGTCGAGGACCCGATCGCCGGGAGCCACCCGGCCGAGCAGGAAGGCGAGCCGCCGGCGAAACGCGTACGGCGGCAGCTCGGAGGGCAGCTCGCGCCAGACGTCCTCGTAGAACTCCTTCACACGACGGGCGGCATGCCCGGGCTCAGGTCCGCCGCGCCGCCAGGGCTAGAAGGCGCCCTTGCGCGTGATGACCGCGGGGACCGTCTTGATCAGGATGGTCAGGTCCAGGAACACCGACCACCGCTCCAGATAGAGGAAGTCGAGCCGGACCAGGTCGTCGAAGTCGAGCTCCGAGCGGCCCGACACCTGCCACAGCCCGGTGATTCCCGGGAGCACCAGATAGCGCTTCTTGTGCCAGTCCTCGAGCCGCTCGAAGTCGCGCTGGGGCAGCGGGCGCGGGCCCACCAGCGACATCTCGCCGCGCAGCACGTTGAGCAGCTGCGGGAGCTCGTCGAACGAGAACCGGCGCAGCAGGCGCCCGACCGGCGTGAGTCGCGGGTCGCGGCGGATCTTGAACAGCGCGCCCGAGGCCTCGTTCATCGATTCCAGGTCGGCCTGGAGCTGATCGGCGTCGGTGCGCATGGTGCGGAACTTGAAGCAGTCGAACTGCATGCCTCCGATGCCGGGGCGCCGGGAGCGGTAGAGGACCGGACCGTTCGAGGACAACCGCACCGCCAGCGCGATCGCCGTCAGCAGCGGGGTCAGGAACAGCAGCAGCAGCGTGGCGACGACGACATCGAAGCTGCGCTTGACGAAGTAGTCGAAGCCTTCGAACACCGGCGGCGTGAGCTCGAACAGGGGCATCGACTGCCCGGGGACGAGCTCGGCGCGGTGGGTGAGGATCTCCATCGTGGTCGGAGCGACGCGGACCCTGACCCCCCGCCGGTGGCACTCGTCCACCAGCTCGATGGCGCGCTCCTGGGGGAAGTCGGGGTCGGCGATCACCACCTCGTCCACGTGGTGGGCGTCGAGGACCGTCGGGAGCCCCTCGACCGCACCCAGTGAGTGCAGGCCGCTGTCCGAGCTCGGGCTGAGCGACAGGTAGCCGATCAGATCGATTCGCTGCCCCGAATCGGTGAGCGCCTGGGCGACCGCCTCGATCTGGGCGCCGGAGCCGACCAGCAGCGCCCGCCGGTGGTACCCGGCCGCCCGCAGCACGAGCCCGGTGAGCCACTCGTACGCGTACCGCAGCGAGCCGATGTAGACGGTGGCGAAGAAGAGGGAGCCGTAGAAGATGTAGTAGGAGGAGAAGCGATTCCCGTTGACCAGGGCGAAGATCAGGGTCACCACCATGGTCTGGAACAGCGACGCCACCATGCGGCTCAGCCCGGGTCGCTCCGGACGGCTGGAGTACAGCGACGAGCGGGCGAACAGAAGCACCATCACCAGGTAGGCGAAGGCGATCGTGCGCCGCGTCTCCGCGAAAGCCACGTCGAAGTTGAAGTTGCCCAGGACCGCGGCCTTGAGCAGCAGCGCGGTGAGGATTGCGCCGTAGAGGCCGACGAAGTCGATCACCAGCAGCGTGGCGATCCGGGCGAGTTGGCGCAGCGTCTCCACGCGCAGCAGGAACGTCACCGCGGGCGGACGCTTGCGCCGGACGTCTCGATCCGGCAGCTGGACCGGTGGCGAGACGGCGGCCTGCGCCACCTCCCCCTGCTGCTCCTGCTGGACCTTCAGCTCGCTGGTGGCCATCTTCCCTGGTGTGAGCTCCTAAACGAGACGCCGAGCCGGGAGTAGCGGTCCGTCGCCCCCGCCGCGCCAGTAAGGCTACCCGTGCCCGGCCCCGACGAGCGCTTCGACCCCCGCGGACTCGATGGTCCGCCGCAGCCCCTCCCGCAGATCGATCTCGGGCTCCCAGCCCAGGACCTCCCTGGCCAGCGAGATCTCGGGGCGCCGCTGCTGGGGGTCGTCGGTGGGCAGCGCCTCGTGGACGATCTCGGAGCGCGAGCCGGTCACCTCGATCACCGCCTGGGCGAGCTCCAGCAGCGGATACTCGTCGGGGTTGCCGATGTTGACGGGCGCGTGGTAGCCGGACTCGGCGAGCGCGATCAGCCCTCGGATCTGGTCGTCGACGTAGCAGAACGACCGGGTCTGCGAGCCGTCGCCGAAGACGGTGAGGGGACGGTCCTGGAGCGCCTGGCGCAGGAAGGTCGGGATCGCCCGTCCGTCATAGGGCCGCATCCGGCTTCCGAACGTGTTGAAGATCCTCGCTATCGCCGTGTCGACGCCCTGCTGGCGGTGGTAGGCCATGGTCAGGGCCTCGGCGTAGCGCTTGGCCTCGTCGTAGACCCCGCGGGGGCCGATCGGGTTGACGTGGCCCCAGTAGGACTCGGGCTGTGGATGCAGCTGCGGGTCGCCGTAGACCTCGCTGGTGGAGGCCAGCAGGAGGCGGGCGCGCTTGTGCTTGGCCAGCCCGAGCGAGTGGTGGGTCCCGTGCGAGCCGACCTTCAGCGTGTGCAGCGGCAGCCGCAGGTAGTCGATCGGTGACGCCGGCGAGGCGAGGTGATAGACGAAGTCGACGTCCTCCTCGACGTGGTAGGGCTCGATGATGTCGAGGTTGTAGTGGACGAAGTCGGGGGTGCGGATGTGCTCGATGTTCGCGAGCGAGCCGGTCTCGAGGTTGTCGATGCAGATGACCCGGTGCCCGCGGCGCAGCAGCTCGTCGCAGAGATGGGAGCCCAGGAAGCCCGCCCCACCGGTCACCAGGCAGGTCGCCATGGCGAGTCAGGATACTGGCGCCCCCAGCCGGCACTGCACCGACTCTCCCCGTCCGCCCCATAGGATCCCCCGGTGCCCGCCGCGAGCTTCACCGAACGGCTCAACCAGCAGATCGCCTACGAGTTCGCCGCCGCCCAGCAGTACGTCGCGGTGGCCGTCCACTACGACTCCCGTACGCTGCCGCGCCTGGCCGCCTTCTTCTACCGGCAGGCGCTCGAGGAGCGCAATCACGCGCTGATGATGGTCCGCTACCTGCTGGACACCGGGGCCGATCCGGTGATTCCGGGCGTGGCCGCGCCGCAGATCGACTTCGACGACGTGGTCGCCCCGGTCCGGCTCGCCCTCGAGCAGGAGCGTCGGGTCACCGATCAGATCGGTGAACTGGCGGCGGTGGCCCGTGAGGAGAGCGACTACGCCTCGGAGCAGTTCACCCAGTGGTTCATCAAGGAGCAGGTCGAGGAGGTCGCGACGATGTCCGGCCTGCTGGACGTGGTCGAGCGCGAGCGCGACCGTCCGATGGAGATCGAGGAGTACCTCGCCCGCGAGGGGTCGGAGCGCGGTGGCGACCCGACCGCCCCGCCGGTCGCCGGCGGCGCCATCTAGCGCCTGAGCACGTGGGAGTCGCCGACGCGGCGGGTGACCTTCTCCGCGTCGAAGTGCTCCAGCAGCGCCTGGGCGAACTTGCGGGTCGTTCCCAGCTCGTCGCGCAGCTGCGCGATGGTGATCGACCCGTGGCGCTCGATGAAGCCCGCCACCACGCCTTCGACCTCCGCCAGCGCGTCGGGATGGAAGTGCAGGTTGCGTCCGACGCGCACCGCGCGGCCCGCGGCGCGCAGCGCGCGAAGCTCGGAGGCGGCGTCGCCCAGCTCGGTCTCGATCGGCGGTTCGTGTCCTGCGACCCGCAGGCGCCGCTCGAGCGCGAGGGCGGCCGGCGACAGCGGCGGTGGGGAGGCGGGGGCCGGAGCCGGCTTCGGGGGCGGGGGCTCGGGCTCCGGTTCGCCACGGGAGAGGCGCTCCAGTCGCGCCAGTGTCTCGCGGGAGGGCCCGTGCTTGCGCGCCCGCGGATCGAGGACCACGCCTCCCCCAAGCGTGTCGGGCGGCGCGATCTGGCGCACGACGACCCGGTCGCCCCCGGCGGGGACCAGAGGGCGCTCGAGCCGCAGCTGGAAGAAGCGCCCGCCGAGCGCCGAGACTCGAGCCGGGGACTCGCGCGTGCCGTGGTGCACCTGCACCCGCCCGCCGCCGTCGAACCGATGACGCCCCGGACCGAGGTCCAACTCGACGTCGATCACGTGCGTCGGCTGGTGGCCGGCGTCCGCGGCGGCGATCAGGTCGCCGCGCTCGACGTCGCCCACCCCGACTCCCACCAGGTTGAGTGCCACCCGCTGGCCCGGCAGCGCGCGCTCGACGGCTTCGTCATGGACCTGGACCGCGCGCACCCGGGTCGTGAGGCCGCGAGGCAGCACGACGACCTCGTCGCCCCGGCCCACCGATCCCGACCACAGGGTTCCCGTCACCACCGTGCCGGCACCGCGGATCGTGAATGACCGATCGACGTGGAGGCGCAGCTCCCGGCTTTCCGCGCCGTCCGCAGCGCGGCCCGGAACCTCGGCCGCAACCCGGTCCAGCGCGGCCCGCAGGTCGTCGAGTCCCTGCCCGGTCCGCGCCGAGACCGCGACCACGGGGACACCCGGCAGCAGCCTCGCCGCCTCCTCGGCCGCCGGCGCGGGGTCGAGCAGGTCCGACTTGGTGACCGCCACCACCCCCTTGCCGATATCGAGCCCCGTCAGTACGGCGGCGTGCTCGCGCGTCTGGGGCATCACCCCGTCGTCGGCGGCCACGGTCATCAGGAACATGTCGACTCCGGTGGCGCCGGCCACCATCGTCCGCACGAACCGCTCGTGTCCCGGGACGTCGACCACCGACACCGAGCGCCCGGACGGCAGGCCCAGGCGGGCATAGCCGAGCTCGATCGAGATTCCCCGCGCGCGCTCCTCGGGCAGCCGGTCGGTGTCCACCCCGGTCAGCGCGGCGATCAGCGCGGTCTTGCCGTGGTCGATG
>JBJMKZ010000027.1:0-3556 GCA_045805565.1 Solirubrobacteraceae bacterium | reverse complement strand
GATGCTGTGACCACACTCCTCGACCACCACCAGTCGTGCCTGCGGGATGAGCTCCTCCAAGCGCTCGCCGTAGGGCACCGGCACCACCCGGTCCGAGCGCCCCCAGATCAGCAGGGTGTCGGCGGTCACCCGGGGCAGCAGACTCTCGAGGCGCGGGTCGTGCATGTAGGGGTTCCAGGCCACCTTGGCGGTCGCCGCCATGGCCTTGAGGAAGTTGGCCAGGTCGTCGTCGTCGAGCGTCATCAGGTCGGGGATGGCGATCTTGGCCAGCGGGTTCTTGGGGTCGTGAAAGGACAGGGCGCGGGCGTCCTCCTCCTTGCCCAGGGTCATGGCGAAGACGTCGGCCATCGGGACCTCGGGCAGGCGGATCCCCACGCTCGCCGCCAGGACCATCCGCCCCACGCGCTCGGGCCAGCGGGCCGCGAGCTCCATGGCGATCCAGCCGCCCAGCGAGGTGCCCATCACGTCGACCTGCTCCCAGCCCCGGGCGTCCATGAACGCCAGGTAGTGGTTGGCCAGGTCCTCGATGTCGTGGATCGTCTCCAGGCCCTCCGACTCCCAGAAGCCGGGGTGGGCCGGGGCCACGACCGTGCGGTCCTCGGCCAGGCCGTTGAGCACGTCCATCCACACCAGCGCCTCGCCCGCGGCCGAGTGCAGGTACAGCAGCGGCGGCCCCGACCCGCCCTCGGCCACCTGCACCCGCCGGCCGGCGATCTCCTCGAAGCCCACCTCCATCAGGCCGCCGCGAGCTGCTCGTCGGGGAAGGCGACCTGCGCCGGCGGGGGCTCGGCGGCGTCGGGAAAGCGCTGCGCCAGGCGCGGCATCACCTGCTCGGCGAAGCGCGCCATGTTCGCGCGCGCCTTGTCGGCGGGCATGTTGCCGAGCTGGAACAGGCCCAGCAGGTTGCCCGCCCCCAGCTCCTGGTTGTGCTGGGCGAGCTTCTCGTACACGGTGTCGGGCGAGCCCACCACCGCGTAGCTGCCGCGCTCGACGTCGTCCCAGGTCTCGACCCCGCTGATGAACAGCTTGTCTACCGAGCGGAACACGCGGATCGCCGACTGGATGCTGGTGTAGCCCGGCGGAGCCAGCGTCAGGCCGGGGATCAGCTTGCGCTTGAAGTACCAGAAGTGCTCCTCGAACTCGGCCCGGGCCTGGTCGTCGGTCTCGCCGACGTAGATCGGCATCAGCAGGCCCATCTGCTCGGGGTGCGCGTCGTAGCCCTCGCGCTGGCAGGCCTGCTTGAACAGGCCGTAGGTCTTCTTGAAGAAGTCGATGTGGAAGTAGGGGATGCCCATGTAGGCGTAGCGGCGCTTGGCCACGAACTCCATCGTCTCCAGCGAGCCGACCCCCGGGATCCACACCGGCGGGTGCGGCTGCTGCAGCGGCCGGGGCCACGTGTTGACGTAGCGGATCTTGTAGTGCTCGCCGTAGAACTCGAACGGGCCCGGCTGGGTCCAGGCCCGCATGATCAGCTCGTGGGCCTCGGCGAACCGGCTGCGCGCCTGCGCGGGATTGATCGAGAACGAGAAGTACTCGGGCCCGCCGCCGACCACCTGCCCGGCGATGATCCGCCCGCCGGACATGTTGTCGAGCATGGCGATCTCCTCGGCCACCCGGGTCGGGGGGTCGTAAAGCGGCAGGGCGTTGCCGACGATCGCGATCTTCACCCGCTGGGTGCGCTGGGTGAGCGCCGCGGCGATCAGGTTGGGACTGGGCATCAGCCCGTAGACGTTCTGGTGGTGCTCGTTGACGCAGACGCCGTCGAACCCAAGCTCCTCGGCGTACACGAGCTGGTCGATGTACTCGTTGTAGTAGCCGCTCGCCTTCTCGGGGTCCCACAGCTCGTTGGGGACCCACACCCAGGCGGTGTCGTGGTGCTCCTCGAAGTCGTCCGGGAGGTCCCGGTAGGGCATCAGGTGAAACGCGAAGAACTTCATGGCCCCCTCGCCCGTCGGTCGTATCGGTCGCGGGCTGCAGGGCGGCGCGCGCGGCCCGGAAGCCCTCGTCGGCCAACCCTACTAGGGGGCGCCGGGGCCGAAGTCAGGGGCGAGTCCGGCGTCCTTGAACGCCTGCTCGCGGTCGGACATGTAGAGGCCCAGGCGCGCCACCTTGCCCGAGCGCAGGGTGAACGGTGGTAGCCCGAGGAATAGGAGTACGATCGGTGTGCGCTGGCCCCGCGGCCAGAGCCCGGCCTCCGGCCCGACCCACACCGACGCGCCCCAAGAGGCGACGAGGCGAGGAGCCAGAGGCGAACGAGATTTGACTCGCGGGGCAGCGCATCTACTCGCCGCCAGGTCTATCCCTCTTCCTGTCGCGCTAGCCCAAGAGAGGGTGGAGGAACGATGACCCTGGAACAGCGTGTGGCGGCCCTGGAGGACGCGGTGAGACAGCTCGGCGCGATGGTGATGGCGGACATCGACGGGCTGCGCGCCACCGATGCCGAAGTGGCTCGCCAAGGGCGCCGGCAGGTGCACAACAGCGCTCGCGGACGCGCATCTCCGAACGGCTCCCGATGAGCCCGCGACACTCACACATGACTCTCACCCGTAGCCCGCGGACCGGCGCAGAGGCGCACGCGGATGCGATCGAGCGGCTGGACGCCGCGCTCGACGACCAGCTTCGCCTGGGCCACGACGAAGACGACGCCCAGGGCACCGACCGCCAGCTCGGCGCCGGCGTCGAGCTGTCGGCCGCCAACGAGCGCGTCGCGGCCCGCGAGGCCTGGCTCAGCTACGTCGAGCATGGCTACTAGTAGAGCCACCCGCCGCGGTCTCTGAGCCGCGGCCGGCGTTTCCGCGCAGGCTTCGCCGCGTGAAAAGCTTGCGGCGTGGAGGCAGGCTCTGCGGTGGCGGTGGGCGCGCGCTCGGCCTGGGCGCCGATGGCCCACCGCACCTACCGCGCGCTGTGGATCGCCCAGTTCACCTCCAACGTCGGCACCTGGATGCAGACGGTCGGGGCCCAGTGGCTGATGGGCTCGCTGAGCCGCGACCCGCTGAAGGTTGCCCTGGTGCAGACCGCCATGAGCCTGCCGGTCGGCCTGTTCGCCATGCCGGCGGGGGCGCTGGGCGACATCCTCGACCGCCGCCGGGTGCTGTTGGCCAGCCAGTCGTTCATGTTGGCCTCGGCCGCGCTGCTCGGCGCGCTGACGGTCGCCGGCGAGACGACCGCCTGGCTGCTGCTGGGGCTCACCTTCGCGGTCGGCACCGGGCAGGCCCTCACCGCCCCCTCCTGGCAGGCGATCCAGCCCGAGCTGGTCAGCCGCGACGAGATCCCCCAGGCGGCCACGCTGGGCGGCGTCAACATGAACGTCGCCCGGGCCGTCGGGCCGGCGATCGGCGGCGCGCTGGTGGCCGCGGCCGGCCCGGGCTGGGTGTTCGTGCTCAACGCCGCCTCGTTCGTCGCCGTGATCGCTGTCCTGACGCGCTGGCGGCGGCCGGAGACCGAGCGCCCGCTGGGCGCCGAGCAGCTCACCGAGGCGATGCGGGCGGGCGTCCGCTACGTCGGCGGGTCGCCGCGGTTCCGCGCGGTCCTGGTCCGGACCACCGTGTTCGCAGTC
>JBJMKZ010000026.1:0-24492 GCA_045805565.1 Solirubrobacteraceae bacterium | reverse complement strand
GCGCGGATCGCGCCGCTCTCCACGTTGGCCCGAATCCGGGAAAGTCCCAGGTGGGCGCGCAGCGACTCGCGCAGGGGCGCAGGGTCGAGCAGGCTCCAGCTGTGTGCGCCGGGCACTCCAGCCGCGTCCGCCAACCCGCGTAGCACGAGCTTGGCCTGAGCCAGGGAGCCCAGCGGCTTGACCACCCTCTTCCAGCGCATGAGCTGCCGCCAGATCTGCAGGCCCTGCTCGAGCGACTGCTCCAGTTGGTCGCGCCATTGGTCGGCGGTGGCGGCGAGGTAGGCGGCGTTGATGGCGCCCACGCTCGTGCCGATGATGGTGTCCGGGCGCTCGCGCACGGCGAGCTCCGGTAGCAAGACCGACAGCGCGCCGATCTCGTAGGCCCCGCGGGCCCCGCCCCCGGCGAGCACGAGCCCCACGGGCTCCGGCTTGGCCTGCTGAGGGCCTTCGGCCACCGCGCGCGCAGCATAGGTCAAGCACGGTCGGGGGTCCATCGGCCGCTCGAGTCGACTTGTGGCGGATGGACGGGATCGTGCCTCGACCGCGTATTCGGCGGTCTTGACTCGTCGCCTCCCAGCCGCTTAGGCTCGCGCTGCTTGAGCACTAGCGTCCCGCAGGCCGGGCCCATCACCGCCACGGGGACGGCGTCTCGCAACGTCGACGGCCAAGCGATCGCGCTCACCGCGTTCAGCACCGTGAAGTGGTGGGGGCGCCTATGGCTTCCGGTGCTGTTCTGGTTCGCGACGCATTGCCGGAAGTCGGGCGGCGATCTGGGGCGGCTGTCGTTCATCCACTTCGCGCGCTGGACCCTCGTCCGGCGCCTGCCGGCGGGAGGACCCGACCGGGGCAGCGAGCAGCTGCGCTACGCCCGCCTGTTCTTCGAGAGCAACTTCAACGGCGGCTGGGAGGAGTACATCGATGCGTTCTCCCACATCGTCGCGACCGGGATGAAGACCTTCTGGGGGTCGTCCTACGGGTTTCCCAAGCCGCTCCCGACGGCTCCGTTCAAGCGGTACATCAAGCGCAACGAGATCGAGGTCAGTCACTTCTACTCCGCCTATCCGGAGGCGACCACCACCATGATCTCGGCGTCGCTCAAGCTCCAGCCGCAAGTGGCCGCCTTCAAGCAGCGGACCCAGGGGCTGGAGCCCGACGCGTTCGCCGCGGAGTGGCAGGACTTCGTCACCGACGTACAGGCCCACCTGTGAGCGACACATCCGGACAGGCCTGCGCTCTCACGGTCATGACGCCGATCGAGTCCGGCAAGGAGGCCGAGCTGCGCGTGTACCTCGAGGCGCTGCCCCGGCGTCCCAGCCCGCTCGCCAAGCTCGAGCGCACGCACTTTGCCCGCTGGGTGATCGTCCCCGACTTCGTGAACGACCCGGCGCAACCCGAGGAGGACCACCTGTCCTCGCCGTACCTGGTCTTCACCAGCAACTTCGACGGACCGACCGACAGCTACCTGGACGAACTGTGCGATCGGCTCGCGCCCGAGGCCCGCGAGATCTGGGGGCGCTGCGCGGGCTGCCCGGCGAGCGCGGCGGGTCGCGAGCTGAAGGAGTACCTGCTCCAGAACCGGATCGAGACCGGCTACTTCGTGGCCGCCTATCCCGATGCCAGCGTGGCGATGGTGAAGCGGAGCCTCGAGGTGCGCGAGCGGATGATCGACTTGGCGGTACGGGCCCAGAGCATGACCGCCGCCGAGCTACAGCAGGCCTTCGCGAGGGAGCTCGGCGGCTGATGGCCGGCGCCGGGGGCCGGCTCGAGCTCCGCGACATCCAGGGCGACGTCCTGCGTGCGTACGGGAACGACTACAAGCGCACCTCGTACCTGTTCGTCGGGATCGGCGACCCGGCGCGCGGCCGCGGATGGTTGGGCGGCCTGGTGGACCGGGTGACGACGGCCGAGCAATCGGCTGAGAAGGCCGAAACGCACCTGAACCTGGCGGTGACGCACGCCGGGATCGCGGCCCTGGGCGTTCCCGAGCGCCTGCGGTCGACGTTCTCGGAGGAGTTCCGGCAGGGGATGGCCGGCCGCGCCGAACTGCTCGGCGATACCGGCCAGAGCAGCCCCACCTGCTGGGATCCGGGCCTCGGCACGGGCGCCGCGCACGTGCTGGTCACGATAAACGCGAAGACCACCCCGTGCCTCGACAGGGCGCTCCTGGATCTTCGCGCGGGCATGCAGGCGGCCGGCGTAGTCGAGGTGGCACACGAGCCGGCGCGGGTCCTTCCCGGCGTCCGCGAGCACTTCGGCTTCGCTGACGGGTCCGCCCAGCCCGCGGTCGAGGGAGTCACCGATCACAAGACTCGCGGCGGCGGCGTGCCGGAGCCCGGGGGGCGTTGGCGCCCGCTCGCCCCGGGCGAGTTCATCCTCGGCTACCCCGACGAGGACACGCGCGTCGATCCGCAGGGGCGGCTGCCGAGCGCGCCCGACGACCCGCTGGGCCGCAACGGCACCTACATGGTCTACCGCAAGCTGCACCAGGATGTGGCCCTCTTTCGCAGCACCCTGCGCGAGTCGGCAAGGCTCTACCACGATGGCGACGAGGAGAAGCTGGCGGCGAAGGTCGTCGGACGCTGGCATAAGGGCACCCCACTCGAGAAGTCACCCGATGCGCCCGACCCGAACTTCGACCCGGCCGCCCCCGGGGCCAACGACTTCCGCTATCTGGACAGGGACAGCGAAGGGCACCGCTGCCCGCTCGGTGCGCACATCCGGCGCTCGAACCCACGCGACGCCCTCGGCTGGAAGGGGCTCGACGAATCGGGCCTGCTCACCTTCCGCCACCGCATCATCCGCCGAGGGATGCCATACGGGCTACCGCTCCCCGAGGGCGTCCTCGAGGACGACGGCAAGGACCGCGGCCTGGTCTTCGTCTGCTTCAACGCCAGCATCTCGCGCCAGTTCGAGAGCGTCCAGATCCAGTGGCTGAACGACGGCAACGCCTTCCGTCTCGGTCACGACAAGGACTTCCTGCTGGGCGACTCGGGCACGAGCGGCAAGATGACGGTGCAGGGTCGGCCGCCGTTCTTCCTCTCGCCGCAGCGACCGTTCGTCACGACCAGGGGCGGCGAGTACCTGTTCGTGCCTGGCATTCGCGCCCTGCGCGCGCTGGCCGAAGGGGTTGGAGGCTGACGGCGCGGGACTGGAGGGATAGAGTTCCCGTCCGTGGCGAGTCTCGCCGAGGAGGCGATCCGGGCGATCGACGAGACGTTCGGCCGCCACGACGGCTACCGCGTGGCGCATGCGAAGGGCCTGCTCTGTAGCGGAACGTTCGTCGCCACCCCCGAGGCCGGGGTCCTCACGCGGGCGCCGCACATGCAGGGCGGCGAAGTGCCGGTCACCGTCCGCTTCTCCAACGGCTCCAGCGACCCCCACGCCGCCGACTACGCGCGCGACGCCCGCGGCATGGCAACCAAGTTCTACCTCGATGGCGCCCGAACCGACATCGTGGCGGTCACCCTCCCTTGCTTCTTCGTCGACACCCCCGAGGACTTCGTCGCCTTCACGCGCGCCAACAAGCGGGTGGTGGGCGGGCTGCCGGGGCCGCGCCTCGCGTGCTACCTCGCCACCCACCGCAAGGCGTGGCCGGCGGCCGCGGCGGCGGCGCGACTCAAGCCACCGGTCAGCTACGCCACCTGCCTGTACAACGCGATCCACGCCTACCGGTGGATGGCCGCGGACGGGAGTCAGCGGTTCGTGCGTTACACGTGGGTTCCGGGCGCGGGCGAGCGGTCGCTGTCCGGGCGAGACGCCGCCCGGCGTGGTCGCGACTACCTTCAGGAGGAGCTTGGCGAGCGGCTCGCTCGCGGACCGATCCGGTTCACCCTGCGGGTGCAGATCGCTGCGCCCGGTGACCCCACGCGCGACGCCACCGCCGTCTGGCCCGAAGACCGCCAGCACGCTGATGTCGGCACGCTGACATTGACGGGGCTCGAGACCGACCGCGAGCAGGGCGGGGACGTGCTCGTGTTCGATCCCACGCGGGTGATCGACGGCATCGAGCTCTCCGAGGACCCGCTTTTGCGTCTGCGCTCGCATGCCTACTCGATCTCGGTCGAGCGCCGTAGTGGCGTGGCCCGGCCCGCCGAGCTCGGTTAGTTCCGCACTTCCGGCTCGGGAAACTAAGAGCGGGCTCTGCGGCTGCGCCTAGCCGGAGCGAGGAGTAGGCTTGCTGGCGTCGCCATCGGGACCTTTGCGGGACCCTCCACCTGTTCGCGGCCAGTCGCTCTCCCGGAGGGGACCGAGACAAGGAGCCGGCATGGCGACCGAGGACGGTCTCGACAGGCAAGCTTGGGAGTTCGAGATCACGGTCGTGGCCACCCCCGACCCTGGTCAAATCTGCGTGCGGCTCAAGGGCGAGCTCGACATCGCCACGGTGCCTGTCGCGAGAGATCGGATCGCCGACCTCAAGCACAAGGCGAGCGACGTGATCCTCGATCTTCGCGAGTTGAGCTTCATCGACTCGTCCGGCCTCAATCTCGTGCTTCAGCTGGCGGCTGAATCGACTCGTGACGGGTGGAACCTTGCGCTCATCCCGGGATCGCGGGCCGTCCAACGGATCTTCGAGCTCACCGGCACTCAGGAGCGTCTGCCGTTCCGAAGCCCACGGGCGAACGGAAGGCGTCTGGACGTGGCCGACTAGCGAAGGGCTGCAGCTCCCGCCCTCGCCGCTGAGGACCCGGCGAGCGCATCCTCCTCGCGCCTGGCCGCTACCTTCAGGCCGTCCATGCGCGAGACGCCGACCCATCGCGTCGTTGTCGTCGGGGGCGGCTTCGGTGGGCTCCAGGCCACACTGAAGCTCCGCCGTGCTCCCGTCGAGGTGACGCTGGTCGATCGACGGAACTTCCACCTCTTCCAGCCACTGACCTACCAAGTCGCGACGGGAGCGCTGTCGCCCGGCGAGATCGCCTATCCGCTGCGCGCGATCTTCAAGCGCCACCCCAACGTCGAGGTGTTGATGGCGGAGGTATCCGACTTCGATCTCGATGGGCGCGAACTGCGACTTCGGCCTGTCGCCGGGGTGCCCGGCCCCACCTCGATCGGCTACGACACCCTGATCGTCGCCGGCGGCTCGCGCTACTCGTACTTCGGTCGCGACGACTGGAGCGAGTTCGCGGCCGAGGTGAAGTCGCTCGAGAGCGCGCTCACGGTGCGCAGCCGCATCCTCGCCGCCTTCGAGGCCGCCGAGCTGGAACCCGACTCCGAACGGCGGGCCGCCTGGCTGACGTTCGTCGTGGTGGGGGCCGGTCCCACCGGTGTGGAGATGGCCGGTCAGATCGCCGAGCTGGCACGCGACACGCTGCGCCGCGACTTCCGCGCGATCGACCCGCGCACCGGTCGCATCCTGCTCGTCGAGGCTGCGGATCGCGTGCTCACGAGCTTCCCGCCGTCACTGTCGGCGAAGGCGGCGCGATCGCTGGAGAGGCTCGGGGTGGCCTCGCTGGTGGGTCGTACCGTGGTCGGCGTCGACGGCGAAAGCGTGACCATCGACGACGGCAACGGGAATAGCGAGCGCGTTCCGACCCGCACCGTGGTCTGGGCCGCGGGGGTCATGGCCTCCGGCCTCGCCGCGAGGCTGGCCGACCTCACCGGGGCCGAGCTGGACCGCGCGGGACGGGTGACCGTGGAAGCGGACCTCACGCTCCCCGGGCACCCGGAGGTCTTCGCCCTCGGCGACATGGTGCGGGTGCGCGGCGCCGGCGGCGCATCCGAGGTCCTTCCAGGCGTGGCACCCGTCGCGATGCAGCAGGGCCGCTATGCCGCGAACGTGGTGCGAGCACGCCTGCACGGTCGTGACGCGCCGCCCTTCCGCTATCGCGACAAGGGCAACCTGGCGACCATTGGCCGGGCGGCGGCAGTAGCCGACATCAAGGGCCTGCACCTGAGCGGCTCCATCGCCTGGGCCGCATGGCTGGTCGTCCACCTCTGGTACCTCGTGGGCTTCCAGAACCGCATCCTCGTCTTCATCCGCTGGTCATTTAGCTTCGCCACGCACGACCGCGGCGCTCGGCTGATCACCGGCGACGTAACCGCGCCCAGCGGGAGCCGGCCTACGGCCGGGCGTTCCAGGCGCTCGGCCGAGTGACCGAGCGCTTCGGTCCTGCGATGGTCGCCTCCGAACTGGTCCGACCTCATCGCGGACGGAAGTTCAAGCGCGCCAGCGTCTTCGCGAATCGCTCGTCTCGGCCGCTGGCATCGAACCCGCACCAGTGCCGGCGGATGCCGCTAGCATGCCCGCGTTCCGCATCCGCTGACACAGCGCGTATGAACTTCCCCAGGATCACACTGGCCACCGCATCGACCGCCGTCGCGCTGCTGCTCGGCCCGGCCGCCGGTCAGGCGCTGGCCAAGCCCTCGCAGCCCGTCTGTCCCGGCCCGGCGTCCAAGGGCTCGGCCCGCTGTCACGCGCGCGTGGTCACCGATCACAGCGGCCGCCCGCTGGCCTCCTCGGGGCCCACCGGCTATGGACCGGCCCAGTTCCACGGCGCCTACAACCTGCCCCAGCAGGCCAGCGGAAACCAGACGATTGCCATCGTCGACGCCTACGACGATCCCACCATCCGCAACGACCTCAGCGCCTACAGCACCAAGATGGGGATCCCCGATCTGCCGACCTGCAGCTCCACGGTCACGAGCTCGTGCTTTGCCAAGCTAAACCAGAGCGGCAACTCGGGCTCGTACCCGTCCAAGAACTCCGGCTGGGCGTTGGAGATCGCGCTTGACGTGGAGGCCGCTCATGCCGTCTGCCAGAACTGCAAGATCGTCCTGGTGGAGGCCAACTCCAACAGCTTCAGCAACCTCTCGGCGGCGGTCAAGACGGCCGCCAACAAGGGCGCCAACGCGATCTCCAACAGCTACGGCGGCGGCGAGTACTCCGGCGAGAACGACAGCGCCTACAAGCAGACCCGCCGGGCGGTGACGGTCTCCTCGGGCGACAGTGGCTATAGGACCGAGTTTCCCGCCAGCTCCCCCAACGTGGTGGCGGTGGGCGGGACGACGCTGACCGCCACCAAGCAAAGCGATGGCAGCTACAGCTACGGCGGCGAGAAGGTGTGGAACGGAACGGGCAGCGGCTGCAGCGCCTTCCTTTCGGCCCAGTCCTGGCAGACCAACCTATCGGAGTGGAGCAACACCTCCTGCGACCAAAAGCGCGGGGTAGCCGACGTGGCGGCTGACGCCGATCCCAGCACCGGCGCCGCGGTCTATGACACCACCAAGTATCAGGGTCGCAGCGGCTGGTTTCAGGTCGGCGGCACCAGCCTCTCGGCCCCGCTGATCGCCGCCGTCTACGCCCTGGCCGCCAACGCCGACAGCACCGACTATCCCGCCTCCCTTCCGTACGCGAACCAGAACTCGCTGCACGACATCACCAGCGGCACCAACGGCAACTGCGCGACGATCATGTGCAGCGCCCACTCCGGCTACGACGGTCCCACCGGCGTGGGCACCCCGAACGGCACGAGCGGCTTCTAGCCCAGGGTTCAGCCGGCTCGCAGCGGTGACGGCCCCCTCCATAATCGGGGCGTGATCATTCAGCGACGGAGGCTCTGCATCGGCGCGCTGTCGCTTGTCCCCTGCCTGGCCCCCGCGCCGTCCGGGATCCCGACCGCATCCGCTTCGGCTCCCCCGGTAGTGGCATTGTCAGTTAGCTATTCCCACGTAGGCCCGCTTCAGCTGCGCGCGACGCTCAACTGTCGTACCGGTATGCAGCGGGCGACCGGCTTTCTCGCCCGTCACTCCGCAGCGCTGCTGTGCCGACGGGCACGTCTGCTGCGCAGCTTTCTCGCGTCGATTCCAGATCCGCGACGCCTGTGCAGCCAGATCTATGGCGGCCCCGATCGCGCTCTGATCGCCGGGACGATCGGCGGGATCCGCATTGGTCGTCATTTCGCCCGTACCGATGGTTGCAAGACCAGCGACTGGAACCGGGCCCGCCTGCTGCTGCCGCCGGTGCCCTGAAACCTCTGAACGTAGACCGCGATGTCCCACATGAGCCGATAGGTGGGGTTGACGAGAACTACGGTTTGCTATCCAAGCGGTGGCGAGAGTGGGGAAGGTCGAGGGCCGCGGTGAGTGACCGAAAGCGGCTGTTCGTGTTCGGCTACGGGTCACTCGTAGACGGCAACGCGGCGCGTGATCCGGAGATCGAGCACGAGAGTGGGCACTACTGTCACCTTGACGGCTACCGCCGATGCTGGACCGTCGCGATGGACAACAGCATCGACCTGCCGGGCTACAAGTATTTTGTGGATCCGAGCACGGGCGAGCGACCGCGCGTGTACGTAACGTTCTTGAACATCGAACGCGACCCGACCGGGCGCGTCAACGGGATGGCCTTCCCTATCAGCGACGCGGCGCTGGTCGAACTCGAACAACGAGAGCGCAACTACAGGCGGGGCGACGTGACAGCCGCGCTACGCGAAGATATCGAAGGACAGGTCTATGCTTTCGCAGGACTCCACGCAGCCCGAGCACGGTTCGCGACTGGGAAGCGGGAGGGCCGCACTGTTGTGAGCAAGCAATACTACGACGGTGTGCTCGATGCCTTTGGCAGACTGGGAGAGACTGCGCTGAAAGAGTTCAAGCGCTTCACGGATGAACCTGGGTGCCCGATCGTGCCGCTTAGGCGCATAGATCTTCCGTAAGGACGAGAAACGTCAGGAAGCAGACTTGGGTGAGCTCGTGACTCGACCTGTGATTGGGATATCCGCCACGGTTGAGCAGGCCCGGTGGGGCGACTGGGATGACACCGTCGACCTAGTGCCCCATGTTCTCGTTACTGCGGTGCAGCGCGCAGGCGGCCTTGCGGTCGTACTCGACCCAGAGCGGGGTGGTGTGGACGCGCTGGCGCTCCTGGATGGCTTGATCATTCAAGCTCCCGAGGAGACACTTGTGCTGCCTAATGGGTCTTCGCCGAATCTCGCGGCGCTAGACGCCGCAGGAGCACCGGGGCATGGACGGTTTCTGTCTCAGGCGGCCATAGAGAAGCGCATCCCGGTGCTGGCAGTGGATCGCCAGTCGGGCAGGTCCGCCGAGCTCGACCAGACCATCGCCGAGTTGGTCTCTTCCGCATGCGACCATCGCGATCGCGTGTCGGAGCGGTGAGTCTCACCCACTCGACGAGTCGAGCGATCGGGATCCCTCATTCGAGCGCGCTGGGTGTCCTCGGGCCCCCATCCCGAGCCAGAATCTCGGGCGTGCGCCTGCCACAGCGAGGTGGTTCGCGGGCGAGATGCGCTCCAATCTGCCCGCTACAGGCGCGATGCGGCCAGAATGGCCGACCATATGCGGCGACGGCGGCGAGCGGGGGACCAGGGAATCGAACCCCGGGCTGCGGTTTTGGAGACCGCCGTGTTGGCCACTACACCAGTCCCCCGGGCACGGGTTTCAGTCGCATTCTAGGAGTCGACACCTCCGCCACCGGCGACTTGCCGGTAGGGCTGCAGTGACCGACGACGTTCCGGAGCCGGGCCTGCATCCGCGTTCGCGCGTCTTCGCCGACGGGCTGCTGGAAGGTCAGGTCGCGCTGGTCACGGGTGGCGGGACCGGCCTGGGCAGGGCGGCGGCGCGCGAGCTGGTCGCCTGCGGAGCCCGGGTGGTGATCGCCGGTCGCCGGGCCGAGGTGCTCGACGCCACGGCGGCCGAGATCGGCGAGCCGTGCTCGGCCGTCACCGGCGACATCCGCAGTGAGGTCGACATCGAGATGATGATCGAGACGCCGCTCTCGCGCCACGGCCGGCTCGACGTCCTGGTCAACAACGCCGGCGGCCAGTACTTCGGGCCGGCGGAGGCGATCGAGGCCAAGGGCTGGGACGCGGTGAGCCGGCTCAACCTGCAGGGCACGCTGCAGATGTCCCGGGCGGCGGCGGATCGCGCCATGCGCCCGGCCGGCGGGGGAACGATCGTCAACGTGACCCTGTCGCCCCACCATGGCCTGCCGGGCATGGTCCACTCCAGCGTCGCCCGGGCGGCGGTGGAGGCGCTCACGCGCGAGCTCGCGGCAGAGTGGGCGCAGGACGGCGTGAGCGTGGTGGCGGCCGCGGCCGGCCATTTCGAGACCGAGTCCATCCGCAAGTACCCCGAGCAGGTGTGGCGCGCCGCCGCCGGCACGGTCCCGCTCCAACGTCTCGGCCGTGAGGAGGAGCACGCCTGGCTGATCGCCCTGCTGGCCTCGCGGCTGGGCCGGGCGCTCAGCGGCTCGGTGGTGACGCTGGACGGCGGTCGCGACAACTGGTTCGGCGCGTGGCCGCCCCCCGGCCTCCCCGACCCAGGCGGCCAGGTCCCGACCGAGGTGCGTCGTCACGGCCCGGCGAAGTAGCCGCGAGCCGGCGCCCCGCGGGGCTATCATCAGGCCCTACCCGCGGGCGAAGTGTTGTGGTTGCACAGGAGCCTTCCAAGCTCCTAGGGCGGGTTCGATTCCCGTCGCCCGCTTGGACCCGGGGCGTGGCGCAGCCTGGTAGCGCATTCGGCTGGGGGCCGAAAGGTCGTCGGTTCAAATCCGACCGCCCCGACTGATCGAGAGCCCCGTGATCCACGGGGCTCTCCCAGTTCCGATCTAGGGGGAGATAGCCAGCAGACGCCTGACCCGTTCGGTGAACCCCTCGTCATGGGACTGGGGAACTGGAAATCCGCGTTCGTCGAACTCGAGCGGGTGCGCGGCGGGTAGCCGACCATTGCCGTCGTCGCCGGCTTCCGCCTTTCTGCGTTGCGCCTTTCTGCGCTGGCGCCTAGCCATACGCGCCTGCTCGCGCAGGTAGGCCTGGGTTGCGTCATGCGCGCCCGCTGATAGCGGCTTGTCGGACATCGCGTGCCCCCTTAGCTCAGCGGGTCGGTAACGAGCGACAGATGACGCCCTCGAGCCGCGCCCTGGAGCGGTTCGTCACGGCCTCGCAATCCATCGTCCGGTGCCTGCTCGGGGTCGCTGAGCGAGAAGGCCAGCAGCCACAGCGCGACCTTGCGGTCCTCGCCCACTTCGGTTTGCTCGATGGCGTCCTCTACGCCGCCGAGAGGGTGTCCGCCGCGCATGAGCTCCCAGACCTCGTCCTGGTAGCCGCGAAACGCGGGGGTGGGGTCGGCAAGAGCCATGAACCCCCCTTTCCAGGCCCGTTTCCGCCGAGCAGACGGAACGCGGTCCTATAGCGAATTGCCCACTATCACAGGTCGGCTCACTCGGGTGCCGGGAAATCGGCAATTACCGGGTTATCAGCCTTCCGAAGGCCGCATTTTGCGAAGAGTTTCTTCTGGCTCAGCCCGCAACGGGCTCAGATCGCGGCGAGAACAGCCCGTCGGGGTTCTTGACCATCCTGACCCCGCGGGCCAGGGGGGACTTGGAGAACACCGCATCGACCTTCGGGATCCCCCGCACCACTGCGAGGTGCCATCCGTCCACGCGGGAGCGCGTTTGGGCTCTGAGGATGACTCCCAGCCCGCTGCTCTCCAGCGCGGTCAGGCCGCGCAGGTCCAAGACGACGCGGCGAGCCTGTACCTCGACGGTCTTCAGCTTGGTCTCGAAGAGGTCGATGGCGAACATGTCGAGGGCGCCAAACAGCGATAGCACGGCGACTCCACGTTCGAGCTGTGCCTCGACACGAAAACTTCGAGGCGAGGGCTGAAGCTGCATGGCCGCCTCCGATCTCCGCACCCGCTCGAAGCGGTCGGCCCGAAAGTGAGCGGTGCGGCGAGAGGCTCACGGGCGTCTCCCCAACGATACGCTCTTTCGCGGCCGCGTCCGGGCGCGAGGTTTCAGATGCTGGCGCGCTCAGACGTTCTTCAACCCGCTGAGACCTTCTCCGGGTCAGCGCTCCACGTGCCCGGGCCTGATCGGAGTATGCTGGGTGCAGCCCGCCGTTGGGTTCTCGCTGTCCATCCTCAGCCTCGCGCGCGGCATGCCTTGCAGGATGGGCCGTTAGGGGGCTGGGATGCCCAGCACCGAAGAGCATCACCCAGAGCAGCAAAAGCTGGCGGTGGCGATCTCCAACGCGGTCGTGCATGTGCTGCGCGAATACACCGGGCGTGGCCCCACCCAAGCGCGCACCTATATCGCCGACGACCTGGTGACCTGCGTGATGCGTGACACGTTGACCAAGGGAGAGCGCACGTTGGTCGAGCATGGGCGCCACAAGCAGGTCCTCGATACCCGCAAGGAGTTTCAGGACACCATGGGCGACGCGCTCACCGCCGCCATCGAGGACCTCACCCGCCGTAAGGTCATCGCCTACCTGAGCCAGAACCACATCGATCCCGACCTGGGCATCGAGACCTTTGTGCTCGAACGCGTGCTCACCCAGCCTGTAGCGTCGTAGTGCCACGCGCCATGAAACCGTGGCGGGGGAAGTAGGCGTACAAACCACGGCCGGGCCAGTTCGAGGAACCCTTCGGCCACCGGCGGGACATCGCCAGCCACGTCGAGGACGGCTCTCATCAAGGCTTTATCCGCCGCTGGTACCACGTCTTTTCGACCCGGCTTCAGGTGGACGATCTACGGCGTGTCGCCCCGTGCAGGCGCCGCCGAGAAAGGAGCTGTGCGATGTCGCGCCTACCTCTCACCGCCGCCTTGGCAGGCGCGCTGCTGGGCGCCCTGGCCCTGGCGGCCCCGGCCAGCGCCGCGACGAACTTCAACCCCAACGACTTCACCAAGTCGACGACGATCGACAACCCCTGGCTGCCGTTCCCGTCGGGGACCACTTTCCACTTCACCGGCGAGGTGGACAAGCAGCCCTCCACCGACACCGAGTCGGTGACCGGCAAGACCCCCACCATCGACGGCGTCAAGGCCCGCGCGGTCCATGACGAGGTCGCGGTCAAGGGGAAGGTGATCGAGAAGACCGATGACTACTACGCCCAGGACAACCAGGGCAACGTCTGGTACATGGGCGAGGACTCGTTCGAGCTCAAGGGCAGCAAGTTCGTGCTGGCCAGCGACTCCTGGAAGGCCGGCGAAAACGGCGCCAAGCCTGGGATCATCCAGGAGGCCAATCCCAAGGTGGGCGACACCTACAAGGAGGAGGACGCCCCCGGCGTGGCCGAGGACCAGGCCAAGGTGCTGAGCCTGAACGAGACGGTGACCGTCCCCTACGGCACCTTCACCAACGTGCTGGAGACCGTGGAGACCTCGCCGCTGGATCCCCAGTCCGAGAACAAGTGGTACGCCAAGGGAGTGGGTGAGCTGAAGGAGGCGGTGGCCGACGGAAGCGAGCACTACGAGCTGGTCTCGGTCAGCCACTGAGAGCCCGCTTTCAGAGCCCTGTGACCTTCGCGCACGGCACCGCGTCGCTTGCCGGCCCGGCGCGACCTGGAGTTACAGTTGGTCGCTCACGATGTCCGGCGGCGGGTTGTACGACGACGACCTGCGCCGGGGGCTCCCCCCGGCGCAGGTGCGCATCCTCGAGGCGCAGGCGGGTGAAGTCGGCAGCCTGACCGCGACGCTGCGCGAGCTGGCTCGCGACCGTCCCGAGGAGCATCAGGCGTTGGAGGCCCTGGAGCGCCGGCCCTATGACTCCCTGGGTGCCGAGCAGGTGCTCGACATCGCGCGGCTGGTCCTGGCCGGCCGCGGCTAGTACCGACGTGGCGGGCGCCTCAGTCGCCCAAGTGCTCTGCGAAGAAGGCGAGGATCCGGCGCCAGGCGTCCTCGGCCTCGCTGTGGCGGTATTCGATCGCCGCGAGGGGCCGCACGAGCCGGGCGGCCGGGCCGGGGACGGTGCGGTTCATGAAGCTGTGCCCGGCCTGCGGATAGAGCTCGACATCGTGAGGGATCGAGTTCTCCTCCAGGAAGCCTCGCAGGCGCTCGAAGTGAGGCAGCAGGTCGCGATCCGTTCCCCCGTAGCTGCCCACCACGGGGCAGAGGCCAGCCAACCGGGCGGTGGACTCCGGCACGCGCCCGTAGTTGACGCTCGTGGCGCGCAGGTCCTCGGTGGCACCGAGCAGCAGCGCGAAACCGCCGCCCATGCAGAAGCCGATCGCCCCGGTCCGGGAGGCGTCTACCTCGGGGCGGCGGCGCAGCAGCTCGAAGGCCGTCTTGGCGCGGCTCATGCCGAGCTCGCCCTCGGCGCGGGTGAGGTCGCGTATGGCTCGGGCAATGCAGAGCGGGCGCGGACCGGGTCCGTAGAGCTCGCCGGCAAGCGCCGCGTACCCGGCGGTCGCCAGGCGCTCGCAGATCCTCTCGATATCGGCGGTCAGCCCCCACAGCTCGTGGATCACCAGCACGCCGGGATGCGGGCCCGGGCCCTCGGGCAGCGCCAGGCGCGCGGGCACGGGCTGTCCGTCCAGGTGCAGCTCCAGGCTGGTTGCCTCGGTCATCGCTGGGAACGGCTGGCGTCGTGGTTCGAGGGCATGGCACCCGGGGGCGCTGCACCGCCGATCGAAGGCGGCGCAGCGCCGCGGTGGTCACGACATTCTGACGCCCGCCGGTGGCCGACCGCCTGCTCCCACCTCGGGACGCTGCGCTCGGGTACGGGTCGATCTAGGCTTCGCGGCATGGTGGCGATCGGGGAGGCCCACGCAGGATGAGCGGTGCAACCCTGTTGGCCGCCGCGGCCGCCGCGGGAGCGCTCGACCAGGCCAGCAAGTACCTGGCCCTGAGGTGCCTGGCCGCCCGTGAGCGTCACGCCCCGGTCCCCGCCGTCGGGCTGCGGCTCGTCCACACCGCGCGACTGGGGGCGCTGGGGCTTCGTGGCGGGCCGGCGGTGATCGCCTGGATCGCGGTGGTGGCGGTCCTCGCGCTCGTCGTGGCGACTGCCCCGCCCGGCTCTGCGCAATCCGCACCCGGCCTGGCGGTCGGCCTCGGGCTGGCGCTCGGCGGCGCGACGAGCAACCTCGCGGACCGACTCCTCCGCGGCTGCGTGGTGGACTTCATCGTGCTGTGGAGGTGGCCGACGTTCAATCTCGCCGATGCCGCAATCGTCGCCGGGGTCGCCCTGGTCGCCGCCGGCCTGTTGTGAGCCCGCCCGGCGCTTCTCCCACGCGGTTCGTGCTCGGGCGGCGCCACCTGCTCGAGATCGGGCGGCTGCGGGTCCCCAGCTACACGGCGATGCTCTACCTCGGTTGCGTCGCGGGCGTGCTGGCCGGCGCCGCCGTCGCCGGGACGGAGGGGCTCGACGAGCGCACGGCCGCGTTGACGATCGTCGTGCTGCTCGTGCCGGCGTTGGTCGGGGCGCGACTGTGGTTCGTGATCGAGCACCTCCGGGTGTTTCGCGAGGACCCGCGTCGGCTGTGGAGGCGCTCGGACGGAGGCGCGGCGCTCTACGGCGGCCTGGTGGGGGGCGTCGGCGCCTCGATCGTGGTGCTCCCGCTCGCCGACCTGCCGTTCTGGCCGTTCTGGGATGCGGCGGTGGTGACGATGCTGGTTGGGCTGATCCTGACCCGCGTCGGCTGCCTGATGAACGGCTGCTGCGGCGGTCGTGAGACCGCGGGGCGGCTCGGTGTCCGGCTGCCGGACCAGCACGGACGATGGCGCCGTCGTTACCCAACGCAGCTCTTGGAGGCAATCTTTGCGGCCGTGGTGCTCGTGGGCGCTCTGGCCGCGAGGCCGGCGCTGCACGTTCCCGGGACGATGTTCGTGGCCGTCGTCGGCGCCTACGCGGCCGGGCGTCTGGTGCTCGAGCCGACGCGAGCCTCGTCGCGCGACCCCCGGGCGCGACTCGCACGCCTGGGCTTCTCGGCGCTCCTGCTAACCGGCGCCGTCGCCATGCTGTACAGCGGCTGGCGCTGAGCTTGACGGATCTCTCAGGGACGCGGCGCGCCGAGGGGGCTCACGGAACCGTGGTCGTCGGGGGAACCGGGGTGGTGACGGTGCGGGTCCGAACCGTCACGGTGGAGGGAGGCGGCGGCGCCGCGGGGACGCTGACCGTCTGCGTCGTGTGAGTGCTGGTGGCGGTGCGGTGTCGGTTCTGGTCGGAGAGGACGAGGGCGATCACGATGCCGGCCAGCAGCGCCACCAGCGCCACGGCGGCGATCGCCGCGCCGCTGGGACCCCTGCCGGGTCCGAGCGCCCGCCCGCAGTTGGGGCACTGGGCTGCGTCGGCGGGCGCCAGCGCTCCGCACCGGGGGCAGCTGCGAGGCGGCTCTGGCCCAGTCGAGGCGGCCACGGGAAGCATCTTGACCGCAGGTGCGCCGCGGCGCAACGGCGGGGCGAGCGGTGCAGGCACTCGCGCGCCCGCGCAGCGAGATCCACTGGCCCTATGCCGCGGCCGCCTCCAGCTGCGAGCGCACATCGCCGGTCACCGGCTCTGCGTGCCCCGGCCAGGCCTCCCTGGGCTCCAGCGCCGCGACCTTGCGGATGCTCGCCCGCGCCGTCTCCGGGTCGGGCGTAAAGGCGGCGTGCGGCAGTCGCGGGGGCCCCTTGCGGGTCGTCTGCGGATCGAGTGTGTAGAAGCAATCCGTGGTCAGTGCCAGACGGTCCGATTCCCGGAACAGGGCGATCTGCCCGGGCGAGTGGCCCGGGATGTGCACGACCCGGAATCCCAGCACCTCGTCACCCTCGCCGAGCGTGCCCTCGACCCCGGTCGGCCCGCCGTCCCAGCTGCGAAGCAGCCGCGGCATCAGGAACCGCCCGATGGGATTGAGCTTCGAGAAGTCGAAGGTGCTCCAGCCGCCGTCGCCCTCGACCACGGGCACCTCGGCGGGGTGGCAGTACACCGGCGCGCCGAGGCCCGGTGCCGCCCCTCGGTGATCGTGGTGACCATGGCCCAGGATGACCCGCCTGATCCCGCCCATGCGCGCCCCGATCGCCGAGAGCCCCCTGGTCATCGCGTGGATGCCGGCGTCGAACACCGCGACACCGTCCCCGTCCTCGAGCAGGTAGACGTTGAAAGACTTCACCGGGAAGCCGCCGCGCACGATCCACACCCCGTTCGCCACCTGCCGGGGTCGCGACACCATCGCCCACGTGGCCAGCCGGGTCCTGAGATTGACGAGCTTGGTCAGCCTCTCCTGCTGGACCGAGTCGGCGGCCGGGACCACCCCGAGGGCCCGGGCGATCTGCATGCCGTCGAGGAACGCGTCGTTGCGATGGATGGCACCGTCGCGCACCTGCAGCACGTCGCATCCCTCGAGGGAGATGCGGGCGCCGTTCGGCTCCATGCCCTGGAAGCCGCCCGGGCCGGCGAACGTGCCCGTGATGCGGTAGCGGCAGACGAAGCGATCGCCCTCGGCGACGGTGTCGAGGATGGTGAAGGCGAAGTCCGGGAAGGCGCCGAAGACCTCGCCGAAGTAGGCGCGGAAGCCGTCGGGCAGGGGAATCCGCTCACCGGAGACGACCTCGACGCCGTCCGGCGCCCAGCAGGCGAGCATCGCGTCGACGTCGCGCCCCGCCACGGCGGCGAAGTAACGCTGGCCGACCTCGCCGGCGCCGGTTTCGGTTGTCTCGGGCACGCGCTACCTCCTCGACGTGAGGCGTCCAGACTATCTGCACCGACCTCGTCGGTTGGGCGGGGCCTACGTCCGCGCACCCGCGCACCCGCGCACCCGCGCGCCGTGCCGGCGGCAACCGGTCGCCGTAGGGCGTTCGATCCGGTACGGTCGTCAGGGATGAGGCGGAGACGCTGGATCGCGGTGCTGGCCGCCGCCACGCTGGGAGCCGCGGCGACGCCCGCGGATGCGCACACCCTCACCCTCGCGCGCGCACTCGCCAAGGCGCAGCAGTACGCCGCGAACATCGCCCGTGCCGTGAACGCGCCGGCCTTCGGGGTGACCGGTTGCCACCGCTTCAACCCCCACGTCGTCTACTGCCAGTACTACATCGACGGGCTGTACCCGGAGGCCAAGCCTCCGGCGCGCTGCTTCGTGCCGCTGCGGGTTTATTACCTCAACGACGGGCGCTACATCATGCACACGTTGGTTCCGGCCGACCCGCCGGTCGACTGCACCTCTCCCGCCGGTCCGTAGCCGCTTTGCCTGCGCCGGACTGAGCCGCTCGTCGCCGGCGGGCAAGGCGGCTGCACCCTGTGACCGCGTCGCGGCCGCTATTCGGGCTCGGGCGCTTCCTCGCCCGGCCACGTGCCGGTCAGGCCGGCGAAGGCGCGACGGGTGCCGTGGTCCGTGAAGCCGCGCGCCAGCCGGAAGATGGCCCCCTGGATGGCGAGCGCGGCGACCAGCTTGCGATGGTCGATCTCCCGGTGCTTGGCTTGCGGGGGCTCCTCCTCGTCGATCATCCCCCAGACCTGGTCGAAGACCTTCTTGGCGACGACGCCGGAGACCAGGCCGCCGGCGATGCTCACCGGCAGGAACAGCAGTTTCATGTCATCTCCTTCATCTAGCTCTTCGGGGCGGCTCGCGGAGTGACGAGGATCTCCTCCTCGGCCGGCTGGCCCGCCTCGAGCTCGCGCCCCCGCTCGAGCTCCGCGTTCAGCTCTGCGCCCAGCAGCACCGCGATGTTGGAGATCCACAGCCAGACCAGGAAGACGACCACGCCGGCCAACGCCCCGTAGGTCTTGTTGTAGGAGGCGAAGTTGCCGACGTAGAAGGCGAAGGCCGCCGAAGCGATGATCCAGACCACCACCGCGACCACGCCTCCGGGGCTCAGCCAGCGAAAGGCCGGGTGCTTCACGTTGGGGGCGGCCCAGTAGAGCAGCGCGAACATGAAGCTGACGATCAGCACCAGCACCGGCCACTTGAGGACGTCCCAGGCGGCCACCGCCACCGAGCCCAGGCCGAGCGCCTTGCCCGCCTGGCCGGCAACGTCACCGGTCAGCACCACGGCCAGCGCGCTGATCACCAGCAGCACCACCAGTACCAGGGTCACCCCGAGGCGAACCGGGGCCGACCACCAGATCGGGCGGCCCTCGTCGATCTCGTAGACGGCGTTCGACGCGCGCATGAACGCCGCGACGTAGCCCGAAGCCGACCACAGCGCGGCGGCGAGGCCGGCGATGAACGCGATGCCCGCGGTCTGCTGGCTCTTCTGCAGGTTGGCCACGGCGGTCGTGAAGATCTGCTTGGCCGGCCCCGGCGCGACGGCCCCCAGATTGCCGATCAGCGGCTGCGTCGCCGAGCTGCCGACCAGGCCGAGGATCGCGACCAACACGATCAGCGCCGGGAAGATCGCGAGCACGCCGTAGTACGTCAGCGCGGCGGCCCAGTCGGTCAGGTTGTCGGCCCGGAACTCACGGACCGTCCGCCTGAGGACACCGAACCACGAACGCGGGCCGAGCCTGGTCGGGGTGGGCGGCGGGTGACGACCGCCGTCCCGGTCGTGACCCGAATCCGTCGTCGGTGCTGTGTCGGGTGGCGCCATGCGAATCGCGGCCGGCTCAGCGCGAACGGCGCCGGCCGATCAGAAAGCCCGCCAGGAACGCGCCGGCGAGAGCGAACGGCCGCGGGTTCTCCCGCACCGTCGAGACGACCTGCGCAGCGCCGGCCGACGCGGACTCGGGCATCGCCTGCCGGGTCCTGCCCACGACTTCGTCCTTCTTGACCGTCACGCGCTCGCGCGTCTCCGACACCCGGTCCTGAGCGCGGGCCTTGACATCGGACTTGGCGGCCAGCGCCTCGACCGTTTCGCCCAGCTCCTCGCGGGTCTGCTGGATGTCCTCTCGGATCTCCTCCTCGGAGCGCGGCCGGCCTTCTACTGCCGGCCGGCTCTGGCCCGCGTCTTGGCCCATTCGACATCCTCCTTCACGCTCTCGCCTGCCTGCTCGGGCACCGGCGGCGTCGCCTGCCTGACCTTGACGCGCGCGATCAGCGCCAGGATCCCGACCAGCAGCGCGTAGCCGCCGGCGACGATGAATGCGGCCAGCCACGCATCCAGCTGGGTGGCCACCACCAGGATCAGCCCCGCCGTAAGCGCGCCCAGGCCGAACAGCCCGACCAGCCCGGCGGCCCCGAACATGCCCGCCCCCAGGCCGGCGCGCCTCCCCTTGGCGCCCAGCTCGACCCGGGCCAGCTCGACCTCCTGGCGCGCCAGTCGGGTCGCCTGCTCCGACAGTTGCCTGACCAGCTCGCCCACCGACTGATCGCCGGGCGGTTGGCGCGCCACGTCACCTCCTGGAGCTCGATTGGCCGGCTAGCGGACGTTTACCGCGCAGGCCGAGCCGTGAAACTCGCCGCGGAATGGTGCGTCGTGTCCCCGGGGTCGATCGTCGGCGCGCCGCTGATACGCCGGGCGGTCAGCCTCCGGCCGGGAGAGTGGCGCGCACCTGATAGATCGAGGTGTAGCCGGTTTCGAATCCGCGCCGGGCGGCTCGCAGGTAAAGGCGCCAGACGCGGGCCCGCTCGGGCCCGGCCAGGCGGATCGCGTCCTCCAGGCGGCCGTCCAGACGCTGGATCCAGTGACGCAGCGTCTGCGCGTAGTCGGCGGCGAAGCCCTCGACGTGGTCGGTGACGAACCCTGCCCGCTCGAGCGCGAGCAGGATGCGCGAGACGTGCAGGGTCGCGCCGTCCGGGAACACGTAGCGCTCCGAGAACGGGCCGACCTCCGGGTCGCCGTGACGCAGGTGTGCGATCCCGTGGTTCAGCAATCGCCCGCCCGGAACCAGCAGCGCCGAGAGTCGCCTCACATAGAGGTCGATGCGGCTCGCGCCGACATGCTCGACCATCCCGATGCTCGCGATCGCGTCGAAGCGCTCGCCGGAGAGCTCGCGGTAGTCGGCGACGCGGATATCGATGCGGTCGCCCAGCCCCGCCTCGCGGGCGCGCTCGCGTGCGGCCCGCGCCTGCGGCTCGGACAACGTGATCCCCACCACCTCGACGCCGTGGCGGCCGGCGGCATGGATCGCGAAGCTGCCCCACCCGCACCCGACGTCGAGCACCCGCTGGCCCGGGCCGAGCTCGAGCTTCCGGCACACCATCTCCAGCTTGGCCTCCTGCGCCTTGTCCAGGGTGGTCGCGCCGCGCGAGAAGATGCCGCAGCTGTAGGTCATCGAGTCGTCGAGGAACAGCGCGAAGAAGTCGTTGGAGACGTCGTAGTGGTGACGCACCGCGCGAGCGTCGCGGGCGCGGGTGTGCCGGCGCCCGCGCGGCACGAGCTCGGCCTGCGGGCGGGGGGGCGGGCGTCGCAGGCCACAGGCTCGGGCGGCTGCCACCGCGAGCCGCAGGCGGGCGGCGCGGTCGAGCGGAGGGGATCGCCAGCGGTCGACCACCTCCAGCGCGGCGTCGAGGTCGTCGACCTCGAGCTCGCCCGCGACGTAGGCCCGGCCGATCCCCAGCTGGCCCGGGGCCAGGAGCGCGTAGGCGACGGCGTCGGGCGAGCGCACGCTGAACGTCGGCGCCTGCCCGTCGGTCGAGGCCAGGCGGCTGCCGTCCCAGAAGACGACCGAGAACGGGCGCTCGGGAAGGGCGGCCTCGAGCTCGCGGCGAAGGGGTGCCGGGTTTGCGTAGCGCATCGAACGGGCGGCCGGGGGCCGGCCCCAGAGCCTACGCCTGCGAGCCCTGAGCGGCGGCCTTGCGCGCCTGACGGGCGGGGCTGACCCGGACGACGTCCCAGGCCAGGCCGAGCGCCTCGAGCATCCGGATGACCGCGCCCGAGATGTCGGGCTCCCACCGCCTCAGGCCGTGGACGGCGGAGGTCGGGAAGGCATGGTGGTTGTTGTGCCATGACTCGCCGAACGACAGCAGCGACAGCCAGGTGAGGTTGCGTGACTCGTCCCCGGTGGGAAAGCGCTGGCGCCCGAAGAAGTGGCACAGCGAGTTGATGCTGTAGGTCACGTGGTGGAGCACCAGCATCCGCATGGCGCCACCCCACAACAGCCCGGTCAGCCCCGCCTCGACCGACCCGCCGATCGCCACTCCGAGTCCGAACGCGGCGCCCAGCCCGGCCACCACCCACACCACGAACGTCCGGTCGACGAAACGGACCGTTGGATCGGCCAGCAGGTCGGGCGCGTAGCGGTCCCGCGCCCCCCGCTGGGTGTGCAGGAACAGCCATCCCACGTGCGCGTGCAGCAGTCCCTTCAGCGCCCCGCGCCAGCCCCCGCCATGGTCGACGTGCGGGCTGTGGGGATCACCGGGGCGATCGGAGAAGGCATGGTGCTTGCGATGGTCGGCGACCCAGGAGATCACCGGTCCCTCGATGGCCGCCGACCCCAGCACGGCCAGCAGCCATCGCACCGACCGGGTGGTGGCAAAGCTGCGATGGGTGAACAGGCGATGGAACCCGACCGTCACGCCCAGCCCGGTCGCGACGTAGAGGATGGCGAAGACCACGAAGTCGCTCGGATGCAGGAAGCTGGCCCAGGCCTGCCAGGCCACGGCGCCGATGGCCAGGAACGGAACCACGGTCACGGTCCCGGTGATGATCCGGTCCCGGGTCTCGTGCCGGGTCAGCTCTATGTCGTCTGCCCGGGGGGGCGGCCCCGCCGGCGTGGTGGCGCCCGTCGTCATCCGCCACCGAGCCCTGCCAGCAGGACCTGCCTGGCGATCGGGGCCGCGGTCTCGCCGCCGAAGCCTCCGTTGACGACCAGCACCCCGACGACCAGCTTCGGGGCGGGAGCCGGCGCGAAGGCGACGAACCAGGCGTCGTTGGGCTGATTGCCACCCAGCTCGGCGGTGCCGGTCTTGCCGGCGACCTTCTGCCCGCTGATCGCGGCGGAGTTCCCGGTGGCACCCTCGCCGTTGACCACGGAGAGCATCAGCTGCCGCACCAGCCCGGCCACCTTGGGGCTGGTCGCCCGGACCAGCCGTGGGCGCTCGCCGTGGAGAAGCGTGAGCCGGGGACGCAGGCCGCCGTTGGCGATCACCGAGCCCACCCGGGCCATGCCCAGCGCGGTGGCCAGCACCCGGCCCTGTCCGATCGCCGAGGCGCCCACCTCGGCGGGATCCGTCATATCGCCCGCCGAGGGGATGACGTCAGGCTTGGCGCCCGGTATCGCGGGTGGCTGGTTGAACCCGAAGCGCTGCGCCACGTCGACCAGCCGGCGGGCTCCCAGCTTGACTCCCAGCGGCGCGAACACCGAGTTGCACGACTTCGAGAACGACTCGGTGAGGTCGCCGCCGCAGGCCTCGTCGTGGGCGTTGGCCAGGAAGCGTCCGCCGACGTCGGCGCCGGTCTTGACCGGGAACTTGCTACGCAGCGTCACCAGACCCGATTCGAGTGCAGCGGTGACGGTCATGATCTTGAACGTCGAGCCTGGCGGCTGCGCGCCGTCCTGCGCGATCCCCGCCAGCGCCAGCACTTCGCCGGTGCCTGGCTCCAGGGCGGCGACACCGCCGAACTGCCCTCCCAATGCGTCCTGGGCGGCGCGCTGGATACGCGGATCCAGCGAGGTTCGGATAGGCGCCGCCGGGACCGGGGTCGAGCGGGCCAGCACCCTCCCGGCCGCCAACAACGTCCCGCCGGGTAGTCCCCGGAGGCGGTCGTCCAACGCCTGCTGCAGCCCGGATACGCCGACCGCGGTGTCGGCCGGGAAACCCGCCGCCACCAGGGCCCGTCGCTGGGCGCCCTTCGCGCGACCCAGGTCTCCGGTGAAGCCGGTCGCGGTGCCGAGCTGCGTGGGCAGGCCGTCGGCGTCGGTCAGCGGACGGCCGTCGCGCGCCAGCAGCGGGGCGCGACGGGGGGGCCGGGTGTGGCGGGACAGCGTGGCGCCGGCGGTCAGGCCCGGGAAGGTGAGCGTGGGCGACCAGTGCACCCACCTCTGCTCTCCGGTGGTCGTCGACAGCCGCACGGTCCCGGCGACGACGCCGAACGCGCGGGTGCGGACCCTGACCGGAAGGATCCAATCATCGCCCGCCTGGCGCAGCCGACCGGTGGCGACTCGGGTGGCGGTCGCGGTGGTGGCGGCGCGACGGTAGGCGGCGTTGAACGCTGGGCGTGGCAGCGAGCGCCGCTGCGTGGGATCCACCAGCGCATACATGGCCGAATAGTCGCCGCGGTGCCACGCGCGGGCGAAGCTCTCCGCCACCGCGCGCCCATTATCGCTTCGGAAGTGCAGCAGCGCCAATCCGGCCCCGATTCCCACGACCGCCGCGACCGCCATGATCAGCGGGGTGGACGGGATCTCGGGACGCCGCCGACGGCTCGCGAACGTGGCGCGCCGGCTTCGCCGGCCACGCCGTCGGTGGCGGGTCCCTCGCCCGGGCTCCAGGTAAAGGGGCGCTGGCGTCACAACCGGTGGTCTGGCTCGCTCACGGGTCGCAGCATATTGGGGCCGCCGCGTCGCGACGTCTCCGCGGCGCGTCGCGGTCAACGCCGCGGGCGGGGCGGACCCTCTGAATCTTCGGCGAGCGGCGCGGGCTGGCTCTCGGGCTCGCCCGGCGGTTCCTCGCCCTCGAGCTCCGCGTCTTCGCGGCGCGTGGCCTCGCGGCTGTCGCGCGCGCGTGTGCGGGTCTCGGCCTCGGCGGGCTGTGATCCGGCCCGCCTCAGGATGCGCTGGCGATCCTCGTTGCTCATGGCGCGCTGTTACCCGGGCCCCCAGCACGGAAACGCCCGGGTCAAGCCCGTCCGCGGCCCTCCGGGGTGAAGCTGCTCCAGACGGTCGAGGCCGGAGCCCCCAGGTCGGCGCCGTCGTGCAACTCGAGCCGCACCACCCACTTGACCCACTGGAAGCCGCGCCGGCCCGG